>DHOP01000077.1 GCA_002407775.1 Prevotella sp. UBA5387
TATGCACTAAATTAATTCCGCCAATAGGTTAAGTGGTTACAAAAAAATACGTTTCTTTGGCCATAAATGCCAAAATTATCCATAAATCCAGCAAACTTCTGGAAAAAAAATAATCAGGATAGAGGGAAGGAACAGAAGATGAATACGAATTATGAGAGGTGACCCACTTCTCTAAGTTCACAAATTAACATTCAGGTCAGTTGTATGATACACTGTCAAGATTATTTCTCTTAATTCGAATTTTGGATAAGGACAGAGTGGAAAAACGGAGAAAATCATGAAATAAATTACCTGCGTTTTATGCATCAATCGACTCTGAAATACGGCTGAAATGAGTCTGATTTGCGATTGATGCCGAATGGCAGTGCGATCGGGTAGCAATCGCGTCGCGTTTAGGCCTTAAACGCACTGCGAAAGGATAGTAAACGCAGTGCCAAAGGATACTAATCGCAGCGTCAAAAGATAGTAATCACGTGTCAAGAAAAATCATAAGAAAAACCCATAAAGGTTTTAGTATGATTTCACAACAAACGCTTCAAAAACCCACCGATGCAGCCTCAGGAATTGACGACTTTCATCTCAGACAACTTTTCCTTTCATTGTCTCATGGCTTCTAGCCAAGCCGACAATTCGGACTCAATGGCGGCATGGTAACGAAAAGTGAATATACTTGTACCATTGTGACCTCCGTCGGGGTAGACATGAAGCGAGACAGGGCGACGAGCATCAATCATAGCTTTGTAATAGGCCAATGCATTTTGGGTCGGGGGTACGGTCCTGTCGTCTGCACTGACAAAGATGATAGCGGGAGGGGTGAGCGAATCTACATTGAGTTCGCTAGAATACTGATTACGCGCCTTGTCACTTGTGACTTCGTTACCCAAGAAACGCTCCACTGAACCATTATGTGCTCCCACCCTGCCCATCGTGATGACAGGACTGAGAAGTATCTGGAAGTGGGGTCTTATGGTCAATGGGGCCTGCGTGGCCATGGTCGATGCCAAATGACCACCTGCGGACGTACCCATAATTCCTATGCCATTGGGTGATATGTGCCAGGCTACAGCACTGTCATTGACGGTTTGCAGAGCCTTTGCAGCATCTGTCATAGGTATTGTATGATCACCATTAGGCATGCGATATTTCACGGCAAAAAGAGACACACCTATCCTGTTGAAGAACGTAGCCCATACATAATACTTGTCAAGTGTAGTCTGTGCATATCCTCCACCGGGGAAGACCACTACCGCTTGACCATTGGGATGCGGTGCGAGAAAGCCCACCATGTAGGCCGACCCGTCATCAGTGAGGTTGTAGCGGGGCGTATCTTGTGTAGTCAATGATTGAGCATGACCACTAGACCATGAGACAATAAAAAGCATAAGGGACAAAAGTAGCTTCATCACCAGGACTTATTTCACTACAAACTTCTTTCCTTGGCGAATATAGATGCCACGAGGCAGACCATCTGTACTTGTTCCAACACGCTGTCCACTGAGATTGTAGATATTTGCGTCGTTAACTGAAGGACGTGTTGTCTTGATGGTTTCAATACCCGTAAAGTCGTGGCCAGCAGTTTCGGCAGCACTAAGGGCACGAATATCAGAAGCCGATAGCGGGCGATTAAAGACCATCAGATCATCGTAGTAAGCATCAGTAGAACCCCAGAAAGACCCATAGCCTAGGAACATGGTAGGACAAGACTGCACATGATCCACCACTTCCGCGAAATTAAAGGCGGAGACCGAAGAGATGGTTGCCCCCCCTTGTGAACCATTAGCATAGGAGATAGCTCGTTCAACCCCATCAATGTAAAGTTTCAGTCCATTTGTACGCGATATCGTAAACGTGACAAGCGTCCAATGCCCAACGGGAATATTATTAGTAGTGATGTTGGTGGGATAATTCAGATCGATCCAGTTCCCCGTGCCATTATTATAGCCTATATAAGTATTGCCTGTCATATAGAGACGTTTGCTGGTCGATGCATTGTAGAAACTAAACAAGTCATCCCATGAATTAGCCGTGGGAAGCTTGACAAAGAACGACACGGTGGAACCATCTTTGAGCACAGAACCCAATAGCGGATTGAGTGTTTGCAAATAGCTCTCCTGTCCTGCTGCACCAAAATTAGTGTGTACCACTTTACCACTGCGTTCGTTATCAGTCACAAGTTGTGGCACAGCCGCAGTACCTTTTTGGAGAGGAGAAAATGTCTGATCGGTGTTGAAGGCATTGACAATAGGTGAGGCATCGAATGGATAATAGGCCTGAGCACCCGTCCAATAGTCGGACTGAGACCTGACAATCTTAACATTGATAGTGTCTCTAAACTCGTAAATACCGGCATTGAGACGTACCGTGAGGTCAGTTGGCATCGTGTCGGCAGTCATAGTCGCCGCACTATAGTCGCCTGTTGGGGACAATACTGCTGAATTGGACGATGTCCATGTTGCCTGCACACCATCAGGAGCAAAGCCCGTGAGGTCAATACTGTGATCGATGATATCACCATCCTTAACCGGCATATATTTATTGATTGTGTAAGCAAGTAGATAAGGAGCTTGCATCTTATATCCCCAAATACAAGTACCAGCACTGTTCATACCGCTGAAGGCAAGAGCCTTGATGGTCGTTGGTTCCATTTGCTGCTCCATCACCACACCCTTGTAAGTAAGGCCTGCCACCGTAAGATTGATGTATGACGTGCCATCGACGAGACTCCATGTTCCTGTGTAAGTACCGCTCACGCTACCATCAGTGTTAAGTGTGATCGTCACGGGACGCACCACCTCTTGATTGGCGTAATCCATCTTCTGTTTGTGAATCATGACCTGATAGCTTCCCGCTACTTGTTGAGCATTGAAACGCTGGCTAGTGGACACGTCGGCATCGGTCAAAGTCTCTCCGGTGAACTCAAACGGAGCAGCTACCAGCCACCCATCTTGATTGGAGAACAACTGGTGAACGCGCACCTGATGGCCTTCTGTACCGTCATTGAAACGTGTATGATACACCAAGAGTGTGCGCCCTGTGGCATCTGTGATGACAGAATTATGACCCTGAGAAAGTTCGCCCTTTGTACCAACAGTCATAAATCCCCAATCATCGTAAGCGCCAATGATCTTCTCGCCTAAAGTGATACCGGTAAGACCATAATTCATTTGATAGGAAGAATAAACCGCGCTCGTACCGTTAGGGGCTACAAAAGGACCATCAGGATTCTGTGAGCGGAATACTTTCATCTCGTAACCACCCTTCGAATCAAGTCCACCATAGGTGACAAAGAGATAGTAATAGTTACCAACATGGTGCACATAGGACCCCTCGCCTGAGACATAATAGCCACCTGCTATCTTCTTACCATAATAAGGGTCTGAAGTATAATTATTGGTTGCGCCTACCAGAGGATAGTTCACGTTGTAGTCGCGCAACCCTGTCTGCTCGTCGAGCTGAAGCGAAAAGATACCTCCAGACCACGATCCATAGGTCATCCAAAGATTGCCGTTGGCATCATAGAACACACATGGGTCGATACAGTTGGGCCAAGTGGTGCCCCAACTACTACCTTTGGCATAGCGACTTGGCAATGACGCCTGCGTGCCAAGGACGATTTCGAGATCTGTGGACTTATAGCTGTTGGTATTGGTGCCATTGAATCCAGAGATGACGACGGGTGCCTGATAAACGTAAGGTCCTGTAATCTTGTCAGCGGTGAGCATCACAATGCTGGATGCCCAATTGTCACCGTTGACACTCAGATACTGACACCACTTGCCCATGGCCTTATTGTAGATGATGTCAGGTGCCCAGAGGTTACCATTGATATCATAATTGGTACTGGCTTGAGATGCCCAATATTGTGCATTGAATGGCGGAAGATCCACCATGACACCACCTTTGTTTACCTGCTTCACCTGTGGTGTATTAAAAGCTGTGGTGCTTGCCACTATGTCTACCCCACCAGAGCCATTAGGAATGCCCCATGGCACAGACGGCGACTGCATGGTCCAGTGATAAAGATCGGTAGTCTTTGCCTGCCCTCGATGAGTACCAAATATATAATATTGAGCGCTCTGAGCATCCCAGACCGCAGAAGGGTCATGCACGCTTACACGCGTCGGCGCATATGTTGTGTACATTGTGCGGGCTTGATCCTTAGTGATCACAGTCTGTGCGGATGCTCCAACCCATGTCGCCGTGGCTATGAGAAACGATGATGTTAGCTTGTTCATGTCGTAAAGTGCTATCAGTGGTTCTTTTAGGACAATTGCAAAGATATGACAAAAAAATAAGAATGAATGTACATTTGATACTTTTTAAAAATACAACACAATTATTTAAATGGTTAAGAGATAACGTTAATTCCTATCTATGAACTCATTTATATTACGATTGTTAAATGTCTAAGATGAAAAAGCAAAAATCCCATGTCGTAAACTGTGATTTTCCCTACCTTTGTCACTGCTAATTATACCTACTGACGCAATGAAATCAACATGGAATAATATCTTGATAGTGTGTGTATTGCTTCTGACAATGCCTGTCGAAAGCATGAGCAAAGTGGGCTTCGGAAAGCTCACCATTGAGGGACGAACGGCACCTCAAGAACTCGATGAGCCATCGCCGCGCTTTGGCTGGCAGATACAGTCCGACCAAAAGGACGTACGACAAAAAGCCTATCACGTGCTCGTTGCCTCCTCACAAGATAAGCTAGACAACGGCATCGGTGATGTATGGGACAGTCAAAAAGTAAGATCAGACCAGTCACAACACGTGGCTTATATCGGCAAACCCCTGGAACCCAACACCACCTATTATTGGAAAGTGCGTACATGGACCAATAAGGGAAACTCGAAATGGAGCGTATCAGCAAGTTGGAGCACTGGTATAATGGGTGACGAGCACTGGCAAGGTCAGTGGATAGGCACTGACTCGTTGCAACCCAATGATTATGACGGCAAGCTTAGTCGATGCACAGGTAGGTATTTTCGCAAGGAGTTTGGGGCACGTAACAAAGTGAGACGAGCCTATGTACACGTGTCTGGCCTCGGCTATTATGCGTTATACATCAATGGACAACGTGTGGGCAGAGACTGGCTCACCCCGGCACCTACCGACTTTACCAAGAGCGTAGCCTACAATAGTTACGACGTGACCTCGTTGATTGGTCGTCAAAATACCATCGGAGCAGTGGTTGCAGCAGGCTATTATTTTGCGCCGAGACAACAATTCGAGGCCAACGTCAGGACAACATACGGCTTGCCTCGACTACGACTAGACCTCATCGTGGAGTATGAGGACGGGTGGCGAGAGACCATAGCAACTGATAGGAGTTGGAAGATGTGCACCGAGGGACCTCTACGATATAGCAATCTCTACGATGGAGAGCTTTTTGATAGTCGCCTGAGTATGCCTGATTGGACTTCTGCAGGATTTGACGACAACACATGGGTGCCTGCCACGTTGTGTAGTGCGCCTGGGGGCACGATGCGAGGCAGTATGACCGAACCCATCATCGTGTATGAAACCAACCGACCATTGAGCATCAATCGCATAGGCAATCGATATCTCATCGACTTCGGAACTAACTCTGCAGGCGTTGTAAAGCTTCGCATCCGAGCTGCCAAAGGTGACACTGTGCGTATTAGACATGCAGAGTTGCTGAAGGAAAATGGCACACAACTCTATACCGACAATCTGCGGTCGGCACAGGGCACGGCACTCTATGTGTCGGATGGGACTATCAACACATGGTCGCCGGAATTCACTTGGTTCGGATTTCGTTATGCCGAAGTGACCGGTGTTGATAGTCTAGGAGCTGATGACGTGGAGCGATTGCTGTTGTCAGACAACCTATCAAGCCAAGGAAACAGCATTCATTTCTTGAACAACGACACGCTGAACCTTATCGTTGACGCTGCTTATAGAGGCATTAGAAGCAACTATAAGGGCATGCCCATGGACTGCCCGCAACGCGATGAGCGCATGCCCTGGACAGGTGACCGCACCACTGGATGCTTGGGCGAGAGCTATACTCTCGATGTGTGGCCACTCTATGCCAAATGGCTACAGGACTTTGCAGATGCGCAAAGGGCCGATGGGGCTCTCTCGGACGTAATGCCGGCTTACTGGCGACTATACAATAGCAACATTACATGGCCTGCCGTACTGCCTTTTGCCTGCGAGATGCTCAATAGGCAATATGGCGATAGTCGTGTCATCGTCCGTTTTTATGGTAACATCGACAGATGGTTACGCTTTGTTAGGAACAAGAGTTACAAAGCCGGTCTTATCACTTATGATCGCTATGGTGACTGGTGCGTACCACCAGAGGAACTCAAAATCATTCACACCAAAGACTCCTCGCGAATCACTGACGGACAACTTATATCATCTTGTTACTACTATTATCTCTGTAAACAGATGACACGATATGCCCAAATGATGCAGCTCGCAGATGATCAAGAATACTATGAGCATGAGGCAAAGGCCACAAGGGATGCCATCAATGCTACTTTCCTACATGAAAACACTTATTCTAATTCTACTGTTACAGCCAATCTCATGGCTTTAGCAATGGACGTGGTACCTGAAGAGAAAATAGAAGGAGTTAAAGAAACCCTCATCAAGACCATTGTGGAAACCAACGACTACAAGCAAAGTTGTGGAGTGATAGGCATCCAATGGCTCATGCGATATCTCGCATCCATTGGACGCGGAGATATTTCATGGCGCATTGCCACGACTACAAAGTACCCAAGTTGGGGTTATATGATTGGGCAAGATGCGACAACGATATGGGAACTATGGAACGGAAATACCGCAAATCCCTCTATGAACAGCGGGAACCATGTGATGTTGTTAGGAGATTTACTGCCCTGGTGCTACGAATATATGGGTGGAATAAGAAGTAGTGAAGAACAACCAGGCTTCAAACATATCATCCTAGCACCCGATTTCAGTGTCAAAGCTTGTGCCGGCGTGGAGGCATCCCATGCCTCTACATACGGCAACGTGCAGAGTTCGTGGAAGCGCGAGGGTGGTTATATTGTGTGGAGTGTAACCATTCCAGCTAATACTACGGCTGAACTCCACTTCCCAAATGGAGAAAGGAAGACATTTGGATCAGGAGATTATCATCTTACTGTACAACCATGACAACACAAATGCTATGAAAGAGTTTGTTCATACAAGTTCTCTAACTATGTAACAGTAACTTTTTGCAGCGAAATTTTATTCTCATCACATAATAACAAATTCTCTTTATATACTGCATACTTCATCAGTATTGGTAGCATCTTCGATGCATATGCTACCAATACTGTTTTAACGGTTCTTATTATTGGCTATAATCATATACTCTATATCTATCTTCTCAGAATAGTTTTATTTGGGTTTACTGTCCTTTGTTGAGCCTAAACCGACCTTATTTGCCATTGTCTCTCTTAGAAAACACCATAGTACATCCAAACATATATCTTATTATTTAGGTGAAAGATAAAATTTGGAGAAGTGAATAGGCTAATACGATAAAATCATAAAGATTTCTTGTTCCATTCAAAGAAATATCACGACAATTCGTTTTGAACAGTCTGAAGAAGCCAGAAAAACGGGCATATTGTAAGTTAACTTTACACTTTTTTGTCGCTACTTATGTTGTATTTACTTATATGTTAGCTACTTACATAAACACAAACAAACAGAGATAATCTCTATTTGGTAGACAAGAAAAGCGTTTGACGTATTTTTGTGCTCGCACACAATTTGTTGATATAGGTCAAGAAAACACCATTTTTGCCTAACAAATGGCAAAAATAGTTGTCGGGTCTTATATTTCGCCCTAACTTTGCATTGTCAAAAGGAAACAAGGTTCCTGTGAAGGCACTTCCAACATTGACAATTTTCAATAGGATTAAAGTTAGTAGATTGTTTCATATAGGTTTTTAGTTTTTAGGTTTAAGATTAGTTTTTTTAGGTATTCATTAGGTTGTTAGTGATTTAAGGTAGATTTAAGATTAGTTTTTAGGTTAGCACAAATCCCCATCTCCCAAAAGGAGAGATGGGGATTTAGTTTTTTTATTCCTTTCCTCAATGAGTTACATCATACCGATAGCCGCCCAAATAAGGTGAGATAGGTGTTTTCAAACCTTAGCGAAGGCTTTTTCACGTCCCAAGAATAATAGGGCTGTCCATCTATTTCGTTCAAGACATGCCACGATAAAATTGAAAACAACCAATAAGATAACGGCAAAGAGCACCTGAAAAACTACGTTGTCCACCTGCTCGAATTGCGGCTTGAGATGCCCCAAGCCAAACTCCAACAAGTACACTTGCACACAATAGATGCCCAAGGTGTGCCTGCCAACCCCTGAAGCATAGGCTGTGAATTTGTTGAGAGGCATCGCAACTGACAAATACTGGAAGAGAAAAAGGAAGGTTAAACTTCCCGACAAACCTACCATCAGACGGACAAAGACATAGAATGCATGCTCCATGTCGAACCTCAACGTGGGCGAGAAATAGACAAATCTAAAACTTGCATCATAGTCCCCCTTCCAAAAGCAAAGGCTAACGACAAACACTGCCATGCTGATAAGCATGTTCCGCTTGCCCTTTAACATAAGGCTTTCATTGTAAGCGGCAAAACAATAGCCTGCCCAAAGATAGGGGTATAACCTGAAAATTCCGCTTCTGGTCAGCGAAAACAATAACACCATCGGCAATAATGCAGCCACCAGCGTATTCTTGAAGATGCGTTTACTAATATATGCGATCATCAATAAGCCGAACAAATATCGCAAGAACCACATGTCGTTACCTGTAAAAACAGACATCAGCGATACAGGCCGCGCGTCTGTGACATAGCAATACAACGTATTCCGGAAGAGAAAGAACAAGGAGCCAAACGTCAGGATGGGGACTATCAGCTGTATGAAGCGTTTGTGAAAGAACTGTCCGAAGGGCTGTTGAAGGCTTTTTCCTAAGAAGAACCCACTGACCATCATGAACAATGGCATGTGATAAGCGTAAATAAACTGAAACAACAAGCTGTCATGGTAAGGGTCTTTGACTATGCCTAAATTTACTT
>DHOP01000041.1:0-32861 GCA_002407775.1 Prevotella sp. UBA5387
GTAAATCTGATATAAGTCAATTAGGCATCAATCGCAAAGCGATCGATAACCATCCATGGTTTTACCTGCCATTAGTATATCAAACGCAACATTCTCCTCGATTTTTGAATGATGCCATTGCATAGTATTTCTGAAATCAAAAGAATATCTGGATGAATATTATTGACAATAATGTATCTACCAGATGATATAACGAGATACAACTTGAAAGGATGTGTCGCTCCACTACGCTCTTTTGCAAGCAAAATCAATTATGCCAATATTCATAGCTCTACCATGAGCTATGAATATTGGCACACCTAAAAAGACTCACCCCTCGAGTGTCCATAAATGGACAATCGAGGGATGAGAAATCTTTAAATAGATTAAGGTTTGAGACTTAGATAGCTGCCGTATAGATCCAATCGTATACGTAGCTTACTACACCGAAGGCTACGATGCCCAATGTGCAGATGGCCAAAGCCAACTTTGTGTTGAAGTGGCTCTTGAAGGTCGGGAGTGGGTTCTCATTGTGTTTGATGAACATTGCCTTGACAATGAGCAAATAGTAGTAAAGACTGATGACCGTGTTGACCAAGGCAATAAGTACTACCGCATAGATGGTTGCTCCCATAGCGGTGGTGATCTGTGCACCTTCGGCGGCGGCCATGAAGGCGAAGAACTTGGAGAACATACCGGCAAATGGAGGAATACCACCAAGAGAGAACAACGCGATGGTCATGATGAATGACAAGCGTGGGTTGGTTTGGTAGAATCCATTGTAGCTATCGATGCGTACGGTACCATCATTGTGTTCCTCAACGGCAGAGATGATGGTGAAGACGGCAAGGTTGGCTACCACATAAATAAGGATATAATAAGCCAAAGCCGTTACACCCATGGCTGAATTGCCTACCACGGCAAGCATGATATATCCTGCCTGAGAGATAGAGCTAAAGGCCATGAAGCGTTTGAGGTCTGTCTGATGGATAGCAAAGAGGTTGGCAATGGTGATGGAAAGTACGATGACGATCATCAACATATATTGCCAGTATATTACCATCGGAGCAAAAACCTTCATCAAGATGGCGCACAACGCAAAGGCGGCGGCACCCTTAGAGATAACACTCAGATAGCCGGTAACTGTTGTTGGTGCACCCTGATATGTATCGGCGGTCCAGAAATGGAATGGCACAAGAGAGATCTTGAAGCCTAGTCCACTAAAGAAGAACACCATGCCAATGATATTCATAGGCGAAGCGGTGATCTTTCCAACCATATCCTCGAAGTAAAGCGTGCCGGTAGAGCCATACAGGAAGCTGATGCCATAGAGCATGATGCCTGATGAGAACACGGCCGTGAGGATGAACTTAGCACCTGCTTCGGCAGAGTTATGACGATATTTGTCGAAAGCCACAAGGGTGGACATTGGCACCGAGGCCAACTCAAGGCCGAGGAAGAACAACAAGAAGTTGTTGGAGCTTACCATGAAGTTCATACCAACCAGCGTGGAGATGACCAACAGATAGAACTCGCCTTCCTTGAAGGCCGTATCCTTACGCTCCAGCCACTCGCGAGCCTGAACGACCACGATGAGTGTACCAAAGGCCAGGATGGTCTTAATCACTCCGATAATCGGGCTTGTGATGTACATTCCACCAAACGTTGTGGCGGCTTCCGTAGGGAATATGTTGATGAAGATATGGGCCAACAAGAGTACGGACACCAATGGATTGAACCACCGACGTTGCGTGTCTGTGCCGGGCTTGAATGAAGTGAAGAGGTCCACGAGGAAGACGATGACAAGGATTGCCATGAGCGTTACCTCGGGAATCATATTGAGAAATTGACTATAATCGATATTCATAATCATCTATTGTTCTGAATTATTGACTTTCCTTGATTACAAGCCTGCAATGGCACCACTTGACATGATGTGATGTACCATAGGAGCTACGGCATCGTTGATGATGTTCTGTGCCCAGAGAGGGAATGTTCCGAGTCCGGCAACACAGAAGATAAGTCCACCAACGGCTAAGCGCTCGTCCCATGTGGCATCAGTAAGCTTATAGAAGTTCTGATCTGGAACCTTCTGATAAAGGATCTTGCCAACGACACGGAGGATATAAACGGCCGTGATAACGATGGAAGTAGTGGCGATGATGGTAGCCGTGCGATGGAACACATCGTTCACCTGGAAAGAACCAACGAAGATATTCATCTCGGCTACGAAGCCAGAGAAAAGAGGAAGGCCAAGGTTGGCAAGACCAGCGACTACATAGGCCACGGCAAGGAAAGGCATAACCTTCATCAAACCACCCAAACGGCGTACATCACGTGTGCCGGCGCGGTGGTAGATCATACCGATAACGGCAAAGAAGAGGGCCGTCATCAAACCGTGTGAGAGCATCTGAAGTACGGCACCGGTAACGGCGGTCTTGGTCATCATCAAGATGGCGAAGAGCACGAGACCACAGTGTGACACCGAAGAATAAGCATTGATATACTTCAAGTCGGTTTGTACACAAGCAGAGAGTGCACCATAGACTACCGAGATAGTGGTCAGGATAAGGAATATCCAAGAGAGCTCACGAGCAGCATCGGGCAATAGGAACATGGCGATGCGGAAGCAACCGTAGCCTCCGAGCTTCATAAGCACACCGGCATGTAGCATGGACACGGCAGTAGGGGCGGATGCATGACCATCGGGAGACCATGTGTGGAATGGGAAAAGCGCGCCAAGGACACCGAAACCAATGAATATGAAGGGGAAGAACACCTTCTGGATGGCCACCGGAATGGAATTGCTCTGGGCAATTGCCAAGACGTCCATGGTGTAAGTACCACTGTATTGACCATTAAAGAAGTAGATGCCAAGGATGCCAAGGATGAGCAATGCGGAACCACCCATGAGCATCAGCGTAAGTTTCATGGCCGAATACTCCTTGGGACCGGTACCCCAAACTCCAATAAGCAGGTACATTGGGATAAGAGCCACCTCATAGAACATGAACATCGTGAACAAGTCCTCAGTGATGAAGAATCCGAACACACCAGAGCTCAACAACGTGAACCAAAGGAAGAACTCCTTCTGCATGGGGTGATGTTGCCATGAGGCGAATGTGCCGGTAAACACGATGACGGCCGAAAGGAGTATCATCACAACGGAGATACCATCCACACCGGTGCGGAAATATATGTTGAGCGGCTTGAACCAAGGAATGGCATCACCGAAGAGGAATGGTGCTACGTCAGCTGAAAGGGTGTGACGTGCATCGACAAAGACGAAAACCAAATAGATGGCCAAGGCTAATAAAGCCGAGGAGCCGACAACCATGACACCGCGAACCTGCTTGTCATTGCGGGCAAGCCAAAGCGCCAGGAGCATCACGATGGGTATAACGACGAATAATGTTAGAAAAGTCATTATCTTATAGTATTCTTATTGTATTATTCTGAGAACTTAGATGCATAGCAAGATGAGCGTCAGAGCTACACTACCGGTGATGAACCACACGGCGTATTGACGCACGTCACCACTCTGCCAAGGACGGATGGTCTCACCAGCCTCCTGTGTTGCCCATGCGGTGAAGTTGAACGTACCGTCAATGACATGGCGGTCGAACCAAGCGATAGGCATAGAGATGCAACGGAAGACAACCTTATGGGTAAAGAATTGCCAAGCATTGTCGATATAGAAGCGGTTGAGTGCTGCCTTGTGAAGTTTGGGCATGCGACGCTCGAGCATAGCGGGTACGGGGTTCTTACCACTCTTGTACATCCATGTGGCGAGGCTGATACCGATAATAGCTACGGCGATGCTAAGCCAAGCAACGGGACTCCATGTCCAGAATTGCCATGTCTGAAGGGCGATATCCTCGCTCTCGCCGTTGGCGGTAACGAAATGTCCGAATGGAATCATACCGGCGAAGACGCTGATGATGGCAAGGAACACTAATGGGCCCCACATCACGAAAGGCACCTCCTGAGGACGACGACGATTGCTTGGATCCTGCTCATAGTAGGAATTACCCCAGAAGATGAGGTAGTAGAGACGGAACATATAGAATGCCGTCATACCGGAAACAAGCGTCATGAAGAAGCCCATGAACGGAGAGAAGTGGAAAGCGGCCGAAACAATCTCGTCCTTGGAGAAGAATCCGGCGAATGGAGGAATACCACTAATAGCCAAACAACCGATAAGGAAAGTGATATTAGTGATAGGCATATACTTGCGAAGTCCGCCCATGTACTGGTAGAAGTTCGACCCCACGATCACGATGATAGCTCCAGAGCAAAGGAAGAGAAGCGCCTTGAACATGGCGTGTGTGAAGAGGTGGAACATGCCGGCCATATAGCCAACACCACCCTCGCCCGTCAACTCTGTACCAACGCCAAGGGCTACGAGCATATAGGCAATCTGTGAGATCGTAGAGAATGCAAGACCACGCTTGATGTCGCTCTGAGCGCAGGCCACGGCGGCGGCATAGAAGGCCGTAAAGGCGGCGATGTAAGCCACATAGTGGAGTGTGTCGGGAGCGTATTGGATCCAAATGGGGAACAATGAGGCTACCTGGTAAACACCGGCAACAACCATCGTAGCGGCATGGATAAGGGCACTAACTGGCGTAGGACCTTCCATGGCGTCTGGCAACCAGATGTGCAATGGGAACATAGCACTCTTACCAGCACCACCGATGAACATCAGGAACAAGGCCATTGGCAACACCCAAGCGGCGCCAGGGAGATTGTTCATCATACCACCGCCCACATTGAGGTCGTAGTTGAACGTTCCCACATAGAAGCTATAGAACAAGATACCGATGAGGAAGAACAAGTCGGCGAATCGTGTAACGATAAATGCCTTCTTAGAAGCCGCAACTGCAGAGTGCTTGGGATAGTAGAAACCGATGAGGAGGTAAGAACAAACACCCACAAGCTCCCAGAACATATACATCTGGAAGAGGTTGGTGGCCACTACCAAGCCCAACATTGACATGGTGAAGAGTGAAAGGAAAGCGTAGAAACGCTGGAATCCCTTCTCATATCCTTCCTTCACATAGTTCTCATCGCGCTCGGCCATATAGCCAAAGCTATAGATGTGCACCATCGAAGAGACGGTGGTGATGACAACGAGCATCATCACACTAATAGGCGAAAGACGGAAACCGATCTTAAAGAGCAACTCGGCATTGAAGATATTCTGACCAAAGTCGAGCCATGTGAAATTGAATATCGTCAACGTGGGATATACGCCACTGGCCAGACGACCATTGATGACATCAACTTGTTCGAATGGTGTGACGATGTGTCCTGTATAGAAGAAGTACTTATAAGCCGTGTACAAGCTCATGCCCCAAAGGCTGAGCAACACCGCCGTACCGATATATCCAGCTACGGGCTTCTTCATCTTCATGCCAAGAAGGCCGAGAAGAAGGAAGCTGAGTAATGGAAGTAGGAGTATCAAAAACGAATAACTGTAATCCATAGCGCGTTAGAATTTCATGTTTTGGATGCTGTTCACCTGATCACTATGATAGTTACGGTAAACGTTGATGATGATTGCCAAGGCTACGGCGGTCTCGGCGGCACTCACTCCGATAGAGAACAATGTGAAGAACATACCCTCAAATTGTGCTGGATAGAAGTAACGGTTGAACACGACGAAGTTTAAATCCACGGCGTTAAGCACCAACTCAATGGAAATGAGCATGGCGATAAGGTTGCGTCGTGTAACGAAACCGAACACACCGATGAAGAAAAGTATTGCGCTAAGCGCTAACATAAACTCTACTGGAATCATTTCTTGTCCTCCTTTCTGGCGATCATAACGCCACCGATGATACAAGCCAAAAGAAAAACGGATATCAACTCAAAGGGCAACACGTACTGATACTTGTCGCTACCCACAAGAGCGGCACCAATTTGCTTCATTGGAACCTCCACATGAGTGATGGTATCAAGTTTCACACTTGATAGAAACTCTGTCTTGACATATACGAATGCAACTACTGCCAAGCCTGCAAGTGCAACGAGCGCGCCTTGAACGACGCGGATTCCCTTGAGTCTTTCAACAAGTCCTTGCAGAGAACGCTTGGACATCATGCTGATGGCAAAGATATAAAGGATTGTGATACCACCGGCGTAGATGCTGATCTGAGCGGCACCAAGATAGGTATAATCCATGAGGAAATAAAGTCCTGCGATGCCGAAGAGCACGAAGAGCAGGAATGTAGCCGCCCTCATGATACGCTTCGTCACTACGGACAAAACAGCTGAGCCAAGTATGACTACAGCGAGAATACAAAAAACTATGATATTGGCCATAATCTATATTACTTGTCTTACTTTGTTTTAGTATTAAACTTGCCAATCGTGAGTGGTGCGCCACCATCGATGAGATCAGGAAGGCTTCCACCCTCATAAACCTCCTTGTCGAGATGAAGCACGAGTTTGCTACGATCGAAAACAGCATTCTCGAAATCGTTGGTAAACTCAATGGCATCGAAGTTACAAGCGTTCACGCAGAGCTGACAGAACATACAATCACCGAGATCGTACTGATAATCGTCAAGCTTCTTTTTCTTCTTGCCCGTCTCTGGATCGGTATCCATGTGGGCAGTAATCTTGATGGTATCGTTGGGGCAAGCCTTCTCACAAAGTGTGCAAGCGGTACACTTGTAGGCTCCTTCCTCGTCGCGTTTGAAGACAAGACGGCCACGGAAGCGTGGGGAAACGTGTAGTGTAGTCTTGCGGTTCTCAGGATATTGTTCGGTCGATTTCGGTGTGAAATACTCAACAAGAGTAGTCTTCATACCCACGGCGAGCGTCTTTACTCCCTCGACAATGTCCTGAAAATAATTTTTATCGTTGTATGCCATGATAATATTTTATTTAAGATACCAACCTAATGCTACACAAACCGTCATGATGACGAGGTTGAGCAATGAAAGCGGCATAAGGTATTTCCATTCCAATTTCAAGATTTGGTCGATACGAAGACGTGGGAATGTCCATCGAATCCACATCAGCAACCAAACCACCGCGAACGTCTTGCCAAAGAACCAAACGATTCCAGGGATATAGTTCATCACAGTGTCAAATCCCTCAACACCAATATTGAGTGGTGCCCATCCTCCAAGGAATACGGCGGTAGCGATACCGGCGATAACAAAGAGGTTGAGGTACTCGGCCAGATAGTAGAAACCGAAGCCCATACCAGAATACTCGGTGTGGTAACCGGCAACCAACTCGCTCTCGGCCTCGGCCATATCGAACGGGCCACGGTTAGCCTCAGCATTACCAGAGATAAGGAACACGAGGAAGGCGATCAATGCGGGAATATGTCCCTTGATGATCAACCAGTTCCAAGGACCTGTCTGTGCTTCCACGATACCACTAACTTGCATGGTACCTGTGAGTGTAACGGCGGTGACAAGGCAAAGTCCCAACGACATCTCATAAGAGATAAGCTGAACGGCTCCACGCATGGCGGAAACGACCGAATACTTATTGTTACTACCCCATCCTGCGAAGAACACACCCAAAACGCCGATAGACGAAATGGCGGTCACGAGGAATATACCTACATTGAAGTCAAGGATCTGTGCACCATTGTTCCAAGGAAGGAAGGAAAACGTGCCTACGGAGGCAATGATCACAAGCATCGGCGCAAGGTAATAAAGCATCTTGTCGGCCTTGTCAACCGTGAAGATCTCCTTGATAAGCATCTTTATCACGTCGGCAAACACCTGGAAGATACCCCAAGGACCTACGCGCATCGGGCCTAAGCGGCACTGGAAGTAGGCGCAGACCTTACGCTCCATGAATATCAGGACAATAGCGATGACCGCATATGCCGTGAGAATAAGCACGCCAATGATGACACACTCTATCAAAACCGTCCAAAAGTTGCCCAATCCAAGCGTAACACGCAAAAGCTGGTCAAACCAATTGGTTACTATACTAAAATCAAACATATTGTGTTGTCTCTTTAATTGCTAATCGATTTTGGATTTTAGTATTATCTATCCAAGTCAGGAATTACAAAGTCCACGGCGGCGCCAGTGGCGATAAGGTCAGCGATCTTCTGACCACGAAGCATCTTGTCGAAGGCACCAGCAAGCGTAAGACCCATAGGACGCATCTTCACGCGGTATGGACTCTTGTCGCCACGGCTATCGAGGTAAACGCCGAACTCACCGGCACCACCCTCAACAGAGAACCACCATTGTCCTTCAGGAACCCTGATGATTGGCTTCTGCTTGATATAATATTCACCTTCGGGAATGTTATCGATAAGTTGCTCGATGATGTCAAGACTCTGGTAGAGCTCATTGATGTGCACCATGTAACGATCCATAGAGTCGCCGTTGGTACCAACAATCTCATTAAACTTCACCTTATCATACAATGCATATGGGTGATTCTTGCGCACGTCATTGTGCCATCCAGAAGCACGGCCGGCGGGACCAGTGAAACCATAGTTGATGCTATCGGTCATATTGAGTGGTCCAACGCCTTCGAGACGTCGGTGAGTGATCACATTGTCACCAAACACGTCGAGGTATTCCTGAATCATCGGGCGGAGATACTTGCAGAGCTTCTTGGTGTTTTCCACAAAGTTGGGATCGATATCGTCCTGCAATCCGCCAATACGATAATAGTTCTGAATGAGTCGTCCACCGGTAGTCTCCTCCATGACGTTAAGCACGTGCTCACGATCCCTCATGCAATAGAGGAATGCGGTCAAGGCGCTCAAGTCCTGTGCACAGGTGCCAAGGAATAGCAAGTGATTGTCGATGCGTTGCAACTCATCCATGATGGTGCGGATATAGAGAATCCTATCGCTCAACTCGATGCCCATAGCTTCCTCGATGACGCCCACCAAAGCATGGCGATGGTGCATGGCGCAGAGGTAGTTGAGACGATCGGTAAGAGCCAATGTCTGGGGATAAGTCATATCCTCCATCATCTTCTCCATACCACGGTGGATATATCCGAGGTGAGGATATACACGCTTGATGGTCTCGCCGTCGACGATAGTCTTCAGACGAAGCACACCGTGTGTAGATGGGTGGTTAGGGCCAAAGTTGATGACGTAGTCGTCTGAATCAAAAAGTTGATGACGTGTCTCCACCAATTCACCATTCTGGTCAAGGTTCCACTCCGATGTCCAGTCTGTTTCTGGCTCATCGGTCATAGGGAACAGGTTGGCCTCAGGACTCATGTCGAAGTCCTTGCGAAGAGGATAGCCTGTGAAATCGTTGCGCATAAAGAGACGACGCATGTCGGGATGGCCCAAGAACTTGATGCCAAGGAAGTCGAAGACTTCGCGCTCCAACAGGTCAGCGTCTGCCCATAGTTTGATGACCGAAGGAATGACATATTCGTCACCAACGGTCTTCGCAATCTGCTTCACCGACATACGCTCGTGCGATTCGGTGTTCTCTAGGATATAGATGCAACCCAAGCCCTCCTCAGGGCCGAAGTCTTCACCTATTATAGTAACCAAGTAATCGAAATGCTGGTCTCGCTTCAGCTTTTCCATCTCATCGGAAAAGCGGTCGAAGCCGAATTCTTTGTTATCTAATTTCATAGTATTCCGATAACCTTATTTAGTTTCTGATGTTGTTTCCGTAGTAGCATTGCCTGCTTCTATCTGCTGAATCTCATCACCGAGATGTTGCAAATCCTCTTCCGATGGTGCGCAATCCACAATGATTGGCTTCTTTTGACCAAGCATATCAGCGGCAATATTTCCGTTACTCAATCCGTGAAGACCGCCCTGTTCCAAGCTTTGCTTACGCTCCTCGCTTGTCATCTTATGGTTAGCACCACCAAAGAATTTCTCAACCTTGATCTTTCTCTGAAGTTGCATCATACCATATAATATTGCCTCTGGTCTCGGAGGACATCCTGGGATATACACGTCAACAGGTACAAGTTCCTCTATACCGCGAACCACGCTATAGCTCTTCTTGAATGGACCACCACTAATGGTGCAACCACCTACGGCTACCACATATTTCGGCTCGGCCATTTCATCATACAGGCGCTTGAACACAGGAGCCATCTTATTGGTGATGGTACCGGCGCACATGATAAGGTCTGCCTGACGTGGGGAGTTACGAGTAACCTCAAAACCAAAACGCGAGAAGTCGTAGCGGGCGCAACCTACGGCCATGAACTCAATACCACAACACGAGGTACCAAACGTCAATGACCAGGGAGAGTTGCTTCTGCCCCAGTTGATAACGGCATCAAGTGAACCAAGTACTACATTAGTACCTCCCTGGTTCAGCTCCTCAGCTATTCTTTCTAAACTATCGTTATCTTTGAAATCCTCGTAAGGGATACTCTTGATATTGGCTCTTTTGCTTACTTCCATTCCAGTGCTCCTTTCTTCCAGGCGTATGCCAAACCAAAGACTAATACCAATAGGAAGAATCCGATGCTTACCAAAGCCATCGGACCAAACTGTTTCACTACAACAGCCCATGGATAGAGCAACACTGTCTCGATGTCGAAGATGAGAAAGAGGATGGCAAAGAGATAGTATCCTACATGCATGTTAAGCCAAGAGCTTCCACGCGTAGGAATACCACATTCGAAGGGCTCCCCCTTCACCGGATTGTAAGACCGTGGACCTATGAGTTTGGCGATAACAAATGCCGCCACAACCAAAGTCACAGCCGTCAGCAAAACGGTAATGAACAATGTGTTATTCATAAGATAAACAACGTTTTTTAAATATTTTTTGTATAAGCGACCGCAAAGTTACCAAATGTTTTGTAATTGAACCAAATTTTACCGAGAAATCTTCAATGCTTACAAACATATGCTTAACCCGTTGTTTGTCAAGTCAACATTGCATTTCAAACATAAAAAACATGCTTGCAAGCATCAAAGATTTAAGGTTTTTTAATATGAATTTAGTTCGATTTCTCGCAATCTTGCGGCAAAATGGAGCAAGGCTAAGCCTTACTCCACTACTACTTTTCGTCCATTGATGACATAGACTCCTTTGGGAAGCCCGTTGCGAGCTTGGCCATAAGACACATGCCTACGTACCATCTTACCATCAAGGGTGTAAACATCTACAGGTGTGGCATCGTCAATAGTCACATGCCCAATACCTGTTGTACCTACGCAAATCAGCTTGCCATCAGATGCCAACTTCTCCGTGCTCCATTGGGAGCCATCGTTGCTCTCTACAACGAGGTCGGTAGGAATAACCGGTTTCGTACTGGCGGTATTGAAGACTATTAGTTCTTCGCCTACGGCAAATTCTTTTCCATCAATAGCCTCAACACGAATCTTTGCACCAGTCATGAAGCGGCACATAGTGCCACCCACCTGGAATTTGTCACTGATGGTTTTATTGGCCTTTACCAAAAGGGTTCCACCACTATAGATGATGAGGTTGGAAGCCGTCTTCATGGCAAAAGGACTCACCCCATTGCGTATCGCTCCAGCCCCAAGCATACCTCCACTCATCACAATGATACTATTGGTGGTGCCATAACCTGCCACATATCCACTATCCCGCACGGTTAATGTACCTGTGGTGAAGACACCCGTAAGATTACGCATCAGCAATTGTCCACCAGTGACGGTTATGCTTGATGTGCTTCCAACGCCGTCCAATGTCCATGCACCAGTACCCAACTTGGTCACCGTTTTTGCGCTTAGAAGTCCGCTATAAGTAGCATCGGCATTGTTATACCCCACTTCCCACGCTTCGGTACTACCTCCAAATTTAGGCAGAGTAGTATATCTTGTCACGCCAACAGGGTTAGCCAGCACACCAACTCTTAAAGGTGCCGCGGTACCAACAAAACTACTATTGATGTGATAGAGCGAAGCGCCATCGGCAAGGTTGAGCGTCAAGCGTTGCATATCGGTTACATTTTGGTTCAAAGACGTGCTTCCCTCAAAGCGAAGCGTGCCCTCGAAATTACTGAAGTCACCGCCTACATAGAACCGTACGCCACCACCGGGAATACATAGTGAACCTTTTCCTGTATAACTACCATTTACTATCCCGCGTTGTTGATCATTTTCTCCACCACCGATTGTCAACGAAGCATTAGCAGCTATGTCCGTAGGATGGTTATAAACCACAGAAGGATATGCACCATTGTATATCAGGTTGATTCGACTCGACCCACTTGGAACACTTACTGGGATGTTACCGAAAGTGGCACTACTTGAACCCTGCGCCAGAATTCCATTTTTGATGACAAGAGCCTTCATAGTATACATACCAGGATAAGCAAAGTTGAGCTGTCCCGGACCTTCCTTCACAAGTACTCCATCAGCACCATTGACAATACCCTTGAGCGAAACAGAACCACTCGCACTGGCTACTTCGATAGTAGCAGTGTCGGCAATGGCTACATTGCGGTCAGTGGCCACGTTATTGGCCACTACCTTTAACCTTCCACCGACAATCTTGAGCGGTTGCGTTCCGGCACCGAGTGGACTGGGATTACCCATATCACCAAGGTCGTTTATGGTCAATGTACCACCATTAATAATTGTCTGACCAGTATAGTCATTATTCGTTGTGCGCATTGAGAGTTCGCCCGAGCCATTCTTTACGAGGTCTCCTGTACCACTGATACCACCTTGTCCTGAGAGTGTATAGTTCGTGGTGTTGTCGAATGTGATACTGTTTTGTATCATGTGGCTATCCAACGTCACATTGAACTGATTCGCATTATCATCGAAACGTACGTTGTCATTCTTCACAAAGTAGGTCGGTGTCCCTGAGTTGTTGAAATTATCAGTAAGATAATCCCAACCATTGCTATTTGCACCAGTCCAGCTCACACCTGCCGTAGCACGCGTTTCACGAATGTTAAGCATGATCTTGTTACCCTCTACCTTGATGGTATAGGGCTGGCCTTCCAATGCCTCGACACTGAGAAGAGTATCATTAGCTACATTGATAGCGCCAGTAGCCTCAGCCAATACATAGTCGCCAGCTAACTCGGTGTTATTGTCACTGGCCGCACGAATGACGAACACGAGCGGAGCCTTCACCGTAAGGTCTCCTTGAACGAGCAACTTATCTACAGTATGATTGGCAAGATGAACTTCGTCATATACATTATTATCAATAGTAAGACTGCGTCCGAATGTCATCACCTCACTAGGCATGAGACGGCATCCCTGATTGTTAAACGAGCCTTCGAAGTCTACGTCTCCGTTGAGAGTAACCTTCCCACCGAGCGTACCAAGCGAACGCAAGCTCACTGGTCCGGCAATCGTACCATCAACATTGAGCGTACCATTGGACACGATGGTCTTACCGGTAGTGGTGATGTTGGCCTTAATATTCATTACGCCACTCTCGCTTTTCCATACTTCGCCTGTACCACCGATAGTACCAGTACCTGCAATGGTGTAGTCATGGTTCTTGGGTACCATGAAATACGTCTTTGCCGGTTCTACGTTGCCAGTAAGCGCAATAGTTTGAGCGTTGTCACCAGAGATATCAAAGAGCACCGTTTTGCCATTTTGGAAGGCTTGAGATTGCTTGCCATCGAAAGTCACGAAGTTGCTACCCGAAGCATCCCAACTTCCACCCTTGCTCCAACGCAGGTCAGCGCGCATGGTACCAGGTAATGGAGGACGTTTCATGTTATAGCCAAGATAGAAAGAGGTGTTAGGCGATTGATAGTAACCACGGCTTGTACAATCGAGCAAATAGTGTGGATCTTGCATCAAAGTGTACATGCTATAGGGGGTATACTCGTCAGTGGTATATCCCACAATGCCGGTAGCACCATGCTCATTGCTCTGCTTCATGAGTACGACCTCCTCGCGCCAGTCACCTGTGATGTCTCCCCAGAAACCAGCACGGTTAGCCCATTCGGTGTGATTGGCATAACCAGACTCGCGCGCTAGCTCGGCCAATCTACCACCCCAGTCCTTCTCTACATGTGCATTAGTACTATAACCATCACCTCCAGCAGAGCCCAACTTTTCACGGCCAAGGTCACCATCCCACCATATTCCCTCGTAAGGGAAAGGATTTGAACCTGAGCGAACCAGATTACCTTTAATGTCATAGCAGTTGGGTATTGTCGAATAGACCTCGTAACCAAGATGTGTCGAGTCAAGATCCATACACTCTCCGCGACCAACATCGCCAACTGAAGCCATATACCACTCCTTCAAGTGTTTACCTGTAGCAGCATCGTATACAAGTTGCCCGAGTAGGTTGGACTGTTGGATAGCATAGGTCTCCATGCCCGGATGTGTCGGATCGAGGTCGCTCACACGGAAGCGGTCACCATGACCAATGCCCGCTGAGAAAACCATACCTTTATAAGTGTTTACACCATAGCCTCCCTGCAACATCTCGTCACGTCCATCACCATCAACATCAGCAGCACGGAGCTGATGGAACTCTGCCGGCCAAGGAGTCTTGTCGTTGCGGCTCCATGTATAACCGTGATGCCAGTTGGTTGGCACACCATTGTTCCAATCGTAGGTAAAACCGAACACGTAATTATGGTGCGCACGGTCGGCGACTCTTCTCACCAAGCACTCGGACATAATCATCGGATGCTGTCCGTCATCATAAGTCACGATGTTATGGCCTGCCATGAAGGCATATTCCTTTCCATCGTTGTCATTCATGTAGTCTGCACGATTGTCGCGGCTATAGGCATCGACACCATCCTGCGCCTGACTATAGTTGAGTTCGCACACGTCCATCTCCTCACCGGTCTCCCCATTGACTACTGACATGTAGTAGGGCGCATTGCGAGTAGTGCTCTTTGTGTAGTCTATGATGCCGTCGCCATCCACGTCACCGGAAGCGCTTCTCTTCGGATATAGACCCCAGGTATTATTGGCCTTGTCCCAAAAACGGGTCCCGTCTGAGGATCTGGTTACTACTTCTGCCTTACCATCACAGTTGATGTCATAGACATTAAGCTCGCAGTTTTGCCCTCCCACGGGGTTAAGGTTGGGTCCATAGTCAATGGTCCATAAGTAAGTGCCATCGGCAAGGTATCCTTGAATCATATCATTTCGGCCAGTCACGGCGGTGGTGCGTACGACCACCCAGTCGGTTTGTCCATCGCCATTAAGGTCAGCTGGGAAAACGAAAGGAGTGCGGAAGTCATCGGCGGGACAAATTGTCGTTTCGAAATTGATCTCCATGAATGCATTTGCCACACGCAACTCATAGGTATAATTACCTCCTCGAGACTTATCCTCGACGTCATTGTAAACGGGGTTCACGGCAATCAAATCACCATCGGAAAGACTTGCTGGAACATAATTGGTATTAGTGGTTTCCTTGGCGAGTGTACCATTGATATAGACACGATATCGCGTGTCTTCAGGCTCATCAGCTAGTCGACGCCAACTGATGAGATAAGTTCCGCCATTAAATCGAATGTCACCTTGTGTCCTATTCACAGCAGTAACGCCACGCCCCAATTCAGGCATGATACGCTGAGCACAAGCAACTCTAGGGAATATGCCTGCAAGGAGACATAACAATAACAATTTTTTCATTTCTCGGTTTGTTTGTCAAGGGTGTTTACCCTGTAGATTTGATATGGGGGCAAAATTAGGCAAAATAACTCACATTAGTCATCAAAACTTGATAAAAAGACCTTGTATTTTGCATCATCAATTTACCCATATATAGTCCTCAGAAATCCTCCCCATTTGCGAAAGCATAGCAACGACGATGCGATTAATGCCTAATGGCACTGCGTTTCGGTACTAATCGCGTTGCGTTTAAGGCCTAAACGCAGTGCCATTACTATCCTTTCGCAATGCCAAAGGATATCAATCGCAAAGCGTTCACTTTTCATTACGTTTAAGGGGGCTATCCAAGAGGTGATAAATCAATTTTGGAAGAAGTTTAGAAGTGCTTTCCCATGAGAAATAGAAACAAAAAAAGGCGACACTCAAAGGTATCGCCATGTATATAAAAGTAAATGCTTCGAATGTTACTCGTTGGTATAAAGCCAGATTACAGCTAACACGATGATTATCGCCAGAATACTACCCACAAAAAAAAGCACATTGGAAAAAATTTTCTTACGTCTTGCTGATTTCCTCTGTTGCTCTCTAAAGATGTCAGCACCATCCCTGTGATGATGATGGTGGCGATGACGTTGCTGTGAATTCGATTCTAATGCCATGTAATAATTGTTTCCTGAAATATTTATGTTACAAAGATACTTAGAAAGTATTACAATACTTGCTAATTATGCTATTTTAACACAAAAACACAAAACCACAAGACACTATTGTTTCACAAAAGCCAACTTCTTCGGAAGCTTCACCCATTTGCTGTTTCGAGCTATCTTCATGTCACTTCCTTTGCCCTGTTGTAGCTCAAAAGTCCCATCATTCTTTTTCTCAAAGGTTGCCATGAGGTCCTCACTACCATAATCATTGATCACGGTGAGATTGGCAATAGTACTATCGGATAACTCTACATCCGTGAAAAGCCACTTGCGAGCATCCTGGTTGTCGCCCAAAAAGCCAGGCAACTCTCCGAAAATATCCTGCCCTGGCACACGCACGTTGCGCTGATAGGCATTGAGTTGAATATAAACATTATACTCTTTGTTATAAAAACGACCCTTGAAGATACTCGAATCCTTAATTGACGTTGTGCCTTGAGCAAATGCAATTGATGTCGTCAGCATGGCGACGATGACCAAAAACAATTTCTTCATACGCTAATTGCTTGATATGCAAAGTTAATGTTTTATGTCAAGAAGACACGGCTTTTGGCAAAAATAATATCATTTATGATTTGAAATTAAGTTTAATTACAGTAACTTTGCGACAAAGATTTATTAAAAAATGACCGCAAAAAGCCTTTTTCCCGACTATATTTTTGAGTCAAGCTGGGAGGTTTGCAACAAGGTTGGAGGGATATACGCTGTCTTGTCCACTAGGGCAAAGACATTACAGAATAAAACTAAAGATCATCTGATATTTATCGGACCTGATATTTGGAAGCAGACAGATTGTCCATACTTCCACGAGGATGATTCTCTCTTTACTGAATGGAAAAACAATGCCAAGGCAGAAGGATTAGACGTGAAGATTGGCCGCTGGGACATCCCCGGACAACCGATAGCTATCTTGGTAGACTTCTTGCCCTTCTTCAATCAGAAAGATGACATCTACTCTAGGCTATGGTGTGATTTTCAGGTAGACAGCCTGCACGCTTATGGCGACTATGACGAGGCATCGATGTTTTCGTATGCCGCAGGACGAGTAGTGGAAAGCTTCTATCGCCACAAACTTGGACACGGCGAACGCGTGATTTATCAAGCCAATGAGTGGATGACAGGCTTGGGCTTACTCTATGTGCGCAAGCATGTGCCGGAGATAGGAACCATTTTCACTACTCACGCTACAAGCATAGGACGAAGTATTGCTGGCAACAACAAGCCATTGTATGATTATCTTTCTGCATATAATGGTGATCAAATGGCCTCGCAACTCAACATGCAGAGCAAGCACTCCATTGAGAAACAGACAGCTCATTTTACGGATTGTTTCACTACCGTAAGTGATATTACTGCTCGGGAATGTGCCCAACTCTTGGAGAAAAAGCCAGATGTAGTGTTGCCAAACGGCTTCGAGGATAATTTCGTACCACGCGGAGCAGCTTTCACCGCTAAGCGAAAACGCACACGGAAACGGCTATTAGATATAGCCAATGCACTTACTGGTGCTTCCTTTAGCGATGACGCGCTGATCATTTCCACAAGCGGACGCTATGAGTTTCGCAACAAAGGCATAGATGTTTTCATCGAGGCCATGCATCGGTTGAACAACGACGAAAGACTCCAGAAACAAGTGGTGGCATTCATCGAAGTACCTGCGTGGATTGCGGACAACAGAGAAGATCTGCGCGAAAGACTGGCATCCGGAAAGCATTTTGATGAACCGCTACCCACTCCAGTGATCACTCGTTGGCTCCATAATATGGGAGAAGACCGGGTGCTCAATATGATGCGCTCATTAGATATGCTAAATCGTAAGGATGACAAGGTGAAGACCATCTTCATCCCCTGCTATCTCACAGGCGATGACGGTATTGTTGACCTACCCTATTTTGATGTAACGCTCGGAAATGACCTATCTGTCTATCCGTCATATTATGAGCCTTGGGGCTATACGCCATTAGAATCGACCGCTTTCCATGTGCCCACAATTACAACGAATCTATCCGGTTTCGGTCTGTGGGTTAACTCGGAAATTGGACGAAACGGTGAAATCGCCGACGGCGTAAAGGTCATCCATCGTACCGACTACAACTATTCCGATGTGGCTAACGCCATAAAAGAAACCGTTGTTCAATATGCTAACATGTCCGACGATGAAGTAAAAAGTGCTCGTGACAATGCATCAAAGCTATCTAAGCGCGCCCTTTGGAAACAATTCATTGTATACTATGAGCAGGCATACGACCTGGCGCTGAGGAAAGCAGCAGCTAGACAGGATAACAAGAAAAAATAACAGAATAACAAGATAGAAAAATTATGATGATTAAATCTGATTATAGCGACACTCCAAAATGGAAAGAGCTATCCGTTAAGTCTCGTCTTCCCGAGCAGCTGAACTGTTTGGACGAGATCGCTCATAACCTATGGTGGGCCTGGAACTACAATGCCCGCAACCTATTCAAGAGTCTTGATCAAGACCTTTTTGAGGAAGTTGGACATAATCCCGTATTATTGCTTGACCGTTTAGGCTACGACCGTAAGGAAGCCATCGTGAAAGACAAGGCCCTGATGCGTAAAGTGAATGAGGTTTACGGAGAGTTCCGCACTTATATGGACGCTAAGCCTGACACAAAACGTCCTACGGTAGCTTACTTTTCCATGGAATACGGACTAGATCAAGTGCTGAAAATCTACTCTGGTGGCCTTGGCATGCTTGCTGGCGACTACTTGAAGGAAGCATCAGACTCTAATGTAGACCTCTGCGGTGTGGGTTTCCTTTATCGCTACGGCTATTTCACACAGACTCTGTCAATGGATGGTCAGCAGATCGCTCGCTATGACGCGCAGAACTTCAACTCACTTCCCATTGAGCGTGTTCTCGACGAGAACGGAAATCAAGTTGTGGTTGATGTACCATATATGAACTATCAGGTTCATGCCTTAGTTTGGGTAGCCAACGTGGGCCGTATCAAGCTATACTTGCTCGATACCGACAACGATATGAACTCCGAGTTCGACAAGCCTATCACTCACTCGCTCTATGGTGGCGACTGGGAGAACAGACTCAAGCAAGAGATTCTACTCGGCATCGGCGGTATTCTCACTTTGAAGAAACTCGGCATCACAAAAGATCTTTATCATTGCAACGAAGGCCATGCTGCCCTTTGCAACTTGCAGCGTCTCTGTGATTATATCGATGGTGGTTTGACATTCAACCAAGCCCTGGAATTGGTTCGTGCTTCATCACTCTACACCGTTCACACTCCGGTTCCTGCTGGCCACGACTACTTCGACGAGCAGTTGTTCGGCAAATATATGGGTGGATACCCAGCACGTCTTGGTATCAGTTGGGACGAGTTCATCGGCTTAGGTCGCATGAACCCCAACGATCACAGCGAAAGATTCTGCATGAGTTTCTTTGCCTGCAACACATGCCAGGAAATCAATGGTGTGAGCAAACTTCACGGTTGGGTAAGCCAAAAAATGTTTGCTCCTATCTGGAAAGGATACTTCCCAGAGGAGAACCATGTTGGTTACGTAACTAATGGCGTACACTTCCCAACTTGGACAGCATCCGAATGGCGCAAGTTGTATGACAAATACTTTGATGCATCATTCATGAGCGACCAAAGCAACGAAAGCATATGGCATGGTATTTATGACGTTGCCGATGAAGAAATCTGGAGCACAAGATTGGCATTGAAGAAGAAACTCGTGGATTACATCCATGAGAAGTTCACCCAGTCTTGGCTGCGCAACCAAGGAGACCCCGCCCGCGTGGTATCACTCATGGGCAGCATCAATCCAAATGCTTTGACGATTGGTTTCTGTCGCCGCTTCGCAACTTACAAGCGTGCACACCTTTTGTTTACTGACTTGGACCGCTTGAGTAAAATCGTGAACAATCCAGAACGCCCTGTGATCTTCCTGTTCTCAGGTAAGGCTCACCCCGCTGATGGTGCAGGTCAAGGTCTTATCAAGACTATCTTTGAAATCAGCCAGCGTCCTGAGTTCCTTGGAAAGATTATTTTCTTGGAAGACTATGATATGCAGTTGGCACGTCGTCTTGTTTCAGGATGCGACATCTGGATGAATACTCCTACCCGTCCACTGGAGGCATCTGGTACATCTGGCGAGAAAGCCGAGATGAACGGTGTCGTGAACCTCTCCGTACTTGATGGTTGGTGGGTTGAAGGCTACCGAAAGGGTGCCGGTTGGGCTTTGCCCGAGAAGCGCACTTACGACAACCAAGGCTATCAGGACAAGCTTGATGCCGCTACCATCTATGGTCTGTTGGAGAACGAAATCGTTCCTTTATATTATAATAGGAATAAAAAGGGCTTTAGCGAAGGATGGATCAAGGTCATCAAGAACAGTATCGCCACAATCGCTCCTCATTACACTATGAAGCGTCAGTTAGACGATTATTATAGCAAATTCTACAACAAGGAGGCTGCTCGTTTCAAGAAGCTCGCTGAAAACAACAACCAATTGGCCAAGGATATCGCTCACTGGAAAGAGACCGTTGCCGAACGTTGGGATAATATCCATGTTGTAAGTAAAGACGCAGGAATATTTGACACAGGTGTAGAAACCGGTAAGCAATACAAAATTAAATACGTCATCGATGAGCAGGGGCTCAATGATGCAGTAGGTTTGGAGCTTGTTGTTCTCAAGCCAGGAACTGAACCAACCGAATTACAGGTTCATGGTGTTTACGAATTCAAGCAAACAGGACGTCAAGACAACAACTATACGTTTGAGCTTGAAGTTGAACCTGACATGGCAGGAACCTTCCGCACTAGCGTAAGAATGTTCCCGAAGTTTGCCGAAATGCCTCATCGTCAGGACTTCTGCTACGTGAAATGGATTGACTAAACCTCTAATATTATATTGTATGAGAAAATTCATCCTGGCAGTGATAGCCGTTCTCGGCCTCAGTCTAAACTCGTGCTCTAAGAATGTTAATGTAACAACTGTAAACGCACAAGAGTTTAATAAGGCGATCACCGCTGACTCTGTGCAACTAGTGGACGTACGTACAGCTGAGGAATACCATGCCGGCCGCATCGCCTATGCTAAGAACAATGATGTAACGATGACTGGATTCAAGCAGCGTGCTATCGATAGCCTTGACAAGACTAAACCAGTTTATGTCTATTGCCATAGTGGCAGGCGATCGCTTTCAGCAGCTGGAATACTATCAGATGCAGGCTTTAAAGTGGTAAATCTTCATGGTGGGTATAATGAATGGAGATTTGCCAACTTGCCAACCAACGTGCCTAGATAAGTCATTTAGATTATAGACCAAATTAATTGACGCGGTTTCGAGCACTCGAAACCGCGTTAATTTTTGTAAAATAATCCACGGCCATTCTGTATTGTCAGTGTTTTCAACTACCTTTGCAATCACTTTTAAAAATCATGGGGGTGGTTACCAGAGTGGCCAAATGGGGCAGACTGTAAATCTGCTGGCTCTTGCCTACGGTGGTTCGAATCCATCACCACCCACAATAACTTTTCAAGCAGGGTTGAGTTAATTACTCAACCCTGCTTTGTTTATATGTAAATCCTTGTTTATCAAAGCAAGACACTTTACTTTACAATGCCCCCTCACTATCTCCCCTATCACTTCATCAAATATCAGCCCTACTCGACATCCAAATCGTCGTGCATTTGACGCAAAAAGAATTAAAAAAGACGGTGAAAAATTTGGAAGATAAGAAAAATGTCGTACCTTTGCAACCGCATTTAGCGAAATGCTCTAAATAAATTTATGCGGCAATAGCTCAGTTGGTAGAGCACGACCTTGCCAAGGTCGGGGTCGCGAGTCCGAGTCTCGTTTGCCGCTCCATATTTGAATAAACCAAGAAGAGTCGGGAACTCTTCAATGCCCAGGTGGCGGAATTGGTAGACGCGCACGTTTCAGGTGCGTGTGTTTCACGACGTGCAGGTTCGAGTCCTGTTCTGGGCACATTTATTCATATTGATTACATGCTGGAGAGGTGGCGGAATTGGTAGACGCGCTACTTTGAGGGGGTAGTGACGATTATGTCGTGGGAGTTCGAGTCTCCTCCTCTTCACTTGTATTGTTTATTTTTTTTATGCGGCAATAGCTCAGTTGGTAGAGCACGACCTTGCCAAGGTCGGGGTCGCGAGTTCGAGTCTCGTTTGCCGCTCTTTTCTCTGAGAAACATATCCACTAAATGAACTTATACTTAAGATATTTCGACAACGAGACTCTTGTCTCCAATGCCGACGAGGCAATAGACTTTCTACGCTCTATACAGGACATCAGTGTAACCCCAGATCTTGAAGCTGACGTTCGCGAATACGCTGCAAGTGATGTCTATTTCCCCAAACGATACAAGGTTCGTGCTCACGTATATTTCATCGTCATCAAAACGGTGGCTGCCACTATGCTCGATTTCAAGCAGAAAAAGGGATTGCGTAATGGCCCAGCTAACGTCGTGCCTGAGCGTCGCGTGACCACAGACAATCTGATGATGCATCTCACGGCTCTTCGTGAGGGATGGTACGAAGGTGAATTGAACTTCAAACGCGTGGTGATGATCCCATCAACAGGCAAGCATGAGTATCGTGACACAAGGTTTGTCGCCCGTTGCAAGGCTACTTCCGGAGAGGATTGCTACAATCGTATCGTTGACCACTTACGCTCTCAAGTAGACACTAGGAGCCAGTTCCCATCAGCCAAGGGAAAGAATTTCCGCTTCAAGTACTTGGGAATGTGGAAATAAGAAAGTCTTTTTAGAAATAAACAAATAGAGCAACAAGGTCGCATGATGAATTGGATGATGCTTTGAATCCAATGAAGATGATAACCAATTGACTTTAAACCATACTAATTCATGATGCATTATAGAACACGCATCATGAATTATGCTTTAAAAAAGATAGAAAATGAATAAGGTAATGCTTATAGGTAACGTTGGAAAGGATCCAGATGTGCACTATTATGATGCCGATCAAGCGGTGGCTAAGATTTCCCTTGCCACATCCGAGAAAGGTTATCAGCTGAAGAATGGCACCAAAGTTCCTGACCACACCGACTGGCACAATCTTGTTTTTTATAGGCAGTTGGCCAAAATCGTGGAGCAATATGTCCACAAAGGGGATAAACTCTATATAGAGGGCAGGCTGCGTTACAACACTTACGACGACCAACAAGGACGTCGACACAATATCACTGAGATTCTTGTGGACAACATGGAGATGCTTACCCCTCGGCAGAAAGCTACTTCATCTCAAACTTCCACAACAGAAGACAATGCCGATAACGACAGTTATTCAGACACAAGACCCCAGGAAGACAGACTCCCTTTCTAATTTAAGCAGATTTGGATATATCAGGTATACAACAGGCAGGAGATTTGGTGGTTTTCCATCCGATGACCACTGGTGTTGTCATAGCAGCTTTGTTGGCCGCTTTTCTTCTTTCATTATCTGCTTTCGCCAGCGGCTCCGAGATTGCCTTTTTTAGCCTTTCACCCCAAGATATCGACAACCTCGACCCGGAGAAGAACGAAAGGGATGCAGCCATTCAACAACTTCGTAATGATTCCGAACGAACATTGGCTACGATTTTGATTACCAACAATTTCGTGAATGTTACGATCATCATGCTCTGCAACTATGTGTTTGGCGAGCTTATCGAGTTTCAAGCACAATGGTTAGAGTTCCTCTGCATTACCGTATTACTTACTTTCCTCCTCCTGCTCTTTGGCGAAATCATGCCAAAGATATTCGGTCGGCAGAGCCCTTTGCACTTTTGCCGTAGAGTAGTGGGCGGACTTCAATTCTTCCGTAAGCTATTCTGGCCCATTGAGAACATACTTCTAAAGAGTAGTATCATAGCCGAAAAGGCCGTGCCAAGAGAGAAACGACAACTCAGCGTGGGCGACTTGGAGCAGGCTTTGGACCTTACTGACAAGGAGGAAATCAAGGAAGAGCAGAACATGCTACGAGGAATCATCCGCTTTGGAGACGAGACCGCGAAGGAAATCATGACCAGCAGACAGGACATTGTGGATATCGAGATCCATAGTTCCTTCCAAGACGTAATCGACTGTATCGTAGAAAACAACTATAGTCGCATTCCTGTCTATCAAGATAACGGTGACAACATACGCGGCGTTTTGTATATCAAGGACTTACTCCCGCATATATCCAAACCTGCAGAATTCCGCTGGCAGAGTCTCATGAGGCCCCCTTACTTCGTTCCCGAGACCAAGAAGATTGACGATTTGCTACACGAATTCCAGGACAACAAGGTTCACATTGCTATCGTTGTCGACGAATTCGGTGGCACGAGCGGTCTGGTCACGATGGAAGACATATTAGAAGAGATCGTCGGGGAAATCAATGACGAGTACGATGAGGATGTACAAATCTATTCGAAGCTCAATTACAACACCTTTATCTTCGAGGGAAAGACGCTGTTGAGCGACTTCTGCAAGATACTACATGTTGACCTCCACGAATTTGATGATATCGAAGGGGATGCCGATACCTTAGCCGGACTTTTATTAGAAATAAAGGGAGACTTCCTCAGTATCCACGAAAGGATAGAGTTTAAAAACTATCGTTTCGAGGTAATGGAACTTGATGAACGACGCATTAGCCGTGTCAAGGTAACGCTCATACAGAACGAAAACGATGCCTTTAACAAGGGATGAAATCATAAAACCAAACGTAAGGCTTTACATTTGGCAAATGACAGAAAAAATAGAGGATCTATTTGTGCCTCCATTTATTGACTTATCGCATTTTCATTCTGAACATCGGCAGAGGGAAGTGCTCACCACCTACAACCTGTTATACGACATCACCGGTAGAAATGACCTTCGAATAGAACACGATATGGATGGAAAGCCGGTGGTCGCAGGTTGGAACATTAGCATCAGCCATACCAAGGGATGGCTCGCCGTCATCCTTTCTCCAGACCATCAAGTGGCGATCGATATCGAATATCTATCTGATCGCGTCAAGAAAGTGGCCAAAAGATTTATCCGCCCTGATGAAAATGGCGACGGATTGACTAGGCAATTGATCCACTGGTGCGCCAAAGAAACTATCTACAAATTGTTTGGCCCCGAAAAGCTACAATATTTCGAGATGCGTCTTAAACCCTTTGCCCTATCGACTCTGGGCAATGTTGAGGTCGAAAATCTCAAACTGCCCAAGTCGGCATGGGTTAATTACGAGGTCAACGACGACTTCGTGTTGACTTACTCTGTTTTGGAGTAGCCGCCTTTCCACCCGAAAGCTTCTTCACCATAACTGGATTTTCCAGACGGTTCTTCCATTCTTTCATATATCCCTCCCATTCCTTGGCGGAGTGATAACCAAAATTCTCGTTATCACTAGTATAAGCCAAGCTATAGTGAATATATTTCCCGATGGGCTTCACCACCATGCCATAGTTCTCCTTTGTGGCAGGTAATACGTGTTCCAAGTATTTAGCTGGGACATAGACGCCCATTCCTACGGTTTCAAGTTTCCAGTTAGCCGTGTCGGCAGCTGGCCAGTCCGTTCCCCAACAGCCCCTCAGGCCCTTGCCATCATTAATCTCAGAAGAATTCTTCACATTAACAACGCCCGTGGAAAAACGCTCGTTGGAAATATCGCGATTAAACCTCACGTCCACATCCATGTCACGATGACCAGTATAGAGCGTGTATCTGATTGTCATATTCACAGGTTCTGTGCCGGCCTTAATGACCCAACCAGCATCCTCCACTTCTACGATTGTACGCACTGGACCTTGTGTCACGATGCGTTGTGTACGATGCTGCACATCGTCAAGCATTGTAGGCTCTACCCCATTCCATCCTCTCAAAGCACCAAGTCCAAATGAGTTACCTACCAACAGGATATCATCGCCATAGCCTTGGGCCTTCTGTTCCTTCGATGTATAGAATTGCGTCTCACGTAGTTCCAATCCCTTGTGGAATTTCCCATAGAGATCAATGGTCTGGCGCTTGTCCATATAGATACGCATCGCAATCATTTCATTCTCAAAAGCAACGCCATGATGGTGTAATACATTGTAGGGATTGGTCGTTTGCTTATCTATAGAAATAGCTGAAAGGTATATATCGTGCTTGTTCTTCTTATCCACATTCTGGTTGCGCAATACGATCTCAGCATAGGTCTGAGCCTTATACTCAGATGGTGTTGCAGTCTTCATCAGCTTGACATTGGCCACACGTTGCTGTCCCGGTTTCATGTCAGCCACAAAGCTCAGTTCATCCATCTGGCCATCATTGTCCAGGTCATCCAACTGGCAAGGCGTCTCCCGCCCATCAACTGTAACAAGAGCTGAACGCACTGTACCATATGGAGCTAGGTCAACAACCACTGGGGCGGCCTCATAAGATACCGGACAACTAAGACTAAGTCGCAATTCAGTCTGCGCAGATGCTACATGACCCATCAAACAGGCCAAGAAAAACATGACATATCGATTCATCTTTCAATTCGTTTTTTGATTAGTGAACCAAAATTACTACTTCTTCCATTAATCGATGCAGACAGTTGAATATTATTTTTATGCCTTTAAAGAAAATAAAACTTTTTTTGGAAATTATTATTATTTTTAGCATTTTATTTGGTCTGAATAGAATTTTTTTGTATTTTTGCATTGAAATAGGCTCAAAATATTGGTAAACAGGATATATTATACACTCATAATCATTATGCTTTTGTGTGTGGGGTGTGAGTTCAAACTCAAACCCAACGAGGAAGCTGACGATGCCAGCCATATCAAAGTTGAACGATATGACCGGCTTCAGAGTCGCTACCTCACAACAGGAGACTTCTCCGCACTGCAAGAGATGAATACCGAATATCCTATTGAGACCCGTACCTTAGTCGAAAAAATGCTTCAGATTGGTGAGGTAAGCGATCACAACATCAATGAGTCTTTTCTCAGATTCTATCAGGATTCCACACTCCAAACGCTCATCAGCGACGCCCAACTGGAATATGCCAGCATGGACGACATCAACAAGCAGTTTGACCAGGCGTTCATAAAGCTGAAAAAATGGCTGCCCGACATGCCTATTCCACGGATTTACGCACAAATCGGTGCCTTGGACCAGAGTATAGTTGTTGGCGACAAGATGATCGGTATCTCCCTCGACAAATATATGGGTAGCAAATACCCGCTTTACAAGCGATACAACTATAGTGCCGAGCAACTTCGTACTATGGGGCGCAATTACATTGTTCCCGATTGCATTAGTTTCTATCTCCTTAGCCTTTATCCAATGGACAACTACGATTCGCGAACCCAACTGGAGAAAGACTTGCATATGGGCAAAGTGATGTGGGTAACGAATAAAGCCATAGGCACTGATATGTTCAATGCTGATTTTGTGAACATCATCAACCGATTCATGTCTCAACACAAGAACGTTACCATCTCTCAGCTCCTAGAAAGCGACGATTATAGTGAGATGGATTAGTCACTTTTCTACCCCATCTCAGATTTTTTCCACGCCATTTTCTAACCCATTTCTTCCATTACTTTGTCATCAACCGAAAAGTTGAGCGATAGATTTGTTCTTCGTTCTCTGTCTTCTTGATTATTACCTGATTGTTGTTTACCTCCAAGTAGGCTGAAAAACTTATGGTGTGATAAGACGTTCACATGTTGACGGCAATCCTTTTCTGTCAAGATCAAAATGCACTCAAAATCCAATAGAAATGGAAGCCCTTTCCGATTGATGCCGAATGGCTGCGCGATTGGGCATTAATGGCGGTGCGATTGGGCCGTAAACGCAACGCGATTACTATCCAATCGCACTGCCATTAGATATTAATCGCAGCGTCATTAGTATCCTTTCGCAAAAGATTAGAAAACAAAGGGAAAAAAGAAAGCCGTTCCAATCATTCTCTTGATGATTGAAACGGCATTTATTGTATTTAATTCTCTATTCTTAAGGCGCCTTTGGGGACTTGGATGTCCTATGATTTGGCAACCTTAGTCAATAGATACCGAAGTTCTTTGTATGTTTCTCTTTTGCCGAAGAAAATTCGAATTTGAGTCCAAATGAAGACACGGCAAACAGAGAGAAACTCAAGAATTAGTCCTGACCCACTTTAATAGCCTTGTAGTCGGTCTTACCTGAAGGCCAAACACCAGTGATGAAGAGCACTGGATTCTTGCTCATGGAAGCCTCTTTGACTACATTCTGAAGGTCTTCAATGGTGCGCATAGGCTGGTCGTTGGCATTGAGGATGATGTATCCGTCGTTGATACCACCGTCTTTGAATGCGCCGTCCTTCACGTCTTGTACCTGCAGACCATAGCTAATACCGAGTTGAGTCTTCAGCTTGTCGCTTACTGGAGCAACGTTAGCTCCGAGAACATCAAGTCCAGCCTTCTTCACAACCTTGGTATTGCCTTGGTTGTTCTTCATGGTAACGGTCTTACTCATTGTCTTCTTGTTGCGCATCCATGTAATAGTAGCTTTGTCACCAGGACGCTTGCTGTTGATAATCTCCTGAAGCTCGGCCATCTTGGTCACATCCTTGCCATCGATGCCTGTGATGACGTCACCTGTCTTCAATCCGGCATCAGCACCTGCACTGTTGTCTTCCACTTCTGCTACGTAAACACCGGCATTAGTTCCGAGATCCGGGGCTTCCTTGCCATCAACCTTTTGTGAGTCAAGATATTTAAGAACGTCCTGTCCCTTAATGCCTAAGTATGCACGCTGAACAGTACCATACTCCTTGAGGTCAGCCACAACCTTGTTCATAATGGAAGTCGGGATGGCAAATCCATAACCTGAATAAGAGCCTGTCTCAGAGAATAACATGGCATTAATACCAATCAATTCACCCTTAGTGTTTACCAAGGCACCGCCAGAGTTGCCCTTGTTGATGGCAGCATCTGTTTGGATAAAGCTCTCAACGCCATTCTGTCCCAATGTACGAGCCTTAGCACTCACGATACCTGCTGTAACCGTATTGTTGAAACCAAAGGGGTTGCCCACTGCGATAACCCACTCGCCTACCTTAATCTTGTCGGAGTCGCCAATAGGAAGGGTTGGCAGATTCTTGCCATCGATCTTGATAAGGGCTAGGTCTGTAGTTGGGTCGGTACCAATGATGCGCGCGTTAAACTCACGGTTATCCTCAAGAGTGACCGTCAATTCGTCAGCCCCATCCACCACGTGATTGTTTGTCACGATATAGCCATCAGAGCTAATGATAACACCAGAGCCCGTTGCCTCCATCTTTGGAGTGCGCACCTGACGCTTTTGCGTGCCTCCGTTTCCGCCTGGATTACCAAAGAATCCAAATGGATCGCCGAAGAAATCATCGAACGGATTAGACTGTACATCTACTGTTTTGGTCGTCGAATTCTTCACATATTTAATGTGAACAACAGCAGGCAAAGCCTTATCTGAGGCGTAAGTCAGGTCGACAGGTTGTCCCAGCTGCGTTGTTTCGTTGGTGGTTGCATAAACCTTGGCCAAAGCACCAGCAGAAAAAGCCAGTGCAACAACACAAGCTCCTGCGACCAAATAATTAGAAATTTTTTTCATATTAATATTCGTATTTTATTGTTTAGTTGTTCCGTTGATAATTAGATATCCGCTTAAACAAATTTTAGCATTCTATTGTTGACAGCATCCTGTCACCCGATGTCCTTGCAAATATAGTCGCATAAACTTTGAATGTGTCAGATTGTCTTATCTTTTTATTCGATTTTAACAATTTGATTTTAACACTTAACGACTATTAAGTCATTACATGTCAGTTTTTACTTTCTTTTAAAATCTTACAAAAACTTAATCCATAGTAGGCATAATCCAAATATAATTCTTATTTTTGCAATCAGCAAGTCAGTGCCCCGGCTCTATCGCTGGCATCCATTGGGATGCGAGAGGAAAGTCCGGGCAGCGCAGGGCGCTCCACTTCTGAAAATGGAAGCTATTGGTGACAGTAGGTAAAGGCAGAAGAGAATGACCGCCGTCCCTTGTGGGCGGTAAGGGTGAGAAGGTGGTGTAAGAGACCACCGGCAGTCGGGTGATCGACTGGCCGTGCCGTCTGGAGGCTGCAAGTTCATGTAAACCATCGTCAATCAGGGCTGCCCGCCCAATGGCTTCGGTCAACGATGGAGGGTAGAACGCTGGATCTGCGGGGTGACTCGTAGGGTAGATAAATGACAGAGCATCTCCTTTTCTGGAGGTTACAGAACCCGGCTTATCAGGGCACTGATTTGCCTTTTTGTCTTCATTGGATTCAAATCTAAGTTTAGATAGATATTATTCTAGATGAAAGAATTACAGCCAAATATCGCCACAGATTTTGAGCACCGTGTGAATCGGACCATCGAGTTGCATCAGAACGACCGTGGATTTCCGAACATGGAAGCCTATCACTTGACTCGGGAAGAACTTGACAGCTATCTGTTCGACTATCAAGCTGCACTTGACAGCGAAGGAACGGCTAAACAACAGCAAACTATTTATAGCATCATCGCACTGATTCCCATCCTTGTGCTCAGTGCCTTTCCCTTGAGTTCATTGCCTTGGGAAAGTGATTCCATATCAGTTGTCGTTGGCATAGCCATAGGCGGCGGAATAGCATTATCCATCAAAGGCATACGGACGTTGATAACACGATCACGGCTCAAGACCATACGAGAGGCTTATCCCGACATCGCTGAATACATTAAGGCAGTGCTTTCCTTTGAAGAATAAGAGGGGTCCAACTTCTCATTCCTCTCGGATGATGGCCATCATCATAAGAAGGCGAGCTAATACCTCTACGAAATAAACTCATAATCATAGGTAAAATGAATAAGATAGACCTTCCTGATTTCATGAAGTACAAAGACAGATTCTCACAAAGCGGATTTGTCGAGACGATCTCGCGCGTGGCCAAGCGTGCCGGCGCAAAGTTTGTCTATGCTGCGCTCGTCCTTTTTTACACCTTGCAAAGTGACAAAGTGTCAATTAAAGACAAAGCCATCATCATTGGAGCATTGGGGTATCTCATCACTCCCCTTGACGTCCTACCCGATGCTATACCAATAGCGGGTCTTAGCGATGACCTTGCCGTACTCATCTATGTGCTGCATAAGGTTTGGGGCGACGTTTCCGAGGAAGTGAAGCAGAAGGCTCACGATAAGCTGAGCAGGTGGTTCGATGAGGATGAACTACAAGAGGCGGACAATTTATTCGACGGAAGCCAGGAAGATTAAGAGCTATGTGATATGCCTTCCAATGGTCAAAGCCAAGCTTAACTAAATTATTCAGTTATCCTGAAAAAGAAAAAAGAGACGCTGCAATCAATATGATTGCAGCGTCTCTTTATGTTATATCTTAGGCCGAGGGCTTGGGATTATCTCACCCCGCGCCCGTGACAATTCTTAAATTTCTTGCCGCTTCCACATGGACATGGGTCATTTGGACGTGGCATCTTCTCATGCACGATGGGCTGACGATGCTGTTGCTGTGGCTCACGAGTATCCTGCGAAGCAGCAGATTGCTGAGCACTGCGCTGCTCATCGAAGTCATCCTTCTGCTCACGATAGCGTGGAGTATGTTGCTCAGGGGCCTTGGCTTCCTGAACCGGCTGCTGCTGTACCATGGAAACTGGTATCTGGCCGCGCATCAAGAAGCTGGCGATACGGTTGTTCATGTCGTCAATCATCGTATCCCAAAGTTTCGCACTCTCCAACTTATAGATGAGGAGCGGATCCTTCTGCTCGTAAGAGGCATTCTGCACACTGTGGCGCAACTCGTCGAGCTGGCGGAGATTCTCCTTCCAATCATCGTCGATAATAGAGAGCAAGACGAACTTCTCAAACTCCTTCACCACGTTCTTGCACTCTGTCTCGTATGCCTCCTTGAGGTTGGCACGTAGCTGAACCACGCGACGACCATCGGTGATAGGCACCAGGATAAACTGATATTGTTGTCCTTGAGTCTCGTAAACCTGCTTGATTACAGGGTAGGCATCGCTCTGGATACGCTCTGTCTTACGCTTGAAAGTAGCCATGGCACTCTGGAAGGCGCGCTCCTCGAGTTCCTGCTTATTACCATTCTCATACTCATCCTGATCAAAGGGAACCTCCATGGAGAGTATTTCGAAGAAAGATTCCTTCACGTCCTGGTAGTCGTTGCCCTCGACGATCTTAACCACACGATCCCAGATCACGTTGGAAATGTCCATGCCGATACGCTCGCCCATGAGTGCGTGACGACGCTTCTCATAGATTACGGTACGCTGCTTGTTCATCACGTCATCGTATTCGAGAAGGTGCTTACGGATACCAAAGTTATTCTCCTCAACCTTCTTCTGTGCGCGCTCGATACTCTTCGAAATCATCGAACTCTCGATACGCTCGCCATCTTCAAAGCCGAGGCGGTCCATGACCTTAGCGATACGCTCGCTACCGAACTTACGCATCAAGTCATCTTCCAACGAAACATAGAATACAGAAGAACCTGGGTCACCTTGACGACCGGCACGACCACGCAACTGGCGGTCAACGCGACGGCTCTCGTGGCGGGTTGTGCCAATGATAGCGAGACCGCCTGCAGCCTTAACCTCGGGCGAAAGCTTAATATCGGTACCACGACCGGCCATGTTGGTGGCAATAGT
>DHOP01000041.1:32998-33482 GCA_002407775.1 Prevotella sp. UBA5387
ACCGGCCATGTTGGTGGCAATAGTCACAGCTCCAAGGCCATCGATTGAACGACCTGCCTCAGCAACGATCTGTGCCTCCTTCTGATGCAGTTTTGCATTCAACACCTGGTGTGGTGTCTTGCGCATGGTGAGCATCTTGGAGAGAAGCTCAGATATTTCGACCGAAGTGGTACCTACAAGGCACGGACGACCAGCATTGCGCATGGCCTCGATCTCCTCGATGACGGCTTTGTACTTCTCGCGATTGGTCTTATATACGCGGTCCTCCATATCGTCACGGGTGACTGCTTTGTTAGTTGGAATCTCAACCACATCAAGTTTATAGATATCCCAGAACTCACCAGCCTCAGTGCTTGCAGTACCGGTCATACCAGCCAACTTGTGGTACATACGGAAATAGTTCTGCAGTGTGATGGTGGCAAAGGTCTGCGTAGCAGCCTCGACCTTCACATGCTCCTTGGCTTCAATGGCCTGATGCAGACCG
>DHOP01000041.1:33648-46678 GCA_002407775.1 Prevotella sp. UBA5387
GGCCTGATGCAGACCGTCACTCCAACGGCGTCCTTCCATGATACGGCCGGTTTGCTCGTCTACAATCTTCACCTCTCCATCCATGACGACATACTCATCGTCCTTGTTGAACATAGTGTAGGCTTTAAGCAATTGCTGCAATGTATGTACACGGTCACTCTGTACGGCATACTTATTGAGCATATCGTCTTTTGTATCTAGACGTTCTTGGTCGCTGAGTGATGTTTCATTCTCCAATGCAGAGAGCTGTGAGGCAATGTCAGGGAGTACAAAAAGGTCCTTGTCCTTCACTTGTCTAGACAACCATTCAGTGCCCTTGTCGGTCAAATCAGCGCTGTTGAGCTTCTCGTCAACAACGAAGTAGAGAGGTTCTACAGCCTTAGGCATCAAACGGTTGTTGTTCTCCATATAGATGGTCTCGGTTTTCTGCATACCCGACTTGATACCATCCTCGGAAAGATACTTGATCAAGGCCTTGTTCTTAGGCAACGCCTTGAACGAGCGATAGAGACTGAGGAAACCGTCATCAAGTAAGTTCTGGTCATTCTTCTCACGACCGTCGTTGATCTTTTGACGTGCATCGGCCAACAACTCTGTGGCTTGCTTACGCTGCACTTCATAGAGACGCTCTACTAATGGTTGGAATTCCTCATACATTTGGTCGTCACCTTTTGGGATAGGACCAGAGATGATAAGTGGCGTACGAGCATCATCGATAAGCACAGAGTCGACCTCATCGACGATGGCATAGTTATGGCGACGCTGTACGAGGTCATCTGGAGCCAGAGCCATGTTATCACGGAGGTAGTCGAAGCCGAACTCGTTGTTGGTACCAAAAGTAATATCGGCCTGATAAGCCTTGCGGCGAGCCTCAGAGTTAGGCTGGTGCTTGTCGATACAATCAACTGAAAGACCATGGAACTCATAAATAGGTCCCATCCACTCGGAGTCACGCTTGGCCAAGTAGTCGTTGACGGTCACCATGTGAACACCATTGCCTGTGAGGGCATTGAGGAACACTGGGAAGGTTGCCACAAGTGTCTTACCTTCACCAGTAGCCATCTCGGCAATTTTGCCTTGGTGCAAAGTGATACCACCGAAGATCTGAACATCGTAATGAACCATGTCCCATTTGATCTTGTTACCACCTGCGGTCCACTCGTTATGGTAAATGGCCTTATCACCATCTATAGTAACGAAGTCATTGGCAGGGTTGGCAGCCAATTCCCTATCGAAGTCGGAAGCTGTTACTATGGTCTCTGCATTCTCTTTGAAACGGCGTGCCGTGTCCTTCACAATGCTGTAAGCCACGGGCATGACATCATTGAGTGCCTTCTCAAGAGCTTCAAGCATATCCTTGTCCTGCTTGTCGATCTCGATGAAAATAGGCTCGCGCTCATCGATGGGAGTCTCTTCCACCTGCGCCTTCAGCTCTTCAATCTTATCTTGGAATGGCTTGGCGGCAGCCTGAACGTAGGTCTTTATCTCTTGGGTCTTAGCACGAAGCTCGTCGTTGCTCAGCTTTTCTATATCTGGATAGGCCTCTTTTACGGTCTCCACCAGTGGCTGAATCAACTTCATATCACGGCTCGACTTGTTGCCAAACAATGATGTTAGAAAACTGTTGATATTCATATATTGTTATTTATTTGTTTCTGTTTCAATGCCTTTGCAAAATTACGAAGAAATATTCGTAAAGCATTCGGAATTGTTAATTAATTGAATCTAACGCTATTTATGTATTAAGAGAATTTGTTATGAATCTGAGAGCAATAGTCTCGTATCTATTTTGGTGTTATAAGGTCATCGGAATTGTCATCATGTAAGGTATAATCCAACAAACTTTCCTCTTTCATCGACCACTTTCTAAGGACTAAAGTAACATCCACTATTTTTCTCTTGAAATTCTGCCAAACCCACTTTTATCCAAATATTTTCTTTTATTTATCGACGGTACTATCCCTTCAAATTTACCGACTTCATACGCTATATCAAGCATTGTCATCTAGTGGCTTTTCGATTGATGCCTTATGAAAGTGATATTTGCTTGTTATCACGTTGCCATTGGGTTTTAACCCAAGCACCAGAAGATAGTTACCGAGAGTCCTTTTGGACTCAAAACATAAAAGTAATGGAAGTTGTGGGCTTACGCCCTTGGTCTTAACGTCTTGCTATGTCAGAACAAAGGGCTGGTATTGCAGGCGTTGGGTGCTCGAATACGTATAGCTTTAGCTATCGTCGGAGCAATACAATCGACGGTAACAGGTTTGTTAATGCGCTGAGGCTTGATGTCGGATCCCCAGAAAATGATAGGAAACGGCATCACGCTGGCGCGGCTAGTATATGTTTGTCCTGTCTCCTCATTGAGCAGTTTCCAACCTGGCGCAACCTCAATGGTAATGTCTCCACTGCACCCTGTATTGTAGCCATTGCGTACAAGGAGTATATCGTTATTGCCGTCCAACAGTCGGTCACTCGTGTAGACGTCTGCTACGCCGGCATTTTGCACCAAAAATTCGCGACTACGGCTGAGAATTTCGCTCAAGGCCACACGCTTCTGCTCCACCAACTTTTGGTTCAGATACATCTGATTGCCATAGACCTGCTCGACATAACGGCCCTGGCCATAGATTGCTCCGAGATAGATGTTGAGTAGATTGGCTGTTCTATTGATGTAAAATGTGCCTGTTGGAATGCGGTATCGGGACAGATCTCCCTGCTCCTCATCTGTGTAGCCAGTAGAAGTGAGCACAAACAACACCTGATCGAGATTTACCTGAAGCTCTATCCCACTGATAAGCCGCTCCAAGGAATTGTCCAACTGCATATAGACACTCTCCATCTCATTCTGCCAATGTGTCAATGACTCGCCATCACGCTTGATGGCGGACAACGACACACTAAGCAAATCGGGAACATCATCCCGTCCCATTCTTGCAGAAGAGACGGCTTGAAGCGATGCGGTCACCACGTCATCATTTGGATTTGACGATGATGCCTTATTGTTTAGCGTCTTAAGCCACTGTGGCATAGTGCCGTAATAGGATGATCCGCGCCACCCATAGTGGTGGTCGAACCAGAACGCACCATCGGCGGCATGACCTATCGACATAATGGCCGACTCGGTATCAGCAGCGAACGAATAGACAATGGCTTTCCCTTCGGTGCTCATCTTGAGCTCGTCGCCAACCGTTGAAGTCTTCAGTCGTGCGGCTGAATTGCCGTATTTTTCATCGCTGACACAAAAAACAGGCTGCAACGTCTCACGATCAAGCCATCGCGAGGCAATAATCCCATTATAATAAGGTGTTGCTCCAGTGGATATCGTTGCTTGCGCTGACGACTTGTCAACGGGCATAAAAGGATATCCGGCATCTTCATAGATAATTCCATCACGCAAAATGCGACGGAAGCCACCCGATGTGTAGAGTGGGTTGAATGCCTCTACATAGTCAGAGCGTAATTGGTCTATAGTGATATTGACAACCAATCTGGGTGCAAGCTCAAAGGCTTGCATCTCTGCCGATGTAAGGGCTGCCAATATGAAGGCCAAATATCTCATGCTTTTGTCGTTGCTTTTTGAGCGATATGTCTATTAATCCCAATTCTTAAAAGCAAAGAGAGTGCCAAAAAATAGATTCCCTCTGCATAATCTTGGAAAAATCCCCCAATAACAAACAGAATAATGCACACCAACAGCACATTCCAGTACCGATGGTATTGAGCGCTTAACTCTTTCTTTACCACACCATATACAAAGAAAAGGGACAATGGATTAAGCAATAGAATCTGGAAGTTCAGGCTCACCGTGGGATGTTGGGAAAATATCATTGTAAAGAGCACCAGACCCGCCAGACCATCCAATGTGAGTAAAACTACATCTACTAGCCAAAGTGTCCGTTTCCGGCGAAGCTCAAAGAGCGAAATCAAAAAGACAACAAGGAATGCCAATCCAAAAAACGTTCGTGGCGTAACAACATCCCAGATTGAGGATTGTTGTGGCACGTTAGCGGACTCAATTTTGAGAATTGTAGATGTGGAGTCGACCAAAGCGCGTCGTCGTCCAGCCGGGTCAACTACCTGAGCCGAAGCAAACGCAGCCCGCAAAGTATCAGGCAGAAATTGTTGTTGTGCATTGTCGGTTGCTCCGTCAGCCTTCACCCCGAGGAGTAAATCGCAACCAAATTGTCCCCAACGATGCTCGCCGCTCCATTGGTGGGTCATTTCACGCCATGAAGTTTTGACCTCAGGATGAGGGGCATACTCCACTTTGCCATTGATATGACTTACCAAGATATCGCGTGCTCGAGTGGTGCAGTTGTCATAGAAGAAATTATACCGGTAGACCCTATTGACAGGACTATAGTTTTCATCGATGGCTTGCATGATGACAGCCTTTTCCTCGCTTGTGAGATCGAGCCGTTGTTGCACCACGGATCGTCCTTCCTCAGCATATTCCACAAGGAACATGGGGAAGTTGGCCATACCCATCTGATAGTCACAAAGACCAAAGACGAAGCGTAATATGAAATTCTTCTGATTGTAATCAAAGAGACCGTAATTGACGGCAATGTCCAGATTGTGAACTGGATCATATATGCGGATAGCCGAATGGCCGTAATAACTCCATATCTGTTGTCCGGGAGAGCAAGTCAACAGACTAATCTCGACACTGTCGAGCTGTCGCTTTGCACTGTCGGGCAAAGAGGTCTCTTGGTAATTATTTTGTGCACAGACAGGTGCTGTCAACAAAATTAAGACAACGAACCCTATTATCCTCAAAAATCTATCGAAACGTTTCACGATGCAAAAATAACTTATTATTTCGAGTTGCCGTGCCATTGTTTCGTTTTTTTTCAATACTTTTGCAGTTGTCTTGATTTATAAGACCATAACAAAATAATAACGAAACATTCTTAAAATGTATAGATCCCTCGCGACGGCATTACTGCTGTCCGCCGCCACTTACGGGGCAATGGCTCAGAGTGGCACCAATTCACCCTATAGTCAGTTCGGTTTAGGCGTACTTGCTGACCAATCTTCGAGCATGAATCGAGGCATGAACGGAGTGGCATTGGGTTTTCACGAGGGCAATCAGATCAATTATCTGAACCCTGCCTCCTATGCATCAATAGACAGTTTGTCATTTATTTTCGATGCAGGAATTGCTGGACAGATCACCAATTATAAGGAAGGCAATAACAAGCTCAACGCCAACAATGCCAACTTCGAGTATATCGTGAGTGGCTTTCGCGCCTTCAAGCACTTCGGTGTGAGTTTCGGACTGCTACCTTACACCAACATCAACTATTCTTACTATACCACTCATAAGATAAACGATGCCAATAATACAGTTGGCACGAGCACTTACTCCGGGTCGGGTGGTCTTCGCCAGGCATTCGTCGGTATGGGATGGGAACCAGTGCGTGGTTTAGCCATCGGTGTTAACGGCAGTTACCTTTATGGTTCTTACAACCGATCATTAGTGAGCAGTTACAGCAATGCCTACGCCAACACCCTCACCAAGCAATATTCTGCCGAGGTTCGCAACTACAAAGTGGACTTTGGAGCACAATATACGGCTCAATTGAACAAGAAGGATGCCATGACCCTCGGTGTGACCTATGGTCTAGGTCACAAGATTGGAGGCAAACCACAACTGGATATCATTTCGACCAATTCACAAACAAGCGTTTCTGACACAGCAACGTATGCTGGCACAGCTGGGAACAAGCTTGAACTGGAGATACCTACAACCTTTGGTGTTGGCCTAATGTATAACCATAACAACCAGCTTAAGTTGGGTGTCGACTATAATCTGCAGAAGTGGGCCAAGGTGTCAAGTCCTAACTTTAGTGCTACTGCTGGCAATACCGTGTCTTATGAGATGGGCACAGGTTTCTACAAGAACCGTCAACAATTGAGTGTTGGTGCCGACTTCTGCCCTCAGCAGATGAGCCGTAGCTTTGGTAAACGATTGCATTATCGTGCCGGTGTGAGCTATGCTTCACCATATTATTATATAAACGGACAGGACGGACCACGTGAATTGAGCGCTAGCCTTGGCATCGGCCTCCCAATTGTAAACAGTTACAACAACCGTTCAGTGCTTAACATTTCGGCACAATGGGTGCAGCGGTCAGCCACAGACTTTATCACGGAGAACTCATTTCGCATAAACATCGGCTTGACTTTCAACGAGCGTTGGTTTGCGAAGTGGAAAGTAGAGTAATCGATACTGCTCTTGAGACACTTATTCGTTTATATCTCGGGTCTTCTCCTCATAGCTGTCATCGCCTCGTGTGAGAAGCAGGTAGAACACACAGCACCACCCATCTACGGTCGCGACTCTGTGGCCGTGATGACAAGCTGGGGTGTAAACACGCTCATCTCCGACTCCGGAGTCATCAAATATCGCATCGTGGCTGAGCGATGGGAGGTCAACGAGAACAAGAGACCTCCTCGGTGGACCTTTGACAAGGGCATCTTCCTCACTCAGTTTGACGAGAAATTTCATATTCAAGCCTACATACAGGCTGACACTGCCTTCTATTACAGCCAGATGCAACTATGGGAACTGCGCTCGCGAGTACGTATTCTCACCAAGGACGGCGTAAGGTTTAGTAGCGAACAGCTGTTTTGGGACGAGACCAAACATGAACTCTATTCCTACGTGCACTCCAATCTTATCACCCCAGAGCGCACAATACAAGGCAGCTACTTCCGTTCAGACGAGCGCATGACGAAGTACTTCGTCTCCAATTCCAAGGGATCCTTCGAACAAAGTGACCTCGACGGTTCTTCTCAAACTACCGATTCGGCCCGTCTGATGCAAGACAGCATACAGAAAAGTCAGCGTAAACAGACTTTGCCAATGCGCAATAGTATTATCAATCCATAGTAACTTTGGAACAGAATATTCTTTTCTTAGTCGTCGGAATACTTATTATGATGATCTTCAGTGCTTTCTTCTCAGGCATGGAGATAGCCTTTGTCTCTTCCAATAGATTGTTGGCGGAGATGGATAAGGAGAAGAATGGCATCTCACAAAAGATCATTTCGTTTTTCTACAAGCACTCCAATGGTTTCGTGTCTACCTTACTTGTAGGCAATAATGTGGTGCTTGTCGTCTATGGCATCTTCTTTGCCCACCTTTTTAATCAGACTCTTTTCAAGACATTCGATGTGGGCGTGCAGGTTACGCTCAACACCATAGTCTCCACTTTGATTATTCTTTTTACCGGCGAATTTCTCCCGAAGACCTTTTTCAAAAGCAGTCCCAACACCATGCTCACCTTCTTCGCACCGGTGGCATTTGTGTTTTATATTATCCTTTGGCCTATCAGTTGGTTCACTACGACGTTATCAAGATTGATGTTACGTGTTATTGGCGTAAAGCTAGCTAGTAATGAACAGGGCGAAGGGTTTACCAAGGTTGACCTGGACTACTTAGTTCAGTCATCGATCGACAACGCCCCGGACGAGGCTTCGGTCGAAGACGAAGTCAAAATTTTCCAAAACGCGTTGGATTTCCCTGACATTCGTGTGCGCGATTGCATGATACCGCGTACTGAGATACAGGCTGTGGACGTTGAGAACTGCACCTCGGAAGAACTTAGACAAAAGTTTGTGGAAAGCGGTAAGTCCAAGATTATTGTTTATCGTGACGACATCGACCACATCGTTGGCTATATCCATGCCCAGGAAATGTTCCAAGAGGCAGAGCATTGGCAAAGCCGCATACGCACAATGACTTTCGTTCCAGAGACTATGGCAGCCCAAAAGCTTATGCGCATCTTCCTTCAGGAAAAGAAAAGCCTTGGCGTTGTCGTGGACGAATTTGGCGGGACAAGCGGCCTTGTGTCCTTGGAAGATATCGTGGAAGAAATCTTCGGCGATATCCAGGATGAGCATGACGTGGAGAATTACGTCGCCAAGAAGACCGACGAAGGCGATTATGTTCTCTCGGCAAGGCTTGAAATAGATCACGTCAACGAAATGTTCAACCTTGATTTACCCGAAAGCGACGAATACATGACGATAGGTGGACTCATCCTTCATCACTATCAGAGTTTCCCCAAACTCAATGAGGTTGTGACAATCGGCAAACTTCATTTCAAGATTATAAAGAAAACTATGACCAAAATCGAGTTAGTCAAACTACATGTCGATGCATAAGGCTCATTTTTAGGACATTTTCTCTTATAAATTTGCACTTGTTCGACATTTAATTAGTAAATTTGTACGCTTTTTGTAATATTTAAGCGGCTTAAACAACCTGGAGAAATCACAAAATAAAAAATAAATCATAACAATCAAATGGCAGCATTAGGAAAAATCAGAAGCAGAGGCGTCACCCTGATTATTATCATCGGTTTCGGTCTCTTTGCTTTCATTGCCGAAGAAGCTTTCCGCTCCTGCGAGTCATCTCGCAACAACCAGCGCCAGCAAATCGGTGAAGTGTTAGGAGAAAAAATCAATTACGAGGAGTTTGCCAAAATGGTTGACGAGGCATCGGAAGCCATGAAGCTTATGGGCCAGGAAAATCTGAACGAGGATCAACTCAACCAGCTCCGTGACCAGGTTTGGCAAGGATACGTGCAATATCAGATCGTGAAGAACGAGTGTGATAAGCTCGGTCTTGTCGTAACCGACGATGAGATGCAGAACGTACTTAACGAAGGCACTAACCAAATGTTGCTCTCTACTCCTTTTGTCAATCGCCAGACTGGACGTTTTGATGCCAATCAGCTCAAGCAATTCCTTGCCCAATACAATGCGCAACAGAATACAAACTCTCAGTCTGCCGAGCAAATGCGCTCTATCTACAAGTATTGGACTTATGTAGAGAAGTCTCTCCGCGAGCAGTTGCTCGTTCAGAAGTATAACGGATTGCTCGCACATTGCTTCCTATCTAACCCTATCGAGGCTAAGATGAGCTATGACGAAGAGAGTCAGGAGAGCCAGATCGAGCTTGCTGCCTATCCTTATAGCAGCATTTCTGATGCCAAGGTGAAGATTTCAGACGCTGATCTTCAGGCTAAATACAAGGGGATGAAGCCGCGCTTCCAGCAATATGTCGAAAGCCGTGACATAAAGTATGTTGATGTGCAAGTTACCGCATCTGCTGCTGACCGTGCCGCATTGCTCAAAGACTTCAATGGCTATGCCAAGTCACTTGCCGCTGCTGCCGACCCATCAGACGTGGTTCGCAAGAGCACTTCTTCAATTCCATACCTTGGCATCCCTGTAGGCAAGGAAGTTTTCCCTGCTGACATCGCACAAAAGATTGACTCAATGGCCGTTGGTCAGACTGTAGGTCCTATCGAGAACAAGCAAGACAATACTCTGAACCTTGTAAAGCTGGTTGCCAAACAGCAATTGCCAGACTCTGTGAAGTTCCGCGCTATCCAAGTAGGTGGTACAACCATAGACGAGGCTCACAACCGTGCTGACTCTATCTACAATGCTCTCAACGCCGGCGCAGACTTCGCAGCACTTGCTAAGAAGTATGGTCAGGAAGGTCAGGAGCAGTGGATCACTACAAAGCAGTATGAGTATTCCAACTCTATGGACAAGGAGACTATGGGCTATCTCAATAGCTTGATGACCATGGGCGTCAATGAGACCAAGAACGTTGCATTGTCACAGGGCAATATCATCGTTCAGGTTCTTGATCGCAAAAACATGATCGACAAGTACACTGCAGCCGTTATCAAGCGCGTCATCGACTATTCTAGAGAGACGCGCGGCGGTATTTTCAATAAGTTCAGCTCATTTGTAAGTGCAAACCTCACTGCTACCGACATTCAGAAGAACGCTGCCAAGAACGGCTACAAGCTGCAAGAGGCAAAGGACGTGACCACAACTCAGCATAATCTTGTTGGCGTAAGCTCGACACGCGATGCCATGAAGTGGCTCTTTGATGCTGACGAGGGTGAAGTTTCCAAGATGTTCGAGTGTGGTAACAATGGCGATCACTTGTTGATTGTTATTTGCGACAAGGTTCATCCTATCGGCTATCGCGGTCTTGACGACCCCCAGGTGAAGGAGATGGTCAAGGCTGAAGTGTTGAAAGACAAGAAGGCCGAACAACTCATGGCTAACGCCAAGGGTGTCAACAGTATCGCAGCCGCCAAGGCAAAGGGTGCCACTGTAACTGTCGTCAACCAGGTTACGTTCGCCGCTCCTGTATTTGTACAGGCTACTGGTGCCAGCGAACCAGCACTTAGCGGTGCCGTGTATGCCACCAACAAGGGTGCTTTCTGCGCTCGTCCTATCAAGGGTCAGGCTGGTGTTTACCAGTTTCAGGTAATCAACCGTACCAAGAACGCTACTAAATATGATGCCGTTGCTCAAGAAGCTAAGATGCGTCAGAAGGCCATGCAGAGTGCTGGCAACTTCATGAACGAACTTTATATCAAGGCCAACGTAGTAGATAACCGCTACTTGTTCTTCTAAGAGAATATTTCGGACAATCCGAAACCAGATACCAAAGAGGGTGCACTCGTGTGAGTGCGCCCTCTTTGGTATGGTAAAAAAGGCGTAATGAACATTTGGTAGGCTGGCTATTTCCAGCCTACTTTTCCATATTCAGAAAGGCATCGATAAACTTCTTTTTATTTGTTTCATTTAGCCCGCTATGATTTCCCAAGGCCCTTTTAAGCTGCGAGTTATATCCTTCCGGCATATTCGTAGTATTAGGTATGTTTATTTCTGGGTGTTCCTCAAAGGTAAAGAGCCATTTGAGATGATTTTTAATAGATCTCCTTGCAGTTCTTAGCCTTCCGACAATCTGAAATTAATGGAATTGGCACATCTGCCCAGGACAGGGACCAATTATCTGCAATAGTCCCATATGCCCGTCACATACTACGGTCTCTATGGACATTCCGCTTGAATCAATTTGAGACAGTCCATCCAAATAATCAGCATTGGTCCGGTCCCTTTCAAACGTACGATAAAGTGTTCTCCCTGTTGACAAGTTTTGGAACAGCATAACTCCAAACAACCTGGAAAAGTAAGTCGTGTCTATGACAACCATAGCGGTCGTGGGGCGGGAAGGGACGAAGCTATCGGCTATGAGCTTTAGTCCACGGCGTATGGTCCTCCCCGAGCATTTGTATTGGGAAGACAGATCCAGCACTGTCCGTTTGTCAGCCAGATAGCTACGCCACGAGTCAACTCCATTGATACGAAGACCAGTCTGAAATTGTTTGCCAGAATCATGGCAAAAGTACATTTGGCAGCCACGTCTGTGACCATTCTTTTTAACCTTTGGGCTGCCACAGAAGATGCAGATTTTTTTTCATAACCTGTCAAATACTGCAAAGGTAAAAAATAATGGACATTCGAAAGGTTTCAGCCTACCAAATGCCCATTACGCCTAAATATAACAGGTTACTGCTTTTCAATCTGCATTTTTAGAAGAACTTTGACATTTGGATATTGTGCTTTGTAATCATCTGAAATATCCTCAATCAACCACTTTCCAAAACTATTGGTTTCTTCAAAAAATGAATATGTTTTCACAGCATATTTCTGATCCTGTAATGTGTAAGGTAAATAGAATTTATAACCCGAATCAGAAACATTGCTACCAGATAGTTCATACAAGACATTGTCATCTTTATCTAAGACTTGCATTTTATACACACTAAAAGGGTAAGATTTGCTGGCTTTTATTATGAATGTACTTTCTTTTGCTTTATTGCTCAGAATATCAGTTCTTATGCCACCAGCGGAAGTTTCATCAATGCCTTCAATCTCTACAACATCTTCTACAAGGCTTGTCTTTTTATAGGTGCAAATAGTATCCCAAAACAAGCTGACATCTTCTACCTTTACGTTCAAGGTAGCTGTCTTTCCATCAGCATCAGATACAACGATTTGTGTCTCACCGACCTGCATACCACGGATTTCAATTTCCTTGTCTTGAATGGGTTCTCCGTCGTATGAGGCATTCACAACTCTCACTGTTGCGATGTTCCCATTTTTAGATACTGCCGAAATTACCCCACTAGCATTCTGTACGTTTACGACGTCACTCATAGTGGTGAATACACTAATAGTATTACCAGGTATAGACACTTGGTTTCCTGTTAGAATGTCACCTTGTACGACTTCATTTTTGGTGAAATGAATATCCTCGTCTTCATCAGAACAAGCTGTGAAGGCGAATGATGCGAATAGGACTAATGTAAGTCCGATAATTGATTTTAGATTTTTCATATCAAAGAAGTATTTTATTTTACGCTAATCTGTAAATCACTTAATTCTTTATCTGTCATTTGTACGTATATGGAAACACCATAGATTTTTCTGTTATTTCTTACTCCTAGTGAACGTACAATACAAAAACTTGGTTGGTTTCCTTGAGTCCAACCTGTTATCTGAAGATATTCGTCGGAATCTAATAACAAAACAGTTCTTGATAGACCATTATATCTTTCATTGAAACTATATGATATGTCGTTCTTCTTAACCGTGCCAGCTTCTGCATCTGAATGAAAATATGTTGTCAATTTGGTATCATTGTCGAAGTAGTAATAAGTAGGGCTTACTCCAAGCATTTCACTGTAATATTCATTTGTAAGTCTTTTCCCATTCTCATCAATTTCCCATGTGCCATAATTTTTCCAACCATATCCAATAAACATTTGCTTGAAATTCTCTTTACTTATTCCTCCGCCGTCTCCAAAACATTGTCCATTATCATCATATGTATAATTACTTCCATGATTATCCAAAACAGTTTCCCATTCTGAATACAGGGTTTCGTCGTCGTCATCGGAACAAGCTGTGAAGGCGAATGATGCAAATAGGACTAATGTAAGTCCGATAATTGATTTAAGATTCTTCATGTCATTTTAATTATTAGTTTTTATTAAATGCTTCCAAGTTGATGTTACTGCGTGGAAGCAGTGTCGTTTTAACAACTTTCTGTCACCATAATCTTCAAACACTTATAGCAGTTCCAAATTCAAAAGCAATATCTTTATATCCATAACACTAGTGTCTCTTAATATAT
>DHOP01000073.1:0-49016 GCA_002407775.1 Prevotella sp. UBA5387
AGCCTACCAAATGTCCATTACGCCTCAATGTTTGATAAATTGGCGAGGCCATTTTTATGGAATCTTTTAGACCTTGAAGTCCTCTTAATATTAGAGACGGCCCGGAGAGGCTATCAGATACTCGGCAATCTGAATAGCGTTGAGCGCTGCCCCTTTACGTATTTGATCGCCAGTGAGCCACAAAGTGCAACTGTTGTCATCGGCTAAGTCCTTACGCACGCGACCTACATATACATCATCTTTTCCTGCACTCTCAAGAGGCATGGGATAAACATAGTTTTGAGGATCGTCCACAAGCGTCACTCCAGGAGCTCCTTGCAGGGCGTTGCGAATCTCTTCGACGCTCAAAGGCTGCTCTGTTTCGAACCATACGCTCTCAGAGTGCGATCTAAGCGAGCTGACGCGAACACATGTTGCAGATGTACGTACATCGGAATGCATGATCTTGCGTGTCTCATTGAACATCTTCACTTCCTCCTTTGTATAGTCGTTCTCTGTCATCTTGTCGATTTGTGGGATGACATTGTAAGCTAATTGATGAGGGAATTTATTGATAGTAACTGCCTTGCCAGTTTCAACTATCTCCTTATATTGCTGCTGAAGTTCCTGCATAGCGGCAGCACCAGCACCGCTTGCGCTTTGGTAGCTGGCAACATGTATCTTGCGGATGTGTGATAATTTCTCGATAGGGTTGAGAACAACGACCATCATAATAGTAGTGCAATTGGGGTTGGCAATGACACCACGTGGTCTTGACAAAGCATCCTCTGGATTGATTTCTGGTACTACCAAGGGCACATCATCGTCCATACGGAAGGCACTAGAGTTGTCAATCATCACTGCACCGTACTTTGTGATGGTTTCCAAAAAATCCTTGCTGGTACCTGCACCAGCAGAAGTGAAGGCAATGTCTATATCTTTGAACTCATCGTTGTGCTGCAACAACTTAACTTCGTAGTCCTTGCCCTTGAATTTATATTTGTTTCCTGCACTGCGGGAAGAACCGAACAGTACTAAGTCGTCTAAAGGAAAGTTACGCTCATCGAGAATCCTCAGAAGCTCTTGACCCACGGCGCCACTGGCGCCAACAATAGCTACTCTCATCGTGTATGGTTTTAAAAATTAATATATCGAGGCAAAATTACGATAATTTGATGATAATCACGAAGATTTAGCTATGAAAATTAATTGAGATTGAATGACGGTTATATGTTAAGACTAGCTCTGGAGTTTTTCATTTTTCACCACTGATACCATTATAATATAGGATTTTCTTGTTAACTTTGTCACAAAATATAAACCCATGGCCAACATCACCTCCTACTTTCCCATTACAGATCCCACTCAGATCTTCTTTGTGGTGATGCTGATCATTCTTTTTGCGCCAATTGTCATGGGAAAATTGCGCATTCCACACATCATTGGAATGATACTTGCGGGCATTCTTGTCGGCCCGCACGGACTGGGTTTGTTAGCTCAGGATAGTTCTTTTCATATTTTTGGAACGGTTGGCTTATATTTCATTATGCTTCTGGCTGGCCTGGAAATGAATATGGAGGACTTTAAGCACAATCGAGACAAGACGGTAGTTCATGGCTTGTTGGCTTTTGCTATCCCAATGATTCTGGGCTTTGCAGTCAACTCCGTAATTCTAAAATATGGCGTACTTACATCTATTCTGCTAGCAAGTATGTATGCTTCCCATACGCTAATTGCCTATCCTACGGTGATGAAATTTGGCCTTACCCAAGAGCGTAGCGTGACGATTGCCGTCGGTGCCACTGCAATTACCGACACATTGACATTGCTTGTGCTAGCAATAATTGTAGCATTATTCAAGGGTAATGTGACAGGATGGTTTTGGGTGATGCTCGTGGTAAAGACAGCATTAGTCTTTACCATCATTATTTTGGGATTCCCGCGTATGGCACGCAAGTTCTTTAAATTATATGACAGTGCTGTAGTGCAGTTCATCTTTGTAATTGTATTGATGTTTCTTGCGGCTATCCTCATGGAGTTGGTTGACTTGGAGGGACTTCTAGGTGCTTTCCTCACAGGCTTGGTTTTGAATCGTTATGTACCTAAGGTATCTAGATTGATGTATAATCTAGAGTTTGTTGGTAATGCTATCTTCATACCTTACTTTCTCATTAGTGTTGGAATGCTTGTCAGTGTGGAGTCGATGCTGAGCGGTTGGACAACTATTAAGGTGGCTAGCGTTATGATTTTAATAGCTTTAACGTCCAAATGGTTAGCTTCATTGATGACACAAAAGACATTCAGGCTTCAGCCGTTGGAACGAGAAATGATTTTTGGATTGAGTAATGCACAAGCAGGAGCTACGCTGGCGGCTGTTATGGTTGGCTACAATATCTTCCTGCCTGATGGACAACGATTACTTAACAATGACGTACTTAATGGCACTATCATCCTAATCCTTGTAACCTGCCTCTACAGTTCAGTAACCACCGAGCGTGCATCAAAACTGATGGTGTTACGTAATCGTGATATGATGCCTCACGATGACGTGGCAGATGATGAGAAAATTCTTATTCCGATGAACTATCCAGAGATAGCAGATAGTCTGATGAGTCTCGGCATCATGATGCGCAATAATAAATTGAATCGCGGACTTGTAGGCCTTAATGTTATCTTTGAGGACCATGATACGCGCAATAATTTAGAACGAGGACGTAAACTCCTCGATCACATGTTACAATATGCTAACTCTATGAACGTCTTGATGCAAACTCAGGTGCGTATCTCCAATAATATAGCTACTGGCATCAAGCATGCATTTAATGAGTTTCATGCATCGGAAATCATCATGGGCTTGCATACTCATCATGATGTCTCCAATAAATTTTGGGGTGATTTTCACCAGAATTTATTCAATAGTCTCTCTCGACAAATCATCATGGCGCATATCAAACAGCCACTAAATACAATTAGAAGAATTCAAGTCGCTGTTCCCTCACGGGCACAATATGAGCCAGGGTTTTATCGTTGGATAGAACGTCTGGCGCGGGTGGGTGATAATATTGAATGTCGAATGATATTTCATGGACGTAAGGACACGCTCATACTCATTGGTGAGTATATGCGCAACAATCATCCAAATTTGCGGGGAGAATATCTGCCTATGGAGCATTGGAACGAACTTCCGCAGCTCGCTACGACTATTGCTAATGACCACCTGTTTGTAGTCGTTTCGGCTCGCAAGGGTACTATCTCTTATAAGAATGCGTTAGAGCGACTTCCTGATGAGCTGCGTCGTCATTTTTCAGGTATTAATCTAATGATTATTTTCCCTGATCAATATGACGGGGATACGGATGTTATCACGGTCGCTAATCCCCAAATTCCCCTTTCCGATAGCCCATACGAGGATATTCGTGAGTGGATCAAAGGTATTCCTCGACCCCTTCAGCCAGAAGGAGAGTGATGACCTGATATTAAAGATAATAAAGTAAAGCATCTCGTTCTCCTCTAAAGTTTGGAGTAAGAGGGCCTATTATATAACATGATTATGATAGATGTTCAAGGAATAACCAAATCGTTTGGTAAATTGCAGGTACTTAAGGGTATTGATCTGCAAATAGAGAAGGGTGAGGTGGTGTCTATTGTTGGTCCTTCTGGTGCTGGCAAGACGACCTTGTTGCAAATAATTGGTACGCTTGACAAGCCTGATACTGGTACTGTTGTTATTGATGGAATTGATACTGGAAATCTATCAAGCAGGAAAATATCACGTTTTCGCAATCAGCGACTTGGGTTTGTATTCCAATTTCATCAACTTCTACCAGAGTTTACTGCGATTGAGAACATCATGATACCTGCCTTCATTGCTGGCGAAAGTCGCAAGGCTGCAAAAGGACGGGCAGAAGACTTGCTCCATTTTATGGGTTTAAAGGATCGAGCTAATCATAGACCCAACGAGCTTTCGGGTGGTGAGAAGCAGCGAGTGGCCGTGGCCCGCGCACTCATAAACAACCCAGCTGTTATTCTCGCTGATGAGCCCTCTGGTAGTCTTGATTCAAAGAACAAGACGGAGTTGCACCAACTTTTCTTCGATTTACGCGATAAGTTTGGACAAACGTTCATCATTGTTACTCATGACGAGGCTTTGGCAGCAATCACCGACCGCACTATTCATATGAATGATGGAAGGTTGGTGACCTCTACTAATCCTCTGATTATGGATAACTCTATTGGGGAAGGGCTTCGGATCGAAGACGAAAATGTTATCCTTTGATCCGATTGGCACTATAATTTCAACTATTACTAGTTTCTGGTTTCTTTCACAAATTTTAAAATATTATGATACAGATAGGAAAATACAATACGCTCAAGATGTTAAAGCTCGCAGAGCGACCAAATCCTCATGCTTTTGGTGGCAAAGAGACCTTCGGAATATTTCTAGATGGAGGCAAAGAGGGCGAGATCCTTATGCCTCAAAAGTATGTGCCAGAGGGCATTCATGTAGGCGATGATGTACATTGCTTCGTTTACCTAGATCAGGACGAACGTCCAATAGCAACCACAGAGCAACCTCTAGCTCAAGTTGGCGACTTTGCATATCTCAAGGTGAGTTGGGTCAACGAGTATGGAGCCTTCCTCGACTGGGGAGTTATGAAGGATGTTTTCTGTCCTTTCCGTGAACAGAAGAAGCGCATGGAAATTGGCGATAGTTACATAGTATATATATATGTAGATGAGGATAGTTATCGCATTGTGGCCTCTGCAAAAGTAGATCGCTATCTAATGGATGTCAATGAGGATGATGAGGAGCATCGTAATGAGCTTTGGCATAAACTCGAGACTGCAGAACCAGTTGACCTATTGGTTTGGCAAAAGACGGAACTAGGCTTCAAGGTTATTATCAACAACCGTTATGGTGGGCTTGTCTATGAGGATCAAGTATACCAGTTAGTACATACTGGCGACCGATTGGAGGGTTACCTTCAGAATATCCGGCAAGATGGTAAGATTGATCTCGCTCTTCAACCGACAGGACGTCGCCAAACAGAAAGTTTTGCTGAGACTCTTTTGCAGTGGCTTCGCGATAATGGTGGACATTGCTCCCTTGATGATAAGAGTGACGCAGAAGAAATCAAAAGGCAGTTTCATGTAAGCAAGAAAGTTTATAAGCGTGCTATTGGCGACCTCTACAAACGCCGACTTATTATCATTTCGGGAATTGGAATTCAGTTAACAAGCTGATTCCATCTTTTAACTTTTTTATCTTTTGCCATCTAACATTAACTAAGAAAAACACGAACAAATTTGCATTAGCAAGTTATATTTAGTCTATATCCTTATGTAATAAGCAATTGAGTTGTCAGCTGAACATAAGGAACTGTTTGTTGACTATATTTTAAAGAACTGTTTTGTAGATATTTTACAAAAATCAGTGTTTGATTCTAAAAAAAATGCAATAATATTTGCATACCTTAAGAATTATACTTATATTTGTCGCATTAGTAATAACTCCCATCGGCGGATAATAGGGAGATTTGATATAAAAAACCTATACGAATTGTTATTATAGTTAGAGAAACCTATACGAATTGTTATTATAATTAGAGTTTTATTAATTAAATCAAGTATGAAAAGAAGATTGTTAAACTTGTTTTTACTAGGAGCTGTTGTCTTAGTTTCAGCAACAATGAGCTCTTGTAAGGATTATGATGATGACATTCAAGCAAACACCGCCCAGATTCAGGCGTTGCAGAAGAATGTTAGTGATTTGAATTCTGCATTGCAAGCTGCAAAGACTGACTTACAGAATCAGTTAACAGCTGCTACTGCAGACTACACCTCTAAGATTGCTGCTGCCAAGGCAGATCTACAAGCCGCTATCGACAAGAAGGCAGACGCTACAACTGTTCAAAAGCTTGCTAGTGACTTAGCGACTCTCACTACTGATTACAATGCTAAAGTCGCTGCTCTTACTGCTCAACTGACCTCCATTAATACGGCTATTGACGGAATCAATGCAACTCTTGCACTTAAGGTCGATAAGTCTGTTTTTGATGCTGCTGTACAAGAATTGAAGGATCAGATAGCCTTAAAGGCAAATCAGACAGATCTTGACAAGGCTAATGCCCTCATCGCTGACCTTACTACAAGGGTAAAGGCTTTGGAGGATGATCATGTAACTGTGGCCGATTTCAAGGCTTTACAGGACAAGGTTACTAGTCTTGAGGCTATCGTTGGTCAGAACTCCACAGCTATTAAGGCTCTTCAAGATGCTCTTGATACAAAGGTGAACACGGCAGACTTTGATGCATTCAAAAATGCTTATAACGATGCTGTTGCTGCTTATACTGTATGGCAGGGTAGTGTTAATGACCAACTTAGGGCTCTCAAGAATGCCAATGATTCCATTACCCTTTGGGGTGCTCGCATTAGTGTTAATGAGTTAGCCATAAAGGATCTTCAAACTCAGCTTGCTGCATTGGATTATGTGACTCCTGAAGAACTCGCTACAGCTCTTCAAGGTTTGGAGGACAAGCTCTCTGCTGCTGATCTAAAGAACTTTAATGACTTGTCTGCTCTTATTGATGCAGCAAAGGCAGACCTACAGGCACAGCTGGATGCCGTAAAGGCTGACGTTACTGCTAATACCAATAGTATTGCAACTCTTGGGACTCAGTTGAATGCTCTCAATGATAGTATTATTGCTATTAATGAGCAACTTGTTACAATGACTACACTCATCAATCGCAAACTTACTAGCCTGGTATTGAAACCGGCATTCTATTTTGGTGGTATTGAGGCCGTGGAGGTTCCAACGCTTCAGGATTATGCTTCTTATACGGGGCAAGATACGCTTACTATAGATGAAGTTTGGGCAGCAGAAGGTAATGTTGTTAACATTTCTATGGGGGGAGTAGCTACATATCATGTCAATCCTACTATTGCTGACTTGAAGGGCTATACGCTTGACTTCTATGGAAACGATCCTGTTACACGTGCAGGAATTCAGTATGTAAATTCGGTTTATACTACATTTGATGCATTAGTAGCAGCTGACCCAGCTAATTTTTCAGAGGGACTTATTCATGTTCCATTCACTGTAGATTATCAGGCTGTTGAGGCAACGACTGAAGCTGGAAAGACTCCTATGATCGCTTTCCAGATGACCAAGAATGAGGGTGCTGATGGCTCTCGTACTGTTACATCTGATTATGCATTACTAAATATTAGCAACTATCAGGATTTGATTATTGCAGATAATGCCACAACGGGAGAAAACGAAGACCCACATGTACAGCAAACTGCAGCTGATCTTCAGCATGTACATATGTTTGGTCAGGGCGAAGGCCAGGTGGTGAGCGAACTTGCTCCTGAGGCTATTCTTCCTACTCACGAGATTGCATACGAGGATAGTCTTGACTTGAAGAAGATAGTAGAGACGCACTACACCTATACTAATACGATGGCAAATACGTCTTCTTCTGATCAGTTGATGGATGTAAGTATTTTCAAGGCACTTGGATTGAGCTATCAGTTCGATTTGATCCCTTATACTTTGACAGGTCGTGCATTAGCAGAGAATACTTATGTAACATTAGTAAACGGTGTTGTTACTCCTAATAAGGATTTGATGATGACAGCTAAGGGCCATATGCCAATTGTCCGTGTGCTTCTTAAAGATGCTAACGGCAATGTGCTCAAAATTGGTTACATTAAGCTGAAAGTGGCAGGTGTTACCGAGCCAGTTCTTCCAGAGATCTTTACTGGTCCCAAGAAGGTGACTTGCTCAGGCGTAGCTTTTGATGATGTTCTTGTTGCAAAGGCAGAACAAGATCTTTATACAGATCCACGTATCAACATGTCACAAGCTCAGTTTGCTGCTACATATCGTTTAGATGTCCTTCCTGCACCCATGTCGTTTATAATGCCTCCATCTATAGCAAAGCAGTACTTACTTAACAATGACAGGTTTGTTGCTGCAACTACACCGATTGGTATCATTACTTCGGATGGAACTAAGTTCACTTGGGCTCTACCAACTGCTGTTACTGACACTATGACTGTTGATGCCAATGGTGCTAATAAGTATCCATTTGTAACTTACCTTCGCTATACTAATGGTGGACAGTTGAATGCTTATTTGAAGATGATTATTCCAGTTGGTGCTATTGTAAAACCAGTTCCTTCAATGGATAATTCTAACAAGGTTCTTGCTCGCTGGTATAATGAAAACTATAACACTCAAGTAGGTAATGGTAATGCTCTAACTGAGATTCATGTAAATCCTCAGGTAGTTGGCCAAGCAGGCGCAGCAGATAGCATTTATTATGACATGTTGAATGGATTCTTGGGAAAGACGGTACAATTTACCTTCCCGACAACAACCTTTACAAATGCTGATGTAACAGACTTCCAGTTTGTATTCAAGATGAAACCAGGTTTGAATCCAGGCGATGAGTGGATTGTTTATGGCAGAAGTGGAAATTCTTACACATTGACAATTTCTGCTGATGGCACTAAACTGTTTGCTAAGACAAAGACGGTTGCCACAACCTCTAGTTATCCTGCTGTGACAACAGATGAAGAAATAGCTACATTGAGTGGTGCACATAATTCAGTGATTACTTACAACACCAAGGCTGTGTCGGAGTATCTTGCTGCTTACGACATCCTCAATAAGAATGGACATAAAGAGCTAGCTGACGGTCAAACCTTTAAGGCTTATATTGGTGTTCAGGCTTACATCTGCAATTGGATGGATGCTGGAATGTTTACTGTTCGCTTCCTCCGTCCGGTTGATCTTAACACGAGTTCCAATGAGCCAGCACAGGATGCTGTTGACACTGGATACTATGTAGACTTACAGAATCTCTTCGCAACACCTTCTGATTGGCGTGATCAATGGACGAACAACTATTGGGATTACTATGGCATCTCCAACATCGAAGCTGACGTAACCAAGGCTTTCACTGATGCTGCTAACCCTGCACCACGTACTGCTTTGTCACCTGGATTCTCCGATCAAAGTGCTATTGAATCACTGGCAACTGTACAGAATGCTAACATTGAAGTTGTGTACATTGCTCCTGATCCTATCCACAAGTTTGGTCAGGTACTTTATACTAACAATAATGCGACCATCAAGGCATTCCACATCTATGTGCCTATTTATGTAACATACGACTGGGGTTACAAGGTGAATATGGGATATTCTCGTATTGATGTTGCTACAACTGTTGCAAACGCTAAACGTCGTTAATAACGCTACTGCGTTCAATTTATATCCTTAAGGGGGTGTCAAGGTGTCTTCTTTGACACCCCTTTTTAAAAAAAGTAGTATATGAAAAAGAGCCTTTTATTAGTTACATTGTCAATCTCTCTTTTGCTCACTGGATGTAATAGTTGTGGCAATAAGAAAGCCGAGCCAGGTTCCGTAAAGGATATGATGGAAACTTATGCTCCCATTTCCGAGATGAGCACGGGTAAGGCAGATACTGCTGAGGTAATGAAGCAGGTTCAAGCTTTCATAAACGAGCTGAAGAATAGAAATACGGATGGAGCTATGAAGATGCTCTATTACTTGGAACGTGATTCAATTAAACCAATACCCCCTCGTTTGGCAGAGCGAGAACGACAGGTTCTTGGCATGGTAGAAGGAGCGACGAAGTATGAGGTGGAGAATCTTACGTTTTTTAAGGAAAAGGATAGCGAAGTTCGAATTATGGTGACGCTTTTTGATAAGCCAGCCAACGATCCTGCTCCCAATCAGATGGGGATGATTATTAAGCCGGTGCGCCGTGATGGCAAGTGGTATCTCACTCTGGCCGACACACAATCAGACTCCAATCATGGTACAGAAATTCAGAATTAAAACAAGCAACAATGAAATCAATAAAAACATTATTGGCTGTTGCACTGCTCTCATTTGGAATGGGCGCAATGGCACAGGCAACTTATACTGATGCTGAGGGCAACGAGTATCAGTTTAAGAAGCACGCTTTCTTAAATCTCGAAGGTGGTGCACAATACACATTGGGTGAGGCCAAGTTTATGGACCTTATCTCCCCTAACGTACAGTTAGGCATTGGTTACCAGTTCAATCCCTGGTTTGCTGCCCGCATCCAGGCTAATGGCTGGCAGAGTATGGGAGGTTATAATGGCATCAATGAGGTAGGTAATCTCGCTGCAATTAATACCACCTATAAGTATAAATATGTTGCTCCCGGATTGGACTTTATGTTCAACCTTAGCAACCTTTTATATGGATGGAATCCAAACAGGGTGCTTAACGTTACAGCATTCCTGGGTGGCGGCGCCAACGTTGCATGGGATAATGGTGAGGCCAACGCTATGGCAGGTCCTAATCAGATGCGTTACATTTGGGATGGAACAAAGGTTAATCCTTTTGGACGTGGTGGTTTGGAGCTTTCTTTCCGTCTGAGCGATGCCGTTCGTTTTGTTGTTGAGGGCAACGCTAACATTTTGTCAGACAAGTATAACTCCAAGAAGGCTGATCAGCCCGATTGGTATTTCAATGCCCTTGCAGGTTTCCGCATCAACTTAGGAAAGACATATACCAAAAAAGAGAAGCCTGCTCCAGAGCCGGAACCTGTTGCCGAACCAATACAAGAGTATGTTGCACCAACGCCTGCTCCAGAGCCTGAGGTTAAAAAAGTGGATCCTATTCGTCGTGATGTGTTCTTCAAGATAAACAAGTATGAAGTAACTGAGACCGAACAACCGAAGGTAGATGAGATAGTGGCTTATCTCAACCAATATCCAAATGCCAAGGTTACTGTTACAGGTTATGCAGATGCAGGTACAGGCAACGACGTCATCAACGACCGTTTGGCTAAACAGCGTGCCGAAACTGTGACAAAGGCATTGATTGACAAGGGAATTACATCCGATCGCATCACAACCGACTCTAAGGGTGCTCGTGTTCAGCCGTTTGCAGAGAACGACTTGAATCGTGTGTCAATTATGATAGCAGAATAATCTGTTTCTTAGAGAATATTATTTAATTTGAGGGTGCATTGCTGTGTATAGCAGTGCACTCTTGTTGCTTTTACACATCGATCATATGAAAACACGTCATTATTCTTGGCTTTTGTTGTTTTCTTTTTTGTTTGTTCTTGGAGCTGTTTCATCGTGTGGTAGAGACAAAACCAGTGTCACAACGCAAGAAGCTAGCATATTATTTACAGATACAGTCATTGATTATGGCACACTTCATGTAGGCGATGGAAAAGTGACTCATACTTTTGTTTTTCAGAATACCGGTTTAGAACCGCTTCTGGTTCAAAAAGTGGAGACAAGCTGCCATTGTACTCTTTCATCTTTTTCAAAAGAACCTTTACTCTCTGGCGAGATGGGCGAGGTAAAAGTAACTTTTGATGCCGATGATACTAATGTGGGTACTTTCACTAAGACTATATACGTTTATACCAATACTCATGAGGGATTAAACCGGCTAACAATACAAGGTAATCTTGTACCATAATTGTATTGATTTATTCTTTTTAATATCACTTCTTAAAATATTCGAAAGGTGTTAATTCTGCTCCTGAGCTGCTTATCGTAGATAATTCGCTCTTTCTGTTCTATTCTATTTTTCTTTTGAATCAGTATTTCCAAAGCTTTGTTTTTGTTGTATTTCTAAACAAAGCCTCGTTATGTAGATTACATTTTTCGACAAAGTTTACCGGATACTTTCCATTATCTCCCAAGAAGCCAGAGCCGACTTTTGGATTCTATGAAGTTTTCTCGTTTAATTTCTAGATGTCAATGATTCATTGACTCTTATGAAATAGCAACTTAATTCTTCCGAAATAGTTTGCATGTAATAATTTTATTATATATTTGCGAATTAGTATAACTTTTGAATTTCCATCCTAAATCTATCTACTATGGCTAACGAAAGACAGATAGTGGAATGTGTGCCCAATTTCAGCGAGGGGCGTAACAAAACTGTTATTGAGGAGATTGTTGCAGAAATTAAGAGACATCAAGGAGTTAAATTGCTTGATGTAGATGCTGGTGAAGCTACCAATCGAACTGTCGTTACCTTCGTGGGTGATCCCAAGAATGTGGTGGATGCAGCTTTTCATGCAGTGAGAAAGGCTGCTGAGGTCATCGATATGCGCCTTCATCATGGTGCACACCCTCGCATGGGAGCCACTGATGTGTGCCCGCTCATCCCTATTTCGGGTATTACTTTGGAGGAATGTGCCAATCTTGCTCGAGCTTTGGCACAACGTATAGCAGATGAATTGCGCATCCCATGCTACGCATACGAAGCTGCAGCTCTGCGCCTAGAACGTAAAAATCTTGCTGTCTGTCGTATGGGGGAATATGAGGCACTTCCCGATAAACTTGCCGACCCTGCCAAGGCACCCGACTATGGTGCCCGCCCCTATGATGAGGATATTGCTCGAACAGGGTGCACAGCAGTGGGTGCACGTGACTTTTTATTAGCCGTTAATTTCAATTTAAACTCCACCAGCACACGTCGCGCTAATGCAATTGCCTTCGATGTGCGTGAGAAAGGTCGTCCTAAGCGGGAGGGTGATACCCTCACAGGCAAGATACTGAAGGATACAGATGGCCAGACCATCTATCAGCCTGGTACGCTCAAGGGCACAAAGGCCATTGGCTGGTATATTGATGAGTATGGTATAGCTCAGGTTTCTATGAACATCACCGATATCAATACGGTACCCTTGCACGTTGCATTCGATGAGGTGAGTCGTGCGGCACATGAACGTGGACTGCGCGTGACGGGCACGGAGCTTGTTGGATTAGCTCCCAAGCGCGTGCTCGTTGAGGCGGGCAAGCATTATCTGAAGAAACAGAATCGTTCGTGTGGCATACCTGAGGCAGACATCATTCATGTCGCTGTCAAGTCAATGGGCTTGGACGATTTGCAACCTTTCAACCCCAAAGAGAAGCTCATCGAGTACATGCTCAATGATGATAACCCTAAGAAACTCGTGGATTTGACAGTCACAGATTTTGCCAATGAGACTTCACGAGAGTCTCCAGCACCTGGTGGTGGCACTATCTCTGCTTACATGGGTGCGCTCGCTGCAGCCTTGGGTACAATGGTGGCCAACCTCTCAGCCAACAAACGAGGTTGGGACGATCAGGCGATGACGTTTAGCCAGTGGGCAGAGAAGGGGCAGCGATTAATGTCTGAACTGCTTGCTTTGGTCGATGAGGATACCGAAGCATTCAATGCTATCATGGCAGCTTTCGGTCTACCAAAGAAGACCGAAGAAGATAAGGCTGCCCGCTCTGATGCTATCGAACATGCCACACTATATGCTGCCAATGTTCCCCTACGTACTATGAAAGCTTCATTCAGTGTCTTTGAGCTTTGCAAGGTTATGGCTGAGCAGGGTAATCCCAACAGTGTATCCGATGCAGGTGTCGGGGCTTTGGCAGCTCGCGCCGCTGTTCTGGGTGCAGGTCTCAACGTAAAGATCAATGCTGGCTCGCTCAAAGATAGACATGAGGCAGGCCGACTCATAAAAGAAGCCAATCTGATAGCTGCTCAAACAGATGCTGCTGAGCAAGAAATCATGGCTATCGTAGAATCCAAAATCAGTGGATTGTAGAACTATAAAGCAATCTATCAACAATGACAATTCAAGATTTTCAGACCGAAATAAGGACGGGAATTCCCGAGATACTTCCCGAGTTGCAACCCTATGATCCCAAGGTCAACCATGCACCTAAGCGCAAGGATATCCTTACGGCAGAACAAAAGCGGCTCGCCCTTCGCAATGCTCTGCGTTACTTTCCTAAGCATTTGCATGCATACTTAGCGCCAGAGTTTGTCAATGAGCTTCGCACCTATGGTCGTATCTATATGTATCGTTATCGGCCTTCATACTCAATGCATGCCCGTCCCATCGATGAATATCCCTGTCGTAGCAAACAGGCGGCAGCCATCATGCTGATGATACAAAACAATCTCGACCCCAATGTGGCTCAACACCCTCATGAGTTGATTGTGTATGGTGGTAATGGCGCCGCCTTCCAGAACTGGGCTCAGTATCGTCTCACAATGCGATATCTCTGCGAAATGACCGATGAACAGACACTGGCCATGTACTCAGGTCATCCACTTGGGCTATTCCCCTCGCCCAAAGATGCCCCTCGTGTAGTTGTCACCAATGGAATGGTGATTCCAAATTACAGTTCGCTAGACGACTATGAGCGCATGAATGCCATGGGAGTGAGCCAATATGGACAGATGACTGCAGGCTCCTATATGTACATTGGACCACAGGGCATCGTACATGGAACTACCATAACCGTACTTAATGCTGCACGCCGTGTGCTCAAAGGCAGCAGCCGTAAGGCGCTTTTCGTTTCTTCAGGGCTCGGAGGTATGTCGGGCGCTCAGCCCAAGGCGGGCAATATTGCGGGAGTGGTTAGTGTCATTGCAGAGATTAATCCAAAGGCCGCCCAAAAGCGTTTTGATCAGGGTTGGGTAGATGAGATGTACGATAATCTTGACGAACTCGTGCCGGCTACGCTTAAGGCCTTGGATAAGAAACAAACGGTATCGATGGCCTATGTGGGCAATATCGTGGATCTTTGGGAGAGACTGGCCAAGGATCACATACATGTGGACCTTGGAAGCGACCAGACCTCTCTTCACAATCCGTGGTCTGGGGGCTATTATCCCGTAGGACACACCTTTGAAGAGAGTAGGCGCATGATGAGCGAGACCCCGGAACTGTTCAAGGAAGAGGTGCGTAAATCCTTGCGTAGACAGGTAGAAGCCATCAACAAACTGGCAGCAGATGGAATGTGTTTCTTTGATTACGGCAATGCATTCCTTCTTCAGGCGAGCCATGCAGATGCCGATATTATGAATACTCACGGCGGTTTCCGCTATCCTTCCTATGTGCAGGACATCATGGGACCGTTGTACTTTGACTATGGCTTTGGGCCTTTCCGTTGGGTTTGTACGTCATGCGACCCTCACGATTTGGAAGTTACGGATCATATTGCCACCGAGATTTTGATGGCGGAGCGTCAGAATGCACCCGAGAATATTTGTCATCAGCTCGACGATAATATTCATTGGATTAAGGAGGCTGGACGCAACCATCTCGTTGTGGGTTCAGAGGCGAGAATTCTCTATGCCGATGCCGAGGGACGCACAAAGATTGCCTTGGCTTTCAACGAGGCTGTTAGGAGTGGTAGGCTCAAGGCTCCAGTAGTCCTTGGCCGCGACCATCATGACACGTCTGGCACCGACTCTCCTTTCCGTGAGACGTCCAACATCTATGATGGGTCTCAGTTTTGCGCTGACATGGCTGTCCAAAACGTCATTGGCGATGCTTTCCGTGGTGCAACATGGGTATCGATCCACAACGGCGGCGGTGTCGGTTGGGGAGAGGTTATCAATGGAGGCTTTGGCTTGGTAGCTGATGGAAGTGACTTGGCAACACGCCATATAAGTAGCATGTTGTTCTGGGACGTGAACAATGGGATAGCCCGTCGCAGTTGGGCACGAAACGAAGGGTCACGCCAAGCGATTGAGCGTGAGATGCTGCGTACACCGAACCTTTGTGTCACGATGCCCAATCTCGTGGATGACGACATCATCGACGAAAGCCTAAACCACTAAGCAGTAACCATAGGAGTACTCGTAAAACTCGGATTTCTCAGAGCTTTTGGAGTGCTCTGAGTTCTCCGTCAACCTAAAAACAATAACACTATGATACACGAAATCAATGCCGAGCATCTTTCGATTGAGACAATCGAAAAGTTGCTTCCACAGAGCAGTCAACTGAAACTCTGTGATGATGCGCGACAGCGCATCGTGAAATGCCGTGCCTATCTGGACCAAAAGATTGCGGAATCAGATAGGCCAGTCTATGGAGTGAATACTGGTTTTGGCTCGCTATGCGACATTTCAATCAATCATGACCAACTGGCACAATTACAGATTAATCTCATCCAGTCTCATGCCTGTGGCATGGGCGATCGTGTGCCCAATGATGTGGTAAAGATTATGCTGCTTCTCAAGATTCAGAGTCTGAGTTATGGGTACTCCGGCTGCAAACTTGATACTGTGGAACGACTCATTGATTTCTTTAACAATGATATTTATCCGATAGTCTTTCAACAAGGTTCTGTAGGTTCTTCAGGCGACCTTGTACCACTCGCTCACCTCGGATTGCCCCTTGTCGGATTAGGAGAAGTGGAGTATAAAGGGCAGAGGATGAGCGGAGAGGAGATATATAAGGTGATGGGGTGGAAGCCAATCCACCTTACCTCCAAGGAGGGACTTGCCTTGCTTAACGGCACGCAGAATATGGCAGCCTTTGCCGTTTGGGCACTTATTAAAGCTAAACATCTGGGTCGTTGGGCAGATGCCATCGCAGCAATGTCTCTAGATGCTTTCGATGGAAGAATTGAACCATTCAATATTTCGGTGCATCGCGTCCGCCCACATCAGGGACAACTAGAAACCGCTAAAGCACTTAATAGACTTTTGGAGGGCAGTGAGCTAGTCTGCCAGGAGAAAGAGCATGTGCAGGATCCTTACTCATTTCGTTGTGTGCCACAAGTGCATGGTGCTTTCAAGGATACCTACAATTACGTAAAATCAGTCATTGACATTGAAATCAATTCTGCAACGGATAACCCGACGGTTATTCCTGATGAGGATCTCATTATCTCATCGGGTAACTTCCATGGTGAACCCATTGCTCTTCCTATAGATTTTTTGGCTATTAGCCTTAGTGAATTGGCGAGTATTTCTGAACGTCGTATCGATAAACTAGTGTCTGGAACTCGTGGTTTGCCGAGCTTTCTTGTAGCTAGACCAGGGCTGAACAGTGGTTTCATGATTACACAATATGCCGCTGCTTCGGTAGTAAGCCAAAATAAGATGCTCTGTTGGCCAGCCTCTGTCGATAGCATTCCGACATGCCAAGGACAGGAGGACCATGTAAGTATGGGAGCTAATGGCGCTACCAAATTGTATCGAGTTGTCCTCAATGTGGAGCGTGTGCTAGCCATAGAGCTATTCAATGCTGCTCAAGCATTGGACTTCCGACGTCCATTGCACTCGTCGCCCATTATAGAAAGGCTCCATGACGAATATCGCAAGGAAGTGCCTTTTGTGGAGGAAGACACTGTTATGTATCCGCTCATCGAACGTTCTATCCAGTTCCTACAGCATGCGGCATTTGATTAAAAATATAGGACTACTCGCAGGAATCCACCCTGCAGACTGTCTTCGATTGTGTGGTGAGGCTATGGCTGGGATGCCTACCATTGCCAATGCTTACCTTCTTATTGAGGATGGACTTATCTCCTCGTTTGGTAAGCTGGGGCAATGGCATGGTGAAGAGAAGGTCGATATAGAGACAGATGCACGGGGTGGTATAGTACTGCCGTCTTGGTGCGATGCCCATACCCATATTGTTTATGCTGGAAGTCGGGAGCAAGAGTTTGTCGATAAGATTCGCGGACTATCTTATGCAGACATTGCGCGGCGTGGTGGAGGCATCCTCAACTCTGCCGACCGATTGCATGAGACCTCCGAGGACGAGCTCTTCCGTCAGTCGATGGTTCGCGTCCGTGAGGTGATGGCTAAGGGAACAGGTTGTCTGGAAATTAAAAGTGGATATGGATTGACAACTGCCGATGAGCTGAAGATGTTGCGTGTCATCCGTCGTATTAAGGATTCAATACCAATAAAAGTGGTATCCACCTTCCTTGGAGCACATGCTGTAGGGCGTGCTTTTACTGGACGCCAATCAGAGTATGTAGATCTCGTTATCCACGAAATGATACCTGAGGTTACAAAGGAGCGATTGGCTGATTTCATTGATGTGTTTTGCGATGAGGGGTTCTTTACACTTGGGGAGACCGAACGTATCCTTGAAGCTGGTGAGAAATATGGTCTGCGAGCAAAGATTCATGCGGATGAGTTGGCTGCTTCAGGCGGAACGGCTGTTGGAGTGAGACATTATGCGCAGTCTGTGGATCATTTAGAAAGTGCAGGAGATGAGGAAATGGCCCTTCTCCGAGACTCTGCCACTATGCCCACGGTTTTACCGGGCACTTCATTCTTCCTTAATATGCCCTACGCTCCAGCCCGAAAGATGATCGATGCGGGTCTTGGTGTGGCCATGGCAAGTGACTACAATCCTGGCTCCACACCATCTGGCGACATGCGATTTGCTGTTTCCTTAGGTTGTATCAAGATGAGGCTGTTGCCTGAGGAAGCCATCAATGCAGCTACACTCAATGGCGCTTATGCCATGAATCTGAGCCAAAGTTATGGTAGTATTGCCGTGGGAAAGGTCGCAAACCTACAAATCACTAAACCAATTCCTTCGTTGTCTTTCCTTCCTTATGCTTATACCACCCCGCTCATCGACAAGATTATTATTCGAGGTGAATTGCATTGATGCATTAATAGGTATTTTTGAAGGTTATATTTACTATTCGTAAAGAAATATTGTAGACAAAAAACAAATGAAAAAGGGCATACAAGTGAATGCCCCTTTTATATTTAGTAAATAAAACATAAGAGTGTAGTGATGACAACGAAATCACAAATGATTTAGAAACAGAGTATTCCTAATAGATGCACCTATGGAGTCATTGTGCTTACAAGTTTCATTCGCCATCTGAAAGTGCTTAGCCTAACACTTTAAACTGTGCTTTGTCAAGACGGTTAAGTTTTTTTTTTTGTTTTTTTTGTTTTTATAGTGTTTATTTGCCTATCTTTGTAACATTCGTTTTATAGATGTTACAACATGCCCGAAATCCTCTCCATTTTTGATTCGATTACTCTTAATGAGTTAGACGATGTCTCTTTGCTGAATCGGACGGACACTAAGTTTGTTACCCATGTGTCTAAGATGCATAGCCTACTTCAATTGGCCGTGGAGGATTATCGTGTGCTGGAGGTAGATGGCGGGCGAATTTCCCCTTATCACACACTCTATTTCGATACCCCCGACAAGGCAATGTATTGCAAACATGAGGCCGGACACACTAATCGGCAAAAGGTTAGGGTGCGCTCTTACATCAAATCGGGACTGAGTTTCCTTGAGGTGAAAACCAAGGATAACCATGGACGCACTTGCAAGGAGCGTATGCCCATAAAGGATTTTGACCCCATGGACACGGCTCGTGATATCATGCTTAGAAGTCAGGACGATGAGTTTAAGTTGTATGATGACTTCTTGGAGACGCACCTTTGGTATGACCCGAATACTTTGGGTGAGCATTTGACCAACCGGTTCAATAGAATTACATTGGTCAATCGGGAGAAGACCGAGCGAGTGACCATAGACTTCGGGCTGCAATTTAATAATATTCTTACCGGGAAATGTCTTGCGATGGACAAAGTGGCTATTATTGAACTCAAACGAGACGGTTTCCAGCCAAGCGCCATCATGGGCATGCTCAATACACTTCGGATTAAACCGATGGGCTTTAGCAAGTATGTTTTAGGCTCGGCCTTGACCAATGAGTATTTGCGTTGCAATCGTATCAAACCCAATCTTAGAAGAATCTCCCAGCTTTCCTCATATTAAAAACTAATTAACAATTACTATCAGTGGACAATTTTCTAAACTTTACCCTATCTCCTTACTTCCCGTTGATGATATTTCGGTTTGTGATCCTCATGGTGACGACATGGCTCATCGTAGACCGACTATATTTCAAACGGAGCAAACGGCGTGACTTTTATTTTTCGTTCATGCTCATGAGCGTGGCCATTTTCTTCCTGGTATACTTCATGATATTTGTGCTTGAAGACCTCAAGGCTAAGACTAGTATTGGTATTGGGATTGGACTCTTCGGAATATTCTCTATCATGCGTTATCGCACAGATGCCATGCCGGTGCGAGAGATGACCTATATGTTTCTCATCATCGCCCTTTCGGTGGTCAATGCCATTGCTAATTCGGTGAGCATTGTCGAACTTTTGGCCACCAATGCACTGATGTTTGGCTCTATCTGGTTGTGGGAGATCCGTCTCAAGCAACCGCCATCAAAGTTGGTTCAATATGACCGAATTGAGCTCATTGTGCCGGAGCGTCGAGAGGAACTCATGGCCGACCTAACTCAGAGATTGGGTTTACGTATATTGGATGTAGAGATTGGTAGTGTCGATTTTTTGCGCGATATGGCCATGCTCAAGGTGTTTTACGAGTCAGATCATGGCAACTTGAGTGTTAACGATATGCTAAAGCTAGAAAAAGATGATTTGCAGGCTTTCAACTAAGCGTTCACAACAAATCATGAATTCAATGTTGCATTTCCAGAACATGAAGTCTTGGCATGGGCCCCGAATAATCTTAACGTTGCTCATGCTATGTTTGTCTATGGTTTTTTATGCCCAAGACAATGACTTCGGACTATGGTACTCCGTGGGTGTTGAGAAGAAAATAGACAAGAGATGGAGCGTTGATGTGGAGGGAGAATTCCGCACTCGTAACCACGCGAGGACCGCCGACCGATGGAGTGTCGGGGTGTCGGCAGACTATAAAATCAAGAAACGACTGAAAGGGTCGGCCGGATACGATTTTCTATGGGATAACGACGAAGAGAAAATAACACTCGAGGATGACGGCATGACTTATAAGAAATGGACTCCGAGCTGTTGGGGCGGGCGACATCGAGTGCATGCCGATCTGACGGGCAATGTCGATTGGAGTCGTTTGAATATATCTCTGAGAGAGCGTTGGCAATATACTTATCGTCCAGAAAAGATAGCTACACGCTTTGATTTCTCCGATGAGACGTGGGAAGACAATGCGGTGAGGGGCAAAGGCGATCACGTGTTGCGTAGCCGACTTCAAGTGGAATATGACATTCCTGCATCTAAATTCGAGCCATATGCTAGTGTGGAACTATTCCATTCATGGAGTTTGGAGCAGGTGCGCTATATCTTTGGGGCTAATTGGAAGCTTGCCAAGCAGCATCAAGTAGGGCTCTATTATCGTCAGCAACCTATTAACAAGGATGCCGAGGAAGGCGAAAAGAGCCAACATGTCATTGGCCTTTCTTATCAATTCAAATTCTAAAGCCATGAAATCTAAATTCATATATGGGTTAGTACTTGCCATATCGATGTCGCTCACGTCATGTGTCAGCGATGATTCCAAGTTGGATGATTTGAAAGAAAGGTATGAATCTGTGTTGGCTGCAAATGTTAAGAGTATCGAGTGGGATAATTCTGATCTTTCAGAGAGTGAGACCATACCTGCCGGCAGCAATGACTATGTAGAGAATTCGGTCTTTAATTATACCGTACGTATTACCTTCAGTGACGAGGGAACAGTGGTGACGGGCGATAAGAATGTGTTGCGTTCCATTACCGTAAATGACGGACGGGTAACCGTGCAGAGTGGTGCCAAAGGAATGGAATATGTGCTTTCGGGTAATACGACTAAGGGATTCTTCAAGATCTATAGCGACAACAAGTTCAAACTCACGCTTGATGGCGTTTCTATTGCTAATCCCGAAGGCTCCGCCATCAACAACCAGGGTGGCAAGTCGGTGTATGTAGTGCTTGCCACCGGTAAGGTCAACAACCTAAGTGATGGTCCAATCTATAATACAATGAGTGGCGAAGACGAGAAAGGGGCATTCTTCAGTGAGGGTCAGCTCATCTTTAGCGGCAATGGAACACTCAATGTCAATGCCGTTGGAAAGAACGGTATCGTGTCTGACGATTATGTTTGTTTCAGACCCGGGAATAAGATTAATGTGACCTCGACGGCCGGTCATGGCGTAAAAGCTAACGATGGCATCTTCGTTCGCGGTGGTGTGCTAAACGTGAATGTATCAGCCAACGGTACCAAAGGTATCAACTCAGATGCCAATATTGTTGTGGAAGGTGGACGAACTACCGTCATCACCTCGGGAGCAAGTCTTGTCGAGAACAACGATACCTCTAGTTGCGCGGCCGCAAAATGCGATAGTACATTTTCCCTGATTGCCGGAGTGATGAATCTGAAAAGCACTGGCGAGGGTGGCAAGGGCATTAACAGCTCTAATCATATAAATGTAAGTGGTGGTCAGCTCAATATTGTGACCTTTGGAAGCCAAGGGCTATCATCGCCAAAAGGTTTGAAGGCTGATGGTAACATTTCTGTAAGTGGTGGGCGAATTTACATTTATAGTGCGAGTGCCGCTCCCATGGAAGCCCTCGGGCAGTTATTGGTGGCACCCAATTACCAATACTATAAGTCGGGCTCTAGATTGGTAGAGCTTGGCTATTAGTGAAGTTGAAGATAAGGTTTAGTCTCCAGTTCCATATGATTTGTGAAATGTTTCAGATGCGAAAGAGACGATTACCACAGTCATGATTCTTGTATGGGGGGTGCGTTAAGCCCCCATGAAGATAGATAAAACAAAACGAAAAGCAGCTCCTTCGTATGAGGGAGCTGCTTGTTTATTTATAAGGGAGTAGTAACGACGAAGTTGCGGATGATCCAATAACAGAGTATACCCATCAGATAGCCTACCAAGGCAATCCAACTTACGTGCTTCATATACCATCCGAAAGTGATCTTTTCCAAGCCCATAACCACCACTCCGGCAGCTGAACCGATGATAAGAATAGAGCCGCCGACACCTGCACAGTAGGCCAATAGCTGCCAGAAGATTCCATCTACGGCCATGTCGCCCGTGGGAGCAATGGGGTACATGCCCATACAACCAGCAACGAGTGGCACGTTGTCGATAATACTGGAGAGTAATCCGATGATGCCTGTCACAGCATAGTGGTTGCCGTTGAATGCTACATTGAGTCCTTTACCAAGTGCGGTCAGCACTCCCACTTCCTCCAAACAGGCTACCGCCATAAGGATGCCAAGGAAGAAAAGGATGGTCGACATGTCGATATTGTGTAGTAGACTCGTTACTCTTTTCTTTGTTCCCCCAATCTCATTGGTTTTATGTAGATGACGATAGAAAATCTCGGTCGTAATCCAAAGCACGCTTAATACTAGCAGAATGCCAACAAAAGGCGGCAGATTGGTTATAGCCTTGAACACAGGAACGGTGATTAGACCGCCTACACCGATAATAAAGACTGCCTTACGCTGGCGGCTTGAAAAGTCGAACAGTTCATAATCGCTTCGTAGAGTCATCTCCTCGTCGCTTTCGAGGTTGCCATGAAGAGAGTATTGAAGAATAAATATAGGCACGACTATCGATACAACGGAGGGGATAAACATCTCAGAAATGACACCTAAAGCTGTAATTACACCCTTATTCCAAAGCATGATAGTTGTCACGTCACCAATGGGAGAGAATGCACCACCAGAGTTTGCAGCGATGATAATAAGAGAAGCAAATATGAGGCGGTCCTTATGATCATGTACCAATTTGCGTAGTATCATAATCATCACGATGGCCGTAGTGAGGTTGTCAAGAATTGATGACAAGAAGAAGGTCATGATAGCAATACGCCACAGGAGCGACCGCTTGGTTTTGGTCTTCAGCGCTGACCGAACCCAGTTGAAGCCGCCATTCTGGTCTACAATCTCCACAATGGTCATGGCACCCATCAAGAAGAACAGAGTGGTGCTTGTACTACCGAGATGTCGCTCGATAACTGCACTCACCTGATCAATGAGCTCCTGTCCAGAGAATCCAGGAATGTAACTCTCCGGTGAAATCATAAACAACGACCAGCAGATTACAAGCATCATTAATGAAATGGCTGCCTTGTTCACTTTAGTGGCACTCTCAATGGCTATAAACAGATAGCCTACGCAAAACGCAATAATAATAGCAATAGTTAAAGAAGACATTTATTTTTTGATTAGTGGATGATTAGATGTAATAGCGAATGCATTCGCCGTTTGGTTAAAACATAGCAAAGTTAACCAAAATCTCAAAACAGAGGGCTAATAAATCAAATAATTATGTTGGTGAAATCCAAAATGCTTTATTTTTGCACTATACAACTAATAATTAAAACAAAGAACCATACTAGCTATTTTATAAATGAAGAATTCTCATTTCTTCGCTGTTGACCTTGGAGCCACCAGCGGCAGGACCATAATCGGCACACTAAATAATGGTAGCATAGCGTTAGAGGAACTGACGCGATTCAACAATAACCTTATTCATGCCACTGGGCATGTGTATTGGGACATTTTTGCCCTGTACCAAGAAATCATTCGTGGATTGAAACTGGCTAATGACCGCAATATCGAGCTGTCAAGCATTGGCATTGACACTTGGGGATGTGATTTTGTGTGTGTTGGTAAGGATGGACAACTTTTGCGTAATCCACTGGCTTATCGCGATCCCCATACTGAACATGCCATGGACCACTACTTTGCCGAATCAATGCCCAAGCAAAAAGTCTACGACAAGACGGGCATACAGTTCATGAATTTCAACTCGCTGTTTCAGTTGGATCAGATGCGTCGGGATGGCAACGTTGCTTTTGCCAATGCCGATAAAATTCTCTTTATGCCAGATGCACTGAGCTACATGTTAACAGGCAAAGCCATTTGCGAATACACTGTTGCCTCAACTTCACAGATTCTTAATCCCGCTACAGGTGACCTTGATATCGAACTCGTAGAGAGTCTTGGTCTAAAGCGCGACCAATTTGGACAAATGACAGCCCCTTCTACGCAGATTGGGACACTACGTGAGGAGGTAAAACAACTCACAGGACTTGGTGACGTGCCGGTGATAGCCGTGGCAGGACATGACACGGCAAGTGCCGTGGCTGCAGTGCCAGCTTCAGACGAGAAGTTCGCCTATCTGAGTTCAGGTACATGGAGTCTCATGGGCATTGAAACAAAGGTGGCCATTATCAACGAGAAGAGCTACGAGCTCAACTTCACCAATGAGGGTGGTATTGAGGGAACAACACGTTTTCTGAAGAACATCTGTGGCTTGTGGCTTTATGAGCGTTGTCGTCAGGAGTGGCCTGAAACAAGTGAAATGAGCCATACTGAGCTACAAAGATCTGCACTTGACGTGGAATCTTTCCGCAGTATCATCAATCCTGACGATCCTGCATTTGCTAATCCGAAGTCAATGACGGAGGCAATCCGCCAATATTGTGAACGCACCGGACAACCAGTGCCACAGAGTCATGGTGAATATCTACGTTGCATCTTTGAATCTCTTGCCCTGCGCTATAGGCAGATCTTCACATGGCTGAAGGAGTTTGCTTCGTTTGATATCAAAGCGCTCCATGTCATTGGAGGTGGTTCAATGAATGCTATGCTCAACCAGTTCACTGCAAATAGTTGTGGTGTTGAGGTTCTTGCAGGCCCCCAGGAAGCTACAGCAATTGGCAATGTCATGTTGCAGGCAAAGGCGGGTGGCCATGTTGCCGATGTGTGGGATATGCGTGCCATCATAGCAGACTCGGTTGAACTTCGTCACTTTATGCCACAAGATAGTGCGATGTGGGATGCTGGCTATGAGAAATATTGCAAAGTAACTGCAAACTAAGGCTTCAATCATGTTGTCGCAGACTTGCCAAGGATTTCTTTAGGCTATAAAGTACATTAGGTGGAAATTGATTTTTCCATAATTTAATATAGAAAACTAACTATAAATATAAACCATAGCTTGAACATCTTTACTGTTCCTTGCGGATAATCTTATTAAATGGTGAGTTCGGCTAGCAATAGTAATGGATGAAAAGAGCTAAAAAACTATTTGAACATGAAATCAGAATTTATTGAAAAGAATTATGCTCTTGCCAAGGAACGCTATGCAGAGCTGGGCGTTGACACTGATGCTGCGTTGAAGACACTTGAGAAAACGCCTATTTCACTGCATTGCTGGCAAACGGACGACGTGGTGGGATTTGAGCGTGGCGAGGCTGCTTCTGGTGGCATCATGACAACGGGTAACTTCCCTGGACGTGCACGCAACATCGCTGAGGTGCGCGAAGATATCGAGAAAGTTAACTCACTGCTCGCTGGTACCTTCCGTCTCAATCTACATGAAACTTATGGCGATTTTGGCGATAAGCTTGTAGATCGCGACCAGGTGGACCCAAAGCATTTTGAAAGCTGGATGCAATGGGCTAAGGAACAGAATATGAAGCTCGACTTCAATTCAACTTCTTTCTCACACCCTAAGAGTGGCAGCCTATCGTTGTCTAACCCAGATAAAGCCATCCGTGACTTCTGGATCGAGCATACCAAGCGTTGCCGTCGTGTGGCTGACGCAATGGGTGAGTATCAGGAAGACCCATGTATCATGAATATCTGGGTGCATGATGGTTCTAAAGATTATACTGTTGATAAGTATCGCTATCGTAAGATCTTCAAAGAGTCTCTCGATGAGATTCTCACAGAGGAGTTGCCAAACATGAAGACCTGCCTGGAAGCCAAGCTATTTGGTATTGGTCTTGAGGCTTATACTGTGGGATCACACGACTTTGTAGCTGGTTATTGTGCCAAGAACAACTTGATGTATACCTTGGATACCGGTCATTATGAGCCTACTGAGAACGTGAGCGATGCTGTATCTTCATTGTTGCTTTTCGTTCCTGAGCTGATGCTTCATGTGTCTAGGCCTATGCATTGGGATTCAGATCACGTGACATTGTTCGATGACAACACTCGTAATCTCTTCTCAGAGTTGGTTCGTGCTGACGCTCTCAACCGCGCACATATTGGACTTGACTATTTCGATGCTTCTATTGACCGCATTGGTGCTTACATCATCGGCGTGAGGGCTACACAGAAGAGTCTGCTTCAGGCTTTCCTTGAGCCACTAGACCAATTGCGTAGCTATGAGGATGAGGGTAAGCTGTTCCAGCGTCTCGCTCTTCTTGAGGAGGCAAAGACTATGCCTATGGGTGCTGTCTACGACTATTACAACCTCACTCATAACGTGCCGGTTGCTGAAGATTTTATCGCTGACATCGAAAAATACGAGCAAATGGTAACTTTCAAACGCAAGTAATTTACCTTAGGACTGTTAATTCTGTACTTCCCCGATTGTGATTCGGCATAATTGATAGTGTGACTTCATTTAGATAATGTTGTAATTCAAATTAGTTCACGCTGTGATTCAAATTGAATTACGCCATGAATCAAATTGAATCACAGCGTGAATCAAATTGAATCACGACCCCGTTTCTTGCTTATGGCAGTCGGGGAGGGTACAGAAGACAGTTTAGTACTACAATTATGGAAATTATTATTGGACTACTGATCATTGCAATTGGTGCGTTCTGTCAGAGTAGCTGCTACGTACCAATCAATAAAATAAAGGACTGGAGTTGGGAAAGTTATTGGATTGTGCAAGGTGTTTTTGCATGGCTGGTATTCCCCTTTTTAGGAGCTCTGCTTGCCGTTCCTGCTGGGCATAGTCTTTTTGAGCTTTTTGTAACCGCCAATTCGTTTAATGTTTGGATGACCATCTTCTTTGGAGTTCTCTGGGGAGTGGGTGGTCTAACCTTTGGGCTATCCATGCGTTACCTCGGAGTAGCTTTGGGTCAGTCTATTGCTTTGGGTACTTGTGCAGCCCTGGGAACCATAATGGGCCCTGTTCTAATCAATGCGTTCTTCCCAGAACTCAATGCCTTGGAATCACTGACATTTGCCGTTATCCTTGGAGTAGTCGTTACGTTGGTGGGTATTGCCATCATTGGCGTGGCTGGCTCCATGAAGGCCTCTTCTCTTTCTGATGAAGAAAAAAGGGCTGCCGTGAAGGACTTTAATTTCCCAAAAGGCGTGGCCATTGCTCTGCTTGCTGGTCTGATGAGTGGATGTTTCAATGTTGGCTTGGAGTTCGGCAAGGATATTAACTTTGGCGACTTGACACCCGATATTTACAAGACGCTGCCTGCCACGCTTTTGGTCACTGTTGGTGGATTCGTTACTAACGCCATTTACTGCTTCTATCAGAACCAGAAAAACCATACGTGGGCTGACTATGCAAAAGGTCGCGTGTGGGGCAATAACCTTCTGTTCACTGCTTTAGCTGGTGCTTTGTGGTATAGCCAGTTCTTCGGACTGTCGCTAGGAAAAGGTTTTCTCACGTCCTCTCCAACGCTGATGACGCTTGCTTTCTGTATTCTCATGGCACTCAATGTAGTGTTTTCCAATGTGTGGGGTATTATCCTAAAGGAATGGAAAGGTTGCTCGCGTTCTACAATCGGTGTACTCATTGTGGGCATTGTTGTGCTCATTGTCTCTTCCTTCTTACCTTACCTAATAGGATAAATCTCTAATTTTCTATTTACAATACTACGAATGATTTAAAGGTCTTGATATTGGCGAAGAGGCAATGATGTGTTTTCTATTTGATTTAAAATCAATAGAATAAAGTTTTCTTGATAACTAGAGATCATACCAACCGGATTGTTAATATTATTTTTTAAACTTATGACTAAACGATTAAAGGACAAAGTGTTCTTGGGCAGTCTTGCTCGAATGTTATTCCTTGTTTCTTTTATGCTGTGTGCAACATTTAGCTATGCACAGAAACAAGTAACAGGAACTGTTGTAGATGCCAATGGCGACCCTGTCATTGGCGCAAGTGTAATCATACAAGGTACGTCAAAAGGATCCATCACAGATCTAGATGGTAAATTTGTCATACCCTCTGTAAATTCTAACTCAACCCTGGTCGTATCCTATATAGGAATGAAGACACAGAATGTTTCTGTGAACGGTCAGTCGGATATCAAAGTTACGTTAAGGGACGATTCCGAAACTTTAGACGAACTCGTTGTAGTAGGTTATGGACAGATGCGAAAGTCCGATCTTACTGGTGCCATGAGTCGTATTACTTCGAAAACCTTGGAGGAGCGTCCTATTCAAAATGCCCTTCAGGCAATGCAAGGAAAAACCGCTGGTGTAGATATCACGAGCAACAATAGACCTGGTGAGTTGGGAGATATCCGCGTTCGCGGTAATCGTTCTTTGTTGGCTGATAATGATCCATTATATGTTGTTGACGGTATTCCATTGACAGCAGGATCTATGGCGGACATCAACCCAAGTGACATCGAGAGCATTGAAGTGTTGAAGGATGCTTCTGCAACAGCTATTTATGGTAGCCGTGGTGCTAACGGTGTGATTTTGGTAACATCCAAGAAGGGACAGAGTGGACGTGTAAGCATCAATTATGATGGCAGCTATACTTGGAACACCATGCATTCAACTACAGATTATATGAATGCAGGCCAGTTGCTGGATTACCAACGTCAAGCTGCAATTACAGGTGGAACATATAATGGTGCCTATGGTACGGCCCCAGACCCAGACCGTGATCGTGCTATTACAGGTATGGGTTCAGAAGACTGGACGCAACGTGTTATGTCGACAGCTTATAAGTATAACACTGATGGGACTTTGCAGATGCGTGCTGCTACAGCAGATGAAATGGCAGCTGGATATGCTGCACAAGTACCTGTGTATGATTCTGCCAATATGTTTAATGAGAATTGGGGTGATCTAGTGACTCGCACCGGATTTACTCACAATCATCAAGTAAGTCTCTCCGCTGGCTCAGAGAAGAGTAAACTCTATACGAGCTTTGGTTATTTGAAGCAGGATGTTCCATTGAAGGATCAAAATTACGAGCGCTTCACAGTAAATATCAATGGAGAAATCAAACCTTTGGAATTCCTTACTGTAGGTATCGGCCTTAATGGTTCTCACTCCATCAAGAATTATGGTATTGTAAGTAACTTTGACAATACTGTGGCTAAGGATTCTTATGGTTTGGCAATGAATATCATGCCATGGGTTCCTGCTTTCAATGAAGATGGTTCTTACCTTGTAGGTACTACAAATGGACAAGCTGGTCACAATATTGCCAGTGATATAGATCATGGAACAAACGAATACCGCTACTACGGTCTAAATCTGAGCTCGTTCTTCGAAGTTGGGTTTGGTAAAATTTGGTCAGTACTTGATGGTCTGCGTTGGCGTACAAACTTTGGCTCTCAGTTCCGTCAATCACGTTACGGAAGTTATTACGATGAAGAGTGGTCAAATGTCTATGGATTTGATTCTACTGAACCAAAGGTGGGTTATAATAACCAAAGCACCAATATGAGTTGGACACTTGAGAACTTGCTTTACTATGATAAAGAGGTTGCTAAAGGACATCGCATTGGCGTTACATTAATGCAGAGTGCTGAAAAATACCGCACTGAGGGCATCAATATTCGTGCATATGAAATTGTGTATCCTACTTCTATGTGGTATGACTTAGGTAATTCCAATAAGGACAAGGTTGGATATGGTACCAATTATAGCAATTGGACACGTACATCTTGGATGGCTCGCTTGAATTATAGCCTCATGGATCGTTACTTGTTAACGCTTACCGGTCGTTATGATGGAGCCAGTGTGCTTGCCGAAGGAAAGAAGTGGGATTTCTTCCCATCTGCAGCTTTGGCATGGAAGGTGAATGAAGAAGCTTTCATGAAGGATATCAAATGGATTGATCAATTGAAACTTCGTGTTGGTTATGGTGTTACAGGTAACTCGTCTGTATCTCCTTATTCTACAGCTGGTAGCGTAACTTCTACTTATGCAAAAATACCTTTCGGTTTAGGTGGATCTGTAAGTAATGTCAATGGTGCAAAACCTGACGTTATGCCTAATTATAATCTTGGATGGGAGAAGACGGCTTCTACTAACTTTGGTGTAGATTTCAGTTTGTTCAACAACAGAGTCTATGGTAGTTTGGAATATTACATTGCTAAAACCAGCGATGTTATTATGAACCGTTCTATCCCTGTTATCACTGGTTATGCTCAGATTCGTTCCAACATTGGTAAAACACAGAATAATGGTTTTGAAGCAACAATCAATGTTATTCCAGTGAAGACCAAGTCGTTCAGCTGGGAGAGCTCGGTGTCATTTACAAAAAATAAGGAAAAGATCGTAGAGCTATCTGGTGGTAAGGTAGATGAACCAGGTAACAACTGGTTTATCGGAAGCCCACTCAATGTGTTCTATGATTATCAGTATGATCGTATTTGGCAGAATACAGAGGATGATAAGATGATGATGGCAGCTTACAACTCCAACAAGATGACATTCCTGCCAGGACAGTATAAGATTGTGGATCAGCCAATGCAATTGGTTGACGCAACTACAGAGGGAGCCCATAAGTTTACTTATAATGGCCAAGACTACTATTATGCAGACAATGGCTTTGGTAAGTTTGATAACGATGATAAGATCGTTTACCAAAAGAGTCCAAAGTTGAGTTTTGGTTGGACAAATACTTTGACTTATAAAGACTTTGCCTTTAGCTTCTTCATGTACGGCCGCTTTGGTAATAGCTATTATGGCTTGACTCAAACGATTGGCCGAAGGGTTGAAAACGACACTTGGAGTCCTACCAATACTGGTGCAAAGTTTGCGCAACCAACAACAGCTACCCGTACGACTTCTTATGATTACGTTCGCAACTTTACAAAGGGAAATATGGTAATTGTACGTAATATCTCCTTGAGTTATAATCTGCCGAAATCATTGACAACCAAATTTGGTGCAAACACTGCATCGGCTTATGTTCAGGTGTTGAATCCATTCCTCTTCGGAGACGAATTGGTTAAGTCTGGTGTTAATCCTGATGATATCACTGGATGGGATGCAGGTAATCATATTGGTGGACAAACCAACAATACCTGTATTACCCGTAGCTTTGTTCTCGGCGTGAGACTTGGTTTTTAATATATAATGTAATTAAAGGAAAAGTCATTATGAAAGTAAAATATATAACATTAGGTCTTCTTGCTTTGGGAATTACATCATGCTCTGATAATTTCCTTAAAGAGGAGATGGTGAGTGTCATTACTCAAGATTATTTCAAAACGGAGCAGGGACTCGACCAGCTAATTGTAAGTACATACAATGCGGAGCGTCTACGTCATCCGTATACTGAAGGAGGATTCAGCTTCGAGCTAGGCCATGATTGTAGTGTGGTTAGTGGGAGAAATGCTGAGAACCAATTTTCTACTTCAACATGGACAGCAACCGGCACATGGAACTCTGTACCTGGATTTATGAATACGTTTATGGGAACCCAGAGTAAGCAGCAGTCTGGCTTTATTATCAACTGCTATCCGGTCATCGACTGCTGTAATAAAGCTATCGGTTCAATTCGTAGTGGTAGCGCAGTTGGACGTTATGCTAAAGATAAGGCTTATGCAGCTTCACGTCTTTCAGAGGCATTGTTCAATCGTGATTATTTGATGTTCACATTGAATACATTGTTGGGAGACGTCTATTTCCCTCAGGCCAGCATTACATCTCTGCCTGATAATTTCGATTACAAGAGAATGCCTTCTGAAGAACAGTGGAAGATTATGATATCCGATATGCGTTATGCAGTAGAGAGTTTGCCTGCAGATGCTGAGGTGTTCGGACGAATCACTAAGTATGCAGCAGCTCATTTCTTGTCCAAACTTTATCTCACTCGCGCTCAGGGCGCTGAGTATGGTACATCGGAATATGGCCGTAACGCTGACGGAACAATTGATAACAACAACCCTAAGTCATATTTAGGTATGCTTTATAAGGGTAAGGTAAGTTCCGACCTTGACTCCTGCATCTTTTATGCAAACATGGTAATCAATAGTGGAAAATACTCTTTGGAGTCCAATTATTTGAACCTTTGGAAAAATGGTATCAATACTTGGGATAATGAAAGCTCTAAGGAGATTATTTTGGCAGGTGTGTTCGGTAATGGTACTGACAACTATCGTTATGGTAATCGTGCCCTCTGCTTGTTTGCACAAGACTATGTAAACAACAAGTGGGGTATACCTGATTATACTTGGGAAAATCCAACCGCTCCTAATACCAGCTATCGTAACAATGACTGGGGTTATGATGTGTATACAGACAAGTTGAACGACTCACGATTCGAAAAGTCTTTTCATGTGGAATTTAAGACTGCTTTAAATGGTGGTACACGTTCTACTATAGGTGCGGACGTAGACTATTATGATTATACTTCATCAAGTAATTCATCTTATAACTGGACCCAGAAGCAAGCTGACTATTTCAACAATAACATTCTGCCGAATTATAATCGTGCAAGTTGGGGTGGTCGTAAGGCAGTAGCTGGACAACATAAGATGGGTAAAGGTGACCTCGCCTTTGCAATTATCGAGAATACTAAGGCTACCGCAATTGATGTAGAGGTGGCTGATGCCCAACCTTTCGTTTGCTTCGCACGTTGGATGAAGAAAGATGGTAAATATTATTATCGTCCTCAGATAGTTGAGAATGGTAAGCAGTATAGTTTTGTTAGCCAATTGGGTGATGGAGTAAGTAGTAATCACTATGGTCTGGAGAATGCTATGCGTGCAGGTAATCTAGCTTCATTGAAGTATGATGACTGTAATAGAACGGGTTCTAACTCAATCTATGGTTCAAAGGATGTGCCTGTATTCCGTTTGGCAGAGACATATCTGATTCGTGCTGAGGCAGAAGGACGCAAGAATGATTATGTTTCGGCAATCAACGATATCAATGCCTTGCGTGCTCGCGCTGCATATAAAGCAGGTGAGAAACGTGCTGAAGTATTGGCTCGTCTTTATCCAGGACATGAGAACTTGACACAAGCTGAACAGCAATACCCATATAGTGTTGTAGGTGATAGCTATAGCAAGATTAAAGTGGATGCAACCTATTGGGATGGAGCATCAGATAAGTCTCGTTTGGAGGACTATCCTGCAGCAGCAACTACAGAACAACTAAGATTCAGAGAATTCATTCTGAATGAGTATAGTCGTGAGTTCAATGAGGAAGAAATGTACTATGACGTTCTTCATCATTCAGGTTTGCAGGCAGAGCGTATCCAATGGCATCATCAATTGGGAGCCAATCCTAATAACACCACTTATGCTGTAGGAACTTGGGATAACTCTGATAATACAACGGCTACTACCGGACAAGATGGTAAGCCCAAGGGTGCTTTCCAAAATTATATGACTTTAAAGCCATTCCCGCAGACGTTTATTGATATGCTGACTGATGAGAACAATGTCTTGTTAACCGATGAGGCAAAGAAGGCATATCAGAATTACGGCTATAATCAGTAATCGAATGATTAATAGTAAAAAAGTATAGACTTCTATTTGTTCATATTTGAAGGTCCATACTTAACAAGCTAGATTCATCCTATACTTTGTTTTTCAAAGTATAGGATATTTCTTTTATAAATGCAGGAAATGTACTGCCATCGCATAATAATTACTTTCGATATCTGGCAGTCACTGAAGGTCACAATAATTTTGAGTCAATACTAAAAGCAAAACTTGTGAAGCAATCTTAGGTATATAAAATACTCTACACCACTTGTGTGATTCGAAATAATTTCCGAAATTTGTACTTGTGTCAAGTTCTATTTTATACCTTTTGTTTTATTACAAAGCAAAGACTAAAAAACTGAATAGGCACACTTTTGTAAGACAGTAACTAACTCTACTTTAAATGAATTTGATTATGAAACGAACCAAAAATTTGATTATCTGTGCACTGGCATTCGTTCCGTTGGGACTAAAAGCGCAGTCAGTGCCCGTCATGGAGACGGGAAACAACAACATGCCAAACGAGTGGATCGATCGAGATACCGGGCATAAGGTAATCAAACTGACAAGGCGTGCTGGAGACAACACAAGCTTCTATTTCCACAATAACCCGTTCGTTGGCAATGAAATGCTCTTTGCCGGCAGTACAGGTTATGATACCAAGGATAGTCAGATGTATGCCGTCAACCTCTCTTCACTTGACATTAGGCAAATCACTCATGAATCTTTTCCTGTTAGAACAGAAATAGCCAGTGCAGCGACACATGAGATTTTCTTCCAACACGGTGACAGTGTCTTCGCAACAAATACAGATACAGGTCAACGCCGTTTCATTACACGAATAGAAGCGGGGAGCGGTCACGGTTCAATCAACTGTGTCAATTGTGATGGGACATTGCTTGCAGGTGTATTTTCAACTGCTGAAGAAGATAAGTTGTTTCGCGATTATCCAGCTCGAAATGACTGGTTCAATATGCTAACTGATCATCCTTATGAGCGTACACTATTCACAATCGATACTCGCACTGGTAAGACCAATCGTTTTTTTACCGAGGTGGCTTGGCTCAATCATTTACAGTTCTCACCTCGAGATCCGCATTTACTTATGTTCTGCCATGAGGGTCAGTGGCATCGAGTAGATCGTATTTGGAACATTGATGTGACTAATCCAAAGGCCAGATTGATGCATAAGCGTACGATGGAAAATGAAATTGCAGGTCATGAATGGTTCGGTGCTCTAGGGCATAAGATTTATTTCGACTTGCAGAAGCCGAAATCAGTGAACTTCTTTATTGGTCGGGTTGATATTAAGACTGGTGATGAGCAAGATTTTCGAATTTCACGCGACGAGTGGTCTGTCCATTTTACAACCTCGTGGGATGAAAGTTTTATAGTAGGTGATGGAGGAAACCGGATTTCCGTGGCGAATTCCGATAAAGACCAATGGATATTCCGCTACGACTATGACGGTGACCACATGAAGACCACCAAGTTGGTTAACATGAAGAATCATGATTATAGGCTCGAGCCAAATGTGCATTTCTCCCCTGATGGGAAATGGATAATATTCCGCGCCAACTTTGAGGGGCATACGGATGTGTATGCCGTAGAACTTTAATTAGTTTTTCCTTGTAATAATCTGCCCTTTCAATATACGGTATTATAGAAGGGGCCAATAGTATAATCCATCACTAAATGGTTCAATTTGAAAGATTTAGTGATGGATTATGCTATTTGTATAATATTTAAACACTAATCTAAAATAGTTATTACAGCTTATTAATCATTCTCCCTTTTGATAATAATCTTTCTTGAATATGGATTGATGGTGTAAGGCTTACCATCTACGAGCAAGGTAAGAGGCTGATTGAAAATAGATGGATCGAGGTGAAGTTGAGGACGAACGATAATGCGTTTCTTCTTAAACTTTACTTTGAGGTGGATGCTATCGCGCTCTGTGACGTAGGCTCCAATGTCTCGAAGTGGTGCAACCCATAGCCTATGGCGCATTGATGCGGCATAGCGCATGATGTTGTAGAATGCAGTTGTATCATTGAAATGGTCGTACCCAATGGCAATGCCATGAGTCATGGTGACACCCCATGCTCGATTCTGAATGAGACCAAGGACGTAGTCTTCAAACCATTTGATAGTCCTGTCGCCTCCAAGACTGACTTGATAAGTCCGCGTGCATGTGCGATCTTGTGAACAAAAAGCAACCGCTGCATCGCTCTTGCGGTTACCAGGATATAAGAAAGTGCGAGGAAAAAAGCCTGTTAGATGATAAATCAGAGTGTCATTGCGTTGCACCTCAGAACGCATTGAATCGAGATTCAGCAATGACAAGTTTTTATGGGCATAGCCATGGTTAGTTATTTCTTGTCCATGTTCAGCTATTTCCTTTGCCTGTAACCAGGTCATGCAAGGAATATTCTTGTATTTCCCATTTGACACTCCACCGACACGACTGCCAATTAGTCCAAATGTAGCATGAAGACCTAGATCTCGAAGCAAAGGGTACGCTACAGTGTAATGCTCCAAAAGACCATCATCAAATGTGATAGAAAGAGCTGCCTGCTTGTTGTCAAGAAAAGGGGCCACCTTAACGGTCTGTGTTTTTGCCTCTAAACAAAATAACAAGGCAAAAGCATAAACGGCGGTATGGCCCCAGAATCTCATGGTTTTATCTTGGAAGATGGAATACCTTGCTAAGTTCGCCCATCTGCTCACTGCTCATGCCCTCTGGTTCAAATCCCATTGATTTGCCACACATATAAATCTTGGCGCTCTTAGATAGCACGTCAATCTGGTCGAAAGCATCCATCACATCAGTACCTTTGGCAAAAGCACCATGCTTCTCCCACATCACCACGTCGTATTCTTCGAGCTGGCGGAGTGTTTCCTGGGCAATCGCATTGCTGCCTGGTAAAGTGTAAGGAACGATGCCAAGTCCAAGTGGGCAGAAAGCTTTGGTCTCTGGGATCATGCTCCAAAGTAAATTGGTAAGCACATCCTTGCCGAGAAATGCGCGATTGTGGGTCATGGCGATTAGTTCGATGGGGTGGGTGTGAACTGTTGCCTTATAGCCAGATCCAATTTCTAATTGATGATTATGAACAGCCAAATGGGATGGCAACTCAGAGGTTGGCATCACGGGATTGTCTGCTATAATTTCGTAAGAAGCACAATCATCAAGGATGCGAATGATAGCGCCGTTTTCCATAGGCCATCTGGCCAAATCGCGCATACGCTTGCCAGTACCCTTGCAAAAAAAGTATTGTCCCTTTAAATAGGGCAGTGTCTCTCCGATGGGAAGCACCTCTGAAACGGCAGTGAGCTGTCGTAATTCATCATCTACCAAGTCTGTGATGTTGACAGTTATGTTTCCTCCGTTACGTTCTGCCCATCCATTCTGCCAGAGATAACCGGCAACCTCGGCCACTTGATACACGGTGTGCTTTAGCTCGGGGCGGTTTTCTAATACACTTTTAGTCATGAAATATCGCGTTTTTGTTAGTTTTAAGTTCTATTTGCAAAGGTAGTAGGATTATCCGTTTTAGTGCAATAAGAATTGATTTTTTATCTGAAAGATTTGGCAATAAAGACATTTAAAATGATGTTTCTAAGGCATTTCTGAAGCTGTTTGTTTTTTCTGTATTCCTTTGCAATAATGAAAATAATCAACTATCTTTGCAATATGAATATGCAGGACACAAAGACCATCCGGATGAGCGAGAATGTTATACTTGTTGATGCGGATTACATTGATTATGTGGCGTTTCAACTCAGTGTGCAGTTTGAGCGTATGATTGGCCGCCGCATACCACAGGCGGACCTTAGTCAATGGGCGGTAAACATAGCTTTGGATGGTGGTTTGCGTCCCGATGGGCAGAACCATGAAACACAAGTGGTCTTGGTACATGATCAAAAGCAGGACAGATTCGAGAATTTCCATCCTTCACACTATAGTGAAGAACTAGATGCTCAAGCATTCAAAGATGAGCAGCTGGGTGAATTTCTCATCAATGCCTATGCTGTAGGTGAAGTACTGACGAAAGATGATTATCTGATTGATGTTATTAAGACAGTCTGCGAGCACTCCGAAGTGAAAAGGCTGATGATCATTCCTAATGCCGAGCAAGGTGAAAGCTATGCCCGTGTAAGCAATGCTTTGCGTGATGCACCCGATGACAAGCGTATTACTGTTTTTACTATGCAGCCCATGGAGGGTGGCAACTTTAGGCAAGAGATTTTGGGATATTCTGTGATGAACGCATTGGGAATATCCTCTTCTGATCTCGACATTAAAAATTAAAAGAAAAACCAATACTTATATGGACGAATTAAAGACAAATAAGGCAATGGCTCAAGAGTCAAAAGTTTCAACCTCTCCTAATGTTCAGGGGCAGGATAATACCCCTCAGAACAAGGGACGTGTGCTTATGATAGGTGCAGGTGGTGTAGCTACTGTGTGCGCCTTTAAGATTGTTCAGAATCAAGACACGTTTAAGGAACTGATGATTGCAAGTCATCACAGGGAGAAATGCGTAAAATTGGTAGACGCCATCCATGCCAAAGGCTACAAGATGGACATCAAGACAGCTGAGGTTGACGCTGACGACGTCGATGCACTCAAGGAATTGCTAGATGATTACATGCCCGAATTGGTTATCAATTTAGCTTTGCCTTATCAGGATCTCACCATTATGGAGGCCTGTTTGCAGTGCGGTTGCAATTATTTGGATACGGCTAACTATGAGCCGAAAGACGAAGCACACTTTGAATATAGCTGGCAATGGGCCTATAAGGACAGATTTGAACAGGCTGGACTTACGGCCATCCTTGGCTGTGGCTTTGACCCGGGCGTATCGCAAGCCTATACCGCTTATGCGGCTAAACATCATTTTGATGAGATTCACACTCTTGATATCGTGGATTGCAATGCTGGTAATCATCATAAGGCGTTTGCTACGAACTTCAATCCCGAAATCAATATTCGCGAAATCACGCAGAAGGGTCTTTATTATGAGGATGGTAAGTGGGTTGAGACTGAACCGTTGGCCATTCATAAAGACCTTACATATCCCAATATTGGTAAGCGAGATAGCTACCTCATGCACCACGAGGAGTTGGAAAGCCTTGTGAAAAACTATCCCACCCTCAAGCTTGCTCGCTTCTGGATGACCTTTGGACAACAGTATCTCACTTATCTTGATTGCATCCAAAACCTCGGAATGTCCCGTATTGACAACGTGGAGTATGAGGCTGAGTTAGCAGATGGTTCTGGCAATAAAGTCAAAGTGAATATCGTGCCACTTCAGTTCCTTAAGGCTGTTTTGCCTAATCCTCAGGATTTGGGTGAGAATTACGATGGCGAGACCAGTATTGGCTGCCGCATTCGTGGTATTAAGGACGGCAAGAAACGTTCCTATTACATTTACAACAACTGCAAGCACCAAGATGCATACAATGAGACAGGCATGCAGGGTGTAAGTTATACTACAGGTGTGCCTGCTATGGCAGGCGCAATGATGTTCTTGAAAGGGCAGTGGAAGAAGCCAGGTGTGTGGAACGTAGAGGATTTTAATCCAGATCCATTCCTGGATGTCCTCAATGAGCAGGGTCTGCCTTGGCATGAGGTTTTCAGCGGAGACTTGGAATTATAATAATAAAACAATAGATTAATGGCAAAGACAGAAGAAGAGTTGGCAGCTGAGAAGGCTGTTCAGCAAAAGGCAGAGAAGGATGCAAAACTAAAGGCCCTTCAAGATGCCATGAAAAAGATAGAGAAGGATTTCGGTAAGGGATCTATCATGCGCATGGGCGATGAGAGCGTGGAAAATGTGGATGTGATCCCCACTGGTTCCATTGGTCTTGACGCAGCTTTGGGCGTTGGAGGTTTCCCTCGTGGAAGAGTCATAGAGATATATGGACCAGAATCTTCTGGTAAAACAACGTTGGCCATTCATGCAATAGCTGAGGCGCAGAAGCTTGGTGGTATCGCTGCTTTTATAGATGCGGAGCATGCTTTCGATCGTTTCTATGCTGAGAAACTTGGCGTGGATGTGGACAACCTATGGATTTCACAGCCCGACAATGGTGAACAGGCATTGCAGATTGCTGATCAGCTTATTAGCAGCTCAGCTGTTGACATCCTTGTAATTGACTCAGTAGCTGCCCTCACACCTAAAAAGGAAATTGAAGGTGAGATGGGAGACTCGGTAGTGGGTTTGCAAGCTAGATTGATGAGTCAGGCATTGCGCAAGCTTACGGGTACAATTTCTAAGACAAACACATGTTGTATCTTTATCAATCAGCTACGCGAGAAGATTGGTGTGATGTTCGGTAACCCTGAGACAACAACTGGTGGTAATGCGCTGAAGTTCTATGCAAGTGTTCGTGTGGACATCCGTAAGATTGGAAGTTTGAAGGAAGGTGACAATGTTTTTGGAAATCGCGTACGTGCTAAGGTTGTGAAAAACAAAGTTGCGCCTCCATTCCGTAGAGCAGAGTTTGATATTTTGTTTGGCGTTGGTATCAACAAGGTTGGTGAAATCCTCGACCTTGCGGTTGAATACGATATCGTAAAGAAGAGCGGTAGTTGGTTCAGCTATAACGAATCTAAAATCGCTCAGGGTCGTGACGCCTCGTTGAAGATACTTAGCGATAATCCAGAATTGTGTGATGAGCTGCAACAACAAATCATGCAGACCATCAAAGAAAAGCAAGAATAAAAAAGCAGAAATATCTGTTTCATTTAAAACAGGATAAGGGAGGTAATGATTTACCTCCCTTTTTCAATTCTTAGTCCAGAACGATGGTGTTAAGATAACTAAGACAGTGAAGATTTCCAAACGTCCCACGAGCATCATAAACGAGCATAACCATTTGGCGAAGTCTGGTAATGACGACCATGACATGGTTGGTCCGATTTCAACTCCAAGTGTTGGTCCCACATTGCCCATTGAGCTGAGGCAAATCGTAATGGCATTCGTGTTGTCTACTCCCGCTGCTATCATAATGAATGCTATTATCAGGAGGAGTATCAAATAAGTTGTGAAAAATGCCAATAATGAGCCTCGTTGTGCATTAGAAACGTTTTTTCCGTCAATTTTTAATGGTAATACAGCATTAGGATGAAGCCGCTGTTGCAATTCGTTCTTCACGGATTTAAAAAGCATTACACCGCGTACACATTTTACTCCACCACTTGTACTGCCAGAACAAGCCCCGATAAACATGCAGACAGAGAGCAAGACCCATGTCACATGTGGCCATTTGCTAGCATCATCGTTGAAAAGTCCAGTTGTCGTAATAAATGAAACGACTTGAAATAGTGCTGACCTGAAGGCATGCTCTACTTCATAATGATTGCGGTAAATAAGCTCAAACATTATAAATAAAGTGAAGACAACGATAATTCCACAATAAAACCGGAATTCGTTACTGTGCCAAAGTTCTTTGAACTTTAATTTGGCAGCCGAGAAATAGAGCAAAGTGAAGTTGATACCAGAGACAAAACAAAAGAAAATGGTAACATAATCCAAAGCTGGTGAGGCGAAAGATTCAGTACTATGGTTGTATATGGAGAATCCTCCTGTAGCAGCTGTGGACATGGCATAATTGATTCCCTCAAACCAATTCATGCCGAAGATCATGTAACCTGCCATGCAGCCGAATGTAATAACGAAGTAAACCATCCATATCCAGCGAGCGCCCATGGAGAGTTTTGGATGTAATCTTGTTTTGATAGGGCCTGTTGCCTCGGCCGCAAAGACCTTGGTGCTTCCTCCTACAAGCGAAGGGAGAAGAGCAACCGTGAAAAAAACAATTCCTAAACCGCCAATCCAATGCGTGAGTGAACGCCAGAAGAGTATGCCATGCGGTAAAGCTTCCACGTCATCTATGATGGTAGCACCTGTTGTGGTAAACCCTGACATATTCTCAAAGAATGCATCTGTAAAGCTATGCAGATACCCCCCTAGTAGGAAAGGAATTGTTCCGAATGCAGAAAAAATAATCCATACCGATGTTACTACTAAGAAAGAATCGCGCCTTGTCAGTATGTTTTCGGCACCGTAACCGAAATATCGGAAGACAATCCCTCCAAAAATCGTTACCACAACAGAAATGGTGAAGGGGAAAATATCATCCTCTCCAAAGTAGATAGCCATAACGAGACACAAGGACATTAGTGTTGCTTCAATAAAAAGCAGTGCTCCAATGATCTTATTTATGATCTTGAAATTAATCACTAGTTAAATAGCTTCTCTAATTTTTTCATATTCACATCATGGCAGAATACCACAACGAAGTCCCCTGCATTGATCTGAGTGTTACCCGATACGAGCATTCCTTCTCCGTTTCTGACCAAACCGCCAATCGTGGTTCCTTGTGGCATAGTCAGATCTTTAACAGGCTTACGCGTAATCATAGACCCTTCTTTTGGAATGAATTCAGCAACGTCAGCATTGGCAGACATAAGAAACCTGATGTTCAGGACGTCTACGTCTAACATCATTTGATAGATACTACTAGCAGCTATTGCTTTTTTGTTAATGACTGTCCCAATGTCGAGCCGCTCCGCCATACTTATGTAGTCAATGTTATCAACCATTGCCACTGTCTTTCTTACTCCGAGTCGCTTGGCAGTTAGGCACGCGAGAATATTTGCCTCCGTGTTACCAGTTAATGCAACAAAAGCTTGTGTATTTCTTATCCCTTCGTCAGTGAGCAAGGGTATGTCTCTTGCGTCTCCGTGAATAACTAATATGTTGTCGTCCAGCAATTCATTCAACTCCTCACAGCGCTCCGCGCTCACTTCGAAGACCTTGGCGTCCATGTATTTAGGCAAGATTTGTAAGGCATTTACGGCAGTCACGCCACCTCCCATAACCATTACATTCTTTACATCGACATAATGTTCCTTACCAACAATCTTGCGAATGTAAGGAATATACTCGTGAGTTGTCATGAAATACGCTAAATCATGGAGTTTAAGTACGTCATTGCCACCGGGAATGATAGTCTCATCCTCACGCTTAATAGCTACCACATGGTAGGGATCATCGGGTCCGCTGAGTTCTCGCAGCGGTCGATCAAGAATTTCACATCCTTCTCGTAGTTTAATACCGAGCATGACTAGGGCATCATCATGTACATCCCATCGTTGTCGTACCCATGACATTTTTAGGCCATTGATGATCTCTCGAGCCGCTAAAGTCTCAGGATAAATCAATTCGTCGACTCCGAGCTGCTTGTACATTTGGAGAACGTTTTCCTCCATATACTCATCATCATTCACCATTGCCACAGTTTTTTTGGCCTTGAGTGCATGGGCAATGATACAGCTGTTGATGTTTTCATTCTCGTCTAGTGTGACAGCTATAAAGAGGTCAGCTTCACAGGCACCAGCCTCCTTTAGTGTTTTCAGGCTAGAAGGCGAACCTTGCACAGTCATCAGATCATAGTCGGATCCGATTCTATCCAATCGTTCCTCATCGTTGTCGATGATTGTCAGCTCCTCTTGATTACGTGAGAGAAGCCGTGCCAAATATGTACCAATGGCATAAGCACCGGTGATAATAATTTTCATTATTGTCTCATCAAGTTCTCGATTGTATGTATAATTTCCTCTTTGTCAATGCCACATATATGCTGTAGTTGTGCTACGGAGCCATGTTCCACAAATTTGTCAGTTGGTAATCCAAGCCTGATAATCTGTGGCTTGTATCCATGGTCGTCCATCCATTCCAATACTGCAGATCCCATTCCTCCATCATGCACACCATCTTCTATGGTAATGATCTTCTCAAATTTCTTTCCAACTTCATCCAATAGGTTGTGGTCTAGAGGCTTGAGAAATCTCAGGTCGTAGTGGGCAACGTTTAATCCGCTTTCCTTGATGGCATCTACCACATTGTTTCCTATAGGCCCAATGCTAACTATCGCGATATTTTCTCCGTCGTGCAATTTGCGTCCGGTACCCACTTCAACCTCTTCAAGCGGACAGCACCAGTCCACAAGCACGCCTCTACCACGCGGATAGCGAATAACGAATGTACCTTTGTCAGGAAGTTGAGCGGTATACATTAGCCTGCGTAGCTCATGCTCGTCCATTGGAGATGCAATGGTAAGATTTGGAATGGGGCGTAAGGCTGCCATATCAAAGGCACCATGGTGTGTTGACCCATCTTCGCCAACCAGTCCACCACGATCCAGGCATAGCACCACTGGCAAGTTTAATATGGCCAGGTCATGGATGATATTGTCGTAGGCACGCTGTGAAAACGTACTATAGATATTGCAGAATGGCAGTAGTCCGTCCTTAGCCATGCCTCCGGAAAATGTTACGGAGTGCCCTTCGGCTATGCCTACATCGAATACACGATCGGGCATCGCTTTCATCATGATATTCATAGAGCAACCAGAGGGCATAGCGGGAGTAACTCCAACAATATTGGGGTTCATCTCAGCCAACTCCAACAATGTGTTTCCAAATACGTCCTGGAATTTTGGAGGTTCGTTACTCTCATCAGATACAATACGCTCACCTGTTTCGGGACAGAATTTTCCGGGTGCATGCCAAATAGTAGCCGCTTTCTCTGCTGGCTCGTAGCCCTTACCCTTTGTTGTGTGGAGATGGAGCAGTTTAGGACCCTTCATATCTTTGAGTTGGCGCAACAGGCGTACCACCTCTATGACATTGTGACCATCGAATGGTCCGAAATAACGGACATTCATGCCCTCAAAAACATTCTGTTGATGGCTAATGGCACTTTTTATAGCATTATTCAGTCGAATAATTCCCTTTCTGCGGTTATCATTCAAGTAACCTTTGGAGTGTAACCATCTCGAGGCCTTGTAGCGAATTCGATTGTATGTCTCATTAGTGTCGAGGTTGAGCAGATATTGTTCCATCCCTCCAACGGCATGGTCGATGCTCATGTCGTTGTCGTTGAGTACAATGAGCAGGTCATTTGGCGTGCTGCTTACATTATTGAGTCCCTCGTATGCCAATCCGCCGCTCATTGCTCCGTCACCAATTACAGCCACTACGTGACGATGAGAATGGCCAGTTTTCTTTGCGGCAACAGCCATACCTAAGGCAGCTGAGATGCTGTTTGACGCGTGGCCACATGTAAAAGTGTCGTATTCACTCTCTAAAGGTGTTGGGAAAGGCCGAATGCCATCCAACTTTCTGTTGGTACAAAATTGTTCACGACGACCCGTGAGAATTTTGTGTCCATATGCTTGATGCCCAACGTCCCAGACAATACGGTCCTCAGGAGTGTCAAACACATAGTGCAATGCTACAGTCAGTTCCACCACGCCAAGACTGGAAGCGAAATGTCCAGGATTCACCGATACTTCCTCGATGATGTCACGGCGCAATTCGTCGCATAGTTTTGGTAATTGTTGGATGCTGAGCTTTCTAAGGTCGGTTGGGTATTTGATTTGGCTTAACAGTTCAAACTTATCATTATCCATGAAAAATTCATTTGGATTTAGCATTGCAAAGATAATATATTTAATTGATACGGGTGTTAAATCTAGTGAAATAGTTATCTTTGCAACATTACAATACATTTTTAATTCAACCATCTAGGCAAACACTATGAATAAAAAGATCATCCTGTTATCACTGTGTCTCATGGTCGCCGGCTCTATGTCGGCACAGACCGTAGGCGGTGGAATATCTGCGGAAATGCTGCAAAAGATAGAAACCTCACAGAGCAAGAACCCTGCTTACAAGGCTTTGAAGAATGCCATAGCCAACAATAAAATAGATGATTTGGCCAAGAACTACAAAAATATTGGGCAGGTTGATAGCTATTTTAGTGTGGAGACACCAAAGCAGAGTATCCATGATCAAAAAAGTTCAGGGCGTTGCTGGATGTTCTCAGGGCTTAATGTGCTACGTGCCGATTTCGCTAAGACACATAATGATACGCTCAATGTCGAATTCTCTCACGCCTTTCTTTTCTTTTACGACCAGTTGGAGAAGGCTAATCTCATGCTCCAAGGCGTTATCGATTGTGCTAAGAAACCTATGGATGATGAGCATGTACAGTTTTTTTTCCGTCATCCTATCAATGATGGGGGTACGTTTTGTGGAGTCGCTGACCTAGCTGACAAGTATGGATTAGTGCCGATGGGCGTCATGCCGGAGACTTATTCCACCGACAATACATCAAAGATGCAGCAGATGGTGTCATCGAAGTTACGGGAGTTTGGATTGGAACTCCGCCAAATGGTGGCTGACAAGAAAAAACCGGCAGCCATCCGTGATCGCAAGACCGAAATGCTTGGTACCATCTATCACATCCTAACACTTACCATTGGTGAACCTGTCAAAGAGTTCAATTATGCGTTCCGCAAAAGGGATGGAAAGACAATAGGTGAGGCGAAGCGATATACACCAATGGATTTTTATAAAACTACGGTTGGTGGTCCCATCAATGACACCTTCATCATGGTAATGAACGACCCACGTCGCCCATATCATAAGACTTTTGAAGTGGAACTGGATCGTCATACATACGATGGCCACAACTGGAAATATCTGAACCTTCCGATGGACGAGATTGCTAAGTTGGCGATAGCATCACTCAAGAATGGTCACAAACTTTATAGTAGTTATGATGTAGGTAAGCAGCTAGATCGCTCGCGTGGATATCTTGATATCGACAACTATGACTATGCTTCGCTTTTTGGAACCAACTTTGGAATGAATAAAGCCCAGCGCATCGAGACCTTCGATAGTGGTTCAACGCATGCAATGACGCTCACAGCAGTGGACCTTGATGCTGAGGGGAACCCACTAAAGTGGAAGGTAGAGAACAGTTGGGGAGAAACCTATGGACAACAAGGCTATCTCGTCATGACCAATGCATGGTTTGGTGAGTACATGTTTAGACTCGTTGTCAGTAAGCGATATGCATCCCTTGAAACACTGCGCCAATTTGATTCGGAGCCAATCATGGTGATGCCGGATGATCCCCTTTTCATTGGCGACGATATGTAAAAGGGAAAAATTCACGTTAAAATGGGCTTTGCGCTATTTCTGATTTCTCTTTTCACAGTTGTTGAACTCAACTGTGAGAATCTATTCGACACTCAAAATGATAGTCTAAAGCAAGATGAGGAGTTTCTCCCTACGTCAGATTATCATTGGACGCCCTATCGGTATTGGTGTAAACTTAACCGAACTGGTCAAGAAATCCTATCGTGTGGCGACTTGGAAACTCTAAAGATTCAGTCTCTTCCAGACCTTGTCGCCCTCATAGAGGTGGAGAATGATACTGTGTTGCGCGACCTTACGAAACGGTCATTACTTCGTCAAGCAGGTTATGAATATGTGATGACGGATAGCCCGGATGCTCGTGGAATTGATGTGGCATTGCTCTATTCGCCTTTCTCCTTTAGACTCCTGAATCATCATTCCATAAGTATTCCTTACTTCGAAGGTTATAAACCGACACGCGATATTCTTTACTGTGCTGGCGAAGTGATTACAGGTGATACGCTTCATGTGTTTGTAGTCCACGCTCCAAGTCGCTCAGAAGGTGTTTCTGCTACCCAACCTTACCGATTATTGGTGGCAGAGCGACTCTGTCAAGCGGTGGATTCTGTACGTAGAGAGTCACCTTGTGCACGTGTATTAGTCATGGGAGACTTTAACGATTATAGTGTTGATAAATCCTTACAGCTACTTCGTGATCACAATCTAGTTGAGGTCTCTGATTCAGCTAAGGGAACTCATGGAGCTATGGCAACGTATCGTTGGCACGGAGAGTGGGGTAGTCTTGATCATATTTTTTGTAGCGGCTTACTGACACAACATCTCCTGCTTTGCCAGATCAACGATGCTCCCTTCCTTTTGGAGCCTGACAAAAAGTATGGAGGAGTGAAACCTCGGCGTAACTATCTAGGTCCTCGCTACCTTGACGGCTACAGTGACCATTTGCCACTTGTCTCGGTATTTGATCTTGAGCATTGAGCTGTATGCCCGAATATTTACCGTTTTAGTTGCCATCTGGGAATTTAGGTGATGCAACGATTTTGAAAGCAAAGTGAATAGCTTTATCTCCAATTCTAAAAAAAAAGGTACAGTTTTCCGCCCATACTGTATTTGATTTTAAAAGACGTTTTATTCCAAATCAAGTAGCCCCAACTGTGCAAACAAATGTTGCACAGTTGGGGCTATTATTTAGTTCTAATGAAAAAGCTTAGATTACCACAGCTGTTCCGCTGGCGGCAACCATGAGCATAGAACCGCTCTCGCCAATTGTCTCGTAGTCTAGGTCTATGCCCACAATGGCGTTGGCACCTAATGAATTGGCACGATCTATCATCTCGTTCATGGCGGTGTCTTTAGCTTCACGGAGTACTCTCTCGTAAGAACCTGCACGTCCGCCAACGATATCGCGGATGCCAGCAAATAAATCTCTGAAGATGTTGGCACCGATGATGGTCTCACCAGTTACCACTCCCTTGTAAGCCCTAATGGGCTGCCCTTCGATTTGGGGTGTTGTTGATAGAATCATAGTTTTTATATTTTAAGAAAGTAAAAATGATCAGATAGTTATCTCACCGGACCCGAAACAGCGGTGATGATGCTCGTCATAGATCACGCAAAACTGACCGGGAGCAACGCCATGAATAGGGGCAATAGAGTGGATAGTAGCTTCTTTCCAGCCCTCTCCAGTAGGGGAGGGAGACTGCACCAAGTAACCGGGGTGATATTCGGGGGTGTGGCGTATCTTAAAGGTGATAGGGATCCAATCTTTCGGAAGTCGCTCTTCTTCCCTTACTGGGGAGGGGAGGGGTGGAGATGGTACTTCGGTCAGCCAGTTCAGATCATGTATTTTGAACTCCTTTTTGTACGCAGTTTGTGGATCATAGCCATGGCTTACATATAAAATGTTGTTTGACGGGTCTTTCTTGACCACGAACCAAG
>DHOP01000073.1:49260-98807 GCA_002407775.1 Prevotella sp. UBA5387
ACCAAGATAGCGCCTTACATATTCATTGTAGTCTATGTTTCCGAGGAAACAGATGCCTTGAGAGTCCTTTCGGTGTGCTGTAACGAGATGTTCACGTTCGGCGATCTCACGCACTTCGTTTTTCACATAGTGACCGATGGGAAAGATGGTTTTCTGTAGTTGCCAGTCCTCTATCTGTGCAAGAAAGTCGGTCTGATCTTTCACCGGATCGGGACTGGTTACGAGCCACTTCTTGCCATCTATCCACTCAGTCTGTGCATAGTGCCCAGTGGCTATGAGATCGTAGTTGTATCCTGCTTCCTTGTTGAATGCACCGAACTTGATGAGTCTATTGCACATTACGTCGGGATTGGGTGTGTATCCAGACCGAACTTTGTCCATCGTGTAACGAGTAACTTCGTTCCAGTATTCCTTGTGACAGTCAACCACCTGCAGTGTCAGACCAAATCGCGCTGCAACTGATGTTGCCATCTCAATATCTTCCTCGGCGTTGCAGTCCCAATTCTCGTTCTCCTCAGGACCAATGTGTATATAGAAACAATCGGGGTGCAGGTCAAGGCTTACCAACTCATAAACCACGACCGAACTGTCTACGCCTCCCGATAGGAGTACGGCTATTCGCTTATCTTTCAGTTCTTCTGCATTCATAATTGCAAATTTACTTCTTTTCCTATGGTTTGGCAAGGAATAAAGTGTGAAAAAATCTGCATAAATCCATATTACTAAGTGTGTCAAGTCAGAATTGAAGTTTATTTGATTGACAAAAAGATTCACCAATCTCGGTTAATTATGGTGGTATTAACCCATGGAAAGGAGACTTTCCTTAACTTGAACTTTTCGTTTTTATTAACGGATGATAGACGTCAAATGCTCGTTCTCTTTTTTGGCTCTTCCCATTGGATTGTTTCGACTAAATCAATTGACTTTTATATGGACAGGAAAGATTTAAGATGGTATAATATTGCCGTTAATATTAATTATCATTAAATATCTGATGGAATCCTTGTAACATAATGATTTATACCTTACATTTGTGATATTAAAATGATATTATATAGCTATCAACAAAACATTCAAAACAAATGCTTTATGGAAATCAATGAAAATCTGTCTACAAACGGCGACAACAGGCAAGAACAAGTGTTCTCAGGTTATCTGATGAACGGTTTTCTCGCCCTTGCTCTAATCTGCGTGCTCTTTCTAATTTTCGGACTCTGGATGTTCGTATCTATCACTATGGAGCAAGGCTTTGGCATTGCCGCCAGCTTGGTGCTATTCATCTGCGTACTTTTTTGTACTAAAGGCTTCATACAGCAAGAGCCCAACGAGGCTCGCGTGATGATGTTCTTCGGTAAATATAAGGGTACTTTCAGGAAAGTAGGATTCTATTGGGTCAACCCCTTTGTTAATCCTAAGAAACTTTCATTGCGTGCTCGCAATTTAAATGCCGACCCTATCAAAGTGAATGATAAGCAGGGAAACCCTGTTATGATTGGTCTTGTGCTGGTATGGAAGTTACGTGATACTTACAAAGCAATGTTTGAAATTGACTCTCAAACCATGGCTAGGACAAGCGTGGGAACCGATATAAAGAGTATTATGCTTGCTTTTGAAAACTTTGTGCAGATTCAAAGCGAGGCAGCATTGCGACAAGTTGCTGGTCAATATTCGTATGACAACAACGAAAGTAAAGACGAATTGACGTTGCGTGGCGGCGGAGATGAGATTAATAAGCAGTTGGAGATGAAGCTTGATGAGCGGTTGGATATGGCCGGCATCGAGATAGTTGAAGCCCGCATCAACTATTTGGCCTATGCCCCGGAGATAGCCGCCGTGATGTTACGTCGTCAACAGGCCGATGCCATTATAGCTGCCCGGGAGAAAATTGTTGAAGGAGCAGTGGGCATGGTAAAGATTGCCCTTGATAAGCTTGCATTGGAAGGAGTAGTAGAACTCGATGATGAAAAGAAAGCAGCTATGGTGAGCAACCTCATGGTTGTGCTCTGCGGAGATGAGACAACACAACCCGTGGTTAACACAGGAACGCTTAACGCATAAATCTAGTTGGGGAAGTGGCGCTCACTTCCTCCAATTTAATGTTTGTAATGACTAAGAAAGACACCACAAAATCGTTCGTTCTTCGCCTTAATGCGGATGTTATGACCGCTGTGGAGAAGTGGGCTGCCGATGAGTTTCGGTCCACCAATGGTCAATTGCAATGGATAATTACAGAATCACTTCGTAAGAACCGTCGTCTGCCAAAACATAATTCTTCAGCCACGAAACGAACAGATGCCGAAGAAGAAATCCCCAACGAAGCTAAGGATGAGGATTAACTCTGGCGAGAAGTCGTTGGAAAGGGCTAGTGATTCAAATTGAATTACAGACTGAATCAAATTGATTCACGGAGTAATTCAATTTGATTCATGGAGTGAAACAATTTGATTCACAACCCCAATAAATATGTTTCGCAGAATCATTAATAGTGCGAATCATATTCTTAGCTGTTGGAAACAGAGCAAAATTCGCTATTTAGCAGAATGGAAATCATGAAGAACCTCAACCGGCAGCCATTATTGCGCCTCACGCTGATGCTTATCCTTGGGATTGTAATCGGCGACACATGGGGTGATGGAATTCCAGTTTGGGTATGGTTGTGTTTCTCAGCTATAGCTATCACTATTGCAATAACTTTGGGAAGACGTAGTTCTTTGTTGCAGGGCGCGGGCATCATGGTTGCAACGATAACCATTGGCATTACCGTAATTACACTTGAGAATCAGAAAACCACTCCTGTGGAGTCGCTAGAAGAATTGAGTTATGAGGCTGTTCTGATGAGCGAGCCGATAGTGAGGGGTAAGACTATAAGGTGCGATCTCACCATTACTAAAATTAATGGACAAGCGTTGGACCATCCAATAAAAGTCAAGGCGGGAATTATGCGCGACACCATTACTAATCGCTGGCAACGATTACATTTGGGCGACGGTATAAAAGCGCAGTCGATGCTTGATGCTCCAAAAGCATTCTATGCTAAGAGTAATTTTGATTATGTGCGTTGGCTACGCACGCATGGGTTTCGTTCCCAAACGTTTATCTATTATAGTGACTGGCAAAAAGCAGCCGTCAGTCTTTCAAGCTTGTCACTTTTTGAAAGAACAAAACTTCATGCGTTACGATTAAGACAAAAGTTGCTTTCGCATTATCGTATGCTTGGCTTGGACGAACAACAGTATGCGGTGATTGCCGCCATGACACTTGGTGAGAAGAGTCAGCTCAGCCGCCAATTGAAAGATGACTATTCAGTCACGGGAGCTTCTCATGTGCTTGCCCTCTCTGGTCTACATCTTAGTATCATCTACGCCGTTCTCACTCTTCTTCTGGGTCGAAGTCGACGTTGGAGATGGCTCTCGCAAGGTGCTATACTTCTTGGGATTTGGATGTTCGTTGTACTTGTCGGACTCCCGACTAGTGCCATCCGGTCCGCTACGATGCTTTCTGTTTATTCCGTTTGCTTATTGCTCAACCGTCAGAAGGCATCGATTAATACCCTCTCGTTTGCGGCTGCGGTAATGCTATTGGCAAATCCTCTCAACCTATGGGACATTGGCTTCCAAATGTCATTTATGGCTGTGCTTGCCATTCTGTTATTTTATCATACTCTCTATCATTTGATCACTCTACGAAATGTAGTGGCAGGTTGGTTATGGGGGATGACAGTGGTGTCTTTAGCAGCACAGATAGGTACCGCTCCTTTAGTGATGTATTACTTCGAACGATTTTCTAGCTACTTCCTTATTACCAATTTTATTGTCATACCATCGGCCACGATCATTCTCTATGGGGCAGTGGCGATGATGCTTGCTATGCCTTTTCTTGCCTTACAACAGCTTATCGCAAAAGGGCTCGTTGCTGTTGCGACAATACTCAATGATACTCTTGCTACATTTGCTCGGTTACCTTGGGCGAGTATAGAAGGCATAAGGATCTCCACAATGCAACTATACCTCATCTATATTCTGGTTGTTTCGTTGACCGTATTGAGTGCCTACCTGTTAAAAATAACAAGTCACACAAGATTTAAGACTAAATCAAAGTATACGAACGGAGTGGATGTATGATCAAAAAAGAACCACTTAATATTCAAATCAAGTTGAATAAAGTGGCTCTTACTATATTTAGCTTACGATCCTTACTAGTGAAGGATGGTCATTCTCATCTAATCTTACTTGTCAGCAGTGTTTTACTGTTCAGGGAATTGTTGGTAAATCTTTAACCCATATTGCTCTGCAAGGGCATAGGCATATTCCATTGTACGAGCTAGATAGTGCTCAAAGTTGATGGATTCCTTGTCGTTAATAAAGAAAGTAAACTCCAATGGTAGGCCACTTTGAGTAGCTTCTTTTTGTCTTACCAAAAAGGACATGTCAGTATTGACCCAAGGACATTTTGCCAGGTATTGTTCCATGGCGTGGCGGTATTGGGTCATGTTGGTTTCTTTATGATCGTCTCCTACGAAATGTATACTGCGGAAGTCAAAGAATACTTGTCGATTGACGCGTCGTCCAGCTGCTGCCTGCATACCTTTCCAGTTTTGGAAAGAGCCACTTACTAGTGCCATGGGAGAAACGGTTACAATGGTATTGTCGAAGTTTTGTATTTTCACAGTGGTTAGATTCATCTCGATGACTGTGCCATCAGCTATCGTGCCTGGCACAGTAATCCAGTCTCCTACATGCATCATGTCCGCCGAAGTAAGGCGAATACCAGCCACCAAGCCTTCGATGGTATCTTTGAAAACCAACATGAGTACTGCAGATGTTGCACCAAGCCCAGCCAAGAGTGTGAGAGGACTGCGTCCGATAGCAATGCCAATAACAATGATGATCCCAATAAAGATGACCACTATACGAAGCATACCACAGAAAGAGATAATGTATTGCTGCACACTGGTGCGCTCCCCATTATCTAATAAATTTAGGCTGTTAATGAAAACGATGAACAGATGAATTGTAGCGATAGTGATATATATGGCTGTCAGCCTGGTGACAACCTCTTTGGCGAAGGGGTATTGGTAAAATACGAGCGGCAAAAGTTTCCATACGACAATCGCTGGTATAATGTTGCAGGCTGCAATAAGAACAGGTTTACCAAAGAACACCTTGCTCCAATTCGAAGATGTGCGGCTAGAAATCTTGTCTACAATAGGAGTAATGATACGACGGAAAAGCACGTCTGTTATTCCTGCCAACAAGGCTACGACTAGGATAAGTACAATATGGCGAACAAGATGAATGTTATTTCCTGTGATTCCAATTTGCTGAATGAGGTCTTCAACGAATATTCTAATGGTTTCCATAAGGCAATTTTTTATCTTTAAAAATGGAGGTGTTTACGGTTTACAGAGTATTGAACATACCATGTCTTGGAACCTTCGACCATTATTGCTATGCATAATGCCCTGATTGATGATGCTAAAACATAAGTGGTGTCCGTTGGCAGCTGTAAGATAGCCGCATAAGGAACTGATGCCAGCTACCGTGCCTGTTTTTGCTTTAACGTTATTTCTTGTAAATTCTGAACGCATTCTTTTCTTCAAGGTGCCGTCCACTCCAGCTATCGGTAGTGCGGGTAGAAGATGGTTTATAATATGTCCATTCTCATAAGCATATTTCAAAAAGCGTACTTCGAGCTCTGGAGAGACATAATTATAGAGTGATAGGCCGGAGCCATCTGCAAACATATAGCGCGAGGCATCAAGTCCTAACTTGTTTGTAAGCTGCTTCATAATTGTGCGTGCGTTACGAGCATTGGCTGGCCTACTGCCTGAAGCGGCAGCTATTTGATAAAACATCGACTCTGCGTAAAGGTTGTCGCTCTCTTTGAGCATACGCATAAGGATCTGATCGATGGTGTGGAATCGCATGACAATGCAGTTGGCATCGTTGGGCTTGCTCTTCTCGCCGATTGTTCCTGTAAGGTAGATTCCAGCTTTTCTCAGTTCGGAATAGAAGCGTGTGACGAACTCATCCTTTCGCGATATGAGAAGAGGAGAGAGCTGTGGATTGTCGTCATCCCAACACCACCCCTCGCCGTAGAGGTCGCTGTCTTTCATCGACTTGTCTGCATAGAGACTTCCACGGATGGTATCAATCCCCATTTTATGCAAGCCTTCGAGGAACGCTCGCATATCGTCACTGTTGAATCGGGGATCAAATCCACCAACACAATAAATGTCACCACTAAGTACACAGCTGTCAACCTTACCCGTATAGCATAGCTCAGTCTTAAATTGATAACTCCCTCCAAGGCGGTCAAGAGCTGTGATTGCGGTGATAACCTTCATCGTGGAAGCAGGACGCATGAGCTGACGCTGGTTTCTTTGGTAGATGGCTGAATCGGCATCGAGATCCCAAACCATGATACCCACCTGAGATGTTTGGAACATGTCGTGCTTCAATAGGTCATCAATGTCACGCTGAACATTTTGGGGCCAGAGCAGTGTGTCATTGTGTGTGATGAGCGAATCAACCCAAACCGAATCTGTATCCGTAGAATCGTTGGCATCAAACAGATCGTCTTCGACCACCTGTGCGCGCCCATGCATCACAGTAATGATGCAACATAAGATTACGAGAAGTAACCTATGATTTGCTCCAAAGAAAGTCTGACTGCTCAAGAAGCATTTACCTTGGAATTTACTTGTCATGCCTCGCCTCCCTTGTCAGTTTGTTTGGCAGCAGCAACTCGATTCCGTAATACATTAAGAAACGATGTCTCCTCATAGGGTTGCACGGCTTCCATGCGTTCGCTTCCATAGCCAATTAGCAAGTAATGCACCATCCCGAAAATGGTATTCATCGGTTTACAAGAGTGAATTTCTGCCAAGGGAATGGAGTGTCTTTTGGCAAATCGACCACGATTGATGATTAATGTGTCATCAGTAAAAACATATTCGGAATGGAGCACTCTCTCCATGAGAAGCACGTTGAGAACTATAAGCAGTAGTCCGGGAATGATGGCTTTGATCCAAAACAGATATATGGCAAGTCCGGCAAATAGAATAACACCGGCCTTGGAGCCTATCGTAAACTTATGATGAAACGTTCTGGTCATATCTGGGGAACTGACGCGATGCGTCAAGGATTACCTTATGTTAATTTGCAAAAGTACAAAGAATCCCTGGATTGGGCACACTGCGTTTACATATTATTTCCAATTTTTAGACCAAATAACATTCATTGTACTATTAACGGTAATCTTCATTGTTTTCGTTACTTACAATCTATACTTCATATTTTTCCCTTCATGCAGAGTTTTGAAATTGAATTACTTGGTGTTCAATTTGTATTACATTGCTAAAGAAAGTCTATATGGAACACTAACGAAATAAAACGGGAGACTATCTTGTGAGCGAGAACTTGATGCTCAATCCAAAATCCTGCGTTGTAGTGGGGTAACTGCTACTGCTAAGTAGAGGCGTATTCGTCTGCCTATCAAGGTAAAAGCTGAGCGATACGAGACGAGAGATAGTGTAATCTGCCATGAATGAAAACTTGAAAGCGGTGTTGCCGCTACTTGCAGAAGAACTTAAGGTTGCGATGTCTCTCGTGATACTAGCTTGGCGACGATAGGAGATGTCTAGTCTTAAATTAAGATCATGATTCACACCATTGCTGTTTGCGTTTCGCGTGGCATTGGTATTAACCGTGTTGCGTTGATTCTTGTTGTTACCGTTGCTGTTGCGTCCTTTGTTATTTGCTAGTCTGGAGCGACGACCTCCAAACATGTTGAAGTTGTTAATCTTATACCCAACGCCAAACACAATGTCCTTGCTCAGAGCCTCATTGATTTGGATACTTGTCATGGAAAGGGCAAGAACGCGCGTCTGTCGATACTCTAAGCGTGCTGTCATATTGTTTTGCAGCGTCACGTCTACACCGAGCAGGGGAGAAAAAGTCTCGTTGATACTTACCGTTGAGACATTGTACATCGAGTTCGGGATAGGGTTACCGCTGGTCGCATCTGTGATGAAGCCCATGCCGGGACCCATGAGTTGCATGAACGTGGAGTAGCTTTGGTAAGCACCAATGGCAAAGATGCTTTTGTAACTGTGATTGATGTTGACACTCTTAAACATGTCGCTGAACCATGGAAGTTTGCCCAAGCCACTATAACGAATGGTCCAGTTTGGTAGCATGCGACTAAGGGTGGGGAAGATATCTAATCCGTTACCACCAGAATTGGTGTAAGTTGATAGAAACGCTGGGACCATTACGTCTGCGCTGTAACCATTGACACCACCATTGGCAGCATCGAACGATTGTCCTTTCAGAGTTGTTCCTTGTGGATAGACAGTCCCGACATATCGAGCTTCTACACGTTGACGGACTCCCTCCAAGCTGTTACAGAACCGCTCGAAAGTCTTACTTCGAAAACCGTTTCCGGCATTACCCATGCCCTCAAATGCTGATCCAATAGAAATAGTCGTTATAGAGAAGGTTCCGGTTTGTGTAGTTGGATTCCCCGCATACATATATTGTACGCTCTTTGCCGTAGTCATCGTGCGACTGGCGTTTAGGTCTATGTTTAGGTTTTTGATAGGCTCGAGAGTGAGTTTGAGCTGTAAGTCCTCAGTGAGATTAGTCGTCGCAGGGGTCGCAACACTATCACTCACTAGTAGCCAGCCATTGTTTCTTGCCTTCTCAATATAACCATCGCCTGTCAATCCGAATGCAAAATCCAATCCAGGTGACAAGGCAGATGCTCTCGTACGATTGGTCTGGCCGAAGACATCACCAATATTCGGCATGAAACCTGGTAGTGCCATTGAGTGTTGATTACGGTAAGAGATGCTTACATCACGTACCATCATCGCTGTACGAGCAATGGTTTGAGCGGTCTTATACCATGCCTTTTCCTCCAAAGGAGGTTTTGCTGTTACCGTGACCTTCACCTTTAGGGCAGAATCGACCTTATTTAGGATGCGGATTTTATTGTCATCAAGCTTCTTAAACTGAAGCTTTATGCGTTTTCCATCCTCAGTTTTAGCCGAGACGATGAGCCGCTTCGATTTCTTGCCGTGAGACACCTCAATGGTGGTATCGGGTAGGAGAGTGATTTCCTTCTCGAACGACCGCTTGTTGAGTGGCAACTGCTGTTTTTTTTGTTCGGTCTGTTTCACATTCTCACGGAATTGCTTTACCGCCTCCTCTGGATTCTTACCATCTGCCAAGGCCTGTTTGCGCGTCTTGGCTTCTGCCTCTCGCTGCTTTTGGCGATCGGCCTTTTGAGTCTCTCGTTGTTGTTTTCGATTGTTGATTTCAGCCTGACTAGTTTGTTTGTCAAACCGTTCGTTAGCCTTTTGCAAGAACGGAATGTGGTTGTAAAGTTTAACCAAATCAAACGTTCCATTGAGGTTAAGAAGTCGGTTGTTCTGAACGGTGTTACCTAGGGAAGTGCCGTCTTCGAGGTCAGTTCCGCGTAACCAGTTGTATGTGGCATTGTAGGAAGCATTACTGTTGACCCAGTCGAATATAGGGATTAGGTTAAGAGGAAGTTGGTGTGAGAGTGTGAAGGTCTGCTGATAGTCGAGTGGAGTACCCATCCTACGGATGCTTGTCCACACCGAATCTTTCCATGAGTCATAGCGAGTAGGGTACAAGTCTTTGTTAATTGGGGTATAAGGTTCCTCGACCTCAGCATGAGTTGCACTTTGGAAGTTCATGTGGAGATTGCGGGTCAAGTCCCAACGCAACTGGAATTCACGGTTCCATAGAAATTGTTCGGAAAAGACCAAGGGAAGTTGTGAACCCTCAAGCTGCTCCATATCTCGTTCTTGCAGTTCATAGTAATTGCGCGTCAACTCTGTGTTAACTCCGATGTTCTGTGGCAACCAGTTTAGTCCAAAGCGCTTGGCGATTTCCAACCATTTGCTCTTACTTTTCACCTTGGTGAACGGCTCCCAGGTTTTATAGACTGGAGTCCAACTGTAATTCATACCACCACGCCAGTTGTCCTCATTTTCATAGACTGTTGTCTCACCCTGTTTATGGGCATGACTATGGCTGTAGAAGAAAGAGAAGTTAGCTGGATCATAGGGCATCGGATGTCGCTTTGTCTGTATACCCACCTTCACATTGGACAAGGAAAGATTAGTATTCACCGTCTTGGTAACCGCGATACTTTCTATAGAGTCGCGCTCTCTGCCTTTGGGCAGTGCGTTGAGGGCATCTTTCAGATTCATATCAGTGTCGAGAGGATTGTATCTAGGACGTGAACTCTCCTTTGAAACACTGTAGTAAAGAGGCGCGGAAACTTTTGCTTTATCTGGGAAAAACTTGCCAAGCTCCATGCTGGTCATCACAGCCAAGTTGCTTCGATCGTCTTGTGCTCGAGCAGCAACCCTGTCTTCCAATCCTCCAAAGCCCTGCGATACATATCGCCCCTGCACGTTAACCGAACCAAGATCAGACAGTTGCATGTTCAGATTACCATTGGCGGCCCACCCTCCAGAGTTGTTATACTCCTTGAGACGCATCTCGTTGATCCATACCTCGCCACTCTTTGATTCGGCAGAAAGGTTGCGCACGCCAATGACCATGGTCTTCACTTCGCCCAAGGTCGGGTTACCCATCACAGTAATCTTGTTTTGTGGATGGTCCGCGTCATAGACCTCGTAAGGCCTGTTGTAGGAAGCAAGTCCTTGACTTTTTTGCTTGTTACGTTCCTTCTTTGCCGTAGTGAAAATAGAGAGGGGTACATCGAGCATGTTTTCCTCGGGCCAAACGGTGACGCAATCTGCCCGAGATAGGCGGTCATAGTGTCCGGGAGCGGTAAGACGGAGAGGTATTTCGTATTCGTAATAGTTGCTCTTGTAGTCGGAACCGAGTCTCACGAAGACAGCAAGTTGGCCGTCTTGTAGATTCGTCGTATTCTGTTCCATGGCATTGGCATGTACAAACATCTGGATGCGCTTGTATTGACGCATATCGATAGTAGAGTGCTTGTAAACCGCTTTCGACTCACCGTTGGAAAGATTTGATACGTTTATGTCGAGTGCTTGTTCGTTAGCCTGAACCAACTGTGGCTGAGTAGGATCTTGCTCACGAGTAATTCCAGGGGGCAGTACATAGTTTACAGGAGTTTTATCACTGTTTTCCTCAATGCTAACCGATGCTGTTGTCATCGTTCCCGTTTGTGCGGAGTTGTCCAAATTCTGCTCATAGACGCGCCAAGTGCCACGAACTAAATCGAGTGAACCAAAGCGAAGAACCACGGGGTTTTCAAATCCGGTGAGGAACATACGCATGAAACGGATACTGCTAAAATCGGAAATGCTGCCTACGCGACTTTCAAACTCCTTGACAGGAATGCGGAAAAGGTACCAATTAATTTGCTCCTTGCTGCCGTTGCGTAATGTGGGCGTCGTTTCTCGCTTATCAACTATAAAGTTGCGACCTACAGTGAGGTCTTGCGGACGGATAGAGACATGGTATTGGTAGTACTTTTCATATTCGTTGAGTGTAAAGTCTTGGTTGATGTCTTCCACGTCGGGCATGGTCTTGTAAGAGGTGTCATAGCGTTCCGTGCGGCTCTCGGTATCGGGCGAGTTGCCTTGTGGGTTGTTGATATACTTGTATCGACGCAGGATGGAAGCACGCATTTGGTCATAGTCCGAGCCACGAAAATAGTGGTAGTCATCGTGTGCGGGGTCAGCCCAAAGGGAGTCCCACACGGCGGCGTTGACCTTGCCTTGGAGTTGGGTGAGGTACTCCTGGTAGGTCGTGAACTGCTGTTCTTCGGAGTCGTTAAGCCCGTTGTAACCCACATCCTGCATGGCACGACTCCCCGTTGTGGTGGCAAAGGCATATGTAACGGTGGCTTGTGTGGGTATCTTTCCCCATTGGGTGGTAGTAAATCCAGCCGTTCCATCGACGGGCATACCGCTCTCATAGAACTTCTTACCGTCGTGCAGCACATCCTCCGACACCTCTCCGAGGTTGATATAGAAGTCTCCTCCATAGTCCGAAGCATCGCTTTGTTTGTTGCTATGGATAAAGGGATCCATCATCCAGAACTCTATATATTCGATGTTTGCGGCCTGGAAGTCGTTAGTGTCCAACTTTCTCATCATGCCACCCCAATGCTGCGTGGGGTTGAGAAGCTGTCCATCGGCCGACATATTGGGGTTAAAGTTGTATGGCCCCCGTTCGCTTGGATAGTAGGAAAGGTTGAGTATGGGCAGTGTTGAAGTCGCACCGGTGTAGCTACTCTGGTCCCTGCTAGGATAAATCTCACGCACATAGACCTCGCGCACGTAGGGGTCGCTCAGCTGGTCAAGGTCACTCTTGATGTGTGCAGGCGTAAGGCTGCTGCTACGTCGGGTGAACAGTGGGTCAATGGTGTACCAAGCCATCTGCGAGCGGTTATATCCACTGGTCAGACCGGTGATGTCTCGACTTTCGGCAAACATCGATGGCACACTCGACAATATCCAGTTGGTAGGTGTTAGGATGCTGAGTTTGTCGGTGGTGTTCTCGAAATCGTCAATGTAGGATGCATTGTCTTGCACACCACTGCTCTGACCTGCAATGAGTTGGGCAAACTCACCAGTGAAAGAAATTTGAGATGGCTGAGTAAGATGAAGCAGGGGAAACTTGTCGAGCATGTTCGTGAGCCACTGACTTTCCTGCTTCCAGTTGATGTTAAAGCCCCACAACGTATTGTTCAGAGGCTCCATACCCATCGCCACCTTGGTTGTGAGCGACTGCTCCCCTAAGTGTTGAAGCGTACCAGAAAGTTGCAGATTCTTAGAAAAATCATATGACCAGTTCATACCGAGCATAGTCTTACGCTCCATCGAATACTCTGTTTGGCTTTCTAATGACACATTGACGGCTGTGCCAGCATCTATTATGCTTTGGTTGAGAATCGTAACCTCGCCTGCCGAATAGTCTACGGAATAGTCGGCTCCTTCGGTTAGGCGCACACCTCCTGCAGTGACGACGACAGAGCCTTGCGGAACATTGTAAGCCCCAAGGGAAATTACATTTGCTGATGTACCACGGAACTGACCTTGCAAGAGGAACTTGTCTTTTTCGGCAATCTGCTTAGCTATGGTCTTGGTGGAGTCATAGAGTTCGGTAAAGGCATACTTTCGAGCGACGTCTGCGGTCAATCCCTTACTTGTCAGATAGTTGTATAGATAGCTGCCAAATGGTTCTGCGGCAGGGAAAAAGACACGTCCATTGCTCACCGTGTAGCCATCCACAAAGTCAAAATAGCCGTTGGAGTGAGCCTTGTTGTTGTTATCCAATCTGTCAGCACCAAGCACCTTGATGAGTGTCTGGCTTTTCACTTGTTGCTCGGGTATATATGATAAGTAAACGCCGGCGGTGTCGCTTTGATACTTTACATCAAGTTTGAACTGGTCCTTCTCTACAGTCGATGCAAGGTAATACACGTTCTTCATCATCAACCCCCAGTTGCCCTGAGCGGGATTATTGCTTGTATTTTTGAGTGACTTAACGAAGATGGACTGCGATACGTCTGTAATGTCGCTAGCGAACTCGCCTACTTGATAGATCTGCCCGCCATAAGTGTACTCGTAGGCCACAGCAAGCACCTGATCGGTCTGTAGCGACGACCGCAAGGATACATAGCCGAGGGCAGAGTTGAGTGTGTATTCCGAGGTGTTTAGAAGCCGTGCATTTTGCAGTTTTTCATAGTCCGCCCCACCCACCAAGCCTGCGCCATCGAGCACAGTGGATGTCTGATCCACATTGCGTGCATCGGACAGACTATTCACCATGGTCTGATATTCGGTGTTGGCACTGTTGGATGGCACAGATGCTCCGCCGCTTTGCCATCGTGGATTGCTGATATGCGGGGTCTCGCCGAGGTCTGTCAGCGCCACAAGGTTGCGCGTGTTGTTCGTCACGCCAGTCTTGTTGGTGACCCAAATCTCCATGCGCGTGATATTCACGCCTGTAGTAAGGTTGGGCAGCGTCTTCATGCCGGCGTCATAATGGCTGCGGAAATATTGTGAGAGAAAGAAGTGACGGTTCTCCTCATAGTCAGCTGCGTCGACCTCGAAGGTGGTGAGCTGTTTGCCCCCCTTACTGCTTACGCTCTTGGACGAACTCTTTTTCTGAGAGGCAACGAGCTGCAATTTGAGTTTGCCAAACTGCAGATCGGTGCGCAAACCGAACAGGCTGCTAGCGCCCTGAACAAGCGACGAGTTGGATGGGAACGACACATTACCACCCTCCACAAGCTTGATGATTTCGTCTTCCTTGCCGTCATACTTCAGCTTCATATTCTGCGCGTCATAGTCGAAGGTGGCATCGGTGTTGTAGTTTAGGTTCATGTTCACCTTGTCACCAACACGCCCATTGACGTTAAGGTTTATTTTCTCATCGAAATCCATGGTCGTTGTCTTACGATTGCGTACAGGCAACGACGGATTATCTATGTTTTTGAAGGTAGCTCCCAACTTCAATTCTGCTGTTCCTTGTGTCTTGATGCGAACGCCGCCAGGTCCGAATATCTTTTCGGCAGGTCCAAGATCAAAGTGCATATCAGAGAAATCGAACTTCTCCTTGCCTTTAGCCTTGATATTCTCGTCATTCTTTGACCGATAGAAGGTGTTGCGGCTATGCCTCTCGCTCCATGTCATATACTCCTTAGGGGTCATCATTATTGGAGCGGCAAGATATGTAGAGCCCATCTTGGTGCCAATGATGTAGCGATCAATGGAGTCATTGTATGTTACTTCGTAATGCAAACCCTCTGGGCGCTGGAGATCCATGGCGTTCTGATCGAGGTCGTCATAGGTAATAGGTGTTGTGCGTTGTATCTTCCATCTTGGGTTACGCAATGAGTCGGGCACTGTGTCTGCCAAATTCAGGATGGGTTGGTCGGCCACCAATTGGTTGCCTTTGTTTTGTGCTTGTGTAGCTTGACGAGTGGGCTGTGTGTTTTTGTTTTGGGGAGTGTTGGCGTTTTGACGCTGCCGATTACGTGTGGGGTCAACCTGAAAGTACGGAGATGCTACAGCGTAGCCGGCCATTGTTATGGCCAACAAAAATGCTGTAAGTATATCGTTCTTTCTGATTCTCATTTTGTTAAAGTCCCCAATCAGAATCTTTTAAAGGTTATGCATGGATTAAGGATGCCTTATTGGGTTTGTGCTAATATTCCCTTTGGAGTGTGTTTCAAATTGATTCATGCACTGATTCAATTTCAATTACTTCGTGTTTCAATTTGATTCACAGAGTGATTCAATTTGAATTACTAGCTCTCGCGGTATGAATTCCACACTGTTCCTTTACTCAACATAGATTCTACTCATCAAAGGGATGTAGTCGTTAGGGTCTTCTCTCAGATGTAAAGAATAAGCCTGCCCAATTGAAGGATAGTATTCATTGACTTAGAGACATAGCCAACCCATTCTTTCAGGAAGCCATTCTTAAACTCATTTGATGCGTTTTAGGGCATCCTTCACCACCATCTCAACAGCCAAATCGGGCTGCTCCTTCAGTATTTCGGCCACTACTTTAGCGGCAGGTGCCGGTGAGAAGCCCAACATAGTTAAGGCAGAGATGGCCTCATCCTTAACTTTCGAGTTAATACTTGAGTCAGTCTTTCCACCTGCGGAAACATGCAACTCGTCGGCAATACCTGAACTGATGATCTTGTCTCTCAGGTCCACGATAACGCGTTGGGCGGTTTTGAGGCCAATACCCTTTACACTCTTGATGAGTTTCTCATCACCATTGGCAATGGCATTGCACAATTCCTTTGGGGTTAGTGATGAAAGCATCATGCGTGCCGTGTTAGCTCCTACGCCCGATACGCTGATAAGCAATCTATAGAGTTCACGTTCTTGTTTGGTTGCAAAGCCATATAGGGTATAGTTGTCATCGCGGCCACCTGCCTGTATCGACTCATAGACATAAAGCTTTACATCCTTTTTGCCTTGAATGCCACTGTATGTGTTGAGTGAAATGTTGAGTGCGTAACCCACGCCGCCGGCCTCAATCACCGCCAAAGCGGGCGTTAGTTCGACCAGTTCGCCTCTAACGTATTCTATCATGTTCTTAAAATTGGTATATATACTCCTTTATAACGTCCTAAATAGCGTCGTATTGCATCACAACACTTGTAAAATCAGTGGTCCATGATAGCTTACCCCAATTTCATGCAGTAGGAATATTCGGCTGATCCCTCATGAATCAATAGTTTTGTATTGTTCTATTTATCAGGATTCAACATTCATTTTTGTACGTTTTCTAATTATTATGCTTTCAATTCGTAAGTTTTTACACTTTTTTTGATCTAAAGCGGTGGAATAATAGAATGATAAAAGGGAAATGATGTAAATTTGCACATGATGAAAAGAAATACAAACCATTAAAGAATAAAGTAAATGAAAAAGATTAGAGCAGCCATAGTTGGTTATGGAAACATTGGACAATATAGTTTGCAAGCATTGCAAGCAGCACCGGACTTTGAAATAGTAGGCATTGTTCGCCGTCAGGGTAATCAAGACAAACCATTGGAATTGACTCCTTACGAGGTAGTGGATGACATCACAAAGCTTAAGGATGTCGATGTGGCCATTCTTGCCACGCCTACCCGTTCATGCCCTGAATATGCTGAGAAGATTGTTGCTTTAGGTATCAACACGGTTGATAGCTTCGACATTCATACCTCAATTCTTGACTATCGTACCAAGCAAATGGAGAATTGCAAGCGTGCAGGTCAAGTGAGTGTTATCTCTGCAGGATGGGATCCGGGATCAGACTCAATCGTACGCGTGCTTTTGGAGAGCCTCGCACCTAAGGGTTTGACATATACCAACTTCGGTCCAGGTATGTCCATGGGTCACAGTGTATGCGTTAGGAGCAAGAAGGGCGTGAAGAATGCACTTTCTGTTACCATCCCATTGGGCGAGGGGATCCATCGCCGTATGGTATATGTGGAACTTGAGGACGGTGCAACCTTGGAAGAAGTTACAGCTGAGATCAAGGCTGATCCGTATTTCGCTCATGACGACACTCATGTGTTCGCTGTTCCTTCAGTAGATGACGTTCGTGACATGGGTCATGGTGTGAACCTCGTACGCAAGGGTGTTAGCGGTCAAACTCAGAACCAGCATTTCGAGTTTAACATGAGCATTAACAACCCAGCGCTCACCGCTCAGGTGCTGGTTAATGTTGCTCGTGCCTCTATGCGTCTGCAACCAGGTTGCTATACAATGCCAGAGATACCGGTTATCGACATGCTTCCGGGTACCCGTGAAGAGATCGTAGCCACGCTAGTGTAATATACTGAGGAAGGCTATTCAGACTTACAATATAACAAAAGGGGTGCCGTTCTAAACAGAACGGCACCCCTTTTGTTATATGAATAGTATTGACCTCTCAATCTTATAGGGCTGAGAGGTCAATGAACTTAATTATCAAGTGGTGCTGAGATGGGTGATGCAAAGATCGTAATGACATTGTCCGCATTGCCTACTTCTGTTAGCGTCAATTCTGTCGGAGACTTAGGGTCATTGCCCTTTACCTCAAAGGTTCTGGCTTTCGTGTAGCCAAAAGGCTCTACCAAATAGTTATAATATGCGTTGGTCAAATACCAGGTACCATAGCCAATTCCTGTTCCAGGCACTTTTAATTGAATATGAGAGTCATCTATCAAAGTATAGTCGATATGAATAAAGCCAGCATACTTGCCACTTACGAAGTAAAATCCGAATCGTCCTGAAACCGTGGTAAGGGCGGTCATTTTTAGTTCTTCACCCAATTGTTGCTGAATGTCTGGGATAACGCCCCAGTACTTCTGACCGAGCTTACCCATTGCACTCATCTTCAGATACCAATCCCCAGAAATCAACTGTTCGCTCAAAGGAACAACGGCCTCACCAAGGAAGATGTTGCCATTGGAATTCTCGGAGAAAAGGTTACTTCCATTGGCATTGTACTTAAACCCAGTAATGGTGTTGCCATTGATTTCGTATGGCTTGTAAAGCTGAATGCCGTCAAGCGTGTAGATGTAATTTACATCGACATCAGCGGTATTGCCATCCTTGTCGGTGTTTGGAATGGGCATAGTGTGGTAAGAAGGAGCAATACGGACGGTGTCTGTTCCAACGATATAGTTGAAATACTTGAACGTCATCTTCTCTTCTATCTCTTCTATCTTGGTGAGATAATCTTTCCAGGTGACGTTAGAAGCTAGTGGTGTCATCACGATGCGCCTATTATGCTTCTTACCTTGAAGGATGACAGAATCGGCATTGGCCTTGAGGACGCGGAACTCGAAATCTCCTTCCATGCCCTTACCATCCTCGCCAATATTGTCGGGATTATGTGGATCGGAAAAATAATGAAAGATTGGGTTATGAGCATCGAAGGATAAGACGATGCCTTGGCTCTGCTCCAACTTAAAGTGAGAAGTGAAAATAGAGTCTGGAGCCACCATCTCACTGGATGCTGTTACAGTCTGATCAGCATTAAATTTGCATAGCACATTGTAGCCACCATATAGCGATCCGGCATAGTATTGCATCACCCAACCATTGGTCGCTCCTGTGAGCACTTGCATATTCTCATCCGTGGTAGTACTGATTCGCTCTGCAGATGACTTGTCGAACACGTCATCCACCGTTGGCGTGCATGATGCCAAGGCAAAAAACGCCATTAACATCAATGCTAAATGATATATCTTTTTCATATCGCTGTCGTTATTTCAATGTTTTTAAATCAAGCGTCATGGCTTCGTTGGAACGACGCAGAACCACCTCGCGCAGCTTGTCAAGGTCGATACCCCACGAATCTTTGAAGTAAGTCTTCACGATTTCAAGCTTCTTGACCAATGCATCACGACCGAAGGTGTCTACCACAGGTTCTTTCTCATACTCGATCATTGGCTTTCTGAAGTACTCGGGCACAGGGATTCCATTCTTGTCATAGATGGTATCACCATCGACAGTGGTCTGATAGATAGGATCTCCGGCTTTTACTGTAATTGGGTAGCCCTTTCCTTCATAAACGAAGTAAGCCTGCATCTCCCCATTATTGTCCAGGTAATACCTCACGTCCTTGTGAATACTATATTTGGGTATGCGGTTGCCCTTACTGTTTAAGAAATAAATGTAGTTGCCGTTGTTGTCGGTTTGGTAGACAATGTTGCCTGCGGCATCCTTAACAGGAACAAGGTCGCCGTTCTCATCAAGCATAGGAATCTGATTTCCGGTGTCATCTTTCTTATAAACATAGTTACCCTTTGTGTCGCGTGCATAGACAATCTGTCCCGTCTCATCTTTCTGTACCACGTCCCCGTGGGAAAGAATATTGTTCCATGCTTCGTCTGTATGAGTAACGTAAGTTGAGTAAACCTCTGCAAAATCCTCGTCGGGCGCAGAACTACCATATCCCGTAACGAATCCCTCGGCGGCAGCATCCTCATCGGTAACATTCACCCAATCAGAGGTATGGTACTTTCCTGCCGAGATAGTTTGAAACTCGGTGGAATAGCTTTTCTTCTGATGGAGAATATGGCAAAACTCATGATGCATGGTGTGGAAATACCAATAGTTGAGATCGAGAGGCTTACTACGCTTGTCGGCGTATGGGTTTGCTTGGTTGACATAGATGTTGTCAGGGTCAAGTTCGTTGATGCGGAACAGCAGGATCTTTAAGCCACCCTCTGCAGTTCCAAGCACAATTTTGTTCTGGCTATCGAATTCTGGCGAACCGATAAGCTGCATCACACGGAAACTATTTTTCTTCATGAACTCCTCACCAGCTACCTCGGTATAAGCGTCCAACCAGACATGCTTCACCAGAATGGCAATGGCTTTGGATTTATCAACATCAGCAGGCACTACGTTGTAGTAGTTGTCTGACAACTTATCATTATAAAGGTAGTTGAATTGGATGTTATATGGCTGCGTGTAATTTGTCATCAGCCATTTGTCGAAGTCGTTCTGAGCAACCTCATCATCCTTGAAGATACTCTGCGAACTAAGCTCCTCGCTTTCGCAGGAAGCTATCAGCGTCATCACGCCGAGCAGCAAGAATAATTTGATGTATTTCATAATTTTGTATTTCTATTATTTGTTTGTTGTCTCTCTAGGGTTAGGTTCCAGGCCTGCTGTAACGACGTCGGCCGGTAACTGAATAGCTCCCCTAAGATCGCCTGCCTTAAACACAAGGGGATCCTCACCGTCCAGATTGTGCGTAATCTCCAAGCCGTATCGTTTGATGTCAAGGAAACGCAGTCCCTGTTGCCAGGTCTCTATGCGGCGCATCTGAAGGATGAGGTAGATGAGGTTCGTCTGTGTCCCTTCTTCCACGGTGAATCCCTGAGGATGCAAAGGCTTCTTGATAGTACGTTCCTTATCGGTCTTGACAGGTACCGGAACTTCAGTGATTTTATTAAAGAAGTCGTTGAGAGAAGCTTCTGTCATAACGGGGCGAGTGGCGGTGCCTGCAACGGGCTTACAGTGAGCGTTAATCCAATAATTAATATCGGTCAAGGAAGCCTCAGTGTTGCCAAGAAGTGCATTAGCCTCCGCGCGAACTAGAAGCGTCTCGTCTGTCGTGAATGCGGCATCAACAGTATGAGCATAACCCGTGCTATTCACCTTGTCGGTTATCTCGAACATTTCCAGCATCTTGGGATAGTATATCGTTTGGTTAGTTCCATAGAGATAACGAGCCTCGTATAACGTATTGTTCGAGCTTCCACTGCCCCAAGGTGATACCGCCCAGAATGTTTCATAAGACACAATAGAACGCCCGTGGTTGAAACGATTGAAAGATGAAGACCTGAATGCACGTCCGTTGATGGAATATGCCGTCTGAAACATTAGGTTTGCATTCTCCCCTGATCTAACATATGCATTGCCAATATCATCTACTCCTGCAAGGTTACCATACGTTGCAACATCGCGTAACGTCGGCGTTCCTGTGCCAAGCACCTTGTCGGCATATTGTTTAGCCTTATCAAATTTAAGATAATACAAGTTGAAACGAGCGGCAAAGGCGTAAGCTGCTGCCGAATTGAAGTGGTACTTGGGAACTGTCAAGTGCGCATCGCTCACGTATGGCAATGCAGCCTCGATGTCAGCATCGATATTTTCGTAAAGTTGCTTCATTGTTCCTCGTTCGTCAACAGATACTCCTGGCTCCTTCGGATAGGGTAGTCCCAAGAAAGTCTCTGCCTTATTGGGGTTATAGGACATGCAGAACGTGTTTCCCAATGTGAACATGGCATAGGCGCGACATAGTAAGGCCTCTGCCTTGAGAGCCTGATTGCTAGCATTGTCTGGAAGTTTTGCTAACGAAGCCAATGCCTCATTGGCTGTCCCCACGGCAATATAGGCAGAGTTCCAGATAGATCTTGGGTCATCGTTTCCGACGGTAACAACTTCCTGCCAACGATAGGCCATCTCTTGGTTAATCTGTGTGGTGTATTGTTTGCCATTGTCCATCACGTTGTCGCTACTCATTTCCAACAGGAAAGCGGGAGAATGATTCGAGTAAGCCGACACCAACAAGCTTGTTGCCTTTTCTGGGGTGTTCACTTCCGCACGGTCATCAGGCAGCTTGTCCAAATAGCTATCACAAGAGGTCGCCACGGAAAGCGTTGCCAAGGCCATAATAAATATATTTATTCTTTTCATAAGGGTTATCATCTTTGTAATGTATTAAAGACCAATTCTCAATGTCATTGTGAGTTGGCGAGCCATAGGAACGGCAACGCCACCAGCGTTGAAGAACTCCGGATCTTGACCATTGAGTTTCTCGTCGGAATAAATCAAGAAGAGATTGGTGGCCTGAAGTTTGAGACTGAGAGTATTGAGTCGCAATGTGTGAATCCAACTCTTGGGGAAATCATATGCCAGTGAGATTTCCTTCATACGGATAAAGTCTCCATTAGCCACACGCTCGGTAGAACGGTTGTAGGCGTTGTAGGCATAGCTCAAACGGGAGTCGTTCTGCAATTGGCGCAGGTCGGGGATGGCCGGCACTTGTGTTTTCTTCTCTTCGCCTGCTATGGTCCAACGGTTCTTGAATTCCTTTGGCATGGCATCCATGTCGGAATAATTTGACGAGAACGATGGATCGAGGCGAACCTTGTTGCCAAAGGCGAATGTGGCGAAGACGTTGAGTGTGAAGCCCTTGTAGTTGAACACGTTGCCCAACGATCCTGTTATAGTTGGATCAGTCGGACCTTCATAGATCAGGTGGTCCAGCACACGAGACTGGAAATTGAAATCACTAGTGGTAAGGTTGCCGTCCTGATTGATAAACTGAGGTATACCTGCGTCATTTAACCCTTGGAAGTCAATCGAGAACAATGAGCGGTAAGGATACCCCTTCATAGTGAAGCCTGTACCCGTGATCATATCGATGAAGCGCACACGGTTGTCAAGGTCGGTAACCTTTGTCTTTACGTGCGAGAAGATGAAATCAGTGCTCCATTTGAAGTCTTTGGTAACAATGTTTTTGCTTGAAATGGATAACTCTTCACCATTTGACTTCATCGATGCCACATTGGCATACTCGGTGATCACACCCTTGGTACCGTTTGTTGTGCGTGGACCAATAAGGTCGTAGTTGTTACGTGTGTACCAGTCGAAGGTTACGTTGAGTCGGTTGTTTAGGAAGCCTAAGTCCACGCCGATGTTGAATTCGTGCTTCTTCTCGTAAGTAAGGTCTGGATTTGCGAAGTCGGTGATTTCAAGACCAGACTCCTTATCAGTAGCAAAGGGACGCCAGGGATTGTAGCTACTAATGATCACCTGCGAGTTGACCACGGCTGGTTTGTCACCCGTAAGCGAATAAGAAGCCTTCAGCGTAGCATGGCTCAACACGTTCTTGAACGTCGGCTGGAACCAAGATTCCTCGTGTGCGTTCCAAGCACCGGAGATGTTCCATGTAGGCAACCAGCGTGCACTGCGGGCTTTGCCTAAGCGATTGCTTCCCTCATAGCGTATCGTACCGTTGATAGTGTATCGTCCCTTCCATGAATACGTAGCTGTTCCGAAGAAGGCGACTTCACGGTTATAGCCATTGCTGAGGTTATAGTAGACATCGTTTTGCTCGCTGGCCTGTTTGAAGTAGTTGTAATCGTATGCACCCAGGTAGCCCATGTCATACTGCATGCCCACACCATTGAAATAGCTACGGTTGCGGTCGGTATTGTTTATCTCCATACCTCCGAACAAATTGACAATGTGTTGGTCGTTATAGATGTCATTGTAGCTGGCCGTTGCACGGAAGTCCCAGCTGTTCATCTTATACTTTGTCTCGCGATAGAAGCCACCGTTGGGCAACACAGAGAACGGCAACGAGTTTGGTTTGTCAGGGTCTGTATAGAGCCAAGGGTTGTTGTCGCGCATTGTAGCATCGTCCATGGCGCGGAAAGCCATCGCCATGTTGGAGTTCTCGCGAATTTGGTTGGCTTGAGTGGTGGTAGAGTATTTGTAAGCTCCCAATACCGCAAGTTCCACCTGAGTTACTGGTTTGTACTTCAATTCACCTTGGAATTTCAAGTCCACCACGTCGAAGTCAATGAAATTATTGGCCAACTCGTTGTGGATGTTGAACGGTGAATAGTTGCGCGTATAATATTCGTTGGGATCCAAAGCACGCGAACTATTGATGGCATAAGAATAAGGGTTGATGTCAAAGTCGCGCGACACCTCGCCCGTCACGGCATTCACACTCTGGTTGAGTGCGCCTGGTGCCTTCTGCTTTCTATACGAAGAATTGCTAATGAGATTAAGCGAGAGCTTTTGGCTGATATTGTACTGTGCGTTAACGCTCGCCGTATAACGCTGTACCTTGCTCTGCTCCGTCCATCCAGGGTCGTCCATGATACTAAACGAAGTGTAATACTGTGCCTTGTCTGTACCTCCGGACATACTGATGGAATGATTCATCGATAAAGCCGTGCTGAAAAGCTCGTCAAACCAATTGGTATTGCGCATTTCGGCCTGTCGCAAATAACTGTTCATACCAGCTTTGGTATTTGGCAGCAGAAAATTTCCTGTGGTTGGGTCATAGGTATTCATCATCTGATACATCTTACCATACACTCCACTGGTGGAAGCACGATAGGTACGGGCAAACGACAGCAAGCCATTAGCCTCAAGTTCCTTATAGATGCCCATCTGCTCTTGCGAGTTCATGATGTTGAACTGGCTGTAGCTGGGTTTCAAGCGCATGGTGTACTCGCCTGTATAGTTAATGCGAGCACTTCCCGCCTGACCCTTCTTGGTCGTTACGACGATCACACCGGCCATGGCGCGCGCACCATAAATAGAGGTTGCGGAACCATCCTTCAGAATCTGGAAGCTCTCAATGTCGTCGGCATTTAGTCCAGCTACGGCAGAACTAATCAATGTAGCAGCATCGCCCGAGGACAACTGGTCGGCATCCACCTGGGTCACGTCCTCCATAATGACGCCGTCTACCACCCACAAAGGCTTGGAACTGCCGTAGATAGATGTTGCACCGCGTACACGGATCTTAGGCGCTGTACCGAATGTTCCTGATACATTCTGCACAGAAACACCAGCCACGCGACCTTCGAGCGAGCGGCTGACATCAGCCACACCGTCGAGTTTGGCCTTCGCAGCGTCGATTTTAGAGGTCGCACCAGTAAACAAACGTTTATCTATCTTGGTTAAACCCGTTACCACCACCTCGTTGAGTGTGGTGTTAGGTTGCAACACGACATCCATCTTCGGCTTGGCCGTGAGGGTCTGTGTCTCCATACCGACATAGCTAAAGACCAACTTAGAGTTCTCTGGAACTTCCAAAGAGAAGTGTCCGTCGACGTTAGTCACCGTCCCGGTCTTAGATCCCTGCACTATGACTGATGCCCCGATCACTGGCTGACCATCGTCTTGCGAGGTAACACTACCAGTAACCTTTACTTGCGCCATAGCCGTTCCAACACATAGGAACAACATGACTAATAGAATTTTTACTTTTTCTCTCATCTTGGATAAAGTAAGGTTAATTAATAAAATATGATATATTTATATGTATTGAAGCAACTATCACGTTGCTTCTCCTCATGGATTTATGTAGGGCAAAGTCTGCCCATCACATTAACATGGTTAATTATTGCAAATTATTGTTGTCCGGTAAACAAAAACATCAAAAGCTGAAAAAAGGGGAATAAATCCCGCTGGATTCTTCCCCAAAGTTACTATCTTTGTGTTGCTAAACAAAAACGATGGTAACCATGAGCAAAGATACTAATTTTTCCGGACATCCAGTACTAAGTCAGATAATAAAGTTGATAAACCGAGATAAAGTGAACGAGTTAGCCACAACTACAAAAGTCAACAGGTACGTGAAGAGCTTCGATGCCTTTACGCATCTTGTAGTGATGATATATGCGGCATTGAGCGGTGCCAAGTCTATCAGGCAAGTTGTAGAGGGTTTTGAGGCCAACGTAACTCGCCTGAATCACTTGGGCATCTCCTATTTGGTGAGACGTAGCACTCTGTCTGATGCAAACAAGAAGCGGACAAGCCAGTTCTTTGGTGATGTTTACAAGGCCCTATACGAGCGATATTCGGCCGTTTTATCGGACAGCAAGGTCTCCAAGGCACTTCAGAAGGGGTTGTACATCCTTGACTCAACCACGATAAGCCTTTTCTCTCAGATACTTAAGGGCGTAGGCCGGACTCCTAAAAATAGCAAGAAAAAGGGCGGTATAAAGGCTCATACGCTGTTAGAGGCCTCTTGTGTACTTCCTTCGTTCGTAGATTACTCCGCCGCTGCCATACACGACCACAGTAGAATGAGCAGTATCTTGTCGCTCCCATCTGGATCATTCGCCACGTTTGACATGGGTTATGTAGATTACTGGATGTGGAAGCAATTCACAGACCATGACATCTTCTTTGTCACCAGACAAAAGGACAAAATGAGCTTTACTGTGATAGAGAATATAACATGTAGTAGCGATGATAACGTTGTATCCGACCAGAAGATATCGGTCGTCTATCGTCATACTACGGAAAGAGAGCTGACCGAGGAGGAAATGAAACACAGACGAGGTAAGAAGCCAAAGAAACGTCCTACAGTGAAACAAACTGAGACGGGAACGTTAGTTCTCAGACGCGTCGTAAAGAAAACCGATGATAAGAAAGGGACTATTGCGTTCATTACCAATAATTTCAGTTTGTCAGCTAGTGAAATCTGTGAAATATATAGACGGCGTTGGGCTATAGAGTGTCTGTTTAAACGTCTCAAGCAGAACTTCCCCTTGAAATATTTCCTGGGAGACAGCGTTAATGCCATAGAAATACAGATTTGGTCGGTTATGATAGCTTATCTCTTGACAAGGGCTATCTCCAGAGAGGCAAAAGATAAGATGTCGTTTTCCAATCTCGTATGCGCTATCCGGCTTACGATGTTCTCCTATATTGACATTGTAGCCATGGTCGTAGACCCCTTACGTGCTTGGCGTGATCTCAAGGAGGCTCAGTTAAAGCAGGATTTGGCTTACAATCCGAAATATATACAATTAAGCCTCTTTGATGACCTATAGGGGTTACTTTTTAGAAATAAGAATCATGTCCCGTATTTACTGGGGTTCCGAGAGCTAAAATCACGGAATCTGGGTTTTACCGGACAGCAATAATTGCAAATATAAATCATTTTTATCAAATACCAAACTAAATGATAAGAAGTTTACATTTTTTTTCTTCGATGGTGGAAAGCGTTTAAATAGTCATGATTTATCTCTGCAACTTTTGGCATCATTTGGTAGTCTGTTTGATGTTTTTCGCTCATCGTGGCTCAGTTCTTTTCTAGAACCTTTTTTCATGGAAGACTTGTACAAGTGGACAATATGCGTCATTCGGAATGGTGAAGCGTGATGACGTTCACTTCTGGCCATGCACCAAAGCGGAAGGGAACGGTGCCACCCACACCTAGTGAAACATGCAGCATAGAACCTTCCTCGGTGTACTTACCACCCCATTCGTTATAAGCCCACCGTACCGGAGAGAAACGGCCAATACGTAGTTGACCTGCATGAGTGTGCCCAGATAGTGTCAAGGCTATGTCGGTTTGATGGAGCACTCCACGTCTCCAATGGCTTGGATCATGACTAAGTAAAATCTTGAACATCCCTTTAGGTAGTCCGTCCATGGCGCGATGTAGGTCCCCATAGTCCTGAAAAGGAGGTCTACTGATGTTCTCTACACCAATAAGGGCTATTGGTTCGCTGCCTTCTTTGTTTATCAACACATTTTCGTTCATCAACATGTGCCATCCCATCTTCCCTTCCAGGTACTGCAACACATGCTGATTGCGTACCACATTGCGCGCCGTTCGGTCGTTGCCATACTCGCAATAATCATGGTTTCCCATAATGGAAAACACTCCATCTGGAGCATGCATCTGATGCAATGAGTGCTGAAATGGGATGAGTTCGTCTGCACTTACATTGACTAAGTCACCAGTGAAAATTATCAAATCGGCATTTTCTGCATTGACGATACGAACTAATTTGTCTATGAAACGACGATTGCGAAGGAACGTACCGATGTGAATGTCGGAAAGCTGAAGTACCCTGTAGCCATCAAAAGCTTTTGGAAGTAGGGTAGAGCGACATGTGGCGGTACGCACAACTAGGTGTCGCCAGCCAAAGAAAAATCCATATCCAACAAACAATATGATTGTGCCAGGCAACAGCAATGCCCATCGCCAACCCAAGAATGGCCATACTACAAGGAACAGCAGTCCTGGTATTAGGATGAAGAGGGTGCCTCCAAAGATGAGGCGCATCAAGGAGTTGTGTCTAATTTTCAACTTCATCGGCATGTCTTTGTTGGCAAAGATAAACCTTTTCGGTTAATAATTAGTTTTTTGAAAGTTTTTTATCATCCCTTCAAAAATAAATTTTCAGATGTACAATCTTGAGGGTTTGCGGTACAAAATTATTAATACATCCGAGGATAAAATGCTCGGATGTAGTCACGTTCCTTTATCTTATTTACCATAAGGTGGTATTTAATCAAAATAGCTATATGGAACCTCGGTTGAAAAGAAGGCGTATGATTATTTCAATGCATCACTTTGGTTATCAGAAACTTAACAAACCATGAACTGAATTTGATGTTTTGAATTGACAAAAAAAAATCGCTTTCTCAAGGAAGAGTAACTAAGGACTTGAAGGTAGATAATAACTAAAGGGAAAGTACCGGAGCTGTTGGAGGTAGCTTTTACCGAATTTAATGTGTCTTATTGTGCTATTTCCTCTTTAGTTTCCTCCGTGACCTTCTTCTTTTCATTAAAAGCTTTTTGGTCTTCTTGGCGCAACTGTTGTTTCTCCTCTTCTAATTTCTTTTTCCGCTCGGCAGCTAGCCTCTTCTCTTCCATTTCCTTCATGTAGGCATTGACGATGGGATCATCATCATATTTGTCCATTTCTTTGAAAAGTCCACGGGTCTTTTCCAGATGCTTCATATCCTTACGATAACGCCCATCAAGCATCTTAGCTAAGTCAAAGCTCATGCCGCTCTTGGCATTTCGCAATACATTAGTAAGTGAGTCACCCTGAATCCACTTCCCTACATTCTCTTGTAGCTGAGTGGCTCGGTCCTTTCCCCACACCGTAACCTCGCTTACCCTGTGACTGTTGGGTAATAGAAAAGTGGAATCCTTTGTATCCTTTCGCAATAATTTCTCTGTAAGGTATTTCGGGTTGTAGACTGTTAAGGTGTCGAAGTTGATTGGGATGTAACAGATACCGCGATAGTTGGTTGTGTCGCGATAGCCGCTTCCTGTCATCACGATAGCGTCTCGGACAGGCACGCGTGTCTCTATGTCAGCCACTACAAACTTTCGCAGCGAATCTTTTTGCACCTGAGCATCGATGCTTAGCATTGCAAACAGACATAGAATAAGGGTTAGGGGTCTTCTGATCATGTTATATGGAGTCTATGAGTTGTTCCCAATTATTACAGAAATCAGTCATGGTGGGGTAGAGCAAGTTAGCCCCTTCATCAAGCAAAGCACTATCGTCTAGAGGGCCACTATTGATGGCGACGGTAAAAATGTGTGCCGCTACTCCTGCTCGCACGCCGAGAGGGGCATTCTCTACGACTATTCCTTCCCATGGATGACGTATTCCAGCCTTTTCCAAGCCCATGAGATAGGGATCTGGATATGGCTTTCCACGCTTCACGCTGTAGGCAGTAACGATATGTTCCTCATCAACAAATTCGCCAAAATCCTCAAAGATGCGCTTAAAGAGTTGGCGCTGTCCCGATCCCGTCACGATGCCTACCTGCATGCCCGATTCTCGTATTTTCTGCATAATTGGTAGTACTCCATCAAAGATAGGGGCATCTGGCATGCTATGATAGACTTGAGTCTTGACATCGTACATCTGTTGCGCCTCCTTCAAGGAGATGTCGCGGCCCTGTTGTTGCTTCACGAAGCGACGAATTGTGTCGATGCCTCGCGCGCCCTCCGTAGCATAGACATCGGATCGAGTCATTGCAATGCCAAATTGAGCCATGCTCTCTTGCCACGCCACTTCTTGGTTGGGCATGGAGTTGTAGAGCACGCCATCCATGTCAAAGAGCACCACTCGAGGAAGAAATCGAACTTCCGATTGCTCTGTGAAGTCGATTGGCATGGTGTGCCACGTATCGTTGTATGCCTCGATGGCTTGCTTTATATAGCTCATAATAATAAAAAAGTGGGTGTAATTGACACTACACCCACCGTAAATATGCTTGGTTCATCCTATGGATTTAGGCCAATATGTGAGTGAACGCAATTATTTCTTCAGTCTTTCTTTGATTGCTTTGCTCTCGGCTTCATAGCCAGGCTTGTCCAAAAGAGCAAACATATTCTTCTTGTAAGCCTCTACACCTGGTTGGTTGAATGCATTCACACCTGACAGGTTGCCGCTAATGCCGCAGGCTATCTCAAAGAAGTAGATGAGTTGGCCAATGTAATATTCATTGACCTCTGGTACAATGATACGCATATTAGGCACGTTGCCGTCAACGTGCGCAAGCTGAGTGCCTAGCTCGGCCATCTTGTTAACCTCGTCAACACGCTTCCCTGCAAGGAAGTTCAGACCGTCAAGATTCTCCTCGTCGAATGGGAAGTCAACACGGTTATTAGGTTTCTCTACAGAGAGTACCGTCTCGAAGATGGTGCGTTCACCTTCTTGGATCCATTGTCCCATGGAGTGCAGGTCAGTCGTGAATTCACATCCAGCGGGGAAGATGCCCTTGCCGCTCTTGCCTTCGCTCTCACCAAAGAGCTGCTTCCACCATTCGTTCAAGTAGTGAAGCTTTGGATGAAAGTTCTCGATAATCTCAATTTTCTTTCCTGCTTCAGTGTATAGGCTCTGGCGAACAGCTGCATACTGAGCAGCAATGTTGTCAGCAAATGGTACATTAAGACCAGTGGCCTTCTCCATATCCTGGGCGCCCTTGATCAAAGCCTTAATATCGAATCCGGCAATGGCGATAGGAAGCAAACCTACCGGAGTGAGTACGGAGAAACGTCCACCTACGTTGGCAGGGATAGAGAATGTCTTATAGCCTTCCTTTTCAGCGGCTTTGCGGGCAGCGCCCTTCTCAGGGTCAGTGATGGCAACGATGACATCCTTAGCCTCTTCCTTGCCACGCTGTACCTCGCATTGCTTCTTTAGCAAACGGAAGGTCAGTGCAGTTTCAGTCGTTGTGCCTGACTTGGAGATGTTGATGACACCAAATTTCTTATCTTTGAGATATTCTGTAAGTTCGTAGAGATAGTCCTCGCCGAGGTTATTGCCTGCGTAGAGTACACGAGGGTTCTTCGTATCGGGAATCAACCAACTGAAACTGTTGCTTAAAGCCTCAATGACGGCACGTGGGCCAAGATAGGAACCACCGATGCCGGCAACGACTACCACCTCGCATTTCTCGCGAAACGTGTTGGCAACTGCCTGAATTTCATTAAGAAACTCGTCTGAGATCGATGTTGGAAGATGCAGCCAGCCAAGGTAATCGCTACCCTCGCAAGTGCCGTTTTCCAATGTTTCCTGAACGCTCTTTACCTTTGTTTCCAAGCCTTCAACAGTTCCTGCTTTCAGAAACTGAGTGGCTTTAGTTGTGTCTAATGTAATGTTGTTCATCTTATCTAAATGAATCTGTTAAAAGTTTAATCTGTCTTTTAGGAGTGATACCTTCATAGAGTATGTTGTATACGGCATCGAGAATGGGCATGTTGACATGAAGATGTCGGTTGATCTCTTTCATACATTTGGTGCCATAGTATCCTTCGGCTACCATTTCCATCTCTATCTGAGCAGTTTTCACACTGTAACCCTTGCCAATCATGGTGCCAAAGGTTCGATTGCGAGAGAAATTAGAGTAGCCAGTCACTAATAAATCACCGAGGTAAGCGCTTTCCACGATGTTACGTTCTACGGGATAGGCTACATTGAGAAAGCGGTTCATCTCCTGTATGGCGTTGCTCATGAGCACAGCTTGGAAGTTGTCTCCGTATTTCAAACCATTACAAATGCCGGCAGCTATAGCATAGACGTTTTTCAAAACAGAGGACCACTCAATGCCTGCAACGTCTGTAGATACTTGCGTTTTGATGACATCGGAGGTCAAAACCTCCATGAAAGACTTAGCCTTGTCCTGATCTTGACAGGCGACCGTGAGGTAACTCAGTCGGTCGAGAGCCACTTCCTCAGCATGTGAGGGGCCACCGATGCAAGCGAGGTTGTCATAGGGGACATCATAAATCTGATGGAAATAATCAGAACAGATTAAGTTTTCCTCAGGAACGATGCCCTTTATGGCTGTAACGATAAACTTGTTGGTCAGCCCTGTCTTGAGTTTCTTGAGATGGCTTTTAAGATATGGTGATGGCGTTACAAAGACAAGGGTGTCATAACTCTTCGCAATCTTGTTGATGTCCGATGAGAAAAAGATCTCATCGACATTGAATTGCGCTGATGTAAGGTAAGCAGGATTGTGGCCGAGGCGTATGAAATCCTCTATGCGGTCGTCTCGACGCATATACCATCCGATGTGGTGCGTATGTGCAACCACAATCTTTGCAATGGCTGTTGCCCACGAGCCACCACCGATGATAGCTATCTTACCTACGTCAAACATAATGTTTACGGTTGTATCTTACTACTGTCCAGCCTTGTCTATCCAGCTCTGGATAGTCTCCAACGACGGTTTCTCATAGTCGAGCTTGTATTTCTTTACAATCTCGCCAATCTTCTGCTGCAATCCTTGTGCTTTTTCGCTTTGTATGTCAGTGATCAGGTTGAATCCTGCCTTGCGCAACACATATACCCAATCCTCGGGTACACCAAGTTCTGCCCACTCCTTCACAGAAGCTTGAGGAATCTTCTTCTCTGGCTTGAGTTGAGGGAATAGCATTACTTCTTGGATATTTGGCTGGCCAGTCATCAGCATTACGAGACGGTCCACACCGATTCCAATACCCGAAGTTGGTGGCATACCATATTGCAAAGCACGCAGGAAGTCGTGGTCAATGACCATTGCCTCGTCATCGCCTTTGTCAGCTAACTTCATCTGATCGATGAAACGCTGCTCTTGATCGATTGGGTCATTAAGCTCTGAATAAGCATTTGCCAGTTCCTTTCCATTGACCATGAGCTCGAAACGCTCTGTTAATCCAGGTTTCGAACGATGCTTTTTGGTCAGTGGTGACATCTCTACAGGGTAGTCGATGATGAATGTCGGTTGAATAAATGAGCCTTCGCAGAACTCTCCGAAAATCTCATCGATAAGTTTTCCCTTACCGAACGTCTCATCCACCGATTCCATTTTGAGATCCTCGGTAGCAATTTTGTAAATCTCGTCGCGGTCTTTATCGGAGAGGTCAAAGCCCGTTTTCTCCTGTATGGCCTCCAAGATAGGAAGACGACGATAAGGAGTCTTGAAGGAGATGACGTTGTCGCCATTTTGCACTTCTGTCGTGCCGTTCACGGCGATACATATCGTTTCGAGCAGGTGCTCTGTGAAATTCATCATCCAGTTGTAGTCCTTGTACTGAACGTACAATTCCAACAAGGTGAACTCAGGATTGTGGAATCTATCCATACCCTCGTTGCGGAAGTTCTTTCCAATCTCATACACACCTTCCAAACCACCCACGATGAGTCGCTTCAAATATAATTCCGTAGCGATGCGTAGATACATATCAATGTTAAGTGCATTGAAGTGTGTGATGAATGGATGGGCTGTAGCACCGCCTGGAATGCTTTGTAGTGTTGGTGTCTCTACCTCGGTGTAACCTGCTTCGTCAAAGTATTTACGCATCGTACGAATCACGGTGGCACGCTTGAGGAATGTATCCTTGACACCGTCGTTGACAATCAAGTCCACGTAGCGCTGACGAGCACGTAGTTCGGGATCGTCAAACTTGTCGTAAGCGACGCCATCCTTGTATTTTACGATGGGCAGAGGTTTGATGCTCTTGCTTAGTAGAGTCACTTCCTGTGCATGTACAGATACTTCGCCAGTTTGCGTTTTGAACACAAATCCCTTGATACCGATGAAGTCACCAATATCAAGAAGCTTTTTGAAAACCTTATTATATAAATCCTTGTCTTCTCCCGGGCAAATGTCGTCGCGAGTGATATAGACCTGGACTCTACCTTTGCTATCCTGTAATTCTACGAAGCTGGCCTTACCCATCACGCGTCGGGTCATCATGCGGCCAGCTATAACCACCTCGCGTTTCTCGTCTTCCTTAAAATCAGTAATGATGTCTTCTGAGAAGGCATTAGTGGGAAACTCGGCGGCTGGATATGGGTCAATACCCATGTTGATAAGCTCTTGCAGGCTTTGACGACGGCCAATTTCCTGCTCGCTCAATTCTAAGATGTTCATTTTTATTATTCGAATAATATTCGTTGCGTTCGGCAAAGTTACTAAAAACTATCCAAAGTTATTGGCAAATTAATAATTAATAACCACCAAATCAATGCAAACATTGCGCCATATCAATGCGATGATAGTTATTATATTACAGTTTTATGTAGATATGACGCTTCCAAAGCGGATAGCCCAATAAGGCATGAAGCCCCACGAAGAGTGTGGAATAAGCCACGCTAGCCCAATACCCGTTGGTGATTACGGCGTTCAGCATATTGTAAATCGTCATTTTTATTCCTGTAGCGCCGAAGAATATGGCGATAACCTCGCTTGTCACGTAGAGGAATAGCGGATTAGTGCCAAACACAAGGCATGGCGAGACGAGTGACGAACGCTTTTTCTCAGTCGTCGAGGTATCCGTTTTGACGCCTCCATCAATCCATTGAATCATCAGAGCAAGTGTCAGAGATGCTATGCCACAGGTTACAAGGACAAATGACGGACTCCAGATACGCTTGTTATAGGACATAATCGAAGATGCCAGAAAGCCAGTGATAACCAGACCTGCGCCGATGGCGGCAAAGCGTTCGAGAGTTGAGAGTTTTGCCGTAGCCGGTTTTTCAGCCATGGCCCAAGCAGCCAAGGTGAAACCTATCATGGTGTGAGCAATTGAAGGAAGCGTGGAGAGTAACCCTTCGGGGTCAACGGGTGGGTTATGATAAAGGTGGCTTTGGCCAAGCAGCTGAGCGTCCGCAATCCACAAGATGTTTGTAGCAGAGTCATGGTTATAGCCTCCGCCTAAGAGGATGATTAAAGAATAGCCTAAAAGCAGTATCACGATGGCCCATACCATCGGACGGAAAGAGTGCCAGAGTTTTGTTGAAACAATCGCGGCCAAAGCAGTAAAGCCATAACAGAGTGCTATGCGTTGCATCACACCCATGATGCGCAAATGTGCAAAGTCAAACGCTTGTCCTTTGACAGCCATCTCAAGCCAATTGATAAACAGGCCGATAAGGAAGAGCATCAACGTGCGTTTACCAATCTTCCAAGCCAACTCACGCGTCATGTTGAAATGGGATTTACGAAGACTGATAAATGTAGAGATCCCCATGACAAAGAGGAAAAAAGGGAAGACTAGGTCGGCTGCGGTCAGCCCATTCCATTTGGCGTGCACGAGAGTAGAGAATATTTCCTTGCCAGCACCGTTGTTCACAAAGATCATAAACATCACGGTGAGGCCGCGAAACACATCGAGGCTTACTAATCTTGGTTGTTTCATATTATAGCGTAACTATAAGTTGTAGATCGGATTATCCTGACTATGGTCTGTCAATCATTTGCATCACTTCCTTCGCCACGTCCACGCTATTTCCCTCTGGGGCGGAAGAATAGGTATTGTGCTGGAGTGTCCAGGGCTCCTCTATGGCATACCAGTCGATTGAGGGGGCAATGGGCATGGCAAGTTGCATGAGTTCCCCCATCGTCTTACCGGTCACATTATCCTTGTTAAGAAACTGGAAGTCAGCACGACTATTGTGTGCCATTTGCTTGGAAAGGGCATCTAGATAAGTGTGCCACCGAACGAAATAGAAGTCTTTTAGAAGCCCTTGCCATTCCTTGTGTGCATAGTCACGCAACCCTCCGTCATCGGCGCAGGTACGATTACCCCACGTCGTGATCTGGACCCGGGCATTCCATTCATATTGATTCTTCTCTTCAGGTGTGGTTCCAAGGCTTCGTGCTTGTTCTATCCAATGTCCAAGACGAAACTCGCGACGTGTGCCGAGTAATTTGTCCTGTGCTAGTAGCATGTTTAGGAAACGTGCGGAGTCTTGCGAGAATGCCTTGCGGTCGAAGCCATTGTAGTCGGCAATGGTGCGCAGATACTGTTGCCGAGCTTGGTCATCCATAGCTTGGCGTACTATATCCACCAGATCATATTCGAAGTTGTCGTTGCCACGGTATTGGTCGGCGACGCTTGTCATGAGGCGAGCTGCCTCCAATGTGGCATTCGGGTCATAGTAATTGCGCATCTTCGACCATGACTTGACCTGAAAATTATTCAATGATGGCCTTCCGTCGAAGATGCTCTCATGAGCACCTTGCTGGATATTTCCTGCCGGGCAGTTGTAGATGGACTTGATGAGCACTTGCCAAGCCTGTTGCACAACAGGGTCATTCATTCCATAGCGAGCCTTCAAATAGTTGCGCGTCCATGTTTCTTTGGTAAATTCTTCGGGCTTTTCTGACTTACTGAGTTCGTCGGTTCTCCAAACCAATTCACTCATCAGTTCAAACATGATGGGGTTGTTTCCTATGCCCTCTGGTGTGAAGCCCATACCTTTGAGGTGCTTGCGAGCATTCTGAAGGTTTGTGTTGGGCGATGTGGCAAGTTTGAAATTCTCTATGAGTTGATCCATGCGTCCATGCAATCCCATGTTGCCGCCGAAATTTTCCAATAGGCAAAATAGCCAGTTGTGACGTCCGTAGCCATCTGGTCGCCAGCCGATAGAGGGTGCACCAAACTTTGGACTGCATTCGGAAAACAAGTCGAGCACAATGATATCTCCCTCAGGGAGTGCATCTAGCATATCCTGACGTGGGTTCTCATTCCATCCTTGGAGCACCCAAACCGCATCCTTGTTGGTGCGTTTCATCGTGGCGAGCAGTTTTTGCCCAGCTTTGGCGTAATCCAAGGTTGCATCGTCGCTGGCCTCATGGAAAGGATCCATAGAGTAGAACTTTGCCTTGCCAAAGAGACGAGTGAGCTCTTTATAGTAAAGGTTGGCTATCCGATCGAACTGAGGGTCAGTGGGACTGAGGTTTGCTGGACGAATATATCCATTCCATGTACCTCCTGGCGTGGCATCTAGTCCAAGTTTTTGTTTGGCATCATGGGGTACCATGCCACTGTATCCTGGGAGCACTGGTTCCATGCCCCATGCACGTTCGCGTTGCAAGATGCGTTTTTGCAAGGTCTCTTGTTGATTGTACCATGACTCCGGTAGTGGTCCTCCCCAACCCTCAAGGTTGTTCATTGCCCACCAAGCAAGGAAGGCAGGTCCGGCGATGAATCGTCCAATCTCTTCCTTGGAATAGCCCAGGCGAAGCAGCATGTTACGCCACACTACCTCTTCGCCGACGATAGCCAGGGGCATGTTCACCCCATGGAGTGCCATCCAGTCAATCTCGCGCTCCCATCGGCTCCAGTCCCAGAAGGCCATGGAGTAGGAAAACGTACAATAGTTGAAGTCGTAGCGAAGTCGTAGGTCGGTCTCATGTCTTTCAGGCCGAGGCACGCGGGGTAGGGTGGTAGGCAGGTTGGCACGCATGTTATTCCATGACAGATGCACACCGGCATAGTGCTTCAGATACCAGTTGAGTCCAGAGGCGATGTTCACCCAAGTATTTCCTTTGATGCACACCTTGTTGCCAGACTGTGATAACTCGAAAAAGTCACGATCAGCGCTTTGTAATTCAATCTTAAACTTGTTGTTATTGCCCGGTGCTATGCGACCGATCATGTCGGTTACGGGATTGGCTGAAACATATAAAGTCACAAGGCATGTGAGGAAAAGGAGTAGTCTTCTCATATTGAATGGATGTTCCATTATGTTTTGAACAAAGGTAATCATTCTCCCATGAAACAACAATGAAATATACATAAAACTTTATACCCATTGCCCTTTGTATCCTTTGGGTTTGTGATTCAAATTGATTCACGCGGTGTTTCAATTTGAATCACGGCATAATTCAATTTGTTTCATGGAGTGATTCAATTTGAATCACAATCCGAAAACACTAGAATTGGATTGGCTTCATGGTGGAAACCATTGAATAATAGACCTCAGAGGTTACACGGCGACCTCTAAGACTACGTACACGTGGCATGCTTTCGAACCAATTGTCCGTAGTAACGAACCAAGCATGATGGGTAATCTCTCGTGCTGACGACAATCTTCGGTTGAGGCTCCGCGCAAACTTTGGGTTAACGGAAGAGAGAAACCGGCTACCGTCATTGGTCTCGATGGCTAGAACGAGGAACTCTCTAGTTGATGCCGCTTTACCCGCCGCTGATTTGTTTATGCCCTTTGTGTTTGTAGAAACGGAGATTGACCAACCATAGCTATTGAGTTCAGTCATTATCTGACGGAAGATCTCGCCATGTGGCGAAGAGTCCTTCAGATGGCGAGACGAGATGTGAAGATGAATCATCTCATGCAACAATACCGTCTGGAACTGCTCTTCCGTTTGATCATAAAAGTTGCTTAGGGTGATCGTGAAGTCACTATACTTCACTCTTCCCCATGTGCTTTTGCGCTTGAAGGAAAGCGACCCTAATCGTGTTCGGGAATGACCTGCACGAAAACGTGGCTCCGGAAGCTCATCGCCAAAATACTTTGCGTTGAACTTCCGGAAGTTTTCTTGGAGCCAGATGGAATCTATCTGCATGGCTCAGCTGTGTCTTTGGTCATTGATAGAGGATGTTATGGGTTGACAAGAGTGCCAACAATATACTCGCTACGCGTGCCAATGCGGAACTTTCCACCCCAAAGGCCCATACCGCTGGAAACATAATATTGTGTCTTCCCTTTTTGAAGAGGGCCAAAGGATTGCTCGTAAATGGCGCGTGTAATCCAATTGATTGGCCACAATTGACCATCGTGGGTATGCCCACTGAACTGGAAATCGATGCCTGCCTTCTCGGCCTCCTCTAAATGGAAAGGTTGATGGTCAAGAAGTATAGTATATTTGCTCTTGTCGAGTCCTTGGATCAGCTCACCCAATGGTTTGCGTTTGTGGCTGGTTCGATCATCACGTCCAATGATATTTATCCTATTAAGTGACATGGTTGAGTCACGAAGCAATGTGATGCCAGCCTCTTCGTAGAAGCGTAGAGCATTGTCCAATCCGCTATAAAACTCGTGGTTTCCTAAGCATCCGACAACAGGCGCATGAAGACGACGGAATGACGCCGCCATGCTTTGTTCCTCCAAGGGGCGGAAATGACCGTCGATGATATCGCCTCCAATCAATATGAGGTCGGGATTTTCCTTGTTGACCATGTCCACCCAACGGTTCAATTCGCCTACCTGATTGTTGTAACCGATGTGTAAATCAGATAGCATCACAATCTTCATGGGCTTGGACAAAGATTTCAACGTGTGCATTGCGATTGACACTCGCTTCTTATCCATGTAATGAAAATAGCCGTATGTGAAAGACACGACCAAGATACTAACTAAAGCCAAAGTACCCGTCCAACTATGAAACATGAGGTTTCGTGGTACAAGATGAATTAGTTTGCCAAAGTCGAGCACCAAGAAGAGAAGTACCGAATAGAGCAAAATGAAGAGCGATGCCGTACCAACCTGATAGACAAAGGTTGCCAACGGCATGGGCCAATTGTCGAGGTGGAATAATCCGAAATTGGCAAAAAACGTAAAAATGCCCAGTGTAAGAACACCGAGCACTATGTATTTATACGCCGCTGGCAACGGAAGTAGTTGCCAGAGGTGCCAAAAGACGTAACTAATCCCAATAATTGGGAGGAGCAGAAAGGCTGCAACCCAGATATATTGGCTCATATACGAGCAATTAAATGTTGGCTAAATCGATGACTTTGTCAACGGCTACAGATAGACCATCAGCATTTTTACCGCCAGCCTGAGCATAGTGAGGTTGTCCGCCGCCACCACCTTGGATGAGCTTGGCAGCCTCACGCACCATGTTCCCTGCATTAAGACCATGTTCGTTGACCATATCATCGGACAACATCACGGAGAGCATGGGCTTGCCGGAGTGTACGGACCCGAGCACGCAAACGAGGGCTTCAGAAATCTGCTCACGTACCTTGAATACGATATCCTTGGCTGAGGCAGGGTCGGTTGGAAGGACAGCCTTCACTACATGCACACCATTGATGATCTGTGCGCGCTCTACCAAGCTCTTGGCGGTACGATCCACCGCTTGCGAACGGAAACTTTCGATTTCCTTCTTCATTGCGGTGTTCTCCTCAATATACTTGGCAATGGCCACCTTCAAGTCCTTGGCATTGTTGAAAACGCCCTTGATGTATTTCAAAGTGTCCTCTAAATTGTAGAAAGCCTCTTCGCAATTCTTACCTGTCATGGCCTCGATGCGGCGTACACCAGCGGCGACACTGCTCTCCGTCAAAATCTTAAAGAGACCGATATGGCCAGTACTATTGACGTGGATACCACCACAGAACTCGCAACTAGGACCGAATCGAACCACGCGAACCTTATCGCCGTACTTCTCGCCAAACAGGGCAATGGCACCCATTTCCTTGGCTTCCTCCATTGGGGTGTCGCGATGCTCATCGAGAGGGTAGTCCTCGCGAATCATCTTATTGACTAATCGCTCAACCTCGCGCAATTCTTCGTCGGTCACTTTCTGGAAGTGAGAGAAGTCGAAGCGTAGGGTATCGGCACTAACATAAGAACCTTTCTGTTCCACATGGTCGCCCAGAACCTGCTTCAAGGCATAGTCGAGCAAGTGAGTGGCGGAGTGATTGGAGGCGCTAGCATTACGCAGATCCACATTCACCTGAGCGATAAACTCGGCTGAAGGATCCTTGGGGAGTTGCTTGATGATATGGATGCTCTGGCTATTCTCACGCTTGGTATCCACAATTTGTATGGTTTCGGCATCATTGGCAAGCACACCTTGGTCGCCCACTTGCCCACCCATCTCACCATAGAATGGTGTGAAATCGAGTACCACCTCATAGAAGCTATTCTTCTTTTGAGTCACTTTGCGATAACGAAGGATGTGGCATGTATATTCCGTGAAGTCGTAACCCACGAACTCTTGTTCTCCTTCGCGCAACTCAACCCAGTCGCCATTCTCTACGGCGGCGGCGTTACGGGCACGTGCTTTCTGCTTTTCCATCTCTACGTTGAATCCATCCTCGTCGACGGTAAAATCGTTCTCACGACAGATAAGCTCTGTAAGGTCGAGGGGGAAACCGTATGTATCAAAGAGGCGGAAGGCGTTTACGCCGTCAAGTTGTGTCTTCCCGGCGGCACGAAGTTGCTCCATGTCACCATTGAGAAGCTGAATACCCTTCTCCAATGTACGCAAGAAGCTATCCTCTTCCTCCTTCATCACACGGCTGATCAGCTCTTGCTGGGCTGGTAACTCGGGATAGGCGGCACCCATCTCCTGTACCAAGATGGGTATAAGTTTATAGATGAAAGCACTATGTTGATCAAGGAATGTATAGGCATAACGAACGGCACGGCGCAAGATGCGGCGGATGACATAGCCTGCCTTGGCATTGCCAGGCAACTGACCATCGGCAATAGAGAATGCTACGGCACGGAGGTGATCGGCGATAACGCGCATGGCGATATCTACTTTTTCCTGTTCGGTCGTACCTTCTCCGCCCTTACCACTAGGTGAAGTAAATCCGTATTTTTTTCCAGAATGAACTTCTATCTCGCGGATGATGGGTTGGAACACATCAGTGTCATAGTTGGAGTTCTTGCCTTGGAGTGTGCGCACCAAGCGCTCGAAGCCCATGCCGGTATCGATAACGTTCATGGCAAGTGGCTCCAACGAACCATCTGACTTGCGATTGAATTGCATGAACACGATGTTCCATATCTCGATGACCTGTGGGTCGTCCTGGTTTACGAGGTCACGACCACTTACTTTTGCCTTCTCTTCGGCAGAACGTGAGTCATAATGTATCTCTGAGCATGGACCGCATGGACCTGTATCGCCCATCTCCCAGAAGTTGTCGTGCTTGTTTCCATTGATGATGCGGTTGGCCGGAACATGCTTTGCCCAGTATTTAGCTGCTTCGTCATCGCGTGGAATATTCTCTTCCGTAGAGCCTTCGAAAACCGTAACATAGAGGCTTTCGGGGTCGAGATGTAGCACATCCACCAAGTATTCCCATGCATAGTCTATGGCATCCTCCTTGAAATAGTCACCAAAGCTCCAATTGCCAAGCATCTCGAACATCGTGTGGTGGTATGTATCATGTCCCACTTCCTCCAGGTCATTGTGCTTTCCACTTACACGAAGACACTTCTGAGAGTCGGCACGACGACGTGGATCGGGTTCTTTGGTACCTATAATAACGTCTTTCCACTGGTTCATGCCCGCATTCGTAAACATCAATGTGGGGTCGTCCTTGACCACCATTGGTGCAGACGGTACGATGGCGTGGCTCTTTGACTCAAAAAAATGCTTAAAGGAATCACGGATTTCGTTTGCTGTCATCATCTTATCTATGCTTTTTCGTTTTTGCTTATTTTTCAATATTGGGTGCAAAGTTACTAAAAAGAAAGCACATAGGAAGTTGTAACACCCTCATTATTTGCTATCTCTTATTTTTTTTTAAATAATCGAAGATAATCTAAAACTTACCGATATTTTTGCTAAATTTGCAAATATACTCACAAAATTAACGGCTTTTCTTATGGCATTGAACACAAACAAGAACCCCAAACTCTACTATTCCATCAAGGAAGTGGCCAATATGATTGGTGTTAACGAGAGCACATTGCGCTATTGGGAAACGGAGTTCCCCACATTGAAGCCGAAGACTTTAGAAGGTACCAAGGTGCGTCAATATACCGACAAGGATATAGAGGAAATCCGTACCATTCATAATCTTGTTAAAGTTCGTGGCTTCAAGATTGCCGCCGCGCGCAAGTACATGAGCCAAAACCGTACTTCTGTGGATCGTAGCGCAGAGGTTTTGGAGACGCTTATCGGTGTTCGCGACCAATTGAAAGAGCTCAAGAAGCGTTTGGATGGGATTGTGTAATCTTGATGCCAACCACTTTATCGACACTTGTCCCACGTAATATTTCTCTTTTTTATCACCCTTTTCTTTGGTTTCATCGTCCGTTTCTTAAAGCGAATAATACTTTTTTGATACCATTTCTTTTAATCTTGCAAATAATTTGTAAGAAACTAGGAGTGATGTTTCTTTCTTTCTTTTGTTTTTGAATAATTTATGATGAGGTTTATCTTCCATTGGAAAATAAACGTTTATCTTTGTCCCATTCGTTTCACTTAAAATAAGCATTATCATTTTTAAACATAATAAAACATACTCGTATGAAATTTGGTATCATTCTTCAAACAAAAGAATATGAAAAAGCATGGAATGCTTTTCGATTTGCCACTACTGCTATCAAACAAGGCAATGAAGTAAAGGTTTTTTTAATGGGTGAAGCCGTAGAGTGCGAAGGCTTAACTCATGAAAAATTCAACGTTGATGAACAACTAAAGAGTTTTGTCAATGCTGGTGGGGAGATACTAGCGTGTGGAACTTGTCTGAAGTCGCGTAAACTTGAAGGCTCAGATACCTGTCCAATTTCAACAATGATTGATTGCGTTAATATGGTTACTTGGGCAGATAAAACCGTAACGTTTTAAGTTTTGGTTGAAAGGATCACCACAAAACTCATCGCGCCTCGCCAGCTTTTGTGACACAATGGACTTTGTGACATGTCACATTAGTAGGGTCGGGGTTTCTGGTAATATAGTTTCAAATTATAAGGAATAATATTTAGTAATAATATATAATATATATATAATATATATTATATATTATTACTAAGAATTTAATCCTACATTTTTCAGCCTTGCAAGGAAGAAAAATGGGTAGGTACTAATGTGACATGTCACAAATGCGCAATTGTCACAAAATAATGGGCTTACCTTGATCTCCCCTGGAAGCCTCTCCCCGCCCTGCCCAGTAGGGAAGGGAGAAATGATGAGGTTCCTGATGGGTTCACTCGCTTGTTTTTTTTACTAATCAGAGGTTGACTCGGTTAAACTTATTCCTGTTTTGGTTGACTACTCATCCCTATTCCGTGTAGAGGTTGACCTAATGGGGTGTCTCGGGAACGTTTTCTGTACTGAATTAGCATGCAGGATTCGTTTTCTTCGCAAAATCAGCCTCATCGCCGCTTTCAATCCGTAAGTTTTTTCATGCGGATGACATGAGCGGAAAATGATGAAAAGATGAAAACATTAAAGGCGATTCGATGTAGTCTGTTACGATGGACTAAGAACGCGGAGCCGTTTGCGAAGGAAACATCTGCGCAATCCGCGAGATCTGCGTGCAAAAAGAGCGAGAGGTAATTGTGTGTGGAGCAATGGGTGTTTTATTTCTCACGCAGATTGCGCAGATGACGCAGATTTACCATGCGGATTGAGACATTGGAACGTGCCGGTGGCACGGATGGCGCAGATGGGGAATATGAAAAGATTAAAACATGAAAAGATTAAAGGCGATTCGAGGTAGTCTGTTACGATGGACTAAGAACGCGGAGCCGTTTGCGAGGCAAACATCCGCGCAATCTGCGTGCATACCCCCCCTTATCCATCACACATAAGTTAACCACGCAAAACCTGTTATTTGCGTCATCTGCGTGCTTAAATCAAATATATATTTTCACTTCATGGTTTTGAAACGAATCATTCACTGAAAATTTATTTTCTCCGTAGAAGAAATTATTTCGCCAATAACGGACAATAACGGACGATAACGGACAATAACGGACATGGGGTCGGCGCGGTGTCGTAACTTTGTTCCTGAAATCGAGAAGCAAGAACGATTCGGGGCTTCGACCCGGCAGACCTGATCACTCTGCTTTCGCCTTGCAACAAGATTCCAACGTGTTTCAAAAAGAGTTCATTGACATATTGCAACAACAAATGACAATCGCCTGAAGCGACAAAGCCAACATCGAAACTTCAAAAGTAGGGCCTAATGATCCCTTTTAAGCTCTTGGGGGCTGCTAGCCCCGACGCATGGCGTCCCCCGGTGTTTTCATAGATTTTGCATCCTATTAATCAACACTGTTTTTCGCACTTACCATTTGAATGTCCAATATTTATCTCAATTCACGTCATAAGCTCACTTTGGAGAAAAGACATGGTGAACGAAAAATGCCAGTCAACAGAAGCCACGATTTTAAGATAAAAGTTCTTGTTTTCTCTTTTTTTGTAGTTCGGAATAGACTATTTCATAGGACGTGCGTATCAATTCCTTCAAGGTGCCATCGTCCATGTCTTCATTAAGCCGAATTTGCATCCAGTGCCTTGCTTGAAAGTGTTGTGGGTTTTGGACACAGGCAAAGCGTTCTTTCATTTGTGAAATAGTTTCGGGATTGCCCTTGATCAGGCAACTATCAAACTTGTCTATATCGACATAGCAGAAAGTCTTGCCGTGAACATAGAACACCAAGATAGAATTCGCGCCATGAAACCGAGTAAAGGGCATCTTCTCGGTGACATCTGCCATTGATAGACAATAATCGCGCAACTCTTCGATGTTCATTCCATGCCTTTCTTCAGACGTTCGGCTAATCCAGAACAAGCATCTTCTATTAAGTCGAGAGCTAGTTCAAAATCCTTTGCACCACCATAATATGGGTCAGGGATAGTTTGGTAATGAGGATGAGTTGTCATATAATCTGCCAGACAACGTATCTTTGCCTTGTCATTACTATCGCGAGCAAGTGAACGAAGATCATCCATGTTGCCGCTATCCATACCAAACACAAGGTCGAATCGGTCAAAGTCATCGGAGTGTATTTGTCGGGCACGGCTATGGAAGTCATAACCTCGCTTTGCTCCATGCTCTCGCATGCGGCGGTCGGGCAGTTGTCCTTCGTGCCAATTCCCGATCCCTGCCGAGTCCATGTCATAGCGATTGGCCAACTCAGGGTCGGATGCGATGATTTGCCGCATGATTTCTTCCGCGGCCGGAGAACGGCATATATTACCGAGACAAACAAAGAGAAGTTGCTTTTTCATCATTCGTAATTTTGATTAATCTTATATTTTGTTAGGAAGTTTGTATCTTCTAACGGATGCAAACATGGCCTTTGTTGGTTGGAAGGGACATCGTTGGGTGTTCCAAACCATACATCTACCCTTGTTATTCCCCCAAGGGAATATGTTTCTTGAATGGACCTTCGCGCACTTCAAACAATACCGTGCCAGATTCTAGTACCTCGAGAGAGTGGAAGGTATTTGCCGGAATATTTATTCCGAATGATCCCTGTTCTGGATTTAGGATGTGAGACTCAATTAACTTACCATCCTTGTCATAGAACAAAGCTTTCACCGAACCTCGAAGCACCACATATGATTCATCTTCGTCGTGTCGGTGGATATCCATGATCGTTCCTGGCTCCAAAGCATTGAGAAAACGATGCACCTTATCGTCCAATGACTTATGGAAATTATGATTCATGCGAAGTCGCGCATTTGTCTTCGCCCGTCTAGATACTTCATCGAGAAGTTCTTTATCAATCACGGTAATGTTCATCTTAAATAGTATTCTTCAAAACTTAAAGTCAATATTGATGCTAATCAGTGATTGTCATCATTGCAAAGATATCCTTTTTATTTCATTCGTAGAAAGTATCTTTGAGAAATTCGACAAACACAAAAAGGCCAGCCTCCTTTACTTTACATAAAAGAGACTGGCCATAAAAACAAGCATTGTCAAAAACGAGTCTAAAGAAATCTCATGTCAACTTATGTCAATGGCTTTTTATTAGGTGATTATAGTTGAGCAAATGCCTGATCAAGATCAGCGATAATATCCTCGATATGTTCAAGACCAATGGAGAGGCGGATTGTCGAAGGGGTAACATGTTGTGCCTCCAATTCCTCCGGTGAAAGTTGACTATGAGTTGTTGTATATGGATGGATAACCAACGATTTAACATCAGCCACATTAGCAAGCAACGAGAATATCTTCAACGAGTCAATGAACTTCCATGCATCTTCCTGGGTCCCATCAATCTCAAAAGTAAAGATACTTCCTGCCCCATTCGGGAAATACTTTTGGTATAGTTCGTGATCCTTGTGGGAGGGCAATGCGGGATGGCTCACGCTTTTCACTTTGGGTTGCTTATCGAGATACTCCACGACCTTCAATGCATTCTCAACATGCCTTTCGATTCTGATAGGCAATGTCTCTACGCCCTGCAATAGAATCCACGCATTGAAAGGACTAATGGTAGCGCCGGTATCACGAAGGACGACCGCCCTGATACGTGTGACGAACGCGGCTTCACCCGCCATATCAGCGAATATGGCACCATGGTATGATGGATCTGGTTTTGCGATAGTGGGATACTTGTCGGCATTGGCTTTCCAATCGAACTTGCCCGAATCGACGATGATACCGCCTAAGCTACTACCATGTCCACCGATGAACTTTGTTGCGCTATGAACGACGATGTCGGCTCCATGTTCTATCGGTCGAATGAGAATTGGGGCAAAGGTGTTGTCAACAATGAAAACGATATGGTGCTTGTGTGCAACCTCGGCAATGGCATCAATATTGGTAACATCAGAGTTTGGATTGCCAAATGTTTCGGCAAAGATCACCTTCGTGTTGGGTTGGATGGCATTTTCCAATGCCTCAAGGTCATCGACATTTACAATGGTGCTCGTGACACCTTGTGTTGAAAGTGTATGACTTATGAGATTGTAAGAACCGCCATAAAGATTGTCGGCAGCTACGATATGGTCACCACTTTGTAGAACGTTTTGTAAGGCATAAGTAACGGCCGCGGCACCGCTTGCGACGGCAAGTCCCGCCACACCACCCTCAATGGATGCAATGCGCTCCTCTAATACTCCTTGTGTGGAGTTGGTCAATCTACCATAGATGTTGCCCGCATCACGAAGTCCGAAACGATCGGCGGCGTGTTGTGAATTATGGAACACATAAGATGTGGTCTGATAAATTGGCACGGCGCGAGAATCCGTTGTGGGGTCTGCGGTCTCTTGACCTACATGCAAAGCAAGCGTCTCAATATGAAGTTTCTTTTCTGCACTCATTTCTTTTCCCTTTCCTTTATTAATTAATATAATGTCTTTGAATAATCGTCTTTTGTTTGTCTTTATTGACGGTACAAAATTACGCTTATTGGGGAAATAAACCAAGAAAATCAATAAAGTTAGAAAATATCACTATATTTGTACTTTTTAAAAGAAAAAGTATAATTTAAAAGATATGATTTTGGTATGGTAACAGAAAATAATTTGATTGAGTCCATTGATGAGAAAGACATTCTGATCTTGCGCACCCTGCAACAGAACGCTAGACTCACCGTAAAACAAGTGGCGGCGGAGTGTCATCTGAGTCTTACCCCCGTTTTTGAGAGAATCAAGCGGTTAGAAAAAGATGGCTACATCAAGAGATATATCACCGTGCTGGATGCCGAAAAATTGCACCGGGGATTTGTCGTGTTTTGTAGCGTGAAATTATCGCCAGTCAACAAGAAGGTGGCTCAGGCCTTTTGCGATACCATAACTAACATTCCTGAAGTCACCGAATGCTACAATATTTCAGGTAGGTTTGATTATTTGCTAAAGGTCCATTCTCCCAACATGAAATATTATCAGGAGTTCGTGCTCGATGTACTTGGGTCAATACCGAACCTTGGAACGATAGAGAGTACATTTGTGATGGAGGAAGTCAAGCATAAATTTGGGGTATCCATCTAGGAAAAACATATTTAGTGCTTGCCTTTATATAAATAGAAATGCTCCGGTTGAAGCAATATGGATCAACCGGAGCAAATTACTTGATAAACAATTGTGTCGTCAAAGGTTTATTTACGATACAAGCAGCATGAAGGTAAACTATTGTAAGCCTTGTCCGTAGCCTTCACGTCTTGTGTATCATGGCCAACCGATGCCAACTTCGTCTCAATTTTCTTAATGTTGGTCTTCTTGTCGTCAAACACAACGGCCAACTTTTTTGACTTGATGTTCCAATTGGCTGATGCTACGCCATTTATACTTTTGGCCGTACTTTCGATACGATTTTCGCAAGTGCCACAATTGCCACTCACGTTGATCACTTTCTTTACCGTCTTTGCGCTGGCCGCACCCATAGAGAGTACTGCTACCAGCAAAACAATCATCTTTTTCATTTTTGTCTTTGTTAAATTACTAATTAATATATTCTTTCTTTTCTAAGAACTAAGGTCATTGGTTCATCATTGATTTCTTTCCATCCAATTGAGCACTGGCATCGATGGCAAAAGCCCCATTGGTTACTATCTCCTCACCTTCCGCAAGTCCATCCAAGATGACGTAGCTATCAGGGAGTGATGGGCCAAGAGTCACTTGCCGAAGCATAAACCCGGAATGACCTTTCATGTCCTCCTTCACATACACCACGCTACGTTTTCCGGTCCACAATACCGCACTCTTAGGAACTACGATATCATGGTTATAGTTCTTCATGTTCGCCACGGCGATGCCAGTGATAATCATTTCGGGCTTAAATTGCCCTCCCACATTCGACATGACCACACGAACTCCGGCGGTACGACTCTTGGCATCGAGTATCGGATCAATAAAGCTTACGGTGCCCGTAAACACCTTTCCAGGCATGGCCTCCGAGGTAAACCGGATTTTCTCACCTTGGTGAATGAACGGGAGATCGCCCTCATAGGCTTGGAACACCGCCCAGACGCTACCAAGATTGGCAATCTTAAGCAAAGGCTGTCCTTGCTTCACATAATCTCCTTGACTGATAGTCTTTTCCACAACCGTGCCTGATGTGTTGGCCTTGAGTGGCATG
>DHOP01000073.1:98943-115808 GCA_002407775.1 Prevotella sp. UBA5387
ATGTGTTGGCCTTGAGTGGCATGTAGGGAGACGCTTTCTTCGTCTTCAATATTTGTTGGATTTGCGATGGAGCAATGTTCAATAATTGCAACTTCTCGATGGCCGCCTGAACAAGGGCTTTCCGTTGGTTAGCCTCAGGATATTGGAGTGCGGCTACAAGTTCTTGCTCGGCCGTATAAAGGCTTGGAGAATATATCACGGCCAATGTCTGCCCCTTGCTCACACGATCCCCAACGGCATTAATAAACAATTGTTCAATCCTCCCCTCAACATATGCCGCTTGCGTTTGTTGAAGTCTCTGATCGGGTTGTATCTTACCAAAAAGTCTAATCTCCTTATTGGTTGAACCGCTTCCAACCACCTGCGTCTCTATGTTCGCAAGTGCCATGGCTTCATCGCTCATCATCACGGCATTCGGATCCATGTGATGTCCTGATTCGGAATGCCCACTTTTTACTATGGGAATCAAGTCCATACCACAGATGGGGCATTTCCCCGGATGGTCTTCTCTGATTTGTGGATGCATAGAACAGGTGTATAAAGTCTTTTCGTGCGTATGCCCATCCTCAACCGTTGTTGCACTCTTGTTGCCTTCGTGGAGGATAAGTCCACCAATAAGCAAACCTAAGAAAAGCACTATGCCTAGCGATAATGCTATATGTTTTTGAATGAATTCTTTCATGTCTTTATTTTATTTATCTTAACGTACCGCGTAATCATATTTGGACAACATCTTCTCGTATTCGGCTACCACCGTGTTGTATTGGGCTCGCGCCTCTGCCTTCTTAAGGGCATAGTCAATCTGCTCCCGTGTAGTCAACAAGATGTCGGTAAGCATAGAGCTGCCGCTGATATACTCCTTTTGCATTAGGCTCAGAGTATTATTCAAGATGTCCACCTCTTGATTATACAATTGGACTTTCCTTTTGATATCCCTGGAGCGTTGTTCTATGGAGAGATACTCGCTTCTTAGCATATCTTTTTGTTTATCAATGCCAGTGACCGTACTCGCTTGCATCAACTGGGCACTCTTTTGCTCCATATTGATCTTGCGTCGGTAGATGGGCAGCGACACCTTGAGCATGAGCATGGTCATATCATTGCCGTTCATATTCGCCATTCTGGGCATGTCGGTCTTGTTGTTCAACATATATTGAACGCCTACTCCAATCATAGGCTTGCCCATGTTTTTGGCTTTCTCACCCATTGCCTCATACGACTTGCCCATTGCGGTGAGCTGAGCGATTTTGGGGTCATTGGCCTCTATCGTGCTCCAATCCACTATAGGCAGCTCACGTTGAACAATGCTATCCGGAACAACGATGTTGCTACCTTCATGGCGATGCATGGATATATTTAGTTGCTGCTTTTGAAGCAAGAATTCGTCCTCCATGCTTGCCTTTTGCTCCTTTAGATTGGCCACTTCCGCATCCAGACGCAATTGGTCGCTCATTCGAGAAAACTTGCCCATAGACATAGACTTATATTGATAAATGGCCACGTCCTTGATATCATTCAACAATTTTATCTTTGCATCCAGGGCTCGTATCTTCTCTTGTGTCGCAAGCAATTGATACCATTGCTTTTGCATATCGAAAGCCAGTGCGATACCATCCTCCCTGAACTTTTGATAAGCGGCCTCCGCTTCATATTCCATCTGTTGCCTACCGGCCTTGAGAGTTCCAAACCAAGGGAACATCTGCATCACTTCAAAGGATGCCACTTGCTTGCTATTCACTTGTTCCATGGGTGATGGATAAACCCCGATAGAGAGCTCGGGATCATTCAACACACCGGCTCCACGCGCGGAGGCCACCTTTGCCTGGTAGGCTTGATATTCACTCATCACGGCGGGATTATTCCTAATGGCGGCAACTATGTAAGTGGCAAGACTATCCACTTCCACTTTGGGCTCATTCTCCGCTTGCACCTGTATGGTCGCTCCCAACCACACTCCTATCATGATTGCCATGATGCGCAATGTATGATTATTTCTATATGTCATGATTTGTCTTCTTTTGATTTTATTTTGCTTTCTCTCCACCAGCATTGGAACACTGGTACTACAAACATGGTCATTGTCTGGATGACCATGCCACCAAATGTCGGAATACTCATCGGCACCATGATGTCGGCTCCCTTCCCAGTACTTGAGAGCACGGGCAAGAGTGCTATTAGTGTCGTCGCCGTGGTCATAACGGCCGGGCGAACACGTTTCTTTCCGGCGATGATGACGGCCTCCTTGATATCATGCTTTGTTTGGGGATGGAGCTTTTCAAAGGTCTGATGAATATATGTACCCATGATTACACCATCATTCGTAGAAACTCCGAAGAGAGCGATGAACCCTACCCAAACGGCAACACTAAGATTGATATTTCCCATGCCAAACATCGTACGCAAGTTGATGCCGAATATATCAAAATTCATGAACCAAGGTTGACCATATGCCCAAATCAAGAGGAATCCTCCGGCAAAAGCCACAAACACACCACTAAAGTGAATCAATGATGCGGTGATGCTCCTGAATTGGAAATAGAGGATGAGAAGGATAAGTACCAACGCCACCGGAATGACGACTTGCAAGCGTTTTGCGGCATGCACTTGTTGCTCATAGCTACCCGTGAACTGATAGGTCACACCTTTGGGCAATCGAATCTTTCCATTGCTCACAAGGTCGTCGATGTGTTTCTTGGCCTTGTTGACCACTTCCACTTCCGCCGCATTCCCTTTCTTGTCAAATGTAATATACCCCACAAGGAAAGTGTTCTCGCTTTTGATCATGGTCGCGCCTTTCACAAAGTGGAACTGGGCCAATTGCCCCAAGGGAATTTGCGTACCATCCGCGGCTGGCACCAATATTTGACTAAGAACTTCCGGGTCATCACGAAGCTCACGAGCGTATCTCACCCTTATCGGGAAACGTTCCCTTCCTTCAACCGAAGTACCCTCGTTCATGCCACCGATTGCCGTCTCGATCACCGATTGGACCGTTCCTATCTGGATGCCGTATCTTCCAAGTTTCTCCCTATCGGGCTCGATTTCTATATAGGGAGCACCTTCCGAACGGTCATAGAACACTGAATTAGGATTGACATCTTTGACCTCTTTCATGGCCTTCTCAATCTTTAGTCCAGCTATCTCTATGCTTTGTAGGTCCGGGCCATAGACCTTCAACCCCATTGGTGCCCTCATGCCGGTGGATAGCATCACTTGCCTAGTGGCAATGGGTTGAAGTTTAGGACTACCGGTAAGACCAGGAAGATTGGTTGCCTTCACAATCTCTTTCCAGATATCATCGTCGTTCCTTATTTGGTCACGCCATTGACGAATGTAATGTCCATTCTTATCTCTGGCTCGTTGCCCGTTCTCATCCAGCTTGTATTCCGGTTTATAGTTGATGGTCGTCTCGTACATCTGGATAGGAGCAGGGTCAAGCGCACTCTCCACACGTCCCCATTTCCCAACGGCTGACTCAACCTCAGGAATGGCCTTTAGGCGTTGGCTGATGATCTTCGAGTTACGAATGTTCTCTTCCACGCCACTATTTGGCATAGCGGTAGGCATGAGCATGAATGTTCCTTCGTCAAGTGTCGGCATAAACTCACTTCCTGTCCTGCTCCATATCCATAGGCCCGCGATAAGGGTGAGCAATGGGACGGTCATGAACTTCCATCTGTTGTCAAGACACCAACGCAATATGCTTTCATATTTGATGACGATGAGCCAAAGCATAAGTAGAATGATACTCACGATGCCCAATACAAATAGAAGATTGAGCACGATGCCGTTTTCTGGACCAAGTGGAAGCCATAACGATGCCAACAGATAGGTGGTGAACAATACCACAATGGCGATATAAATATATTTCAATCTAATATCCCATTTCCATATATGGACGCGTCGAGGTTCGCCTTTGTGCAACACCTTCATGGCGATTTTTCTCGGGAGTCGAAGGGAGAACACCCAATATGCCAGGGTTGGAAGAATGAGCAAACCTAAGACTAATGCGGACAAGAGTGCAAATGTCTTGGTGAATGCCAATGGATGAAACATCTTTCCTTCCTGAGCTTGCATGGCAAATACCGGAAGGAAGCTCACAATGGTCGTTCCCATACCGGTGATCACTGCCGAACTCACTTCATGAATGCTATTGAGTATGACCGATTCCAGCTCTTTCCCTCGCGGATAGCTATCCGGCCCATAATGATCCTCCAGATGCCGCACCACGTTTTCCATGAACACAACACCTACATCCACCATCACACCAATGGCAATGGCGATGCCCGACAAGGCCACGATATTGGCTTCGACACCCGTGAGTTTCATGATGATGAATGTGGCCAGCACGGCCAAGGGAAGCATGGTGGCGATGACCACCGAAGCTCTAAGATTGAGCACCAATATCAACACGACGATGATACAGATGAGCACCTCGTGGGTTAGCGAGCTCTCCAAGGTGCCAATGGTCTCCTTGATGAGTTGTGTTCGGTCATAGAAGGGAACAACGGTTACCTTGCTTACGGTACCATCCTTGAGCGTCTTCTCGGGCATACCCTTTTGCATCTCGGCCATCTTCGCCTTGACGTTGTTGATCACCTGCATGGGATTGCTCCCATATCTTGCAACGACCACACCGCCCACGGCTTCCTGCCCTTCCTTGTCAAGCCCTCCACGACGTGTGCCTGGCCCGAAATTCACCTTGGCCACGTCCTTGATCCTTACCGGTACACCATTCACGCTTGTGATGGCCGCATCTTCAAGGTCCTTCAACTTCTTGATATAACCCAGGCCTCTTATCAGATACTCCGCCCGGTTCACTTCCATGGTTCCCGCACCCACATCGATGTTGGAATTCTTCACGGCAAGCATCACTTGCACGAGGTTCACTCCATATGACCGCATGGCATCAGGGTCCAAATCTACTTGATACTCCTTCACATAGCCACCTACCGAAGCTACTTCACTCACTCCGTCGGCCGTACTTAATTGATAGCGCACATAGTAATCCTGAATGGTGCGAAGCTCTTGTGGGTCCCATCCGCCCGTGGGCTTATTGGTCTTTGGGTCGCGCCCTTCCAGGGTGTACCAGAAGATTTGCCCAAGTGCCGTGGCGTCTGGTCCCAATGTGGGCATCACGCCAGCGGGCAATAACCCGGCCGGTAGCGAGTTGAGCTTCTCCAAGATTCTAGAGCGACTCCAATAGAACTCCACGTTATCATTGAAGATAATATAGATGAACGACATGCCAAACATGGAGGAAGAACGGATCGTCTTCACCCCAGGAATGCCGAGAAGAGCGGTAGATAATGGATAGGTGACTTGCTCTTGTATATCCTTGGGCGAATGCCCCATCCATTCCGTGGCAATGATTTGTTGATTGTCACCAATATCGGGAATGGCATCCACCGCCACCGGGTCACGTGGAATCAATCCTCCGTGCCAATTGAATGGAGCGGTAGCCAGTCCCCCAAATATAATCACCAACAACAATATAGAGGTGATAATCCTATTTTCTAGGAAAAACTTGATAATCTTTTGAAGCATATAAATCCTATTTATATGGTTTAGCGTTGAAAATATGGGAAAGATGATCCGTCATGGTAATGGCGAACATGCTCAACCAATGAGATGAGACTCCGTTCTTGCAAACCATTTAGTGGTGATACATCATTACCTATGAGGGATAATGACTTTAATGCACTAAAATATAGGGCAAGAAGAAGTGTATTCGGCCAAAAAGACGAATATAAAAACTACGCTAAACTTGGGGGAGCTCTCAACCCTTGTTGAGAGACCACCCTAACAGGATGAAATGGAGAGACATAATGGGTGACCGACGATTGGCCGCCCTCCTCCACGGTGTTAAGTACAATTAATTGAGGAATATTGCAATAAGAAGCCGGAAGAACGGTGTGCCATAAGGGAGAAACAGAAAGACTTTGTCCTTGTGTATATTTCTGGTCGATATGGTACTGGTGCACAACTACCTTGCAATGACCACAATTGTCATTGGCAGTATTCATGCAACCCTCCATAGTTTCACCCATCTCGTTGGACACATCGACTCCGTTAACGGCAAAACCGATGTAATCACCACTACAGTAGTGGATATCCACGTCAATACCTATTGTTCCCAATAAAAATAAAAACGTGAGAAGGATGGTTATGAAACTCTTCTTCTTCATCTTTGGGGACAAAGGTAATAGTATTATTTAGAATATGTACAATTTTAAAGTTTAAATAATAATAATTATCAGAGGCACAATGAAGGAACGATCAAATCAAAATGTTGAGATTTCTTTTTGGTCACTAATACTAAGCATTATTAATATTCAAAGTCTAAACAAGAGCCTGGCTTTTTATGAAATATTGAATAAAAGTTAATTTTCAGTTTTTTTCTTGAATTATCACATGAATTATCACCTTTTTTGTAAATTTGCTCATAACAAACTACCAATATTCGATCTAATCACCAAAAAAAGCCTTAAGACTCATCTCTTTGATGGACCGAACGATGTAGGTTTACATGTATATGTATGCTTAATGGACTAGCTATATATACTTGCGATTTTCTAACTTAACTAATAAACAACAATCTATGTATCTACAAATTAAAAGGAGTACGCTGGCCTTGCTGTTGAGTCTCTTCTGTACATTGACTTTTGCGCAGAAGACATTGCAGTGAACAGTAAAAGACAAACTTGGGGAACCCATGGTCGGCGTTAGTATTCAAGGCGCAGGCGGAATCGGTGCCGTGTCGGACCTTGATGGTAACTTTAGCATTACTAATGTTAGTGCAAATACGGAATTAAAGATTTCGTATGTGGGTTACAAGACCCAAAACGTGAAAGTGGGTAACCGCACTCGCTTAGACATCGTGATGGAGGAGGAAAACAACTCGCTCAATGAACTCGTCGTTGTAGGTTATGGTACGATGAGGAAGAGAGATTTGACGGGTTCCATTGCCTCCGTTAATTCGGACAAATTGATTGCTCGTGGTACAACAAGCGTAGGCGAGGCCTTGCAAGGCTCTGTACCAGGTGTTAGCATCACTCAAACCGGTAGCCGTCCTGGTGGATCATTTGACATCCAGATACGTGGCCAGGCATCTATCAACAAGCAATCACAACCGCTTTATGTCATTGACGGTGTGGTGTCCTCTTCTATGGACTTCCTTAACCCTAACGACATCGAGCGCATCGATATCCTGAAGGATGCTTCATCAACCGCCATTTATGGTTCAAGAGCCTCTGCCGGTGTGGTGATGATAACCACGAAGGGTAGCAAGGGTTCTGAAAAAGTATCCAAGCCTGTTATTGCCTATGATGGTTACTATGGCGTGAAGAAACTTGCCAGAATGCCGAACTTCATGAGTGCACGCGATTTCTTGAGTTATCGTGTCGCACGTTATACAACTTTATCCTCAAAGTCATACGACGGATCAAGCCGCAAGGGTGTGGACGCCAATGGGCATCCCTACTATGAATTGAGCGATGCCAATGCACAGGCTGCTTTCCTGATGTATAACGATGGTACTACCTATAAGGACTCAAAGCTCTATGAACTGGCGATGGATCCTAACTTTAGCGGTTACGACTGGAAAAAGATGGTTACCCGTTCGGCTTCTCAACAAAACCATTTCGTAAGTGTTTCTGGTGCTTCCGAAAAGGTAAGCTATCGCTTGGGCTTGGGCTATCAAGGTGAGCAGAACGTGTTCAAGGAGAACAACTACGAGCGTTTTAACATCAAGGGTGCCGTGGACGCCATTATTTCAAAAGTTTTTGATGCTGGTATCTCCGTTAATTTGGCTTATAGCACAACGGATAATTTCTGCACAAATACTGACTATTCTCCTTATGTCAACGCTTTTTATTTCAATCCTTTTGTGTCTCCTGTTGATGCCAATGGCGTCCTTATTCCAAACCCAGGTGCTAAGTCGGCATTCAATTCTTCGGCTCAGTTCACATCGACCTATAATCCGATGATTGACCTCAATGATAAGAACTATGTGGACAATGATCGTAACTTCAATGTGATTGGTAATGTCTATCTTCGTGCTCACATCATGGATGGCTTGCAGGTGACAACGACATTCTCTCCCAACTTCTATCATGGACGTAACGGAGTGTTCTATTCTACCGGTATCAATGAGACCAATGACGTGGGTTCTACCTATTATCAGAAGAACAAGACAAACTTCGGCTCTATCTCGAATAGTGACCGTTTTGACTGGACTTGGGACAATCAGGTTGACTATAACAAGACCTTTGGCGACCATTCCTTGTCCGCCATGGCTTTGTTCTCTCTCTATAAGTCAAATACCGAAGGCTCTTATCTTGAGGGTAAGGGAATCTCCGACAATAGCCTGACCTATTATGCACTCAACAAGGCAGGTGGTGACAAGAACATTTCTTCGTCTTACACCGAGTCGTCTCTTGAGTCCATGGCTTTTCGTTTGAATTATTCATACAAGGGCAAGTACATGGCTACCGCAACCCTTCGTACTGATGGTAGCTCTCGCTTTGCCTCTGGCCATCAATGGGGTTGGTTCCCCTCTTTTGCCGCCGCTTGGCGTATCACCGAAGAGAAGTTTATGAAGCAGTTCACTTGGCTTGATAACTTGAAGCTAAGACTCTCTTATGGTACAACAGGTAACAACAACGTAGGCGACTATGTGACGATGAACTCAGCTTCTGGACCTAACTACATCGTTCTCGATGGCAAGGAAGCACAGGGCTATTACCCCAATGGACTTGTTAATTCAGGCCTTATCTGGGAGAAAGTGAAGGAATTTGATGCCGGTATTGACGCTTCCGTGTTGAACAATCGCATCAACATGACCTTCGATTTCTACAATCGTCTTTCCGATGGTCAAATCATGTCACGCTCGGTGCCTCTTGAGACCGGTGAGACAACCACGACATTCAACATCGGTTCCGTACGTAACCGTGGTGTCGAATTAGGTCTGAACTTCGGTATTATCCGCAAGAAGGATTTCTCTTGGGATGTTAGCATGAACTTCGCTCGCAACTGGAACAAAATATTGGAGTTGAGCAACGGTAAAGTCGATGAGGTAGCCAACAACTGGTTTATTGGTCAACCTCTCAATGTTTTGCGCGATTATACTCACACTCCAGTCATCACGGACCAGGGTGTTACCATGCAAACCAAGGACGGTGCTATCCATTATACATTGCCTGAACTATATAGCAAGTATGGAAGTGCCTACAAATGGTATGAGGGACAGGTTGCCGTTAACGACTGGAACAACGATGGCAAGATCGACGATAGCGATAAGCAGATCTATGGTTGCACTGATCCACGATGGACAGGTAGCCTCTCTACTTCGGTTTATTTCAAGGGCTTCGACTTCTCTGTGATGCTTTACACCAAGTCTGGCTTCTGGTCTCGTAGTTATTATCATGAGAAATACATGGCCTATGGAGATCGTGGTAACCAACACATGCAGATGGATTACTACGTTCCAAAGGATGCCCCATACTTCAATTACGAGACAGGTCAGATAGAGATTGCCAGCGAGGTGCACTATGGTTCATATCCTTATCCTAACAATACCGATGCTTCGGCAGGTGGTTATTTCTCAAACAAGGGTAGCGGTAATAGTGAGAACTTCACATACCAGAAGACTTCGTTCGCCAAGGTGAAGAACATCACATTGGGTTATACATTCCCAAGACTTCTTGTTAGCAAGATTGGTGTACAGAGCCTGAGAGTCTATATGAATGTACTAAATCCGTTCACCTTCACCAACTATAAGGGATTCGACCCTGAATGGGCTGATGCCAACCTCATGAACGGTGGTCCATCTTCCGTAACTTACCAATTCGGCGTCAATTTAAAATTCTAATTCACTTCAATAAGGATATATTATGAAAAAAATAATATTACAGACATTCATGGCTAGTACGGTCGTCTTGGGCTTAGCAAGCTGTAGCGACTTCCTGGATGCCGATAATAAATCCAATGTTACCGACAAGCAATACTTTTCTTCCAAGGTTGGCTTCGAGTCATTGGTGAATAATGCCTATGAGCATATGCGTGACATCTATGCCACGAACGACTACGCCGATTGGTTCAATGCCGGTACGGATATGTATTGCGATGGCCGTAACAAGATCAACGAGGCATTCCAGACCTACGAGACATTGACGCCTGACAATTCGGATGTGAAAAATCTATACCGTAATTGTTATGCCGGCATTCGTGCGGCTTATGCCGTGCCTTATTATGCAGGCATGGGAACCTTGGACGAGACGCTCGTAAAGAAGCGCGTTGACGAGGCTCGCGTGGTAGCGGCCAATTACTATTATATCTTGGTCAATAGCTTTGGTGGAGTGCCACTCATGAAGGACTATGTATCAACGGCAGCCACGGGTTATCCAAAGTCTTCCGCCGCCGACGTGTACCAGTTCATCATCAGTGAGCTTGAGAGCGTGATTGCAGACAATGCGCTTGAGGCTTCTACGGCTACCAAGGGTGGTGGACGCGTAAGCATGGAAGCTGCTAAGGCATTGCTCGCCAAGACATATCTATCGGCTGCTTGGGACCTGGGCAATAAGGACTATTTCGGAAAGGCCGCTCAATATGCCGATGAGGTGATCAATGGAAGGCAACTCACCACACCGTTTGCCGACCTCTGGAAGGCAGATTGTAGCAATGACGACAATGCCGAGTTTCTCTGGGATTGCGAATACGATTATGCTACGGCCAACAACAAGACCAGTGGCGGTACCAGTTGGCAAGGTCTTTATAGCAACTATCTTGGTGGTTCGGAGGATCCTATCAAGCTCACATCATCAAACTATATTCCTACTATTTATGCCCTTCATTGCTTTGAGAAAGGTGATAAGCGTTATGATGTGACATTTATGAAGGAGTTGCCTGACGTGGCAAAGGGCAATGCTGGCAAGACCGGATATTACACATGGTACACCAATGGACAAAGCCTTAAGGGCTACAAGGTACAACGCTATTATAGCGCCTGGTATGAGACGGCAGATGATATCGCCGCATGGAGAGCGGAAGATCCCGCCAATCGTGCGAACACCTATGTGATTCCTATGGATACTAAGTCTAAGGAGGCCCAACAGATGACTGGTGCCGACAAGGATTACTATGCCAATCAGGAATTCGTCTTCGGTAGCAGCCCTTGTAAGAAGTTTGATGATGCCGTGACAATGTCAAACCAGAATAGCATGGACTACCATGATGTGCATATCATTACTCTTTCGGAAGTGTATCTGATAGCCGCCGAGGCTTATATGAAGGCAGGCAACAACCCAAAGGCCTTGGAACGCATCAATGCCGTGAGAGAACGTGCGGGATTTCTTGACGCATCGTCCATTGATATCGAGTCGATCCTTAAGGAGCGCGCTTGCGAATTGTTTGGTAACGGACAACGCTATTTTGATTTGAGAAGGACTGGCACTTTAGTGAATCATTGCAACCTTTACAATCCTCAGCTTGAAAACCAGGCTCAGGCACGTATAGGTGAAAAGATTCTCCGCCCGATACCTCAAGCAGCCATCGACGCCAATGATCAGCTCACCTCAGCAGATCAGAACCCTGGGTATTAAATCTCTTATGATGATTACGTCTCAATGATGTAAACGTTCAAGAATACTAAGTAGGCTTGGATTTCTTCTATGGAATCCAAGCCTTTTTTATCGTCGAAAGCCATGGCCATCTATGCCGACTTTCCCTCTCTATTGAACCATGATAACGCTAAGAGAGACGGGAGGTGCTAAAATGAAATGATGAAATAAAATGGGGGACGGTTTTCCAATAGGACGGTCAGAAAGGCAAGCCCTTTCCTTTCTCATCCAAGAAAGCCACGATTATTTCATGCAAAAAAATTAGTAAAACGATTTTACTCTTTCAATTTTTTTGTTCTATTTTTGCTATAATTAATTGACCAAGACATAACAATTTCTACCTTCTGTCTTATATTAACCATTTTAAAACAGTTCTAAACACATACAATTTTGTATGATAGAATAGAATCTTAATTTTAGCACCTTATGAAAATATACAACTTGTCTAAACCGTATCTTGTTTTGTTTTTCCTTATTGTCTTTTACCAAAATGTGGCTGATTGCCAAGAAAAGTACAAGTTTGGAGAAGTCTCTATGGAAGAGATGGAAATGAAAACCTATCCAAATGATTCGTCAGCAAATGCGGTTGTTCTTTACGAGGATGGTTACACCAACTTTGACTATGAAGATGGTTTCATCCTCTCCAAGGAACTTAAGGAAAGGATAAAGATATTGAAACAAGAGGGAGTGGATCTTGCCACCGTAACCACTACATGCCGTGTGGAAGGCTCGGACAAGGAAAGAATACTGGATATTGAAGCCTGCGCTTATAATTTGGAGCACGGCAAAATAGTAACGAGCAAACTCGATAAAAAATTTATCTTTGAAGAAAAACTCAGTGATAATGTCTATCAGGTCAAATTCGCCATACCCAATGTAAAAGTGGGCACGGTGTTTGAATATAAGATCAAGAAGTCATCACCATTCTATTATAGTATTCCCGACTGGTACTTTCAACGAACAACCATACCGGTAAAGTATAGCCGTTTTCACATTATAATACCCGAATATTTTATCTATCATATCAACATCAAAGGGTATGAACAAGTAATCAAAGAAGAGAAACAGGATAATGAAAATATTCATCTTAATCATCAAGGCGATTATACACGAATTCCATATACCGCCAGAGATTTAACCTATACTGGAGAGAATATACCCGCAATGAGGGATGATGATCATGTTTGGAACGTAAGGGACTATATGACATGTGTCACTTTTGAGTTGGCCGGTACTAACTTTCCTGGAGAACCAACAAAATCTTATTCATTTACTTGGGAGGATATTGACAAGACGCTTCAATCGAGCACCAATTTTGTAAGAAGTTTCACAAGGAAAACTTCGATAAATGATGACATTAATCAATTTGATAATATTACGGATGAAAAAAGCAAAATAGAAGCGATATACAACTTCGTAAAGGGTAAGGTGAGATGGAATGGGGAGTATGCATTTTATGACAATGCCAAAGATGCACTAAAAAACGGAGTCGGCAATAATGTTCAAATCAACGGACTCCTTATCAGCGCTCTCAATGATGCGGGCATTAAGTCCTATCCGGTTTTGCTCAGGAGCAGGTCCCAGGGAAGATTACTACCAGTAGCCATACCTTCCTTGGATCAACTGACAACATACATTGTAGCCGCTCAAACAAAAGTTGGGACCGTGTACTATCTTGATGGCTCGGCTACACGAGGTGGCTTGAATATGCTCCCTACGGATCTCTTGGTAGATAGAGCCAGAACGTTCAATCTCAAAGAAAATGGCACGTGGGTGGACCTTACCAAACTGACCAAAAATATGGTAGCGATAAACAACAATGCTGAAGTAACATCAGATGGAAAACTAGAATGTAAAATTGCCGTTTTACACAAAAATCAACTGGCTTATGAGTTTAAGAACGCTCTGGCTGACCTAAAGGATTCAACGGAATATATCGAAAAGTTTCAGACTGATAACAACGTTGAAGTTATCAATTATTCCATCAAAGGACATAAAGATAATCTATCCAATGCCGTGAAAGAAGCAATGCTCATCAAAAAAGACGTATCAAGTGGCAACTTCATCTATATTAATCCGATGATCATTCCTCACATTACTAAGAATCCATTTATCCAATCTGAGAGGAAACTACCCATTGAGTTTGAATATCCATCGACTTTTCAAATAACGACAAACCTCAAGATACCAGATGGCTATACCGTTGAAGAGCTTCCTAAGTCCGGAAAAATACACACTACACCAAAATGCGGCTGGATTTGACTATCTAATAGGTGAAAAGGACAACTACATACAATTAAGTTACAAATTCTATATGGATGACATTCTTTATTCATTTACAAGTTATCCCGATATGAAGGATTTCTTTGGGCAATTGGCTGCCAAGAATAGTGAAATGATCGTATTAAAAAAAAAATAATCATCCGGTATGGACAAAAAGATATCTTCACTTGTTGTCTTCTTGTTTCTCTCTACGCTTGCTTTTGGCGCAAGGGGGCGAGCAGACTTGGCCGTATCCTCCATCCCCGAATCCCTGACTAAGGATGCCTACGCCGTGGCGAGAAATCACTCGGTCACTTTCGAGTATAGTTCTCCTCTGAAGGGAGTGGAGAAAGACGTAAGGGAATACACCATCCTTGATGAAAAAGGATTGTCCAACGCACATTTCACCGTCTATGGAGACAAGTTCAGAAAGCTAAGGAAGTTCTCTGCTATCATGTACGATAGAAACGGCAATGAGATGAAAAGATATAAGTTATCAGACGTCAAATCGACCCAATGGTCATCTGATCTGGCCTCCGATAATCTGATCTATTACTTCGAATGCCAAGCCCCTATGTTCCCTTTCACCATTTCCTACGAATATGAGATTGAGTGGGACAAGGGAATATTGAGCTTTCCCACTTTCGCACCTCAGTCCGACCCGGACTTATCGGTCCAAAGCGCTTCCTACACCTTAAAGCTTCCTATCGGTACAAATATTCTTTTCGAGGGAAACGCATGGATACCCGCACCAGAGAAGAAGACCGAAAAGGATCTTGAAGTCTATCAATGGAAATTGAATGATTTGAAACCCATCGCCGACGAACCCCTCTCGCCACAGATTGGAGAGTTGGCACCGGTGCTCTATTCAATGCCCACAACATTCACTTATGATGGATACAATGGTTCTTTTGCAACCTTGGCTAGCATTGGTGAATTCCAAAACAAGCTAAACGACACACAAAACACCTTGACCGAGGATGTAAGACAGAGAATCATAAGCCTTACTCAAAATGCCAACTCGGACAAAGAGAAAGTAAAGATACTTTATGATTACCTAGGCCAGAACACCAGATACGAAAGCATACAACTCGGTATAGGAGGTTTCCAACCGGCAACATCGGGTGAAGTATGCAAGATGGGATTCGGCGATTGCAAGGGCTTGACTTTCTACCTGAAGTCAATGCTCAATGCTATTGGAATCAGGTCTGACTACACCATTATCCAATCTGATAAAGATGAGAAGAAACTTCAAAAGAACTTCACTAGCTATTTGCGAACCAATCATGTCATTCTTAGAGTGCCTCTTGCAAAGGACACGCTATGGTTGGAATGCACAAATACTCAAGTACCCTTTGGCTATGTCCACGAAGACATTTCCGGTCACGATGCCGTCGCCATGACTCCAGGCGGTGCGGAGTTTGTGCAACTTCCCGATTATCCCGATAGTGGCAATTTGTCTAAGAACGAAGTGGTAATCAACCTCAATCCCGATGACAAGACCCTTATAAAAGTAAAAGCCAGCAATCAATTGAAAGAGTATGAGTCTCTTTCTGGATTTACTACCTTGAAAAACAATGATCAGATTGATTATGTAAGGAAAAACCTCAATTTGCAAAATGCATCCGTCAACCAATTAACGATAGATGAAGTTAAGTCGGAACGACCTGTCATCACTTTAGCCTATGATGTCACGTCGCTATATGGCTCCAAAACTCGTAATAGATACTTCATACCTCTGAATGTCTTTCGTGGCTCTAAAAATAGCCTCTCCAAATCTAAAAGGAAATACGATGTGGAAATTGGGAATGGGTGGCAACAACAAGATCATATAGAAATTAACATACCTGATGGGTACGAAATAGAATCCCTGCCTTCTACTATAAGATTCGACTCCCCATTCGGCTCAATTGAATCGGAAGTGAAAATCCTCGGCAAAAACAAAGTGACTGTTGACCAGCGCTTTCTCGTTAAAAGCGGTAGATGGGATGTGAAGACATACGATGCCTTTTATGACTTTATGAATAAGGCGGCATCGATGTATAAAGGTGGAATGGCGCTGAATAAAATCTAGTGAGAGGTAACCTTAAAGTGACTGGCGCATTGATTGTAATATAATTTATTCTTAGATAAAAAAATAATTACAAAACACCCTTCATGTCTCATTAATGATGTCAGGAATTTTTATTATACCTTTATCCTGTACAAATTAGCCAGATGAGTACAAGGGTGATGTAAGGGCTGGCGATCGGCAATAGATTCGAAGTCATAAGCTCAAAGGCTTAGAGATTGGCCAATCTCAATTCTGGGCGATGGAGGCGGGGAGGATGCCCAGGATGGTTGCCTTGGAGAGTTCGCTCTGTTTTGATGTTTTATTGGAATCATTAGGCCCTACCTTTGAAGTTTCGTTGTTGGCTTTGTCGCATCATGCGATTGTCATTTGTTGTTGCAATGTGTCAAAGAGCGCTTTGGGGCGTGTTGGAATCTTGTTGCGAGGCGAAAGCAGAGTGATCAGGTCTGCCGGGCCGAAGCCCCAAATCGTATTTGCTTCTTGATTTCTTTTGTGAAGGGAGTGTAGATGCGTGCCGTCCTTTCATCTACAAAGATACGACATCACGCCGAGCAATTGTCAATTATAACCCTTTTGGGACTGCTAACAGATGTTAAAGTCCGTTGTGACACATTCATCTCCAATTTAGATATTCACAAAACGCATTAACGGCATCACCGTAGGGACATACCCCGCACGACCCACGACACTATCAACCGGTACGCACACATACACGCGATATTGGCGAAATGGCGGTAATAGGGGCATACCAACGATATGACAGACGGACATGGGGATGTTGGCGATATGGCGGACATACACGGGGTATGTCCCTACAAGACATCATCCTTTCATTTCTTTCCCCCGCATGGTAAATCTGCGCCATCTGCGTTATCTGCGTGAGGAAAAAATCCCACCACTTGTAAACCCCTCGC
>DHOP01000096.1:0-14963 GCA_002407775.1 Prevotella sp. UBA5387
AGATGTTCCTCGGGGGCTTTTTTTCGTTTTGTGAGGTCTGTCCATTACGCCCGATTACACTTGTTCTGTGCAAATTGGTTTGGACGACTTTGTCATTACGACCAGTTTTATACCATTGGAATATGTTGGCATAGCCCGTCTAGGATAATAAAGGATGGAAGGATTTTTTTTAGGGAATAAAGTATTATTGACTGACTGTTAAATCTCAGTGTTTAAATTCCTTCGACAAAAATTGCTGATAGAGGCAATAATTGATTTCTTATAATGATTCTTTGAGAATGAATGAAATGACTTAAATCAGCTAAATAGAAGAACAAGTACGCTAATACAGGTAACTATAATTGTGAAGATACGGAAAGTTCGTTCGGGGAGAAACTTTACTAGTCTTATACCAATCCAGCCACCAAGTAGAATTGTAGGAATTGTGCAAATATCTATAAGGAGCGTTGTTGAATTAATGTTATGCCATACAAATATTTGTAATGGAAGTTTTAGGTAATTTACACAAAGAAAAAACCATGCATTAGTGCCAACGAAAGCCAACTTAGGCATTTTCATGCTAAGTAAATAGATTGCAAGTATTGGTCCTGCAGCATTACCAATCATAGTGCAGAATCCGCCCAGAAGTCCGAAAAGGGGTCCATACCACCAACTATTTATAGAAGATTTTTGTTTTCCTCTTACTTGGTTAATAATCATAACAGCGAGCACAAGTAATAGACAGAATCCCATAAGATGTTTAAAAGAGTCTTTAGGAATTAATTGGTCAACTATTAATGCTATGAAAAATCCAAAAAGAGCCATTGGTAACAGTTGCCAAATATATTTCCATTCAGCTTGTCTACGATAGTAGGCAACACCAATAATATCTGCCATACAAAGGATAGGGAGCATAAGTCCAGTAGATGGTTTGGCACCGAATTCTATTGCGAGGAATGGTATAGCAATCATTGTGAGTCCTTGAATACCTGTTTTTGACATACCAACAAATAGTGCAGCAATAAAGAGAAGCGCCCAAGAAAATGGACCATGCATATAAGATGTAATATCGCTAATAAATGGCATTGTTAGTTAGATTTTATTGATGGCAAAGGTAACGAAATCTTGTACATTGTCTATTGCTTATAGTAGTATTTCTGCTTCAAGTAGAGGATGTCATCTCAACTGTGTCATGACGAATGATAATAAATTATTAACTTTGCTCTTCATTAGAGCTTAAAATGACACAAGAAGAGTACTCAGAGATGCTTGCATCCGCCAAGGATCAGTTCAATGCTGGCAAGCCCTTGTTTGGTAAGGAAGGAGCCTTTCATAAGGATTTCCAATGTAACCGTAAGTAACATCACCGTGAAGGTGTGGGACGAGATTAAAGACTGGCGCAACCGCACCTTGGACGAGGTTTGTCCCGTAGTTTGGATGGATGCCATCCATTATAAAGTAGGTAATGACAAGGGGGCTGCCAAGTCGCGTGCCATCTATAAATGTTATAGGTATTGATAAGAGCGGGCGCAAGGATCTCCTAGTTATGTACATCGCTCACAGTGAGGGTGCTAACTTTTGGCTTTGGGTTCTGACAGATCTATAGAATCGTGGTGTGAAGGATAATCTTATAGCCTGTGTGGATGGCCTTTCCGGATTCCCTGACGCCATTACAAGCATCTTCCCCAACACTGATGTTCAGCTCTGTGTCGTGCATCGGATTCGCAACTCCGTGAAGTATGTGGACAGCAAAAATCAGAAGGAATTCCTAAAGGATCTCAAGCTGGTTTATGCTGCCGACATAAAGGAAAAAGCAGAGATGGAATCAGAGAATCCGGAAAAGAAATGGGGTGGACAGAATCCCATAGTTATCAAGTCGTGGCGGGATAAATGGAAGTTGCCCAGTAGTTACTTTCAGTATACGGCAGCCATCCGCAGGATGATTTATACCACTAATACTGTTGAAGGATACCATCGTTAGGTCCGTAAGATTACGAAGACCAAAGGTGTCTTTCCAACCAACGAGTCCCTATATAAGCTCGTCTATTTTGCTTACCGCAATATCCGTAAGAAATGGACGATGTCCTTGGCAAATTGGGGACAGACAGCGCAGCAATCAGCGATAAAGTTTAGAGATGGATTTGAGATTATGTAACTTAGAGCTGTCCAAAAGAGTATCAGGCTCACATTGCCTGTTATCACTTAGAGAAAGAGCCAATGACGCAGTTCAAATGACAAACCCTTCAAGACGTGAAATCAACTTTCTATTAATTGTTCAAGCTTTAATCATTATTCTATTTTTTCATATAGTATAGATATGTATTTATGTTTTAGGAAGCTAAATAATTTCTTAATGAAAACGTTTACATTGTTATTCCTTATAAAAATATAACAATAATAGTTTATATTATATATATTTGCAAAAGCACTATAATTTTAATCTACCCATTTATGTCTTATCAATCATTACCACTGAATAAATTCACGTTAGCAATTGCTTTTATCGGAGCACTTTTTCCTTCCATATCATCGTCTAAGGATAAGCAAACGGTTATTATAAACGGACAAATCATCAGCAAGTTTGTCAATAAAATAACGTTTGAAGATGATGTTGCGAAAATTGCTTTCGAGGATGGGACAGTGGAGAAGGACGATATTAGTTCTGTCTACATGTTTTACCAACCTACACCATCAGATATAGACGGAGTAAAGAATCTAAAAGTAGCCTCAAAGAAATCTGTATCCAATTTGATTTTTAATCTTCAGGGCAATTATGTAGGTAACTCTCTAAAGCAACTATCAAAGGGCGTATATATCACTGATCATCATAAGATCATTGTCAAGTAAATGCATAGAAAAAAACATTATGAAGCACAATAGAATTATTACCATGTCATTCATCGTTTGGACCACGGTTACTTTTGCTCAGTCAAATGCTGTGAAGATGGATACTAAATCTAACCAAGTTGTTCTTACCACTGTCAATGGAAGTGCGAAATTCTATAATACGGCTGACCTTGATAGTATTTCTTTTGACAAGTCCACTGGCAAGGTTGATATTAGTTCCAAGAAAGGTTCCACTGATAGTTATTCTGCTATAGAAAGTCTAGCTTTTTCTAAAGCCTCATGTCAAGGAACCAATGGCATTGTTAAAGATAATGGCATCACTATTTCTGTCGCTAAGGGTTGGCAGGAGAGTGCTTTCATTGAATGGTCACTCATCCCAAGTGCATTGAATTATCATGTATATGTCAAGGGTGGACAATTCAAAGAATTCACTCGACTTGACCCTCAACTTGTACGTAATTATGGAAACTATGGAAGGGCAGATGCAATTGGTCTTATGGCTGACACCTACACAATGAATGTTGTTGCTGTTGATTCCATTGGCAACGAAACATCAGCGATTGGAGAAGCTTCTAATCTTATTGTGAAAAACTATGATCGTTCCGGCTATGCTCATTTCAATCGCACTGAAGGTGTAGGCGCATATCGTAACGATGGCGTACTTAAAGATAATGCGGTAGTATTGTATGTCACCAATAGTAATATCAACACCATTTCTTGTTATGTAGAACGAGGTGACAAATTAAAGGTAGATATGGTAGGATTGGGCAACATTCTCCAAGCTATGGAGAAGGGCTTAGAAAAGCGTCCCTTTGATATCCGCTTTATTGGAGAAATTAAGGTAATGTCTACTGATGCAGCACAATTGATGGGGACAGCAAGCTGTCTCAATCTGAAAGGAAATGTTTTTGGTTTAGAGCAGAATGTTACTTTTGAAGGCATTGGGGAGGATGCCACTCTCAACGGTATAGGTATTCGTTTCAATCGTGCAGGTAGTGTGGAGATTAGGAATCTCGGAATTTTGAACCAAGCTGATGATTGTTTTGAGTTAACAGAATCAACGCGAATGTGGTTGCACAATATAGATATGTATTACGGTAATCAGGGTAGCGACCAAGACCAGGCAAAGGGAGATGGATCAACTGACTTGAAGAAGGGAACAACTTTTACAACTTTTGCTTATAATCACTATTGGGATAGTGGCAAAGCATCTCTATGCGGTTTGAGTGGAGAAAGTGACGGAGATTTCGTAACCTATCACCATAACTGGTTTGATCATTCTGATTCTCGCCATCCCCGAGTGCGCACTAAGACGGTGCATGTATATAACAACTATTATGATGGCATTTCTAAATACGGAATTGGTGCATGTCTAGCTTCAAGCGTCTTTGTCGAGGCTAATTTTTTTCGTAATTGCAGATATCCAATGCTCATTTCTCTCCAGGGAAATGATGTCTATGCAGGCACATCCACTTACGATCCAGCCGACTTTGGCACTTTTAGCAGCGAAGCAGGAGGTATGATCAAAAGTTTTGCAAATAAGTATGTAGACACTAATTCAACAACCTCTTTCTGGCCATATTCAGCCACAAGACTTCTCACCAAGGGCAATTATACTGATGCTTCTTCTTTAGGTGTTGACACTAAAGTTCATTTTGATGCATTTGAGGCATCAACTCGAGATACTCAGGTCCCAGCAGATGTCAAGGCCTTCAATGGCGGTGGAGCTTACAACAATTTTGATACAGATGCTTCAAGACTATATTCATACACACCAGATTTAGCCATAAACGTGCCTTCTGTTGTGGTTGGCTATTTCGGAGCAGGGCGAATGAACCATGGTGACTTGGACTGGTCTTTTAGTGATGCTGATGACAAAAATTCAGACGTGGACATATCGTTGAAGAATATGTTGTCGGCCTATAAATCTAAACTAGTTGGAATCTTTGGTGATAGTCTTTCTAGCAATCCTCCGGCCGACAGTACAGAATTGGATACTACTATAACAATTCCTCCCATCTCATCTGATAGCGTTATCTCTAAATCGACTAGTTGTACATTCTCTCTTGCAGAGAAAGCACCCTCAAATAAAGTTTTCACTATCGTTGGCAATTACTCTAATACTAAAGGTACTGCAACTGTTGACGGGACAACGTATACTGAGTGTTTGAAGATGGAAAGTTCTACATATATTAAGTTCACTACATCCAAGGAAATGGTTCTTCGATTGGTTTTCGGTACGAATGATACCAAATACACTCTCATAATAGATGGGGTTAAGATGACTGGAGCCAATGCAGAGATTACATGCACTCTCCCTGCAGGTAATCATGTGCTTACGAAGGCAGATAGCACAAATCTATTTTATATAGGATTAAGCGAATAGAATTTCCCTTTTTAATGCTGCAACAAAGTCCAGCTTCTTTTCACAAGCTGTTATGGTTTTTATTTGTTGGATGAGAATTTATGTCTAATAATAGCATAACTTTGTTGTAGTCTTATTTATGAGAATCTTGGAGATATGAATGATGGAATTAGTAAAATAAAATAGTTTTAAATTAACATTTAGATTAGAAGCAAATGAAACTTATTCACTATCAACTTCTAGAACAATGGAAAGGCAAGTTGGAAGAGGTCGTTTTACGTTTTCCACTAACTATTGTGATGTCTCTTTTTGCATGCATTGCCACAATATATCTCAACCACTTCGTTCGTAGCAACGGAGACTTTACTGGTGTGCAATACTTCCTGGCAATCTATCCTGCGTCTGCAATGGTACTATCTTTGATGCTTCACCTATGGACGGAAGAATGGACTAACAGATCTCGTGGCTGGTTGGCATCGTTGATACTACACTTGCTATGGGTAGGGCTTTGTATTTATTGGGCATTACATTATCCACCTTCAATTGGGCATTCCATAGCATTTGGTGTTTGTATTGGATCAATGTTATTGGGATGGACTACTCTTCCATTCTTACAAAAGAATGAAGACGTGGCTGCCATCAACTTTCTCATGCATTTGTTTCGAAGTTGTCTTATTTCAGCTTCGATAACTTTGGCGTTGTTTTTGAGTTTACTATTTCTTTTGCAATCATTCGTTTTCCTTTTTGATATCCATATTTTTGATTATATCTTTCTGGATGTCTTCATTGTTTGTGCTTTAATTCTTGGTTCTATTATTGTACTCATACAATTACCAAATGGGAAAGAAAAGTTCAGCAATACTAATTGGTTACAGAATCGTTTTGGCAATGGCCTAATTCATTTTCTATTGTTGCCTCTCACTGCAGTATATGCTTTGACACTTTATGCCTATTTGATTAAAATATTGTATACATGGACATTACCTAATGGATGGGTGTCATGGCTCGTTTCTGCATTAGTATTTCTCATGGTAGTAACTGAGATCTTCCTTTATCCTTCCAATGGTCAGAATAAGTCTAAGCGTTTAGATAATATAGTAGTCATATGGCTTCCCTTTGTAGTCTTACCATTATTGGTGTTGATGTCAGTTGGTATTTGGCAGCGTTTTGCGGATTATGGAGTCACTATCTCACGCATTTATCTTTTAATCTTCAATCTTTGGTGTTATATAGTTTGCATTGGACTAATTTGGGTTCGTTCACAAAGGGTAATGTGGATAATCTGGTCATTTTCTTTTGTTTCATTGTTAGTGTCAATATTCCCAGTCAATATTGCCAGTTTCACTCGTAACCAGTTGCAGCGTGATATTAAGTTCTTGCTTGACAATCATGGTAAGCCTCATTTGCCTATGGATGCAAAGACATATGAAAAAGTTTTGAATCAGGCTGGGCCGAGAGCAGGTCGTAGCCTTGATTCAAAACTCTATTATCTATGGCATACCTATGAAGATGCTAGCATTTATGCATTTCTCCAAAAAAATGTACAGCCCCTTGGTTATGATATCAACGGATTTTATCCTAAAGAAAAGGGGATGAATTCTGATCATGTAGAACAGAGCATAAACTTTGAGCCCACTATAAACGACCAAACGATCAATATTCCATCAGATTATCGCTATGTAAAACACTATGTTATAAATAAGTTAATGTCAGTTTCATTAGATGGAGATAGTTTGGACATTATAGTTGACTATGCTTCTGGTAAAGATAGTATTGTTGAACACTTTCATACCCAATTATCAAAATTGATCGCTAAAATATACAACAATAATAACTCTCCTATTATTTTGCAAAATGGTCATTCAAAATTAGTCATCATATCATTGAACTTAAAATATACAACTCTGGTCACAGATTTCAACTGTGAATGCTATCTTTTCGTAAGATAAAAGCACTTACTTTGTGTCTAAAATCCGTCCATTTCTTTCGGGTTGAGTGCGAACGTTGAATAGTAGTAATAGTTTGGATGTTCACCATCATTTGAAATCAACACAAAACTAATTCACCAAGATGCATTAGTTATGTTTCAAATAAAAACAGACAATAAAATGGCGAAAAGTGAAGATGTATTATAGGATTTCGCGTAAAGGAATCATAACGAAATCTCGTTCCAACATATGTGGATGTGGAATTTTTAGACTGGGTGAGTTTATCTGTAGATTGTCATAAAGCAAGATGTCAATGTCTATGCTTCTGTCATGATAAATACCATTCTTAGTTTTCTCAGTTCGTCCTAACTGACGCTCTATTTCTTGAGTCTCAGTTAAGACTTCTTGTGGTGTGAGGTTGCTTTGACAAGCGATGCAAACATTAACAAAACGGTTAGTGGAATCGAATCCCCAGGGCTCAGTTTCAACAAGTGAAGACCGTCGGAACACCATTCCAACTTTTTCGCCAACAAGGCGAATAGCTTCTTGAATGTTGTACCGGCGGTCGCCAATATTGGAGCCTAGACTCAAGTAAACAACATGCTGTTTACCCATATTTCAAATAGGCCGAAAGCCATCATTTAGTCTACAATGAGTAGGCTATCGCCAAAACAGCCGAATTTGTAGTCATTTTCGATAGCTAGTTGGTAACACTGCATTACATTCTCATATCCGCCAAAGGCCGCAGTGTTCATAAGCAAAGTCGATTCTGGATGATAGAAATTTGCTATCATTGAGTCTGCTAAACCAAAGTCATAGGGTGGAAAGATAAACTTATTTGTCCAGCCATCATATTCTTTCAGTAATCCGTCGGTGCCGACAGCAGTCTCAGTGGCTTTTGTAACGCTTGTACCAACTGCACACACATGATGACCGGCTTGCTTAGTTTTGTTGACAATGTCGCATGCTTCTTTACTGATGATCATCTGCTCTGAGTCCATCTTATGTTTGGTAAGATCTTCAACTTCAATAGCAGAGAAGTTGCCTAGTCCGCAGTGTAGCGTGATAAAGGCTGTATTAATTCCTTTAATTTCCATGCGCTTCATCATTTCCCTAGTGAAATGAAGGCCCGATGCAGGTGCAGTGACCGCCCCTATATTTTTAGCAAAAATGCATTGGAAGTTTTCCATATCATCTGGGGTGGCATGCGAGCGAACATGCATACCTTCCATTGAGGGATCTGCAGGTCGTCCATTGAGGATATAGGTTGGGAGAGGAGTCTCGCCTAAAGCGAATAGGTCTTTCTTGAATTGTTCGTGTGAACAGTCGTACAAGAAGCGCAGAGAGCGTCCTCGACTTGTGGTGTTGTCATAGACCTCAGCCACCATTGTTCCCACCTCATCGAAGAAAAGTTTGTTTCCAATGCGTATTTTTCTCGCAGGTTCGACAAGAACGTCCCAAAGATGAGTTTCTTCATTGAGCTCTCGAAGTATGAACACTTCGATTTTAGCATCGGTTTTCTCCTTGGTACCATATAAACGAGCTGGAAAAACCTTTGTATCGTTTAGGATAAATGTGTCACCTTCATCGAAGTAATCAATTACATTTCGAAAATCGAGATATTTACCCTTCACAGGTTTTCCCTTAGCATTTTTCTGAAACATCTCTATCTCACCTGTAGTGCGATGGAGTACCATAAGTTTAGCTTCGTCACGGCGAGTTACTCTGATTAAGCCTTTACTTCCATCCTCGTTGACGATAGGACGCTCAAAACTATGTGGGTAGAGAGCCACTGATTCTTGTGGCAAATCGAATTTGAATTGGGATAACTTCATAGAAATAATTCCTTTTTGTTTTTAAAACGTCTTTAGCTTTGGTGTTAGTCTTCGATGTGGTCATTCATCCACACTTCAAAGTTTTCGAGATCGATGCAGTTTTCTACGCTTACTTCGCCAACACGGGTCCTGCGTAAAGTTGTGAGATATGCACCACTCTTGAGGCAACGACCTATATCACGTGCCAATGCACGAATGTAAGTCCCTTTTCCACAGACCACGCGTATAGATACAAGAAATTTTTCTGTATCGAAGTCTGTCAGTTCTATTTTATCTATGTGAATATGTTTAGGCTGCAGTTCAACGTTTTGACCAGCGCGTCTATATTTGTAAGCCCGTTTTCCGTCAACTTTGCAAGCACTATATGTTGGGGGAATTTGATCAATATCACCCTCGAACTTTCGTAAAGTATCAATAATCAGCTCACGTGTGATATGATCGTAGGGAAAAGTTTGATTTACTTCGTGCTCCATATCATAACTAGCTGTGGTTGCTCCGAGTTGCAGTGTGGCTGTATATTCCTTAGTGTGGGTTTGAAGTGACTCAATCTGTTTGGTGCAACGTCCTGTACATAGTACTAAAACACCTGTTGCTAAGGGATCAAGTGTACCGGCATGGCCTATTTTCACATGTTGATTTAAGCGATGGGAGAGCAAGTAACGTACACGAGCTAGGGCTCCAAAGCTTGACATTCTATAGGGCTTGTCGATGGCAAAGATCTCGCCTTGAATAAAGTCCATCTGCGCCATTAAACCATTACCAGAGAGTGTCCAGTCAGCAATAAAATAAGTATTATACCTCCAACAATGATACGATACCAGCCGAAGGCACGGAATCCATATTTTGTTAGAAAGCCTACAAACCATTTCATGGCTAACATTGCAACAATGAAGGCCACTACACAACCAATTACAAGCATGGCGATGTTGTTTGTTGTTGTCCAAGTTGTATCCTCATGGAACATATCCAATAGATCTAGCAAGGTGGCACCAGCCATTGTTGGTACGGCAAGAAAAAATGAAAATTCCGCAGCGTTCTTTCTGGTGAGCTTTTGCTGCATTCCTCCTACGATGGTCGCCATGCTCCGACTTACGCCTGGGATAACAGATATACACTGGAAAAAGCCTATGATTAAGGCACGTTTCACAGTTACTTTATGCTCCTCTCGCCCCTGATTAAATAACTGATCGCAGAACAGCATAAAGACACCACCCACGACAAGCATGATTGAAACAACTAAGACTGAATCGAGTAGCCAGTCCAAAAGTCCGCTTTTCTTGGCAGCAAATCCAATAAACACGGCTGGCAAAACACCTACAACAAGCAGGCCATAAAACTTCATTTTTTCTCTGAACTCATCCCGATTGCGCATTTGAAAGAAATGCTTCCAATAAAGCACAACGACCGAGAGAATTGCGCCAAATTGGATAATGAACGTAAAAGCGTGAACAAAGGGGTCACCTTGTTGTACGCCGAGGAGGTTTTGAGTAATAATCATGTGACCAGTAGAAGAGACTGGAAGAAACTCTGTAAGTCCCTCTACAATGGCAATGATAATTGTTTGGAGTAATGACATGGCTTCAGGTGTTATTTCAAGTCAACATTACTATTCGCCATTTCTTCATTTTCCTCAGTTGTAGAAGTAATGTTACTTTCACCCTTAACCTTTGGTTCACGAATCACAGCGTAAATCATTGATATAAAGCCGATGAAACAAACAACGGGAGCTACCTTGATACGCCTAACGCTGAATATTTCGGGATTATATGCCTGCTCAGTAGAGGAGCTGCCGCTCATCAGAATGAATCCAATAACTACGATAGCAAAACCGATGCCTAACAGAATGAAGTTAGTGCGATCAAATGCCAAGTTTCTTTTATCCATAATTTATTTTGTGAAGTTTTAATCGAGATTATATTTTATATAGTTCACCAGCCTTCATTCTCAGAAATCTGTTGACTGAAATATTGGCACAGAAGGCAGTAATGATGATGCCAAAGAGTATCACAGTAGCGCCTGTGATTACCATTTCTTCCCAAGTAACTATTGTTAGTATTTCCGGCTCATAACGATAGAGTACATAGATACATGCAGCAAGGAAAAGAATCGCGATAAAAGCAGCTAACAGACCTGTAAGTACTGCTCGACGAACGAATGGTTTGCGAATAAACCCCCAAGATGCTCCAACGAGTTTCATGGTGTGAATTGAGAAACGCCGCGCATAAATGTCTAGGTGTACTGTGTTGTTTATGAGCGAGAATGAGACGAAAGTTAGAAGGATAGCCAGCACTAACATACCGATTCCTATCTTGGCTAAATTACGATTGACAGCATCGATCAAGTCTTTCTGGTAGTTAATTTCTGCAACCTTAGGGTATTTTTTAAGCTCCTTTGAAATCCAATTCAATGAATCATTGTTCGCATAATCACTCTTAAGCGTTAATTCAATGGATGAGGAAAAAGGATTCACTCCGTCAGTGAATTCAGCTGGATTAATGCCCATTTCCTTGGTTGCATCTGAGAGTGCAGACGTCTTGCTAATGAAGTGTACGTGCTTGATATATTGCTTTTTCATCAATCCTTTGCACATGGTCTGTGCTTCAGTGTCGTTCATGTCTTGCTCGAGCATCATAGACACTACGAGATTCTCTTTAACATATTGCGACAAATTGCGACCTGTGAGCGTGAAAAACACAACTAGTCCAAGCAAAATAAGCACTAAGGCCGTGCTTATACAAAGAGTGACAGCCTGCAATCGAGGGCGCTTGCTGACTGATTTATATTTTTTTCCCATTAATGAATAGGCTATAACTGTCCAAATTTTGCACAAAAGTAACAAAATAATAGCAAGGTGACAAACGTTTAACGAGCATTAACGAAATAATAAATAAACAAATGAGATGAAACAAACATTTTTGTTATCTTTGTGTTAAATAGAAATCCAATCATAAAATTATTGACATATGAGCACTATCCTTCATGATAGTCCAATATATGGTCCAATCCATAGTAGACGTTTAGGACTAAGCCTTGGAATTAATTTGATGCCAGCAGATGGAAAGATTTGCACCTTTGACTGTCTGTATTGCGAATGTGGTTTCAATGCCGACCGACGCCCGAAATCTCATTCTCCATCGCGCAAGGATGTACTAAGGGCATTAGAACAGAGACTTGTTATGATGGAACAAGAAGGTAAACTCCCAGATGTTATAACGTTTGCAGGAAACGGCGAGCCGACAACACATAAGGAATTCCCTGAAATTATTGACGATGTCATTAGCCTGCGCGACCGCTTATGTCCGTCTACTAAGATTTCTGTCTTGAGCAATGCAACATTCGTTCATGATACTGCCATTCGAGCAGCACTCATGAAAGTTGATAATAATATTCAGAAGTTGGATACTGTCAACGAAGATTACATCCGAAGAGTTGATCGTCCGACAGGGCATAGTTTTAGTGTAGGAAAGGTCATCAATAATTTGAAACTCTTTGGAGGTCATGTCATCATACAGACCATGTTCATGCAGGGTAATGACTCAGACAACACGAACGATTTCTATGTGGAGCCTTGGCTTAAAGTGTTGGAAGAGATTCGTCCTCAAAGTGTGATGATTTATACCATTGATCGAGAGACACCTGATCACGGCTTAAAGAAAGTGTCAAGAGAAAAACTAGACGCAATTTGTAGTCGGGTTCATGAAATTGGGATACCTTGCACAGCTTCATATTAAGAGGCACTTTTAATAATAATCAGTAGTTGCTTCCTTACAATGCATATAAATTATTATCATTCGTTTTCGGTTGTTAAATCTGCCTTTTGCTCTTTTGTTTTTCTAAATGTTAAACAAGTTGATAATATCATTTATTCTACTTCAAACTTTTCTAATTATGTACGAAACTGAATTTTGGGACGCGGATAAGTTGTTTCATGAAAGGTTGAAAGGTGGAGATACTGATGGAGCTAGAAGAGCTCTTCACCAAATGACACAGTTTTATCCTCAGCTTAACGATAATGATTTGGCTGGTAATAAGGCAATTATGCACCATGCTTTGGCCTTGGATAAAGTGATAGTTAATTTCAACATTGCATACTTTGTACCTTACGCTATGAGGCTTGCCGACTATGATTGGAGTGGCGAAAGTCACAATGGAAGCATTGTACCATCTCTTGGCCAGCGTATTACCAACCGTTTGATGCGTGGAATCGCTGAACAACCTGACACTTATATCAAGGCTGTTATGCCATTTTTCAGAAAGGCATTGCAACATAATCCTAGCAATAAAGATAATCAGCGTAACCTTGCACAACTATATGTTCGAGTAAGGCTAAAGTCTCAGGCTATTTCTATTTACAAACAGTTGTTACGCCGTTATCATGATAGCTATCTATATTCTGAACTCGCTGAATTGCTAGATGATCCTAAAGAGCGCATTGCTTTATTCTCACAGGCTATTGTACATCAGCCAAAGGAAGCATATAATATGGCCAATCGAGCGAGACTAGCCGAACTTTTGCAGATGCCTGAGCCTACTCGGGCAGTTTTTGAGATTAACAAAAGTATCTTTGCTCGAAAGAAGTCAAAACAACAGATACCTGCAAACGTTGAGCGTATAGCTCGTATTTTGGCTGATTATACTCCAGTTACAGAAGCGGAAGAGCAGTTGTTTTATCAAAAGTTGAAACCTTTGGCAGACAAGGTTATCAACAGTTAGAAGTTGCCAAGATAAATTTACATTTTAGTTGATAGTTAAATCGATGAAAAACAAAATAACAATTCTTCCGGCGGCACCTGAACAAGCGTCAGATATAGCTCAACTCACCATGATGGCCATGAGCGATGACTGTTGCCAAAATTTTGCAGGGCAACATCATACGTTAGCAGATTTTCATTATATGATGACGGAACTTGTTTCAGCAGACGATAGCCAATATAGCTATCGTAACACGCTTGTGGCGCAAACAAGACGAGGTAACATTGTCGGCATTGTTACATCATATGATGGAAAGGATTTACATCGTCTACGTAAAGCGTTTTTTTGCGCTGCAAAGGAATATCTTGGGCAGGATTTTCAAGGGTTGGATGATGAGACTTCTGCTGGTGAATATTATGTGGATTCTCTAGCAGTATTGCCCGAATTTCGTCATCAGGGCATTGCGACTCGGCTCCTACGAGCTGTAATTGAAGCTCATGGGAATAACCTACCGATAGGATTGCTTGTAGATCAGAATAATCCAGAAGCGGCTAACCTATATAGGAGCATTGGATTCCGTTATTTCGAGGATGCGATATGGGGTGGTCATGCTATGTTCCATTTGCAGTATCCAATCAAATGTTCATGGGCAAGGCATGACATACTATCTGAGGCATATCATGATGATGAATGGGGAGTACCTGAGCATGATGAATGTAGGCTATATATGTACTTATTGATGGAGACGATGTCTTGTGGACTTTCTTGGCAGATGATGTTACAACGTCGCATGATTTTTGCGCAGTGCTTCTCTGATTTTGATGCTGAACGTGTCGCAAACTTTACGGAACAAGATGTTGAGCGCATTATACAGACTAATGGGATGATACACTCTCGTCGAAAAATTGAGGCTATGATTATTAATGCACAGGCCTTTATGCGTGTTACAGAAGAGTGGGGAAGTTTCAATAATTACATTTGGAGCTTTTCTGACGGCCAATCACTTGTTTATCGTTCACATGTCAATCAAATCATCACCTCTAATGAACTTTCTGATCGTGTAGCAAAAGATATGAGGCAACGCGGTTTTCGTTACGTGGGTACAATCATCATATACAGTTTCTTACAGGCAATTGGCATTATTAATGACCACAACCCTAATTGCTTCAGATATCAACAATTATTATCTGTTTGCACCTTAGTAGACTAACCTCATTTATTATATGCCTAAAGAGGATTAGTGCGATATATTTGATAGGTTTCATCCAGTGAAACAATTTGATTTACTGAGTAAATCAAATTGAATCACATTGTGAA
>DHOP01000096.1:15138-66465 GCA_002407775.1 Prevotella sp. UBA5387
ATCACATTGTGAATCAATTTGATTCACAAGACAATATATTAGAGCTTATCAGATGGTTGAATCATGACGCCTATAGCAGAGGTGTTTTATCGTTTAATTTTGGTTCAACAATAAAAAAGCCTTGCAGATACTAAATCATCTGCAAGGCTTTTTGATTATATTTTAAATTCTAGGATTTAGTTATGCTTTGAGCGGCAGTTGTGGCAAATACCTTTGTAGTATATCTGTACATCGTCTACAAAATGTCCGTCCACATTCTTTGGTTTTGCCATCGCTGGTATATCTTCGTCCATGAGGTCATATACCTTACCGCAATTGCGACAGAAGAAATGCACGTGAGAATGTGTGTCACCATCATAACACACATGGTGCTCATCAATGGTGATCATCTGTGCAGCATTGTGCTCTGAGAATAGGCGCAGTGTGTTGTAAACGGTAGTGCGACTCAGTGTCTTGATCTCGTCGATTAGACCTAAATAAACATCTTCCACTGTAGGATGTGTGCGATGTGTCATCAGAAAATCCATGATGGCTATGCGTTGCATAGAAGGCCGCACGCCACAGTTTACTAATCTTTCGTATGCCTCTTGGTTCATTTTATTATTATGTTAATTTAAGAATATTTCAATGCGAAGACAAAGTTAATTATTTTATTGCTTAATCGCCAAAATAAACTTGTACTTATTACACGATTTAACAATCTTTGTCATAGGATGTTATTGTTTTTTTAATTAAAATAAATTTGTGTTTTATGAGAATCTCTACTTAACTTTTTGTGTCAATACCGTTTTACTGTTGCTCCGGGAAAGCAAACTAAATTAAAATGTTGACTCTTAGAAATATTTTTAGGAAGTGTCCAAGTTCCATCAAGAACATAAATTTTGGAACTCTTAGAATTGGGAATTGTTTTGATGGCGTCCTCCAAACTCATGTAGTTGCCACGACCTTTCTTGGAAACCACATAATCATAGTGCACGATATGACGCTGCAAAGCCTTGATTTCTTTGCCAACAGCATCCGCAAGGAGTCCTGCCACTATACGCGCTCCATATACGTTATAATGCGTATTGTCGCGACGACCTTTGGGTATTGACTTTTCTTCATTTGGCTTAAACCACATATGCAACTTACGTGAGCCTGCAATACCCATACTCTGTTCCAAATCATGTGTGATACGATTGGCGTCTATAAATTTGACGCCCATTTTCTGTGCGACCACTCGGGGAACATCTTTATATGCTCCATGTGTATCAATTAGTGTGTCGGAATTGACGAGCTCGTCACTAAATGACATATTACGCAAGCTTTCGTCATCGATTCCCGAATCAACCTTTTGGTAAAAATTGCGTCGAACTACACAACTAAACAATACAGGGATGCCACCTTTTTCACGAGTCTCGGAAACATAGCGTTCTAAATGTGCATCAAACGTTGAACCTGGTTCCGTGTGACGACCAAGTTGCTGCTTCTCATCATTATGACCAAACTGAATGAAGACATAGTCTCCGGGTTTAATCCGATCTAGAATTACCTGCCAACGGCCCTCGTCAAGAAAACTCTTGGAGGAGCGGCCATTAACTGCATGGTTTTCTATAAGCACATGTTCATCAAAAAAACCTTGTAACACCATACCCCAACCACGTTCAGGGTTAGTGTCAGGTTCCCCTTTTTCGGCAGCTGTAGAGTCGCCAATGACAAAAATGGTTGTCTGTCTTGTACCAGAAGTTAGGCATAGGCCCATGATTAAAACAGTAAGAAAAAGGGCAATTTTTTTTGAGTTCATTTGACTTTCCAGTGGTATTTCGTGGCTTACTTTCTTAAAAATTTTTACAAAATTACATCTCGTCTAAGATGCATAGCTATGAATTTTGATTTTTAAACCATAAATTATGACACATACTAGTTGATTGGATAAAATGTAATAATTTTATGTTAAACATAATGTATTTCATAAATCATGATAATATAGGGGCTTGATTAGATGTTTTTGTTACTTGGAATAATATAAATAATAAAGCCTTATTTTGGGAGTTGGTTACTCCAAAAATAAGGCAATATCTGTTATTAACTATAAAGACAGAAAAGTCTTTAGTAGCTGATAACTAGTTTGAATGGTTTAGTCTTCTACGCTGAAGTCTTCTTTGCCTACACCACACTCGGGGCAAACCCAATCATCTGGAAGATCTTCAAAAGATGTTCCGGGCTCGATACCATTATCAGGATCACCAACTGTAGGGTCGTAAACGTAACCACATACGTCACAAACATAATTTTTCATAATGCTCTTTTTTAAATGTTTTCTATAATTTTTGATTTTTGTGAAGTAAATCTTTCATCTTCTGATGTCAAATACTACACTAACGAAAACAGCTTATCGCTTTCTTCATCATAGCTGCAAAGATATATCATTTTTTCATATTCCAAAACTTTTTCCAATTATTTTGGCATGTAAATTTATTGTAATATTTTGTATAAGTTATTTTTTGTATATTTCTTGGAGTTGTCATTCTGATTTCCTATATTTGCAATAATTGTAATTTTAGGTTATTAAAGCATAGAGTATTAATTAATCAATCTTTTTTAATATGTTAGAAAAATATAAAGATTGTCTTCGTAGCACAGATCTTGGGCTACTTATTATTCGCTTAAATGTTGGTGGATTACTATTGTTTCATGGAATCCATAAAACTATAAATGGTGTGGCCGGAATAGAAGGGATGTTATCAAGCATCGGCTTACCAGGCTTTATAGCTTATGGTGCTTTGCTTTCTGAACTCGTGGCGTCTATTATGGTGGTTCTCGGGGTTTGGACGCGTGCAGCATCAGCTGTCATAGCTGTTAACATGGTTGTTGCTATCCTGATGGCTCATCTATCTGTTCTACTATCAGTAGACCCGGTGACTGGAGGTTGGGCGATAGAACTTCCAATGCTTTATCTTTTGCCAGCTCTCGCCTTATGCTTCACTGGCGGCGGCAAATATTCGCTCACAAGAGGAACAATTTTCGACTAATCGGGCATTTATTTTTTCCCTTAAGCTGCCCTATTGATGGATAGCTTTAGGAAAATATATAGGTGTAGAATTAACTTTTAACAAATAACACATTCTCTCTGTTGATAAGAGAGCATGTGTAGTATGATTATGAAAAGTGATATAGGTCTTATAGGACTTGCTGTAATGGGCGAGAACTTGGCACTTAATATGGCCAACCATGGATGGAATGTATCCGTTTGGAATCGAACAGTACCTAATATAGAGGAAGGTGTGGTAGAACGTTTTGTCAATGGACGTGCCAAAGGTAAAACAATCAATGGTTATTTGGAGTTGACCGATTTCGTGGATTCGATTGCTAAGCCACGCAAAGTAATGATGATGGTACGAGCTGGTAAACCTGTTGACGAACTCATGGAACAGCTTTTCCCGTTATTGGAGGCTGGAGACATTATTATAGATGGTGGAAACTCTAATTATGAAGATACAAATCGTCGAGTTGCTCTAGCAGAGTCAGAGGGGTTCCTTTTCGTGGGAAGTGGTGTGTCCGGCGGCGAAGAGGGAGCACTTAATGGTGCATCAATCATGCCTGGAGGATCCGCCGAGGCTTGGGAAAGCGTTCGTTCAATCTTACAGAGCATAGCAGCAAAAGCTGAGGATGGTACACCGTGTTGCCAATGGGTAGGTCCACAAGGCGCAGGGCACTTCGTAAAAATGATTCACAATGGTATCGAATATGGCGATATGCAGCTCATCGCTGAGGCTTATTGGACCATGAAGAATATAGGAGGCATGAGCAATGAAGAGATGGCGAACGTGTTTGAGCAATGGAATGAAGGAAAGTTAAAGAGTTATCTTGTTGAGATAACTGCCAACCTATTGCGACACAAATCTTCAGATGGTGTTGCAATTATTGACCAAATTCTTGACATAGCAGGTCAAAAGGGAACTGGTAAGTGGTCTGTTATCAATGCAATGAATCTTGGAATGCCACTCGGTCTTATTGGGACGGCCGTCTTTGAGCGCAGTCTCTCTGCTGACAAGAGTACACGTTTGCTTGCATCTAATCGCTTTCGACACAAATCTATTGAGGTGGACACGCACCGTGAACAGCTTATTGATAAGGTGTTTTCAGCCCTATATGCTTCCAAACTAGTGAGCTATGCACAAGGATTTGCGGTGTTACAACGTGCCTCAGACGAGTTTAATTGGAATCTTGATATGGCTTCTATTGCGCGCATGTGGCGTGCTGGTTGCATCATTCGCAGCGCATTCCTCAATGATATAGCGCAGGCATTTGAACAGTCTGAACGTCCGTCCCATCTTCTATTGGCCCCATTCTTTGCAAAAGAAATAGAGCAGCTTACCGAAGGGTGGAGCTCGATTGTTGCCAAAGCGGCCTCTAGAGGTTTGCCGGTACCTGCTTTTTCTTCGGCTCTCAATTATTTCTATTCGCTCAGTTCTGCCAATTTACCTGCCAACCTCATTCAGGCACAACGTGACTACTTTGGTGCTCACACTTTTGAAAGGCGAGATGCTGAACGTGGCAAGTTTTTCCATGAAAACTGGACGGGTCATGGTGGTAAAACCCAATCTGGGACTTACAACGTTTAATATATTTGTTTTAAGCAATTATATTTTACTATTCTGCCCATAAAAATTGGGAAAGCGAAAAGTGAAATCTGCAAATTCGTAAAGGTAAACGAAAGTTATCTTGATGTTTTGGAATGACTCAGCTAACTCAGAATTATTAAATTGTATTCACGATGAATCAGAATGACATAATTGATTATCAAGTAAAGCAAGATTCAAGTTCTGGAGGAGAGGCGTGGAAGGGTCTATGCATTATAATATTTGGTGCCTCTGGAGACCTTACTAAGCGTAAGTTGATCCCCGCTTTATTTGATCTTTATACTCATGATCGGTTGCAGGGCGACTTTGCCATCATTGGTACGGCACGTACATCCTACGAAGATGATGATTTCCGGAGTTATATATTGGAGCAGATGCACCAATATATTAAACAAGAGGAACAGGATGAAGTGCAGTTCAATGCTTTTGTCAGCCATTTGTATTACCAATCACTTGACCCTTCTAAGGACGAGGGCTATCCCGCTTTGCGTCAGCGTATTATAGATTTGACTCATGAGGATAATCCAGATAACTTGCTCTTTTACCTAGCAACCCCACCAAGTCTTTATGGCGTGGTGCCACTTCATTTGAAACAAGTTGGACTCAATACACCAGGCTCCCGAATTATTGTGGAAAAGCCTTTTGGCTACGATTTTCAGTCTGCACAAGAGTTGGAGAGGATTTATGACGATGTCTTTGAGGAGCAACAGATATTTCGTATTGATCATTTCCTTGGAAAAGAGACTGCCCAAAACATTTTGGCATTTCGCTTTGCAAATGGAGTTTTTGAGCCTATATGGAATCGAAACTATATCGCTTATGTGGAAGTGACAGCTGTCGAGAATCTTGGAATCGAAAATCGGGGTGGCTTTTATGAAACTGCGGGTGCTCTTCGCGACATGGTTCAGAACCATCTTATTCAGTTAGTTGCTCTGACGGCTATGGAACCTCCTGCCGTTTTCAATGCGGATAGTTTTCGCAATGAAGTGGTCAAGGTTTACAATTCCATTCGCCCATTGAGTGAACAAGACCTTCAAGAGCATATCATTCGTGGTCAATATATGGCCAATGGTGATCGTAAGAGTTATCGTGAGGAAAAAGGTGTAGCTCCTGAGTCTCGGACTGAAACTTTTGTGGCCATGCGCCTTGACATTGATAACTGGCGCTGGAGTGGAGTGCCATTCTATATTCGTACAGGTAAACAAATGCCTACTAAGGTCACTGAGATTGTCATTCACTTCCGTAACACACCACATCAGATGTTTAGTAATGCTGTTGGAGGGAAATGCACACAAGCAAACCAACTCACCATCCGCATTCAACCGAATGAGGGAATCAGCATGAAAATAGGACTAAAGGTTCCTGGGGCAGGCTTTGAGGTGCGTCGAGTGGCAATGGATTTCAGCTATGATCAGTTGGGGAAAGCAGTCATTGGAGACGCTTATGCTCGACTTATTGACGATTGTATTCAAGGTGATCCAACGCTCTTCACACGCTATGATGCCGTTGAGGCTTCATGGAAATTCTTTGATCCCGTGTTGAAATTCTGGCAACGTCCGAATGTACCACTTTACGGGTATCCTGCGGGAACTTGGGGGCCTCAGGAAAGTGATACGTTAATGCATGACCATAAAGTGAATTGGACCAACCCATGCAAGAACCTAACCAATACGGATCTATATTGCGAATTATGATTTCTTATAATCACAATACTTTCACAAGCTAAATATTATGGGCATATATCATAGATAGGATGATTACAAGGATATTTGAAACTTCAACAGAGACGGCTCGAGCATTCGTCTTGCGGATATTGCAGATAGTAGCCGAAAATCCTAATGACACAATTTTGAATATCGCACTTAGTGGGGGTAGTACACCCGCCCTCATGTTTAGAATATGGGCAACTGACTTCTCAGAGATTACTCCATGGCATCGCCTTCGCTTTTTTTGGGTAGATGAACGATGTGTTCCACCTCATGACGAGGCTAGTAACTATGGAATGACGCAGGCTAATTTACTTTCAAGTGTACCTATTCCTGGGGATAATGTATATCGTATCAAAGGCGAAAACAATCCTGAACTTGAGGCAATTCGTTATGAAAAAATGGTGAAAGACTTTGTTCCATTGGAAGATGGCTTTCCTGCTTTCGATATCATATTGCTTGGGGTAGGCACTGATGGCCATACTTCTTCCATCTTCCCTGGCCAAGAGGACTTATTGACTACTCCAAAGTCTTATGTGGTTAGCAAACAACCTTCTTCAGGCCAGCTTAGAGTGGCTTTGACAGGGCAACCTATTATGCATTCCGCTCGTCTTTTTTTCCTTCTTTCGGGTAAATCAAAGCGTCTTGTTTTTAATGATATTATAGCAGGAAATGATGCTGGACCTGCTGCTTATGTTGCCCATCATGCGATACATAGTGTAGAGTTTTTTTACGGAAAGACTGAGAAATAGAAGAAACGAACAAGAAGTTCTAAGATATATCTACATAAGATTATATCTGTAAAAAAAACAGCCATCAACCTTACATTGTAATAATCCAATGAAACGGTTGATGGCTGTGTTTGTTATTTGTTTTTAGTCGATTTTAATCGTAGATTAAATACCTATAGAGCACTTCAATTTGTATTTATTTCTTCAAGATAAATCAACTGAAATTATTCAGCGTTTGTATAAAGGTAACGCTTAATGGAGCGCTTAGGAGTTTTTGCAAATTCCTCTTCATGAATTCTAATGCTACTAAGGCGGCAATATGCAGGAAGGATAGCATTAATAAGCTTGCGGTTTTCTTCCATGATATTGGTCAGATCATCATTGTTGAAGGCCATCTGTTTGGCAGCATCGTAGTCTGGATGAACCAATCCGATGAGTTTGTCACCATCTTGTATCACCACACTTTCGCTAACCATAGACAAAGAATTGAGTCTATCCTCTATTTCCTCTGGATAGATATTCTGTCCACTAGAGCCAAGTAGCATGTTCTTAGAGCGACCCTTTATGAAAACATTGCCGTTCCCGTCCATTGTGCCAAGATCGCCTGTATGCATCCAGCCATCCTCATCGATTGTCTGTTTAGTGGCTTCATCATTCTTGTAATAACCAAGCATCACATTCGGTCCTTTAACAATGATTTCGCCAGGAACGTTTTGAGGATCTGTACTTACAATCTTAACCTGCATTCCTAAGGCTGCTTTGCCGCAGGAACCAGGAACAAACTCTTTATAGTCGGAATAGCAAATGATTGGTCCACACTCGGTGGCACCATAACCAACTGTATATTTGAAGTCAATTTGTTGCAAGAAAGTTTCAACTTCCTGACTAAACGCCGCACCACCAATGATGATTTCATAAAATTTTCCACCAAAGGCTTCGGTTACCTGATCACAAATCTTAGCAAAGATTTTCTTGTTGATTCCAGGCATCTTAAGCAAGAGACGAATTTTTGTATCCTGAATCTTTGGGAATACCTTCTTCTTGATAATCTTCTCAATAATCAAAGGCACAGAGACGATTATCTTAGGTTTTACCTCTGCGAAGGCTTGAGCAATGATTGCAGGAGATGGAACACGAGTGAGATAGAAGATATGGCAACCACTTAGGAATTCATAAAGGAATTCGAAAGAAAGGCCATACATATGTGCCATAGGCAAAATGCTAATGACATTATCTCCAGGATTTATCTCTTTGCCAAGTACCTCGAAAGCAAACCTCATGTTGCCCATCAAGGAACGATAGGGTAGCATGACACCTTTAGAAAAGCCTGTTGTACCACTTGTGTAGTTGATTAGTGCAAGCTCGTCTGGTTCGCGATCGAGATAATAGTTTATATGTTCTTTACGGAAGAACTTAGGATACTTCTTACCGAAAAGTTCGTTCAAATGCTCACGTGCATAAGTCAATTTATCTGTGCGTGACAGGATGAGTGAATAGTCTGGTATATAAATTATTCCCTCAAGGCCGGGCATTTTTGTTGCATCAATCTCAGTGGCAACCACATCGCCAACAAAAAGCAACTTTGAGTCAGAGTGGTTTACAATGTTGTGCATCTGATCGGCCGTGAATTCATGGAGTATTGGAACAACAACTGCTCCATAAGTAATCGCAGCTAAGAATGCAGCGGCCCAAGCAGCACTATTCCTTCCAGCAAGGGCAATCTTGTCACCACGTTTTACTCCAGAATTTTCGAACATTATGTGGAGCTTCTCTATCTTGCGCGCCACATCGTGGTACTGCAACGTTGCACCTTTGAAATCGGTTAACGCGTCCCTATCCCAGTTATCAATAATACTCTGTTGAATATATTGATTAAAGCTCGAATATTCTTCCATAAACCCGTATTTAGTCATAGCAAGGTCAAGTTAGACATTGCACAATTATTAAAATTTTGTGCAAAGGTACAACGTTAAGTGCACATTCCCAAAATAATTGTGCAATATTTTTGCCTTCCTCAATCTTCAATGAGTTTACGGTATCTAGTCTTCTTTATTTCATCATTTCCTAAACGACGAGCCTTGTTTATTTCGTAGTCTGAATAATCACCCTCAAAATATACAACTTCACCATTGCCCTCATAAGCTAAAATGTGAGTACAGATGCGATCAAGGAACCATCTATCGTGACTAATCACTACTGCACAACCAGCAAATGTCTCCAAACCTTCCTCCAATGCACGTAATGTATTGACATCGATATCGTTGGTAGGCTCATCAAGGAGCAGTACGTTGCCTTCTTGTTTCAATGCTAGGGCTAGTTGTAGACGATTCCTCTCACCTCCTGAGAGTACCCCGCAAAGTTTGTTTTGGTCAGTTCCTGAGAAATTGAAACGTGAGAGATAAGCCCTTGCGTTTATATCATGTCCTCCTAACCGCAATGTCTCGTTGCCTTGCGATATCACATCATAAACTGACTTCTTAGGATCGATATCCTTATGTTGCTGATCCACATAAGCTAGTTTCACCGTTTCACCAATCTCAAAAGTCCCGTTATCTGGTCGTTCCATCTGCATGATTAGACGGAAGAGAGTGGTTTTTCCAGCACCATTAGGACCGATGACACCTACAATTCCGTTGGGAGGAAGTGAAAAATTTAAATCTTTAAAGAGCACTTTATTCCCATAAGATTTGCTTACACCATGAGCCTCAATAACCTTATTACCCAATCTTGGGCCGTTAGGGATATAAATTTCAAGTTTTTCTTCGCGTTCCTTTTGCTCCTCGTTAAGCATCTGATCATAAGAGTTAAGACGCGCTTTTCCCTTTGCTTGGCGTGCCTTTGGTGCCATACGTACCCAATCTAGCTCACGTTCCAAAGTCTTGCGACGTTTGGATGCCGTTTTTTCTTCTTGGGCCATTCGTGTTGTTTTCTGTTCCAACCATGAAGAATAGTTACCCTTCCATGGAATGCCTTCGCCACGATCCAACTCCAATATCCATCCACTCACATCATCAAGGAAGTATCTATCATGCGTCACAGCTATCACGGTACCTTCGTATTGCTGTAGATATTGCTCCAACCAATCAATGCTTTCTGCATCAAGATGATTGGTAGGCTCATCAAGCAACAATACATCTGGACGTTGTAAGAGCAATCGACATAGCGCAACCCGTCTACGCTCACCACCGGAAAGTTTGTCCACAGGGGAGTCGGCAGAAGGGCAACGAAGGGCATCCATAGCACGATCAAGCAATGAATCAATGTTCCAAGCATCGGTGGCATCAATGATATCTTGAACCTCCGACTGTCTTTTCATCAATGCATCCATTTTGTCTGGGTCGCTATAATATTCCTCTTCGCCAAACTTCCGGTTAATCTCATCGTATTCTTGAAGTGCATCATATACATATTGCACTCCCTCTTGGATGTTCCCTTTAACTGTCTTTGTCTCATCTAATGGTGGATCTTGTGGAAGATAACCCACACTATAGCCAGGACTCCATACCACGTCGCCCTGAGTCGGTTGCACTAGGCCTGCTATTATCTTAAGAAGGGTGGACTTACCAGCACCGTTTAGGCCAATGATTCCTATCTTTGCACCATAGAAGAAGGAGAGGTAAATGTCTTTAAGTATTTGCTTTTGGTTCTGCGGGATGATTTTAGACACCCCGACCATAGAGAAGATTATCTTCTTGTCGTCTACTGTTGCCATAGATGATAATTGTTATTTTAATTTTTTCCTTTACATGCAAATTTACGACAATAAAGAAAGAAAACCATGATAAACCTCCAATATTTCAAAAACACGGTGTTATATATGCACATCTAGAGGTCATAATTATTAAAGACAAAACTCAATGAATAAAAACTTAATACGCCAACATGTATATACTGATCATACCCTCTTGACAGGATGAATTCACTCGATTCTTCATTAAGTCGTTTTTTTCCTGTGTAATTTTTATGATTAAAAAAATTGTGATCACCAATATCATAACTTGTGAAATGTGAAGTAATTTAAATGATCAACGTTATGATTTTCAAAGAATTACTTGATAGAAGCATGAAAAGAATTTGATTCTTACCTCAAATCTACCTTAATTTGTACCTTTGCAGGCACATAAAGGAATTACATCTAGGAGATGACAAAGACGAACGAGTTAGACATGTTGCATGGTCCATTGGTAGGTAAGATTTTGAAATTTGCCATGCCCTTCGCAGCTAGCAGCATTTTACAACAGCTCTTCATTTCCTTAGACGTAGCAGTAGTTGGTAGGTTTGCAAGTAGTGAGGCGTTAGCAGCTGTTGGTGCTAACACGTTTCTTATCAACTTGATGATAAATTTCTTTGTTGGAATCTCTATTGGTGCTAGTGTTGTTATAGCTAATTACATTGGACATCATGACAATCAGCGTATTCGAAAAGCAGTAAATACTACGGCGGCTCTTTCCTTAATTAGTGGTGTAGTTTTACTATTTGTGGGATTGTTGGTTGCACGTCCGGTATTGGCATTAATGAGCACACCTGCCAATGTCATAGATGATGCTGTATTATATCTTCGCATTTACATCTTAGGTGCCCCTTGTTTCATGGTCTACAACTTTGGCGCGTCTATCTTGCGAAGTAAGGGCGACACCAAGCGTCCACTCTATATTCTACTGATTGCGGGTGTTATCAACACTGTACTCAACTTTGTTCTAGTCATAGGGTTCCACATGAGTGTGGCTGGTGTGGGTATTGCCACTGATATCGCCAACTTGTTTTGTGCATCAGTTATTGTATGGCTACTTTCCTGTGAGAGCGACCCATTCAGATTGCGTCCACGCCACATCACCATCTATAAATCAGAATTAAAGCGCATTTTACAGATTGGATTGCCGGCAGGACTACAGGGCATGGTGTTCTCGCTGAGCAACATTTTCGTTCAGAGTGCTATTAACGGCTTTGGCTCAGCGGCGGTAGCAGGTTCTTCTGTTGCACAGATGTTTGAAGCCTATTGCTATTTTCTTTTAGGATCGTTTAGTGGGGCAGCCGTAACTTTTGTGGGTCAGAACTATGGAGCGGGACAAATGGCACGTTGTAAAAGAATCTATTGGATTTGTCTGACGGGGGGAATGGTGGTATGTATCATCGCAAATGCATTATTCATGGTGTTTGCCGATGATGTATTGTCTCTGTTTACTACGGATTCTCAAGTCATCTGTTATGCTAAAATACGTATGGAAACAGTTCTTGTTTTTCAATGGATTGCTGCTATTTATGATGTTACTTCATCGACATTGCGAGGTTTTGGGCACTCATTGGAACCAGCATTATTTACAATTTTTGGTACTTGTGTGCTCCGATTGTTGTGGGTGTTCTATATATTCCCCATTTTTTCCGGCTATAAACAATTGATGATAGTGTATCCGGCATCGTGGCTACTCACAGACGTTCTGCTTTCAACATTTTTCCTTTATACTGTCAGGCGCTTGAGTCGCGCCTGAAAAGTCATTTCCGTTGGTAGTTAATTGATACGTTTCCCGTTAGTATCAATGTAGAAATTTTCCTTTCCCAATGTTACTTCCATCGTTCCATTACTTATTGGCCCGATTTCATCATAAATCGGTTTAACAGTTTCCTGTCCCTTCTTGTTCACTAGCCCATATTTGCCATTGAGATTAACCTCACAAAGTTCGGGATAGTGTTCACTGTAATTGGATGCTACTTCATCGTATTTTACGGGACAAATAACGTTACCTTTTACATCAACTACTCCATATTTCTTACCGTCGCTTACTATAGCATAACCACCTCGGAAATTATCCACTTCCTTGAAACCACTGGTACGTCGCAACTTATCAGCTTGTTTCACATAGTCAATGTCTCCGTTAGAATAATATACCTCTGGTTCTTCATTTGGTCTAAAAGCCAAATAAGCGCTAACAGCTGCAATGATTAGTACAAAGATAACCACCAATGTCGTGATGGTACGGCGTCTATGAGTACGATCAGCAAGTTCGTTGGCAGCAAGTTCTGCCTCCAGTTCAAGACGTTTTTCTTCTTGGGATTTCTGTTCCATTTTAGTCGTTTTTGAATATTAAAGTTGATATATTATTGATAATTTATATAATTTGGCTCAACCATTTTCAATTGGTTGAGCCAAATTGTGATATTTTTCTACAGAGTTTGTAAAACTATTTTATCAGTTCTGCCATCTTTGTCATTGACTTTCAGAGTTACTTTTCCAGCCTTTTTACCTGCTCGCAAGATGACCAAGGCAGAACCATTGTATAGGCTTCGTTCGTTAGACACATGAAGCTCGCCTGAGCTTATATTACCATTGTCAACAGCTACAATTTTTGCATCGCCTTCCACTGAGAATTGAAGTTTTTGCTGGGCAGTGTAAGCTCTACGGTTCTTGTTGTCCAAAGCAATGACGCGGATGTGTTGCAGATCCTTTCCATCTGCTTTCCAAGTAATTGCGTCTGCTGATAGCCGCAATTTTTTCACATCACTTGAAGTTTCAATTCGATGAGAGGCCACACGCTTACCGTCTTTATATGCTATAGCCTCAAGATAACCTGGCTGATACACTATGCCGTCAAAAAGAATTTGATTGCGTGTCTTTGGGTCAGTACTATTATCTTTTTCTGCTATTTTTTTGCCATTTTCGACCAACTCAACTTTGTCGGCATTAGTGAACACCTTGAGAGAAAGCTCTTCACCTGGCTCACGATTCCAATGGTCACTCATGCCGTCATTTGAAAAGACCATACCATTCCACTCGGATTTTTCGGCTTTTGAGTCAATGATTCCTATATGACACACAGGTTCTTCTGGCTTGAACATTGATCGCAAAAGATAAGCCATTGGCTTAGGTTGTAACGAGATATCAAAGACTCCATCAGCAAAGCCTTTGTTCGGCCATCCTCTACTCTCTCCGAGATAGTCGATCATTCCCCAATAGGCAAGGCCTACTACCTTGTTCAAATCCATCGCAAAGAAGTTAGGCCCCATATTGGATAGGTTGGCCTCACTTTGGTAAAATGTCATCCAAGGAAATTTCTTCCCATCGCCAGGAAAGTACATATAACGATAATTATAAGCCTGGATATCAGTGACTTTGGCCAAGTCGCATGGGAGTGAATCTGTTTCGAGGTTGCGCCCACGAGGGTGCATGGCAACGGTAACTTTACGTGTATTGTCGTATCTCAACAAGACTTCCTTGAGCATTTTGTAAGGTGTCACTCCCCAATCGTTGAATGGTAGGTTAGGGTAGGTCTGCAACTCGTTACCCAAACTCCATATTGCCACTGAGGGATGGCTTCGGTCACGTTTGATCCATTCTGGCAATTGGGTTGGCCATTGCTCCATCCAAGGACGACGACCACCTGTATACTGTTGTAGCCATTTGTCATAAAGTTCGTCTACAACAATGATTCCAAGTGAGTCACAAAGGTCTAGAAAGCTTTCTGAATATGGATTATGGCTTGTGCGAACATGGTTGAACCCAAAATCCTTAAGCATCTCTAATCGTTTTTCCATGGCACGAGGGTAGGCAGCTGCACCGAGTGCGCCAAGTGTATGATGATTGGCGATACCTTTAAGTAATAGCTTCTTGCCGTTGAGTTTGAATCCGAAGGATGGACCTATCTCAATCGTCCTTATGCCAAATTTGCTGCTTGTCTCGTCTATTTGCTTATTATTGTCATCGAAGAGATATGCTTTTGCCGTGTAGAGATAAGGATTGTCTATGTCCCATAGATTGGGACTTGACATAGTTATGGCCTCCCACTTTAACTCATTGGTTTTCATTCTACGTTCAAAAGGAATAGATTGTTTTTTGGAATACACCATCTTTCCTTGAGCATCCAAAATGTCCAACTGCAGCGTTACATTGTTATTTCTGGTGTAATTGGCTACTTCGACTTGAACATTCACCTCACGATTATCTTTCGTGGTGATGTAGAGCGGGTGGCGAACAAAGTATTGTTGCTCATCTGTTGTGATTATTTTAACATCACGAAATAACCCTCCGCCTGTGTACCATCGTGAATCGGTAGGATTTCCGGTAGAAGCCCGCACAGCAACTACATTTTCTTGGCCATAGCGAAGTTTATTGCTCAGGTCAACATCGAATCCCACATATCCATAATCAGTGCTACCAACTAGTTCCCCATTGAGGTAAACTTCGCCGACATACATGAGGCCTTCAAAGTCTATGAGTACTCTGCGCCCTTTCAAATCTTGGTCTGGGGTGAATGTCTTGACATACCATCCTTCTCCCATCTCCTTGAAAGCACGAGCAGAAAGCCTGCTTTTGAAGTTAGAAGCACCATCACTGTTATTTTCTTTCTCATCATTGGCTGGTGCCACCCATGGCTGTTCGATTTGAAAATCGTGTGGCAAATCGACCGTTCGCCAGTTCGTTGTGACGATGGCTTGAGGGTCTACTGGTCCCAAGTGGAACTTCCATCCAAAGTCCCAATCCTCTATTGTACGCTGGGCAGTAGCAGTCAATGCTAATGCAAATAGCCCGAGCACAGCTGTTAGTTTCTTGTTCATTTTGGTTGTTTTTAGTGTTCTAATATTTATCCGTATGTTTGTTATATTTCGAGTTTCAATTTACTGAACCTTATAAATGGTTACTTGTGAATTTAGCCCAGAGGGCATTGGGGTCCAGTTAGCATACCAGGATTTCTCATAATTGATGTTGACCACATTGATGTCTTCCATCTTTCGCCACGGCAAGCCTTCTCGGTCTAGCTGACTGATGCGATTTGCAGGTAGGTTGGTTACTTCGATGCGAATAGTATTTTTACCTGGTGTGAAAACGTTGGAGAATTGAAGCTCAAAAGGTATGGACCAGGCACATCCGACAAAAGTGTCATTTATATATACACGAGCACTCTCTCGCACATCGCCCAAATTGATAATCCAGTCGTTACCGTTTTTTATATCCTGCTTGGTTAGATTCAATTGACACTCGTATATGCCTGTTCCCATCAGTGTTTTAGTAGTATCGTTAAGCGTCTCCCATGTTTTTAGGCTATCCATTTGAATTGTCTTGGGATATGCAGGGGTGGCTTCTACAAACTTTAATGTCCAACGACCATCTAGTGCCTTTGCCTTATTGTCATAGTGTTTTGTTTTACGATTGGGGAGAATTTCTCCATTTGATGTTTTACACAAGCCATTCTCTGTTGTCAGATTGCCATCGTCCGAAAAGGTTTCCAAAATCATGCTTTCGCCCGATTTCAGATTAATGTATAGTTTATTATCCATTATTTGGGCGGCATAACGGTTTCCATTCAAGGGGTCATACCACATTGCGGACTTATAAGGAACGGCAAGCTGCACGCATTCAGACATATCCTGTTTTGTTAGATTAGCTATAAAATAATGGTATCCCTTTTCATTTGAACGACGAATGAGCTTAAGTCCAAGGCGAGTTTTCATTTCTTCGCTCTTTGCAACTACGGTTAAGGCACTTGAGTCTGTGCCTATAATGATGGTAGCTCCCTGTGCCTTGAGTCTGTTGATATGCTGCTTTACCTCGTCTGTTAGGATGTTGCTGTTGTTTGGAAATATCAAAGCCTTATAGCGTGCGCCACCCGAAGTTTGTAGCATACCATCAACAAATTTGGTCTTTAGCAAGTATTTCTCGCTAATATAGTCGCAGTCATAGCCTTCAGCATCAATCTTGTCAATGGCTTGAGCGAATTCGGGTGCGAGTTGTCCCATTGTGTGAATGGCAAATTGCATGAGTCTTTTGCCTTTGGACTGCATGTTCCAGATATCTCGAACTGGGACATAAACTAAAAAATCATTGTCGGGTTGTCCCCATTGAAGAAAACTTTGGCAGCGCGTGATATAGTCCATAAGGAATGGAGCGTCATGCCAAATAGAATTGGTTGGACTCATATCCACTGATGCATAGAATCTCCATCCTGGCCATGCATCATCTTTTGGGGAATAACATGCACCATGAAAAAACATGTGGTTTACCCCCCCACAGAACATCAAGTCCAAATCGGGCTTCATCTGAGAGAGGGAAGTGCGGAAGTGCTCTGTTAGCCATGTGAATGTCTCGCTGGATGTATAGGTCTTACCACTGATGTGAGCAGCCGAAGAAGCCCATTTATACATTGAGAAGTCGGAGTCGTTTTTGCGCGTCATTCCAGAGTCTGTGCGCAATCCCTTAATGTGGAAATCTGTCAGGCCAAACCCCTCGATTTCTGGAATATCGACAGCGGAATAGCAATCAATGAGGTTAGCAGGAGAGCCATGGGCCTGATTGCGTGTGATTGCTCCATGACTATGCGCCCAGTCTGTCCAAGTCTGTGTAAAGTTATCCAATAACATATCGCCTAATGTTTCGCGATAGTCAGCAACCACTTTGCGATCTCCATCGACCAATTTGTCAAAGTTTTCTTCCAACGAATACCCTCTTCTCTTCTGGAACTCCGGGAACAAATTCGTGGTGTAGTCAGCGGCACTTACTTCGTAACTATCATTGAAGAAGGTATGAGGGTAGGGGGTACCTGTCCGCTCAAATGCATCTTCTATATGCTTTAGGTAGTTTTCAACAGCTGTTTTGTTGAAATGATCTATGACCAAACCCGCTCCACCAGGAGCTGGTCTCTTCACTATCATTGCCCCCAAGCGTTGCCATAGTGTGATGACACGATAATTTTTCTTATCTAATGGAAAATAGTAACGACTAACAAAACGTGTCTTATCGTCTTTATCGACACCGGGAGTTTTCAAGAGTTTCCTATATTCCTTCTTGTTTATGGTATCGTTTTCGATCACCATACGCGAACAGCTTTCCTCCAGAGGAACCCATGGCCCGCCAAAAGGCCAACCTGTACCCGTGGTCATGTCAACCTCGATGCCAAGTCGTTTCCCCTCGTCCTCTGTAAAGCGCAACATTTCCATCCACTTGTCAGACAAATATTCAATGTTGTTTGCTTCATTGTTTTTGACGCCATAAATTGGAGTGATTTCTATAGCACCAACTCCATGTTTGGCAAATTGTTCTAGATTCCAACTTAAATTGGGCTTATCTACGGCAGATCCTGGCCACCACCACCGTATCCCAGGCTTGGCTTCGTTTTTGACCACTGGCCATTGTTGGGCTTTGATAGGTAAGATTCCAGAGCTTGTCAATAGAGTCAGGAGGAAGATAATAGTTTTTTTCATTTGTTTATTCCTTGATTGTTTTTAAGTTCGTTTATGTCGACATTTCAATTATTCATGGTGGTAAGGCTCTCCTTTGATAATAGTACATGCCCGATAAAGCTGTTCAGTTGCTATCAGTCGAACCATTTGATGGCTAAATGTCAATTTTGATAGCGAAAGCTTTTCATTTGACCTTTTATACACTTCTGAAGAGAATCCGTATGGACCGCCTATTACAAACACCAACCGCCGAACTGAGTTTCCCTTTCCTTGCAACCATGTAGCCAACTCCACGCTACGCAGTTCTCGTCCATGTTCGTCCCACAACACAACATAGTCAGATGGTTGTAATAGCTTCAACAGAGCCTCGCCTTCTTTTTCCTTCTGCTGGTTCTCGGTGATATTCTTAGTATTCCTCAATTCAGGTATTACTTTAATCTCAAACGGCATATAGTGTCCGATGCGTTCAGCATAGTCCGTAATTCCAGCCAGGAAGTGCTTGTTCTGCGTCTTCCCGATAAAGACAAGCACAGTTTTCATAGTTCTGATTGTGCCCTATTCATACCCTTCTTCGACGGATAGTCATCTTTTCGCTTCAGGTTCATTGGGAACCATCCTTTTTCAACTCTTTTCTTTTGCTCAAAAAGTTCGCCAATTGACCAAAGTAAGCTTGCTCCAGCTACGCCTACGATTGATGATAATATTGTATTCTCCAGCAGCAATGAGCAGAAGATACATACAATTCCACCTACGAGAAAAAGCCACCAAGGACGAGTGCCCCAATAATATTCTGCTTTTATTACTATAGGATGGAAGAGCCCTATGATGAAAAAGGTGCTGACGGCTATGATTATTCCTGTGAAATACATCGGCCTAAGGTTCTTGGTTTAGTCGCTGTTTACAGCGAAATATTACACTATAATTTCTATGCAAAAATAGTAAAAATAACCCATATTCAACCTCCTATTTTAGAAATTAGTTATTATCTTTGCAAAAGATAGGTTAACCGCAACACAAAGAAAAGAGTTTTTCCTATGCAATTTGGGGCCTATCTAGACCTGTCAATAACATTATAATATAAATTTATTTCATCATGGAAAAGGATGCAACACTAGTCGCTCAGTGTGAGGCAAAGGCCAAACAGTGGTTGTCTCCCTCATTTGACGAGGAAACAAGGAAACAAGTGCAGGAAATGCTTGACAATGAAGACAAGACTGAACTCATTGAATGCTTTTATAAAAATCTTGAATTTGGCACTGGCGGACTGCGTGGAATCATGGGGGCAGGTACCAATAGAATGAATGTTTACAATGTTGGGATGGCAACGCAAGGGTTTGCTAACTACCTTAAAAAGAACTTTAACAATCTAGCACAAATATCTGTTGTTGTTGGCTTTGATTGTCGCAACAATAGTAGCCTTTTTGCACAGACAGTAGCAAATGTTTTCTCTGCCAATGGCATCAAGGTGTATATTTTCGACGATTTACGCCCAACGCCAGAATGTTCTTATGCAATTCGCTATCTCAAAGCACAAGGTGGCGTAAACATAACAGCCAGCCACAATCCTCGTGAGTATAATGGTTACAAGGCTTATTGGGAAGACGGAGCTCAGGTCCTTCAGCCTCATGATGAGGGAATCATCGACGAAGTGAACAAGGTATCAATAGATGATGTCAAGTTTGAGGGTAACAAGGAGCTTATGCAGATTATTGGCGAGGATATTGATGAGCCATATTTGCGTGATGTACGCACTTTATGCATTGATCCCGAGTTATGCCGTCGCCAACATGATCTAAGCATTGTTTATACGCCACTCCATGGAGCTGGTCGTGTTTTGATTCCACGTTCTTTGGCATATTGGGGCTTTGACAATGTACATTGTGTGCCAGAACAGATGATCAAAGATGGAAACTTCCCTACGGTAGACCGTCCGAATCCTGAGTTTGCTGAGGCTTTGACTCTTGGTTTACGTGATGCCAAGAATCTCAATGCTGACATACTTATGGCAAGTGATCCAGATGCAGACCGTGTAGGTATGGCTTGCAAGAATAGTAAGGGTGAATGGGTTCTGATCAATGGAAACCAGACTTGCCTTATCTTCCTCTGGTATATCATCACTAATCGTATAGCTAAGGGAAAGATGCAACCCAACGATTTCATAGTGAAAACCATCGTTACTACGGAGGTCATTCGACAGATTGCTGATAAGAATGACATTGAAATGCGTGACTGCTATACTGGTTTCAAGTGGATTGCCAATGAGGTACTTAAATCAGAGGGTAAGCAAAAGTATATTGGTGGAGGAGAGGAGAGTTATGGATTCTTAGCAGAAGATTTTGTTCGTGATAAGGATGCTGTGTCTGCCTGCTCCTTGCTAGCCGAAATTTGTGCATTTGCTAAAGACAAAGGAAAGACGCTCTATGATATTTTGATGGACATTTATATGGAATATGGGTTCTCTAAGGAGGTAACCATCAATGTTGAGCGTCCTGGTAAGAGTGGAGCCGATGAGATTCAACAGATGATGGTCAACTATCGCAACAACCCACCAAAGTCGTTGAATGGTTCTAAGGTTATCCTTTCGAAAGACTATCAGACACTTATTGCAACGGATGGAAGCGGTAAGCAAACTAAGCTTGATATGCCTACGACCAGCAATGTCCTTCAATGGTTTTGTGAGGATGGAACCAAGGTAAGTGTTCGTCCCTCTGGCACAGAGCCCAAGATCAAATTTTATATCGAGGTTAAAGCTCAAATGAAAGATGCTTCTCAGTACGAGACACTCGATAAACAGAGTCTGGGCAGTGTAGAGATTATACGCAAGGACCTTGGCGTGTAACGATGAAGTGTAGTGATTTTTATCACTACTATTTCAGGATAACAACACACATTTAAGCTATGATCTTTTTCACTCATCTTCAGAATGCAATAATCAATTGTGTTTCTGGAGATGAGTATAAAGGTGTTCAGGGATGTTGTTTCAAATTAATTCACAACATGAAACAAATTGATTCACTCTGTGATTCAAATTGTTTTACTCTGTGATTCAAATTGTTTTACTCTGTGATTCAAATTGTTTCACAACCGGATTTCATAGTCTAATTTCCGCTATACGTATAGATACATATGTTCTCAACATGATGAAGACTAAGATTCAGTGGATAGTAATTGTCGTAGCATTTTTGCCAATGCTTTTGCTGCGTGACTTTACACCAGACAACGAAGGACGCTATCTTGCTATTGCCGATGAGGCTCTAAGAAGTGGCCACTTTTTTTCGTTTGTGTGGGATGGGCAGCCTTATGCGGACAAACCGCCTCTTTATTTGTGGCTTGTCATGTTGAGTCGTGTGATTTGGGGACAGCATTCTATGTTTGCTTTGAGCCTTTTGTCGTTCATTCCAGCTATAGGCATTAGTTCTTTGATGGATCAGTGGACACACAAAGAGTTACCAGAGAATTTTCGTCGCTTAGCAACACTGATGTTATTCACGACGGTTTATTTTATGGGGCCAGCTTTGGTTGTTCGAATGGATATGCTGATGTGCCTATTTATTGTACTAGCATTGAGGTCTTTCTGGCGGCTATACACAGGTCATGCAAAACCAAGCGAGCAGTGGCTCTTGGGCATTTGGCTCTTTTTAGCTCTTTTTACGAAGGGGCCATTAGGCATCCTCATACCTTTGATATCAATTGTTGTCTATATTGGATGGCAACGACGTTGGCATGATATAGGAAAGTTTTTGAATTGGCGAACATGGATCGTGATCATTCTAGGATGTACGGTATGGTTTGCTCTTACTTATCGCGAAGCAGGTGTCGATTATCTTTACAACCTAGTGTTCCATCAAACGGTGGATAGAGGGATCAATTCTTTCCATCATGCACGTCCATTCTATTACTATTTAATATCTATTTGGTATATGTGGTTGCCTTGGTCACTGCTTTGCGTTGCTGGAATTGTCGTGACGTTGGTGCACAAAGAAAGGAAATCAGATATTCAAACATTCTTTTTATGTGTTGCGCTCATTACGATTCTTCTTCTTTCCTTTATAAGTTCCAAGCTCCAAATATATCTTCTTCCGGCTTTTCCATTTGTTATCTATTTTACCGCTTATGTGATTAAGGCTTATGATGGTAAACGCTGGATAATTTGGGTGCTCGCTATACCAGAACTTCTTTTTGCGCTGACATTGCCTGCTTTATTTGTTGTTCGAGATTTAATAGATGTTCCGACATTATCAGAGCCAATTGTGTTAGCAGCAGTAACGGTTCTTAGTTTGTTTTCTATTGCCTCGTTGTTTAAGCTGATGAGACATAAGTCCTTACTTCAATCGGCTAGCGTCTTGGGCTATGGGGTCCTCTCTACACTTGCCATTCTTGGATTGGGAATGCCAATCCTGAATCAATATATCACTTAATACAACATCAACATTGTAATTATGAATTTATAAGTAACTAGAGTTGCTTAGTTTTTATGGTTACCATTAATGAAGTGTATTGCCATTAATAAAATTCTAGAAAGTTGGCATTGATAGTATTTATGAGTAAAGAAACAGACAGCTCAAATACTTTTCCATCCTATTAAGTTAGACGATTATACTATTAAGCAAAAGAAAAATTATTTAATGAATATAACAAAAGAATACGACTTTACTATTATCGTACCTATATACAATGAGGAAGATAATATGGAAAGGCTTGAGAAGGAACTTACTTCATACTTGAACATTGCTCCTGTTAAAACCTGTGTGTTGATCATTAATGATGGATCTAAGGATAATAGTCTGCAGATTATTAAAGAATGCTGTAATCGACACGACAGCTTCTTCTATATTTCGTCAATCGAAAACCATGGGTTGAGTACAGCTATTAAAGCAGGATTTGATTATGTTGAAAGTCGTTACGTTGGATATATAGACTCAGACTTACAAACCAATCCTAAGGATTTCAATTTACTTTTGGACTACGTGAAAGATTATCAGTTGGTTTCTGGTATTCGTGCTAACCGCAAAGATTCGGCATTTAAGAACTTTCAGTCCAAGATAGCCAATTCCTTTCGCCGTTATATGACTGGTGACACGGCTACAGACACAGGTTGTCCGCTAAAAGTGATGTGGACTGATTATGCAAAAAAAATGCCATTCTTTGATGGCATGCATCGTTTTTTACCTGCACTGATAATGCTTGTCGGTGGTAAGTTTATGGAGTTACCAGTGCGCCACTATCCACGAACAGCAGGAGTATCAAAGTATCATCTTTGGAATCGACTTAAAGGGCCGTTTATCGACTGCTTTGCTTTTCGGTGGATGAAAAAGCGCTATATTAGATATCAAATAGACGAAAGTAAACTATGAGTCACCCTTTAGTATATGGCGTAGGGTTCCTTGCGCAAGCATTTTTCTCTGGACGCATCTTGGTACAATGGCTTCTTTCGGAGCGTGCAAAGCGTGTCTTGTCACCTGATATTTTTTGGGTGTTTAGTCTGATAGGTAGCGTTTTGCTTTTTTTCTATGGTTGGATGCGTGACGATTTTTCTATCATTTTTGGTCAGCTCATCACCTATTACATTTATATCTGGAACCTGAACACAAAAGGATTGTGGCATAAACTGCCACAGATTGCTCGCTGGCTCCTGTTCGTATTACCAGTTATAGCTGTGATGCTCATGCTTTCCGATGCTTCGGCATTTGTTCAACAGTTCTTTCATAACGACAAGGTACCAATGTGGTTATTGGTCTTCGGAAGTTTGGGGCAAGTCATCTTCACACTCCGTTTCGTGTATCAGTGGTATTATTCATTTCGTCGACATGCATCTATCTTGCCCATTGGTTTCTGGGTAATCAGTCTTATAGGATCGGGTATTATTGTAACTTATGCTATTATTCGTCTCGATCCTGTGCTTATCTTAGGGCAGTCAGTGGGTTTTATTGCATATTCTCGTAATATTGTTCTGTCTTTACATGCTAATGCAGAAACTTCTTCTGTAGAAAAAACATCATAAATTTGGATTAAGTTAGTTGTTGGTATTATCCGGAATTCATTCTTGGAGATTATTGTACTATGCCATTTGGTATTACGACATGGTAAAGTATAGCATGTCGCAACGCTATATGGTTTGTAGATTTTGACCAAACCTATTTCCTACTATAAATGCCACGTTGCTTAATAGACAATTATTAAAAATATATTAATTCCAAGAGAAAAGTCATAATCTCAAAGCTTTGTCCCAGATTACTTTCTAATTTTGCCAATCGAACAAAGTGTTTTGTTTATCTGAAGGTAAGTTTTGTTTAGTATGTTATGAGTAGAGTCATTTCTTTATTTATTTTGATATTTGGTCTGCATATAGGAAGTATGCGACTCGAAGCACAAATACTTTCCACTGATACGTTTAAAGTAATCGGTGAGGGTGCACAAGGCAGTCTTCCTCAAGATCGTATCCTTGATCATTTATCGCAGACCCGATTGTTTCAAGCTACTTATATAGGAGTGCCGTTAATTGCCGTAGGAATTATTGAAAAGCAGGAAGATACAAAGTTTAGGCAGTTGCGCAATGAGTTCATGCCTCAGTTTCATCATAGTATTGACAATTATACGCAATATCTTCCAACGGCTGTTCTTTTTGGACTGAAGACGGCAGGAGTAAAAAGTCGTAGTTTGTGGGGGCGTATGTTGGTAAGTGATGCTTTGTCTATGACACTTATGACATGTGTTGTGCAAGGATTGAAGCACACTACTAACATACCTCGTCCAGATGGATCTAATAGTCATAGCTTTCCTTCAGGACATACTGCAACAGCTTTCATGACAGCAACCATGCTTACGAAAGAATATGGCTACATAAGCCCATGGGTTGGAGTAGGAGCTTATAGCATTGCTACGGCAACAGGATTGATGCGCGTTGCAAATAATAAACATTGGTTAAGTGACGTGTTGGTAGGTGCGGGTATTGGTGTTATCAGCACTGAAGTTGGTTATTGGATAGCCGATAAGATTTTTAAGAATAAAGGCTTAGAAATTGGCAATGATCGTTCTGTTGAGACAATAGACTTCAATAGAAACCCCTCGTGTCTTGGATTGTACATGGGAATCAATCTTCCTCTGAGTAAATTTGATATTGATGATACACACGCACTTCGGACTTCATCAGGCATGACAATTGGTCTGGACGGAGTCTATTTCCTTAATAGGTATATCGGTATCGGTGGTCGAGCTACTGTCTCTAATCTTCAATTTATCCTTAATGATACGCAAGCACCATCTAACACATTCGATTTCTCAACCATAGCGATTGGACCTTACATTTCGTTTCCTTTGAGTAATAGGTGGAATGTTGGGAGTAGATTATTAGTTGGGGCTGTACATTATCCCCAAATGACAATAGGTGATTTGCAATTAGGTCATCGTAATGAGCTGATGGTAGGAAGTGGCGCTTCAATGGACTATCTTATCCATTCTCAACTTTCTGGCAGTTTATTTTTTGATTACAACATCCAAGGTCCACCAAGTGTCCAAAGCAACGAATACATTCATTTGTTCACTTTTGGTGCTAAAGTCGCAATCAGGTTTTGAATTGGATGAATAGTGCAAATTTTGAGCATACTGCTATTGCTATTTTGGACGTTTAGTTATCTTTGCAAAGCTTTCATTAACGTAGATGCCATTGTGGTATCTGAAAGAGCTAGCATAAGCCAATAGACTGGTCATTATAACTATAATAAAATCATGAAGTATCAAGTAGAGCTGGCCAGTTGGTCGAGACGCGACAACTGGCAGTTTATGAAGGAGTTTGCTAATAGTTGGTATAGTATCACTACGGAATTAGACTGCACGGAAGCATTTGAGGAAAGTAAACAAAAGCATACCTCTTTCTTTATAAAATACCTCTATGCTATTCTCCGTTCAGCCAATGAGGTTAAGGAATTTGGTTATCGACCAGACGGAGACGGCGTCTGTTGGTTTGATACTATTGGTGCGACAGTTCCAATAGCAGTTCCCGGTGGTACTTTCTATACTGTACTCATCCCATATTTGGAAGACTATGATATCTTTTATAATAAAGTAAAAGACCTCACGTATAACATTCCCAAGGATGGTGATCCCTATGGCGTGAATCGTCTTCTGATAGAATCTGGTGAAACTGGGGTAATCAATATTTCTGCTACTCCAAATCTTTATTTCACAGGAATTACCTATACTTTTCATCGTAATGGGTTGGGTAGTGATTGGCCTTTGTTGAATGTGGGCAAAGTAATTCGTCGTGAAGGCAGATGGATAATGCCTCTCGGAATCTACGTTGACCACTGTTTTGTAGATGGAGCTAACCTAGCCGACTTTGTTGAAAGGGTGCAGAAACACTTAAATTGATCTATCCAGTTCCAGCATATCCTTTCGATAGCCAGACGCGGTGAATAATGCAACCAATGTGCCTGACTGATTTGTGATACGAACTTCTGCAAAAGGTAAGTGATGATGGTCTATTATTTCATTTGCCTCGGCATTGAGTTGGTCGCCAAGATGGACGGGATAAAAGTAGGATATGTTACCTCCAGTAGTTAATGTTACAACGTCATGACTATTAACCGCTGCCGCAAATGCAATATCAGCTAAGCTGAACATTACACCTCCATGACAGATGCCATAAGCGTTGATATGGCTTGAGGTTACTATTAATGAAATTTTCGCAAATCCCTCGGAAATCTCTAAGATCTTTGCCCCGAGCATTTTAGCAAATGGGTCTTGAGCAAAATATTCTTTTATTGTCATCTTGTACTATATATAAAGCAGAGAGCTTCTTAATAATTCATGCAAAGATACCTTTCTTAAAGGAATAATCAAAACATATTCCTTCAATGATTGTTCAATGTCGTGATATTCGTTGTTGCTTAAAACTTAAGTAGGGTTATCATTATGGGAATAATATATAGGAAATGTGTCTGTTGTTGATAGACCATGTCGTTTGTGTGATAACCTGATTTAGTTATGAAATAAATATTGAAGAACAATTGTTATCTTTGTGTCTGAAAAGCAATAAGCAATGAAGATACTTCTGTTCAATCCAGAACACGATATAGCTTTAGCAACCAATCTAAAGCAATTCACGCCACCACGTGCAGGGCGTCAGTTACGTCACGATCTAGGTTTTCTGCCTATGTTATGGGCAAACGACGAAGACTTAGTACTTGTCGATGATATTGAAAAATCATGGCAAGATTTTAAAGAGTTGAACATTCAGTCAAAGGGAACACTAGTTGATAAACATCTGTTGAAAAGACTTCTTAGCGACAACCAAAATAGAGTGATAAATGCCGAGCCATGGGGTTGGGATATGCCTGTGTGGAATGAGTTGAATAATTGCGGAGTATCTATTGATAGTCTGCCTACATCGGAAACCATGGATTGCATAAGAAGGATAAGTCATCGCTCTTGGGCAACACACCACTTACTGGATAGACTAACCGTCTTACCAAGGACCTTAGGTACTGCAATAGAGTTGTTTGATATAACTGAAGTCGAGCGTTTGCTTTCAACGAAAGGTGTTGTGGTGATGAAAGAGCCCTGGAGTAGTAGCGGAAGGGGTGTAAGGCGAATGTCATGGACAACAACAAATAGCAAAGGCGGGATTGGACTCGCTCAGAAAAACTGGATATGCAATGTGATATCCCGCCAAGGGAGTATTATGACTGAGCCTTATTATAATAAGGTCATGGACTTCGGTATGGAGTTTGAGAGTGATGGTCAAGGAAAGGTTTATTATGTTGGACTTTCGCTTTTTGCTACAAATCATGGTTCGTATACAGGAAATGTCATAGACAGTGAGGATAATAAGATGAGACGATTGTCTGAGAAGATTCCTTTTTCATTGCTTGAAGAAGTAAAGAATAATATTTGTGAAATCCTTAGAGAGCATTTTAGAGATGTTTATGCTGGACCGTTTGGTATAGATATGATGATAGTACAAGAGAATGAACGATACTTGTTGCATCCTTGTGTGGAATTGAATCTTAGGATGACTATGGGGCATGTTGCTCTTGCTTTGTCGCAAAGAATGCTCCCGCAGAAAGGCATCATGAGCATCAACTATAAAAAAAGCTACCACCTCAATATTGAGACGGTAGCTGAATTATCTTGAGAAGGGTAAATAGGGCTGTTTGATTCAAATATCTAGATCATCAGCTAATATCTGTTGAATATAGCTATATTTTCTCATTTATATTCTATAAAGCTAAAAGCTTACAGACTATTTCTTACCCAAAGACTTTAACCACTTTAATGGTTTCTTTATCATCGATTTGATGCCTTTCTCTTTTGGGGCAGTCTTGGGAGTAACGTCTGCTGTCGAACGTGCATTCCTGTTGTTATTTTGACGTGGTTTATTAGTTCTGGAACTATCATAACGACGACGGCCTTGTTCGTTTTCACGACGCTCATTGTTTTCTGGACGACGGTGATTGTTTGGTTTCCGAGATCTACTTTGCGAAGTACCATTTTGTTCTTTGGGTTCGTTAGTAGCAGCATTTTCGGGTCGGTGGTTTGGTCCTTTTACCCGTCGATTATTGTTTTTGTGCTGTTGAGGCTTACTGTTCGTAGGTTTTGTCTCAACATTTTCTTGCTGAGACTCAGGATTTCTGGGCTGAGGTATAGTATTGTTATTGCGTTGACGATTATTAAATGGGGCTGCCTCTTCTTTATCACGTGTATGCTGTTTTGATTTTTTGTGTGCTGTATTGTCTCGGTCTTCACGACGTCTGTTTTTTGCAGGAGTGCGGTTAGGACGTTTGGATGTTACGTACTCCGGTCCTTCGCCTAAACCTTCGGGTAAAGTGTTCTTAGTTATCTCCTTACCCAAAAATTTCTCTATCTGACGGAAAGCATACATATCGTCTTCGTTGACAAAAGTGATAGCTCTACCATCTCTATCGGCGCGTGCTGTACGGCCAATACGGTGAACATAATCTTCAGCGTCACGGGGTACATCAAAGTTGATGACCATTGTAATATCATCAATGTCAATGCCGCGAGAAAGGATGTCCGTTGCTACGAGCACGTCTATCTGTCCGCTTTTAAAACGGAACATCATGTCATCTCGCTCAGCCTGGCCGAGATCTGAATGCATCTGGCCGCTATTGATGTGAAGTTGTTGTAGGGCTTGGTCTATTTGTTTTACTTTCTGCTTACTGCCCGAAAAGATAATTACACGTTTGAGGTCGCCAGCTTTGAAAATATTCTTAATTATCTGCATTTTTTGTGTAGTGTAGCAGATGTAAGCACTTTGTTGTATTTTCTCAGCAGGTTTACTTACGGCAAGTTTAACTTCTACCGGATTCTTGAGTAACTGTTGCGCCATCTTGTTAATGTCGTTGGGCATAGTAGCCGAGAACATTATAGTCTGGCAAGTCTTGGGCAGGTAAGAGGCAATTTTCATAATATCTTCAGAAAATCCCATGTCTAGCATACGATCAGCCTCATCTAACACAAAGAAGCTAACGTGACTAAGGTTAATATTGCCCATACTTATATGAGAAATTAGTCTACCTGGCGTAGCTACGATAACATCAGCACCCATGCGCATACTCTTCATTTCCTGATCGTAACGATTACCATCATTACCCCCGTAAACAGGTACACTTGACACGTCTGGGAGATAATAGGAGAATCCTTGCAGGGCTTGGTCTATCTGTTGCGCAAGCTCACGAGTAGGGGACATGATTACACAGTTAACGGCATCCTTTGGATAATTGCTACTGTCAAGCATAGAAAGTATGGGTAGCAGATAGGCAGCTGTTTTACCGGTTCCTGTTTGTGCTACACCCATAACGTCATGTCCCCGAAGGATTTCAGGGATACACTTTTCTTGAACAGGTGTACAGTCCTCGAAATTCATGTCATAAAGAGCGTCGAGGATATTATTGTTTAAATTTAATTCTTCAAATTTCATTTTACTAATTGTATTTATTCTAAAAAATGATACTACCCAATAATTCTAGCTCTGTGCAAATCTGTAACAGAAGAATGCTATGATTCCATAAATAATATTGGGTACCCATGCGGCTAACATGGGTGGGAAATCGGCATTAATTGCAAACGTGGCCGAAACAGTTTGCAGCATGATGTAAGTGAAACTCAGTCCGAGACCTATGCCGAGATAAAGTCCCATTCCTCCTTTTCGTTTCCGGGAAGACAATGACGCACCAATAATGGTAAGGATAAAAGAGGCAAATGAGGATGCTATTCGCTTGTGGTACTCCACCTGATATTGCACAACATTACCTGAACCACGGTCGATTTGCTTAGAAATATAGTCCTTCAGCTCCGATGAAGTGAATGTCTCTTGCTGTCCTTTGGAATAGACTAAGTCGGTAGGCTCCATCATAATAACGGAGTCTTTTACAGCTCCGCTTGTGATTTGTTCGCGTAAACCCTTAAGTTGACGATATTTCCAATTGGTAAGTTTCCAATGATATTTTGAATCAGAGATAGTATCATATTGTATCTCCATCGCCGTAAGATGCGACACAAGCTTTTTATCTTGAAACTTATCCAGACTGAATCCATATCCCTTCTTCAAATTATTGTCATAGTGCTGGATATAAGCAATAACACCACGACCAACTTGCAACTGAACGTTTTCTGCAGAAGTGTTCTTCTTCTTGTTCTTGTACATTGATTCGAAGTTTTGTCGAATTACAGTACCATGAGGTATAACCTCAGCTGACAGAAAATAGGAAAGTCCAGCTATGAGAACGCAGGTGAACATGTAAGGGCGCATCATTCGCTTAAATGATATGCCGGTGGCTAACATTGCTATAATTTCCGAGTTGCCTGCCATCTTCGAAGTGAAAAAGATTACGGCAATGAAGACGAAAAGAGCACTAAATAAATTAGCGAAGTATGGAATAAAATTGGCGTAATAATCGAATATTACAGCCTCAAGGGGAGCATGATATTGCGTGAACTTAGCTAAGTTTTCATTGATATCAAAGACTATGGATATTGAAATAATCAGCAAAATGGAGAAGAGATATGTGCTGATAAATTTCTTGATAATATACCAATCAATGATCTTAAGATATCTGAAGACATTAAGATACTTTAGGAATGAAAGTTTTCTTCCTGTCCATTTTAATATCCGTTGCAACAGTTTGGTATGACGATTGATCCATCCGAAGAAACGACGTAACCACGAAAAATGACGACCGAACCATCTACTCGCCTTATATAGCCTGACATGTTTGCGAAGTTTACTATAACTCTTCATTCCCAATATTCCATGTATTGTTCAGACGCGACGCCCTAATTGCTCAACGACAGAAGATTTCCATTGCACAAAGTCACCTTGTTCAATGTGTTGCCTAGCATCATCTACAAGCCGAAGATAGAATGCAAGATTGTGAATACTTGCTATTTGCATGGCCAACAATTCACCAGCTTTGAAGAGGTGGTGCAAGTATGCTTTAGTATAAAAGCGGTCAACTTCGCAACCTTCTTCATCAATAGGGGAGAAATCGGTTTCCCATTTCTTGTTCTTCATATTCATCGTCCCCTGGTAAGTGAAAAGCATTGCATTACGGCCGTTACGAGTTGGCATAACACAGTCAAACATATCAACTCCGCGCTCAATAGCTTCAAGGATATTTTGCGGTGTGCCAACTCCCATGAGATAACGTGGCTTATCTTTAGGTAGGATAGAGTTGACCACCTCAATCATCTCATACATAACCTCCTTTGGTTCACCAACTGCCAATCCCCCAATAGCATTTCCATCAGCCCCTTTGTCTGCAACAAACTTTGCTGCTTCTGCACGTAGGTCTTTGTAAGTGCAACCTTGTACGATAGGGAATAGACTTTGTAGATGTCCATACAAAGGTTTGGTCTCATTAAAACGTGTAATACAGCGGTCTAACCAACGTTGAGTCAAACCAAGGGATTGCTTGGCATAAGCATAATCACTCATTCCCGGAGGGCATTCATCTAGTGCCATCATAATGTCTGCACCGATAATGCGTTCAGTGTCCATCACGTTTTCCGGAGTAAAAAAGTGCTTTGAGCCATCAATGTGCGAACGGAACTCACACCCTTCTTCTGTTAGCTTTCTGATTCCAGTGAGTGAAAACACCTGAAATCCACCACTATCCGTGAGAATTGGTCGTTCCCAGCCGATGAAACGGTGTAGTCCTCCTGCCTTTCGAAGAATTTCAAGGCCAGGTCTCAAATACAAATGATAGGTATTGCCAAGAATTATTTGGGCCTTCACTTGTTCCCTTAACTCGCTGAAATGTACTGCTTTGACACTGCCGACGGTTCCAACTGGCATGAAGATCGGAGTCTTGATTTGCCCATGATCCGTCGTAATAAGACCTGAGCGGGCGTCGCTTGCGAAATCAGTGTGTTGTAATTCAAAGGTCATGTGCAGAAAGACTAAGCCTCATCAATGATTTCCTTGATAATCTTATTGCTATTGATTTCTGGGATTGAAAAATCCACTGGATGATCAACAATCTCATCTGTAAGAGCAAAGTCCCATACATCTTGCACGTTTTCAACATAATGGAATTCTACTCCCTTGCGGTATTTCTCCGGAATCTCTTCAATATTCTTGCGATTATCCTTACACATCACAATGTCGGTTATACCAGCACGCTTAGCGGCAAGGATTTTCTCCTTGATACCACCAACAGGTAACACTTTGCCACGTAAGGTGATTTCTCCTGTCATGGCAGTATTCTTACGTACTTTGCGTTGTGTAATGGCAGAGGCAATCGAAGTTGCAATGGTTATGCCTGCAGACGGGCCGTCTTTTGGCGTAGCACCCTCAGGAACATGGATATGGATGTTCCACTCATCAAAAATGCGGCAATCAATGTTCAGATTCTCAGCATGTGCCTTTACATACTGTAGAGCGATGATGGCACTTTCCTTCATTACATCACCCAGATTGCCAGTCAAAGTTAGCTTTCCGCCCTTTCCTTTGGACAGAGATGTCTCAATGAAAAGTATCTCTCCGCCTACACTGGTCCATGCTAAACCAGTTACGACACCAGCATAGGTGTTGCCTTGATAGATGTCGCGATAGAAAGGGGGATTACCTAACAACTCCTCGATTTCCGAAGGATTGATAGTTGTAGTAGATAATTCACCATTAAGTGCTTTTTGGAAAGCTAATTTTCGTAATGCTTTATTGATTTGTTTCTCCAACTGACGCACGCCACTCTCTCTGGTATAGGACTCAATAATCTTTTCTAACGCCTGTTTAGTGAACGTCAGCTTAGGTAGGTTTGAGTCTAAACCAGTATTTTTGAGCTCTTTTGGGGCGAGGTGGCGTTTGGCTATCTCGATTTTTTCTTCGGTGATATAGCCAGAAACCTCAATGAGCTCCATACGGTCAAGTAATGGCTGTGGTATAGTGTTCAGTTCATTCGCAGTTGCAATAAAAAGAGTTTTTGACAAATCATAATCAACATCTAGGTAGTTGTCATGAAATGCTGAGTTCTGCTCGGGGTCTAAGACCTCAAGCAATGCCGATGATGGATCACCATTGATAGTGTTCTGTGTAATCTTATCAATTTCGTCAAGAATAAACACAGGATTTGATGAACTAGCTTTCTGAATGCTTTTGATGATACGACCAGGCATTGCACCAACATAAGTGCGACGATGTCCACGTATCTCACTTTCGTCATGTAAGCCGCCAAGGGAGATGCGAACGTATTTGCGATTCATGGCCGTAGCAATGCTCTTTCCAAGCGATGTCTTGCCGACTCCCGGAGGACCATAAAGGCAAATGATGGGTGATTTGAGGTCCCCCCGCAAGTGAAGAACCGCTAAATATTCAAGGATGCGTTCTTTCACCTTTTCCATCCCATAGTGGTCTCGGTCTAAGACTCGCTTCGCACGCTTCAAATCAAGGTTATCTTTGGTGAAAATGCCCCATGGCAATGCCACCATTTGTTGTAGATAATTGAGTTGAACGCTATATTCGGGACTCTGGGTATTGAACATGTCGAGCTTATCAAGCTCCTTATAGAAGACCTTGGCCACCTCTTCTGGCCATTTCATCTTCTTGGCCTTTGCCATCAGCTCTGCCTTTTCAGGAGAGCCATCGCCGTTACCAAGTTCCTCCTTGATGTTCTTCATCTGTTGCTGCAAGAAGTACTCCTTCTGCTGCTCATCAAGGTCTTCACGTGTCTTTTGGTGGATTTCGTTTTTCAACTGTTGAAGTTGGAACTCACGATTCTCCATTTTCAGAAGCTCGATAATCCTATCTTTGATGTTGTTTAACTCCAAAAGCTTCACTTTATCCTTTACAGACAAAGGAAGATTAGTACACACAAAGTTTGTGTACATTATTGGATTGTCGAGGTTTTTTAGAGTCAACAACAGATCATCAGGAATTTCATCACTACTCTGCACAAGCTTTTCGGTGGACGTGCGCAAATCATCGATGAGCGTTTGAAATTCCGAATCATCTTTCTCTGGTAGTTCATCTGCTACTGCAGAAACAATGCCTTTATAATAGGGGCGTACACCGGTAACACGCTTTAAGCGACATTTACCCAATGCTTGAAATATGGCAGTAACATTATCAGCCGTTGGCATTTCAATAATCTTCATCAAACGAGCATATACGCCAATGTCATGAAGTTCGTTGGTTGCTGGTACATCCACGTCCGAGTTCTTCTGACAGAACACGGCACAAATGTTATCTTGTGGGCTTTTGCTCAGTTTCTTTGCGAGATTCATACTCGCTTTCCGTCCAATTAGTATGGGAACGAGCACACCTGGGAAGAGTACCATATTGCGCGTCGCTAACACTGGCAATTCTTCGGGAGCCTCTGTGTTCATAAGAGCAGAGAGGTCGCCCTCAAAATCTGCAATCATCTGAATGGAGGTGTTTGGTTTCTTATTCATTGTTGATACTGAAACTTTATTTGGAATCAACGGATGTTTGTTGTCCTGTACTTGTTTATTATTATGCAAAGGTACAACATTTTCCACATATTATAAGAAGGGAATGCCTAAAAATGGTTATTTGACTAAGTTATATCTTTTTTTGTGATTATAGTTATTTGCAAAATGTGAGAATAATTAAGATCAAACACTCGAAAATTACTTGTCAAATATTCAAATCTGCTCGAATATTTTGCTTAATTTTGCGTTGATTTCTTTAAAACCTAAAGATTACGATAAGTAAACAACATAGGACTTCACTAAAGGACATAGCTGCTGAGCTCGGGGTAAGCATTGCTACTGTTTCGCGTGCACTTCATGGTAGTCATGAAGTGAGCCAATCAATGCAAGAAAGGGTCAAAGCTTTAGCCAAGGCACGCAATTATCGGCCTAATCCTTTTGCACAAAGCTTGAGAAAAGAGGCTCCCCATATCATTGGTGTTATCGTACCAGACTTGGTCACTCACTACTTTGCTTCTGTTCTTGATGGTATAGAGAACTGTGCTAGACATAATGGGTACTCGGTTTTTTCGACTAACAGCCACGAGAGTCATGAGCTTGAGAACGAGGCATTAGATAATTTCTTTGCGCTCCATGTTGATGGTATCATTGCTTGTTTGTCACAGGATACCATCGATTATTCTCCTTACGAACGACTAGCTGAAAATGATATACCATTGGTGTTTTTTGCTCGCACTTGTCTGCCACATCTCTTCTCCCAGGTAGTTGGTAATGGGGATGTAGCCGCATACGATGCAACTAAGCATTTATTGGATATGGGTGCTTGTCGCGTCGCATTTATTGGAGGACCTAACCACCTGGATATGGTCAAGCGGCGCAAGCATGGTTATTTACAGGCTCTTCGCGATGCGGGAATTCCCATTGACCGTGACCTAGTTGCATGTGATAAAATAGATTTTGATGTTGCAAGAAAGTCTACAATGACTTTGCTACAACAGGAGAAACGTCCGGATGCTATCTTGGCCTTCAATGATATCATTACTTATGCCGCCTTTGATGCTATAAAAAGTTTAAACCTCAAGATTCCTGACGATGTTGCAATCATTGGTTTTAGTGATGGAGACAGTGCAACCTTTGTGACTCCTAAGCTTTCTGTCATCATGGACCAGGCACAAACACAAGGCTATAAGGCATGCGAGTTGCTTATCAGGCGGATTCAGGGCGACAGAAGAGTATATAAGGAAATTGTTCCCTTTATTCTCAAGTTTAGGGAAAGTAGCGAAAAATCTCACATAGAGTGATAAATTCTGAATAAAATATTTGTACACATTGTGTGTGTTCTTCAGTTATATCTTTGTTCTGACCTTTTTATGATTTAGTTTACTAAGCTCGAAGAATATCTTAAGGATTTTTGAATATAAGATTCCCCTTACACAATTCCGACAAAGTCATGTGTAAGGGGAAATATTCTTAGGCGGTTACAAATCGCTTAATGTCCTCTTCTACAGAGGAAATTGGGGCGAGTCCAAATTTGTCTACAAGTACTTGTAATACTTCAGGTGAAATAAAAGCGGGCAGGGTAGGGCCAATGTGGATATTTTTAACACCAAGACTGAGAAGAGCAAGCAACACTAGTACTGCCTTTTGCTCATACCAAGCTACATTGAAGAATATTGGAAGATCATTTACACTTTCTGCGTTAAAAATCTCACGTAGCTTCATAGCAACTACTGCCCAACTATAAGAGTCGTTGCACTGTCCAGCATCCAGCACACGGGGAATACCATTTATATCACCAAGATGAAGTTTGTTGTAGCGATATTTGGCACATCCTGAAGTTAATATTACGGTGTCTGATGGTAGAGCCTTTGCAAAATCCTCATAATATTGACGGCTCTTCATGCGTGCATCACACCCACTCATCACGATAAACTTTTTGATCGCGCCACTCTTAACAGCATCTACAATCTGGTTTGCAAGGGCAAATACTTGTTCGTGTCCAAATCCACCAATGATTTCTCCGTGTTCTATCTCCGTAGGAGCTTTGCAGGTTTTAGCGATTGCAATTACATCAGAAAAATCTTTATGACCATCGGGTTTAACCTTGATACGTTTCCAGCCTGGATAACCTGTGGAATTCGTGGTGAACACTCTATCTTTGTAAGATGCCTTTGGAGTAGGTGGGACGATGCAATTGGTTGTAAAGACAATGGGACCATTGAATGTTTCAAACTCTTCCTTCTGCTTCCACCAAGCATTTCCATAGTTTCCTACCAGGTGCTTGTATTTCTTTAACTCAGGATAGAAGTGTGCCGGCAACATCTCGCTATGTGTGTAAACATCTATGCCAGTTCCCTCAGTTTGTTCCAATAGGTCTTTGATGTCTTTCAGGTCGTGACCAGAGATTAGGATGCCTGGTCGATTACTTGCCCCAATGTTTACATGTGTCATCTCTGGAGTTCCAAAAGTCGTGGAGTTAGCTTTGTCTAATAGAGCCATAGTTGTAACACCGTATTGGCCAGTTTCTACAACCAAACCAAACAGCTCATCCTGAGATGCATTTGGATTAGATACTGTTGCCAGTGCCCGCTCCATGAACTTGATGATATCGTTTTCGGTATAACCTAACCTAGCAGCATGCTCATAATAAGCAGCCAGACCCTTGAGTCCCAAAACTGTAAGTTCCTTTAAAGAGCGACTATCTGGGTCAGGATTGCGAAGTACTGACATCTTGTGGGCATGTTCATCATATTCGCTCTTTTCCCCTTTCCATGTCAATTCTTCATATTCAGGAAGATTTACACCTTTCTCTTTGGCTAAAGCAATTAATTGATTGCGCATCTGTATTCCCCTGTCCACTCGTTGTAGGATGCTCTCGCCATCAAAGTTAGCATTGGTGATAGTGCTGAATAGAGCATCGTAAATAAACTCTCCAACCTCGTCTGTCAGAATCTCAGAGGTAGCTTCTTGAATATAATATGCAGCTGTACCTACGGCACGCACCACAGATAGCAACAAGTCCATATCATTAGCTACCTGAGGTAGCTTGCCGCAGACTCCCCGAACTGTACATCCAGTGCCAAAGGCAGTTTCCTGGCATTGGAAGCAAAACATACTGTTTCCCATACTTTTATTTCTAATTTTATGAATATAATAAATAGATTTATTTCTTAATCATCGTGAGTATCATTTTGAATTGCTCGGTTGCATTTATGGCATGAGGAGCACCTTGGGGAATGATGATCATCTGTCCGCCGTTTAATTGAAATGTTTGCATATCAATGACAATCTCAGCTTTGCCATCTAATATTTGTAAAAAAGCATCATATGGAGCAGTATGTTCGCTTAATTTCTGCCCTTTGTCAAAGGCAAACAAAGTAATATTGCCGGCTGAAGAATGTTCAAACTCCTTACTAACAATGCCACCCTCAGCATAATTGATTAGAGAGAGAATGTCGAGCACGGTCTTTTTCTCAATTTTTTGTTCCATAGTTTCTTAAAATTTCAAGCTAAACCAATAGTTGATTTATATTTGCAAAGATAAAATCTTTATAAGAACCATGCTGATAACATTTGTGTCATCGCTTTAACAAAATAAGTTAAAACCTATTATAGCACGATGAAAAAGCTCTATATTTGTATTGTAAATGTTAAGAAGATGGATGAAAAATTGATTCAGAAGATAGCAGCATGTAAGCTTTTTCGAGAAATGAGTGAAAAGGAAATTGGGTTAACAATGGCAACAACTCCATTCCGAACTAAGTGCTTCGACAAAGGCGAGCTATATGCTTTAGCAGGCAGTGAGTGTCGAAATGTGGATATAGTTTTGTCAGGTAAGATGATGGCTGGTATGTCGGGACCATCTGGGAAATTTGTCAAGGTTGCCACTTTAAGTCGTGGCGATATCATTGCCCCCGCCTATTTGTTTGCTAATGACCGCTCTATGCCGGTTACCGTAATGGTTGAAGCAGATGCTACGGTCGCAAGAATCCCACTTGATAGTTTCAAGGCGTTAGTTGACCAGAATGAAAAACTGCGATGGAACTTTATTACTTTGTTATCAAATTTCAATGGCTTCCTTTCTCATAAACTCCACAACCTATCTCTTCTCAGTGTAAAAGAAAAGATAGGCAAAATGTTGTTTGATATGGCAAAGCGCCAAGGCTCAAATAGTTTTATATTGAATAAATCACGTCAAGAGATTGCAGATGAGTTTGGTATCCAGCGGTATTCGGTTTTTAGGCAGTTGGCTGAATTCCAAGATCAAGGAGCCATTAAAATTGAGGGGAAACACATTACCATTCTTGACCCTAAATTATTGAGGAATCAAGGATAAGCGCTCTAACACTTCTAAATATCAAAAAAATATGGAAATACAGATTAAACGCATATATGATTCTGCCAGCCAGGATGACGGATTAAGGTTGTTAGTTGATAGATTGTGGCCAAGAGGCATAAAGAAATCTGATTTGAAATGTGATGTTTGGGCAAAGGAGTTGGCACCTTCAACAATACTTCGTAAAACTTTCCATGCTGATATCGAAGCAAGATGGGACGATTTTATAAGAGAATATACTCAAGAATTAATGTCAAATTCTAGTTTTGAATCTTTTATGACAGAATTAATTAAGAGCAGTCTCAGTAAGATCACTTTATTATATTCATCGAAAAACAAAGATCTGAATAATGCTGTCGTATTGCGGCAATTGATGATTAGGTTTCTATCCTCTAGAACATTCTGATAATATACTTAATAAATAGCAAGTGCGATTGATGCCAAATGGCAGTGCCATTAAGTATTTACTGGGTTATGATTCAATCTGTTTTACAAGGTAATTCAATTTGTTTCATGCTGCTGTTATTATCTCAAAGCAAAAAATTACTTATGTTTTATGGAAAAAGAAGTATGTTTTACTAGAATACTAGCTAAATGGATATAAGAGAACAAGGCTTAGTTTTACTTTAGCAAAATATCAGGCAAACTTCGCGCAGCACCAATTATTATTATTAACTTTGCAGGAAACGGGGTAATAAAGTCTTTTTAATCACAGCAAAAGGCATTTATTTGTATTATGAAGAAAAAATCCTATTCACTTGTTGTGCTTCTTGTGTTGTGTCTATCATCGATAGCCATGCAGGCACAAGTACGCTATAAATCAACACGTCATCAATTGGTTTCAGCTGGCCAGATATCCAACAACTATGCAGACTCGCTTCGTCTGTTTGCCGACTCTCTTTTCAATAGCAATGTAAAGGTATCGTCAACATTGACAGAACAAGATATGGCGCCTCTTTTCTTGCCTCTTGCTTTCTATCGAAGCATCAGTCATCGGGCATTTGCTCTTGACAAAGAGCTTTCTCCTTTGGATACTCAGCTGCTCAATGTCTATCTCCAGCGTCCGGACATGGTAGAGGTTACTCAAAGTGAACTTGAGGAAATTGGCCCTGCAATAGCGCCAACTACAATCATTGAGAAACCTACCATGATTGTGCGTCAAATGAAGCCGGAAGAACCGGAAGCGGAACCAGTGGATTTAATCGTGCTAAAACCTAATTTTTGGAATTTTAGGGGCGATTATTATTTGCAGTTCTTGCAAAACTATGTATCGGACAATTGGTATCAAGGAGGTGAGAGCAACTACTCTATGGTTGGTTCGTTGTCATTGGAAGCCAATTATAATAATAAGCAGAAGGTGAAATGGGATAACAAGTTAGAAATGAAACTAGGATTGCAAACCGCTACAAGTGACTCGCTACATAAGTTGCGTACTAATACAGATATGTTTCGCTATACTGGGAAACTTGGTCTTCAGGCATCAAAAAAATGGTACTACACTTTGCAGGTGATTGCTCAAACTCAATTCATGCGAAATTACAAGGCTAATAAGAACGAGACTCTTTCGGACTTCATGTCACCATTCAATCTGAATCTGTCACTCGGTATGGATTACACAGTAGATTGGCTGAACCATCGTCTTACAGGCACAGTGCACTTTGCTCCATTAGCATATAACTTTAAATATGTCGACCGTTTATCTTTAGCTAAAAGAAATGGAATCACTGAAGGCAACCATTCTCTTCACGATTTCGGTTCGCAGTTCACCATGGATTTTCGTTGGAAGTTTGCCGACAATATCTCGTGGAAAACACGCCTTTATGGTTATACGACCTACAAACGTGTGGAAATGGAGTGGGAAAACACATTAGCCTTTCAATTTAACAAATATATTTCTACCCAGATCTTTGTTTATCCTCGCTTTGACGATGATCGACAACGAGATCCTGCACATGGATATTTTCAATTCAAGGAATTTATCTCACTGGGTTTTTCGTATAGTTTTTGAAGGCAGTCGCACCGTTCTCTACTATAATTCGATTCATATCGTATTCGATAGTAACGCGTTTAGTAGATTCATCGACTGTGAATTTGTCCATTCCTCCATCAAGTGGAATGAAGAACGGAATGATAGCAGAAGTGTAATCATTTGCATTCGAAACATGACCAGCCTCCACGTTACTTAATGGCAGACGAATTCCAAGATCAGCAACACGTCTTCCCTCGCCAATGAATATTTCTTGTCGCATGAGATAGATGAGTCGGAGAAGCGTGTCATTTGTTGAGCAATCGTCGATCATTTGTGATGTAACCGATGTTCCTGAAATATATGGAACTAGGATTGTATGCCCTAAATCTCTGTCAAGGATTAGACCCGAGCGATATTCTTCTCCCGGCTCAGCTGCTACCGTATACATCGAACCAATAGGATTATGACGTGTGCCTCCATTGTATCGATTATCCAAATGATCATCAAGCCCTTGATTGGTCGTTGGATCTATGGTTAGGGGTCTACTCGTCACAAGGTCTAGAAGATGATGTAACCATGATTTAGCAGTAATTCCATCATTGTTTGCTACGGCTGCTTCAGCAAGAATAAGATAGTCTTCTTCTGCCTTCGCAATAACGATTGGTCGTTGCTCATTCGATTGAGATGAGAAGCTATAGTATTTTGGATCGAGAAAATCCAGCCTGGGAAGCGGTTGAAACCAGTTCCCACCAATGGCTTCCTGAGCCGCATTAGAAACACCGTGAGTTGGGTCAAATGAAATGCTAAATGCAAAGTTGTTATCAGCATTAAGTGCCAGCTGTGCAGCCTTGGTAGCTTCATCGACGTTACCTAGTCGATAGAAAGTGCGTGCTTTCAGTGTATAGATTATAGCTAATGAGCTGTCAGCTTTTGCAAAACCAAGGGCTTTGTCAAGATCAGCGTTGGCAGTTTCTAGTTGTTCTTTCCATGTAACCACATCATCTCCCTCATGTAGAGGAAGTCCAGTAAATGTCTCTCCTGCAAGAATTCCAGCATAAGCACGGATGCAAGAGAGCTTTAGTCTTTGAGCATCAGTAACATCTGAGTCATGTTTTGCCACAGTATTGAAGCCATAGTCAGCTTGTTCACGAAGAGTACCGACATAACGTTGTAGTCGTTCTATATCATAATCTGTGTTTAATAGTTTAGGTGCATCAAACACATTGCTGCTACGAGAGTAATTGTTATAATAGTTATCCGAAAGGATTTCCAAAAGCTGAGCATAGTCACCCACAGCTATTGCGAGACTTCTTTCTGCACCATTGACCCAAGATTCCATGGGATGAGGGAAACTCAGATAAGTGTTTTCGTCAACATTGGGATTTACAACTCCATCTCCTTCCAACAAATTACATGAAGAAAGAGTAATAAAGGAAAATATAATCGCGATTTTTATGATGGTTTTCATTGGATCAATATGATTAAAAATCTAATTTTACAGTTAGCAAATACTCTTCTGGAGATGAGTATGTTGCATAATTAATTCCACTTGTTGCAACAGCTCCTTGTGATAAAGCACCCGAAAGTGTTGCCTCAGGGTCAACCGTTGCGGTCGTCATGCAGAAGGGGTTTCGAACATTTAAACTAACGTTTATACTTTTTACCGGTAAATGCATTAATTTCCAGGTGTAGTCAATACTGATATTTCTGATTTTGAGAAAATCCGCTTTGTCTACAAAATAATTGGTGAAATAAAGCCAAGCAGTACCTTGGTCTAGTCCTTGCAATGCTGATGTAGGTATTTCAGAATCAATTAAACCCTTGCGAAAACGGAACTGTCGGTCAAAAGAATGCACATAAGATCCTGCCTGGTAATCACCACTGACATTTAATCGTAGGTCACGATAGGCAGCAGTCAATAAAAGATTACCATATAATTTTGGGATAGTTGAGCCAAGATCAGCTAATTCGCGCATCTCTTTAAGCGTACCATCGGCATTAAGCACTGCTTCATTACCAAGTAAATACCCCACAGGCTTGCCTTCTTTTACTGTATTTTGAATAGTATTTGTTGAAAATCCACCTATACTAAAAGGTACCTGCCCTCCAGTGCTAAGTACTATATTATCATTCGTGTTCAGTGAGGCGCGAAGGTCTAAAAGCCAATCTCTTGTGCGTACAGGTGTTATTCCAAGTGTTAACTCTAAACCACTGTTCTTGATATCACCTACATTTGCAAGATATGTTGATGCTTGTCCAGAGGAAGGAAGTGTAGGAATCGAAAAGATGGCATCCTTTGTACGTACGTAATAATAGGTAAAGCCTAGGTTTAGCAAGTTGTGGAAGAAAGTAGCATCAAAACCTATCTCAAACGAATGCTTCTTTTCGGGACCGAGATTGGAGTTACCATAGTTGCCGAAATTAGCTGCCTGATAACCTTGAAACGAGGTTATGTTGATTGTTTTTTGATATGCAAAGGCTGGTGGAAAACTACCCGCAACCCCATAATTTGCCAGTAAACGAAATGTTCCTAAGACTCCACTCTGAACCCAGTGTTGCATAAATTCTTCTTCAGAGAGAATGTAAGATAAACCGACTTTTGGATAAAACTGCCATCCGACATTCTCACCAAATGCCGTGTTATAATCCACGCGCATGCCCAAGTCTAAATAATAGCGGTTAAGAAAACCAACATTGTTTTGTGCATAGAAACCATAATTGTTGAGATATGACAGCCATTCATCAGCATAGATAATACCTGCACCACTCATCACTTTCATTCCGTCTGCTACGTTAGTACCATTATATGCGGTTTGATGGTCATGAGTGTTGAAATATTGAAAACCAGCTGTAAGAATATTACTGAACCAATCATCGTGGTAGAGTTTATACTGGCCGTTCAAATCAACAGTAATACCAAAATAATTACGATCAGCATTGAATACACGCCCAGCATCTGAAGTACCTTCGGGTTTTACTTGTGTGTGAATAAGGTATTCATTAGTAATTATTTCTTTATTTGTACTTGCTCGATAATCGAGTCCGAATGTACCTTTAAATGATAGGCTTGCCAAAGGAGTAAAGAACAAGGTGTGGGATGTTTGGAATCGTTTTACATTCTCACGATTATTTTGTAAGGACTCTGCTTTGTCAATAAAATTCTTGAGTTGAAGGTATTCTGCATTACCCATCGCGTCAATGTCAGGATTAAAATTGTGTGTTATTCCATTATCATCAATATAGCGCAAGTCAGCAGCAGCAGAGCATTCTGTAGTCCATAGGCCTGTATATAGTCCTTGGTTACCGTTGCGTGATCGACGGAAATCGGAAACAGTCAGTCCAAAGGAGTTTTCATACTCAAGTAAGTTGTTGAACTTAAGGTGGGAACCAAAGCGAAAATCATACTTTTTATTCATGTTTCCATCATGAATAACAATTCCGGTATTACTGCTCATTCCAGCTCCAAGACTATAACCAAATCGCTCGTTACCACCGTCAAAGTGCAGTCTATATTGTTGAATATAGCCGGTTTGATTAAGCAGATCTTTTGTTCGGCGAAAGTGATAGAATTGAGATGTGGCAGCTGCTAAGCCAATCTGTGTAGAAAATGATCCGTTAAACCGTCCATTTCCACCTTTCTTTGTGAAAATTTGGATAACACCGTTAGCTGCATCAGAACCATAAAGCGTAGTAGCTGCACCGCCTGAAACATACTCAATATGGTCAATGTTTTCTAAAGGAATATCACTGATAGCACCAGATGCTGCTGTTTGACCCATAGGGAGGTCAGCAGTGGAGTAGGGCTCTGCAGAATAACCATTTCTAGAAAATCCGAGTGTAGCTCCAGTATTCATATTGTCTACACGCACACCATCTACATATACAATTGGTGTCGAGTTGGAAAATGCTGAACTTAGTCCACGAGATTTTATTTGAGAGGTTGATCCTGGTTGGCCGTTTGTCATATTAATTTGAACATTGGGTATAGATGTTTGCAGCATCTCATCCAAACGATTATTTGACAAACCAGCAAAGTCATCTGCATTAATGCTAGTCACTCTTGACGATAATCTACGTCTTGTGATTGAGTTTCCTTGGCCTGTGACAACAACCTCATTCAGGTCAACTGGTGGCTTAAAGTTTATTGAATCATTCTTTTCAATAATTATCGGATCTATTTTCCTTTTTATAATCTCAAAATGCAGATTTTTTTTATTACTTGTATGCAATTGTAAAACTGGAAAAAGAAGCAAAAAAGATAGTGTGATTCCTGAATGAAATAGAATGGAATTCTTCAATTTTTTCATTTTGTATGTCGCAGATAATACCAGATTATAAATCTAATATTAGTTTTAATAGGCTGCAAAGTTAGGAAATAAGTTTTGAAACACACAAGCAAAAAACTAACATTATTCCTTTTGTTATACATTTTCAACGTTAATATCGAATAATATCTTTAATAAATAAAATATTTATACATTTTGATATTTCTGGTTATCTTTATTTCCAAATATTACTGTCAAGTAAAACATTTTTCTCCCAGATAAATTAGGGCTGACATCTCTCACGTGATGTGACCCCCGAAAGTTTTTTGTCCGACTTTCGGGGGGCACACCATTCCACCACGATCTCCCTCTTCTCCAACCTTTTGTTCAAAGGGGTGGGACGCCACCCCAGGACAGGGAGGAAGAAAGGCGGCATCAAGGTTCACTCCGTCATCCATGCCAACGAAGGGGTGCCTTGCGACGTTCGCTTCACCTCGGCAGCCACCAACGACTCCTTCATGCTTGCCCCGTCGATCTACCGTGACGGTGACATCGTGGCCGTGGACAGGGCTTGCATCAATTATGAGAAGTTTGAGGGCTTACCGATCGCAATGTGATGTATGTCACAAAGATGAAGAAGAATCTCATTTACGAAATATTGGAGGGCTGCATGTATATGACGCCTCGGGGACAAATGGAATACCGTGAGCGGATCGTCGTGTTTCACAAAGGGGAAATCAACCATATTGCACGCATCGTGACGTATGCGGACATCAAAAAGGGCAAACGGCCCAGGCTTATACGTCTGCTGACCAACGATTTTGACATGCCGCCTGAGACCATCGTGCTGATTTATCGCAAAAGGTGGCAGATAGAGTCCCTGTTCAGACAGATCAAGCAGAATTTCCCCTTGCGTTATTTCTACGGAGAGAGTGCCAATGCCATCAAAATACAGATTTGGGTGACGCTCATAGCCAATCTGCTTATGACACTGCTGCAAAACGACTTATACAACCTTGGAGCTTCTCGGGGCTGGCAACGATGGTCAGAATAGTGCTCATGTACTACATCAACCTAAACACTTTCTTTGAAAAGCCGGATGAAGACCAGAAAATTCTTCTTCAGGAGGAGACCGAGGGGGCCACCTGAAGTGGTTGAAAAAGAATAAGGGGGGCATGGATAAAATAACTCCTAACTCATCTGTTTCAATGGGTTGGGACAGATGGATTGGGATTTAGCGGACAGTAATAAATTAAGTTATAAAAAAGAGCCTGACATTTTTTGTCAAGCTCTTAATATAGTGTGATGTCTAACCTCTAAAAGGAATAAGACATAGAATAATCAGATTTCGAGAGGATTTTTCCTCTTTGAAGGTCTTTAATAACGATCTCTTCTTCCAAAGTTGCCGCGTGGAGCACGCTCTTCCTTTGGACGGGCAACAGCAACTCGAAGTTCCTTACCCTCAAACTCCTTACCATCAAGTGCCTCAATGGCAGCTTGACCTTCGGCGTCGTTAGACATTTCCACAAAGCCGAAGCCACGTGAGCGACCGGTTTCGCGATCAGTGATAATCCTTGCAGATGTCACCTCTCCGAATTCGGCAAAAAGTTGAAACAAGCTCTCATTCTGAGTGCGGTAATTGATGTTTGAAACAAAAATGTTCATTGTGTTGAATAAAAAAAAATTAATTGAATTAGGATGTGTCTACTTTTATATAAACATACGTCTAGGACTTAACATGTTCCACTCCTACAGCGATTTTATCTCCGTCAGCCAGTTCTATTTCGAACATTACACGGTCTCCTGCCTGTAGATCTTGTGGTGCAGATAAGGTGTCGAATGCGTAACGATACATGGAGTAGCGAGTACGAATAAGTCCTTTTTGTTGAATTTTATCAATGGAATCAACCCATCCCTCGACGCGTAAAGCAGTAGTATCTTTGCTCTCTGTTTGCTCTGTTTCAGGATTGGCATCTTGAACAGTTGTCTGTTCTACTGGTGTGTCCACCAGATTTCCATTTTCGTCAACGTATGCTATCATTTCTTGGAGAGAACTTGGGGTGTTATTCCTTCGGTCCTCCTTTCGTTGCTGCTTATCTTGTTTTTTCTTTGCTTTCTTTTTTTCTAATTGTCTTTTGTTATACGAATATGTCATCTCTTATTGTTTAATGTTCATTTGTTAATATATACTCGTTCACTTTGCGTATGCAACAGAACGAGTCTCGCGGATGACAGTAATCTTTACTTGACCGGGATACGTCATTTCATTCTGTATCTTTTCTGCAATTTCCGAGCTTAACTTATTGCTATCATCATCAGTAAGTTTATCTGCGCCAACGATAACTCGTAGCTCACGTCCAGCTTGTATTGCGTATGTCTTTGTAACACCAGGATAACTCATGGCCACGGCTTCTAGGTCATTGAGACGTTTAATATAAGCTTCTACAATCTCTCTGCGTGCTCCTGGGCGTGCTCCTGAAATAGCATCACATACTTGAACGATTGGCGCAAGGAGAGTATTCATTTCCACCTCGTCATGATGGGCTCCAATTGCGTTTACAATTTCAGGTTTCTCTTTATACTTCTCAGCCATCTTAGCACCTAAAAGAGCATGAGGCAGTTCGCTTTCCTCATCAGGAACTTTACCTATGTCATGAAGTAAGCCGGCACGTTTGGCTTTCTTAGGATTCAATCCTAATTCAGATGCCATTACAGAACAAAGATTAGCGGTTTCTCGAGCATGTTGTAGGAGATTCTGACCATAACTAGAACGATATTTCATCTTGCCTACGATACGAACAAGATCAGGATGCAAACCGTGAACCCCTAAATCTATTGCCGTACGCTTTCCCGTCTCAATGATTTCGTTATCTAATTGCTTTTTTACCTTTGTGACGACTTCTTCAATTCTAGCAGGATGTATACGTCCATCGGCTACAAGTTGATGTAATGCCAAACGAGCAACTTCACGGCGAACAGGATCAAAAGCTGAAATTACTATCGATTCGGGGGTATCATCAACTACTATTTCGACACCAGTTGCTGCTTCAAGAGCCCTGATATTACGTCCCTCACGACCAATAATACGACCTTTTACTTCGTCATTATCAATATGGAAGACACTTACAGAATTCTCTATAGCTGTCTCAGTGGCAACTCGTTGAATGGTTTGAATAACTATTTTACGTGCTTTCTGATCAGCGTCAAGCTTTGCTTGATCCATCATCTCATTCACATAGCTAGCGGCATCCATACGAGCCTTGTCTTTCATGCTATCCATAAGACGATTTTTAGCCTCATCTGCAGAGAGTCCAGATAGTTCTTCGAGCTTAACACGCTCTTGTTCTTGCATTTTCTCAAGATCAGTTTGCTTTACCGAGAGAAGTTTCTTCTCATTGTCGATACGCACTTGAGTTTGATCCAACTCTTGTTTGCGACGATTGACTTCCTCCTGACGCTGGTTTAAAGTTAGTTCGCGTTGTTTTAACTTATTCTCGACTACCTGTATCTTTTGTGTACGCTGTTGTGCTTCTTTCTCTAATTCACTTTTTTTGTTCAGAAATCTTTCTTTAACTTCTAAAAGTTTTTTTTCCTTTTCGACATCAGCTTCCTTCTGTGCGGACGACAAAATTTCATTATATTTCCCGTTGGCTACGTACCGGAAAATGGTATAGCCGATAGCTCCGCCAATCAAAAGCGAAACTAAAACTGCTATCATTGTTATTATCATGTAATATAGACTGTTTATTAATTAATATTCTTTCTTTGTTACTTCTTGTCAAAAACGGATTCAATTTCAGAAGTCAACTTCGAAAGAATATCGTTGTAAGGCTTAGTATCATTTCGCGTAAGCTGACGCTCATGTCGAAGTGCCAAGTCTATCATAGCGAAATAAGTAATCTCCTTGTCACTTTTGTTTCCCTTGAAGTTAGAGAAATAAGCATTAAGAAGCTCATTTATGAGTTCCGCTCCCTTGCGATACAGTGCCTCATCCTCTCGTAAAACACGAACCATAATCTCCGTATCGTAGATATGTAGCCTTATGTTGATTTTGCTTAAGTCTTGTTCTGCCATCACTCTCTGTTATTGTTCACTCAGCAGCGTGATACACTTGTTTACGTCTCTGACCAATTTAGCCATACGCTTTTTAGCTCCATCAACGTCTTTGTCGGTTACTTCAAGCATCTTGGCTGTTTTCAACAAATCATATTCATCACGGAGTTTAACCAATTCGCCTTCAATCTCTTTGATTTTGGCATCCCGCTCTTCCACCATTAAATAGAGGTCAGCATTCTCCTTTTTCATTTCCTCAAATCGGAGAATCATCTGCCTCACACGTGTGGCAAACGTGTTGATGGTCTGTTCGTTGGCGCCCATGATAAATCTATTTTTTGCAAATTTAAACCATTTTGTTGAAAAAAACAAGTGTTTCTTGTTATTTTTTCTTTCAAAAATGACAGACTGCCAAGTGTTTAAATTTGCTTTATTCAATAATCTCTATACTTTCGAGAATTTATTTTGTTTTTTCCGTGTCTTGTGGTTTAGGTTCTTTCTTAGCTAACATTACAAGTTGATAAACATAATCGGTAACCCATTTCTCTGAAAAGTTGAGTCTCTGATTATATTGGCGGATACCTAAGACGGTTTTCATTATGCTAGCATCCTTGTAATTGTTACGAGTGAAAATATCGCTTACCGTTTTCTCCGTCATTGCGTAAATACTCTTCTTAAAAAATGATGGCACGCGCAACTTGTACTTCATTAGGTTGCCCACCAGCATCATTAAATCTTGTGAAAAGTTTTGAAATTGTATAAGATATGTCTGCATATCTTGCATTTTTTTACAATTCTTACGAACACTTTGATCAATCTCCTTGAAAAAGTCATCATCGGCATTATAAACGTCCTTGACCATCTTCTTGCAATATGCCTTTTCACCTACACCGAGTTTGTTATTTTGTGTTGGCACGCGTAATGTTGCTTTGAACATTCTGAGATCTGGCAACATAGCCAAATTAGTTATTCCTAAACGTTCAGCAAGCACCGCTTGCAAATAAACTCGAATAAGAGTCATGTAGTCTTCCATTCCGCCAGATTTGGGTTCCTGGTTTTTATTTCCGAAAATCTTTGCTAATATTCCCATAAATTATCGTTAATTTCGCCTAAATTAAAATTTATGCAAAAATACGGAAATATAAGGAGAAACCAAAAAATATAGCAAAATAACTTTGGTCGAAGAAATCTAGGTAATACTAGCGCAATATGTCGCAAAGTAACAAAATAAGGGAACACTACTCTATTTCTACTGAATATTTTTAGAAAATTTCTTCATGAAAAAAATATTATTAATTCATTGATAATTAAATAAGGCTCTGTAAAGAATCAAGTGGGTATCTTTCTGTAATGGTGGATTCCATAGGCAAAAGCAAAGTTATGGAAATGTTTTTCCAATCATTTCTATTGGTTTATAAAATTCATTCTTTTTTCTAGGTCTGTTATTGATTTTGTCCATGGTTTGTCTAACCATGCGCCGCGAACTCTGTCCCGTTGTCGGTCGTGATAGTTCTCGTCCTGAGTCCCGAGGCCTTGATCAAGCTTACCACGGTGCGTGCCAAAGGCTCCGC
>DHOP01000096.1:66645-83918 GCA_002407775.1 Prevotella sp. UBA5387
CACGGTGCGTGCCAAAGGCTCCGCTTGCTTTCCTTCGTCCAGCTTGTCCATGAGCGGGTAGCCGCTCTTCCCGTCCATAAGGGTTGCCATGGTTCCCTTTCCCTCCCTGCCCACGATAGTGTCCATCTCCCAGTCGCCGACGGTACGGGCATAGCCATCCCCGGGTCTGTCATCTATGGAGATCCTGTTCCGAGGGGGCAATCCGCTTCTTGCGTTCCTCGGGTGCCTCGCCCTATGCCCTCCATGGCGCAGGTGCCTGCGGATGTCGTACTTCCGGTGCGGGGAGTATGCAGCTATCCAGTTATAGATGCTCGACTTCGACACGGGCACGCCATCCCTCCTCAGCCGTCCAGGCACCTGCTCTGGAGACCACTGCTTCGTGCGTATGAGCATGAACACGATGCTGCGCACATGAGGGTCGAGGGAACGGTTGCCGGGCAGATAGGCCCTGCGACGCCTGGTCCTCAACACCGCCAGGTGCCCGCCGTACACGCCCTTGGAGTTGGAATTGCGCCTTATCTCGCGAGAGACGGTGCCCACGCTTACCCCGATAGTCTCAGCAATAAAACTAAGGGACATTTTCTTTGGGGGCAACACGCTTATTGTGTATCTTTGCTCCGAGGTTAATTGTTTATACATTTGCAACACAAAATTAATTAATCTTACGGAGGAAAACTCAAGTCCTCCTCCTCTTTGTATTGCTTAAGAAATCCCTCGACGCTCTCCGGGGCCTTCTGCCCCCGGCCGCGAGGCAGAACCCCGCGGTGTTTTTCATAGTTGGCTAAAACTCAAGAATGTTGCACTTCTATCTGGAACACGCATATATATGAATTGTCATCATGATTCTGTTTGCATGCTTCGCTTCAAACTTAAATGATACCGCTATTATAAGCCTGACTTCATTAACAGTTCTAAGGACTTTAAGCCTAAATGATTGATATCAAGTTGTTGTTCCTCATCTAGATAACGGACTGCATGTTTATTATCACCTAAACCATAGAACCCTAGCGCAAGTAGGTATTTACAATGTATTATATTCTGCAAATTAAGATCTCCTTCCCAAATCTGGAGGTCTGGAAGTGACACCGCAAAATAATCCATCTTGACCTGGTCAAACATATGTTGCTTTCCGTAATTGACTAATTTATAAAATCTACCATTTGCTTCGTCTGTACGTTTTAATTTTTGGAGTGCAAGCCCTTGATAGAAAATCTTATCTGGCTTTGCATCATTATAATACATTGCAGCCGCAGGTTCTTGTGGGCCATGAGTAGCTTTTTGCCAACAACTTTCAGCTTTGGCAAGTTCATTTAATCCCTCATAAGCACATCCTAGAAAATAATAAAAGTCGTTTTCCTGAGCATTCTCCAATCGTCCTTCACCTAAATAAGAAGGATAATATAGGCACTGCTCTAGCAATGGGATAGCCTTGCCATATTCTTTCCTACTCAAGAAAATCTTAGCTTGTTCGACTCGTGAATATTGATACTGACCTGTCACTTTACCTTCTCCACCTTCCCATGGATGGAATTGATGATTTTCAAGTAGGTGAATAGCCTCTTCATAATTGCCTGCAAGATTTAACAATGTAATCTCCTCAAGCAAAAGATCATCACGTTGCGCAATAAGATTAGAATATAGTCGCAAGTTTTCCAAGCGGAAAGTATGCTCGTACCCAATCCTTTTGTAGAGTTGGTCAAGCTCCATAAGGATGCGAGCATCCTGCTTATTCAAAGCAAATGACTTTTCCATGTACTTTACCGCCTGAGCCGCATCATGTTCCTTGTTATAAGTTTCAAGTGCAAGATTACGCCAAACAGTAGGGAATTCCGGTCCATGTATCGATGATTCGAGCCAATACTCTTTAGCTATCTTATACTGGCGATTGGCATAATAAAGACAACCTAAATAGTAACTAGCCCTGGAATCATGTCCGTTATGTTGCAAAGAAGCCTGCAAAGCCAACACATCCTCCAATCTATTAGGGAAGCAATAATCTGGATTGAATAACTCTCCTTGCTTATAAGCCTTCTCTCTTCCAGCCCATCCCATATAATAATAGGTCATCGGTGTACTCGCATGATTAATGACTGCTAAATCCAACACTGACAAAGCATCCTTACAGAGGCCAGCTGCGCAATAGTCAAGAGCGAGTTCATGGTAATTGTTAGAAGCGCCATGCATGAGCTCTGTCATTTGTTCAACATACTGCTTATCAGTAGTTAGTAAGTAGAGCTCATAAAGACTCATATAATTGAAACCATCAATCTTAATGTTTTCCTTCGCCAATTCGATAGCCTCTGTTTTCCTTTCTGATAGCCGTAAGATAGCAACCTTAAGTGCTCGTGCCTTATGATTGAAAGCATTATTCGCCAAACTATTGTCTATTTCTTCCAAAGCATCATTTAAACGATGCTGCATCACGGAGATACGCGCACATTCAAAAAATCCCGCGTCTTTCCAAGCAGCATTCCAAGTGGATTTCCAGAAATAATCATAAGCCTCATCAAATTTATATTGATACTTCAAAACGAGACCTAAATTATAGATCGGTTCACCATCATAAGGATTTGGATTGTATTTCTTGATAACCTTTACAGCGGTTCTGAGATATTGCTCAGCCTTAGCAAAACATCCCTTACGGAAACACCATAAACCTAAGGCATTATTGCAATGGTAATCAAACGGATCTCGACGAAGACCTTCCTCGTAATAGTCTACTGGATTATAGGTAGCATGACGATATTGTTCTAGATGCAAGCCTGTTAGATACAATTGCTCATTAGTCTTTATTTCATTGGGTAATAATGCAGGTTGAGCTGGGTCAGGAATCGGGAAAATTTCATCCTTCTCAGCATGCCATGTCAATAATGGAGTATTGCGCACAAAGTCAGGCACCTGAGCTGCTGGTAGGACCACTAAGCTCAGATGCTCCAAAGGATTACCATTCACATCGATTATAACATCTAACAACTCCTCTGGAGATATACTTACGACCTCATCAAAGTACACCTTCTCCCCATCATTCATAAGTGTTATCCTAATGTTTTGCCGGCTTGTAGCAAATATTTTTAGATTTACTTTCCCATTGTCTGCAGGTTCAAGATTCATCAATAAATCCTTAGTGGCATTCTTGACAACGCCAAGTTCACGATACGGCATAAAATATTGGGTAAACCGTTTCTCCTCATAAGGCATAAGCCAAGTAAAGTCAGGTTGGTTTTCGGTAAACACACCAGCCATCAATTCGATATAAGGGCCATCACTATCAGTAAGGTTTCTATCCCATGCCCTACCAAAATCACCACTCCCCCAAGTCCATTGTTTCTTGCCGGGAGACACATGATGATTTGCAACATGCAACATACCGCCTTGACTATCATTCTCATACCCTCCTTCGAAATCAAACTTAGAGTTTACTCCCATATATGATGTGGGCACCTTAATATTCTTGTAATTTGAGATATCTATACCAGCAGAATAATCCATTTTATAATAAGTTCCGGTAGCTATCGGAAAACTACTTACAGCCCTTTTGCCATGATCAAAAACAGCATTAATATCTTGTGGAAATACGCTCTGATAATAATCATTAACTGATACCGCAGGATTGGCCCACCACAGAAAGGTTTGTGGTAAAAAGGTTCCATTATAGACTCGTCCCTTGATTTCAAGATAGGCGCATCCTGGACGAAGAGTAAATCCTGCCGCTCCTTTCAGATGGAACATGCGTTCATATTCGTTCACCCAAACCGTAACCGATCCATCCTCGTTATTCTCAATATTAGAGTCTATAGGAAGGTATGTGCTCGGACGATGATGCTGTGGCCAGTTAAACTCTATACCTCCTGATATCCATGGTCCTGTAAGTCCTACGAGGGCAGGTTTAATGACATGATTATAGTAGACAAAAGGTCGATGCTTAATCTTATCGTAAGCATATTGAATTCTTCCCCCCAATTCTGGCATAATCATCATTTTGATATATTCATTTTCTAACCATACAACATGCCATGTATGATCAGTAAGGTCATTGCTTATCTTCTCAATGACGGGGTAAGGATAGACTACACCGCTTGATCCTTGATATACTCTTTTCTCTAAGAAAATTGGATTCTTTTCTGCCTCTCCGATTTCATAGGTGGGAATAACAACATCTTCTCTCCAAGCTGATACCATATTAATATGCTTACAATAGATTATTTACTTAACGTTTTCTTTATTTGGAACAAAGCTCCTTTTCTAGTTGTTCCAAGCTTTTTCCTTTTGTTTCCGGCAAGAATTTATGCATAAACAAAAATCCAAATAGACACACTCCGCTATAAATCCAAAATGTTCCAAAGCTGCCTAATGTCTTATTTAGTAAAGGAAAAGTATATGTGAGTGTACTGCTCCCAACCCATAATGCAAAAGTGCTTGTTGCAACAGCTACGGCACGTACTTTATTAGGAAATATCTCTGAAAGCAGCACCCAAGTACATGGGCCGAGGGTCATCGCATAGCAAGCTATGGCAGCCACTACCAATATAATCATAAAGAAACTAGAAACATGGAAGAAATAACACGTCCCTAATACCAAATAAATGCCACATAGTCCTCCTGCACCCATTAACATCAATACTCTTCGTCCCCAGCGGTCAACCGTGAATATTGCGATAAAGGTGAAAACCACATTGGCAATGCCAGTGACAACGATGTTAAAAAGTACATCTCCAATCTCATAACCAGCCGATTGAAATATCTCTTGGGCATAATTGAAAATTACATTAGTGCCACACCATTGCTGAAAGATAGCGATTACAACTCCAAGAAGAAGAACCTTTCGGTAAGGATTGCTAAACAAAAGCTTTAGGCCTCCTTGAGTGTTGGCAATTATATTTGTACTTTTAATTGACTCCAATTCTTTCGTCGCATAATCTCTCCCGCCGACCTTTGTCAAGATATCGAGTGAGGAAGAATCTCTTCCCTTCAAAGCTAACCAACGAGGACTCTCAGGAATAAAAAGAGCAAAAAGGAAGAACAGTGCAGAGGGAACCATAGCTGCCCAGAACATCCATCGCCAGGCCATCTGTCCATTCCATGATGCTGCAATTTCTGCCGTCCCCATACCTGAAGGTATATCCTCTGCTATGAGCCAGTTTGTAATCTGCGCAGCTAAAATTCCAAATACAATTGTCAACTGATTAAGAGACACCAATTTCCCACGAACAGATGTTGGTGCAACTTCTGCTATATACATTGGAGAAAGCCCAGAAGCAAGGCCAATACCAACTCCACTTACAAAACGGGATGCCAAGAAAAACATGAAACCCTTAGATGCGCCTACTGCCGCAGAGGAAATAAGAAAAATAAGTGATGCGATAATCAGCAATTTCTTTCGGCCAATGCGGTCTGCTAAGGATCCACATAACAGCGCACCTATCATGCATCCTATCAAAGCAACCGTCATTGCCAATCCTTGTAAGGACGCACTATCGGCAATTCCAAAATATAATTCATAGAAAGGCTTTGCCCCACCTATCACAACCCAGTCATAACCAAACAATAATCCGCCCATGGCAGACACTATACAAACAGCATAGACGAAACTTTTGTTGAATTGGTTCATAGTTTAAATTTTTGATTTATAGTAATTTGCTTACAAAATTACTTTATTCTTTATGTTTACAAAATAGAGCAACATGGAAGAAAAGATGGACTAAATTACCATTGTTTGATTTATTTAGTATCTTTGCATTGACATTTATTTGCTACATGTTAAAAATTGGCCAAGGATTTACTGGAGAGCGCTCGATATGCCTTCCGGATATGATAAAAAAAGCATCCTCTAAGGATCCATTTCTACGTAGGTTGTATATCACAGATATAGGTTATTATCCTCATGCTGCTTACCATTACCGAGAACGCACTACACCTATTGGACAATACATCCTTATATATTGTGCAAAAGGAAAGGGATGGTATAAAGTTCGAGAGCATCAATTTGACGTCAAAGAAAGTCAATTCTTCATCATCCCATCAAACGAGCCACATGTCTATGCCTCAAACAATGCAGACCCATGGACTATTTATTGGGTTCATTTCACTGGAGAAGATGCACCCTATTTTGGTGATAACTATTGGCAACCTAACGACATAGTTCCTGGTGGTGATTCCAGAATTGCAGACCGAAATATGATTTTTGAAGAGATATTCTTAACTTTATCTGACGGCTACAACAAGTATAATCTATATTATAGTAGCATTCTTCTTTACAATTATCTTGCCACCTTTAAATATTTGCATCTATTCAGAAAATACCATAAGAAAGATGAGCGTATTGACGAAAACAATGTTGTCAATGCGACCATTAACTATATGAGCGAAAACATCGAAAAGAAACTTTCGCTAAATCAATTTGCCGAATATACCGGTTACTCTGTTACTCATTTCTCACTAATCTTCAAGAACAACACAGGGCATTCTCCTTTAAACTATTTCAATATGATAAAGGTAAAGTATGCGTGTAAACTCCTTGAAACAACCGATATGAAAATTAATCAGATATGTGGGAAAGTAGGTATTGACGACTGCTATTATTTCTCACGACTCTTTAGCAAAATTGTCGGAATATCACCCAAAAAGTACCGAATATCTATTGCAAATAAAGATACTGCATTAGCATTTGCCAAACTGCAATAATATGGCACACTGACCCAGCAAGCACAAAGAAGTGGAAAATGGTATGCATGTATTTGCGCTTATGCAATGAATAAAAGGCTGCACCTATAATATAAAAGACCCCCTCTGCCATAATCCAAGAAACAGTACCTATCGGAACGGCAGCCAACAAAGGCTTGAAGGCTACCATGACGCTCAAACCCATGCCCACGTAGCATATTGTTTCAAAATTGTTGTGCGCCTTCAAATTAAAAAAAGAGAAATATGTCCCTACTGCAGCACACGCCCAAACAAATATGAATAAGGAGATACCCCAATACCCATGATGCCAAAGTGCTAGTAAGGTGATAGGTGAATAGGAACCCGCAATATGCCAATAAATAGCAGAATGATCCAGACGACGTAGACGCTCTTTCCATCGACTCTGTGGACTCAAGGCATGGTATATAGCACTAGACACATATGATCCAAGCATCCCAAATAAATAAAGGGCAACTCCAAACATTGCCCATCCGTCGCGCTCACGTATGCACCATCCCAAGAAAATGGTTCCAAACACCACTCCCAGGAGAATTCCCGCAGCATGGCTCCATGAGTTCCATAGTTCCTCTTGTCTTGTATATGATATTTTCTTAGTTGAACTTTTCATTTCTACCTGTTAAAATTCACACTCACTTGTGCTCTTGTTGATTGTATTTTATAGTCTGGTTCTGCGTTATTCAATGTAGACCATGTCGTATTGTTTGGATGATACTCAGGATTAATCTCAATCATTTTCCTTACGATAGACATATCATCGTAAGTTTTAGCAACATCGATAAGTTCTTTTATCTCTTGATTTACTAGATTGAAATCATATTCTCTGACCTTGCAAATACGAATCTTTTCGTGGAAACTTGGTAATGTTGTCTCTTTGTCCGAAAGGAGTTCCTCGTAAAGCTTCTCGCCTGGGCGAAGTCCTACATAATTAATTTCTATGCCATGTGCACCACTCAACTGGATCATTCTTTTTGCCAAATTAGCAATTTTAACCGGCGCCCCCATGTCAAATACAAAGATCTCACCGCCTTTTCCATGTGTTCCTGCTTCCAAAACAAGCTTACAAGCTTCTGAAGTCAGCATAAAATAGCGAATGATATTTGGATCAGTTACTGTCACGGGACCACCATTCTTTATTTGTTTCTCGAAGATAGGAATGACAGACCCGTTAGATCCTAATACATTGCCAAAGCGTGTTGTCACAAACTGTGTAATTGCTTTCTCACCTTTTCCATCTAATATTTTTCCGGCAACTATGGCATTATTCAAACTCTGACAATATATTTCACAGATACGCTTGGAACAGCCCATTACACCTGTAGAGTTCACAGCCTTATCAGTTGAGACCATTACAAACTTTTTCACGTCATATTTCACGGAGAGATCAGCAATTACTTTAGTGCCAAAGACGTTGTTATATATTGCTTCACTAGGGTTATCCTCCATCATAGGAACATGCTTATATGCCGCTGCATGAAAAAGATACTCTGGTCGATATGTATCAAAGATCTTATCCATACGCTCTTTCTGAGTGATGCTAACCACGATAGTCTCACACGGAGTATCAGGATATTTATTCTTCATCAACAGTCTGATGTCATGTTGTGGGGTCTCTGCTTGATCCACTAATATAAGGTGGGCTGGCCTATATGGTAAAATCTGGGTAAGCATCTCAGAACCAATTGTCCCTGCATTACCTGTAATCATCACTTTCTTACCTGCTAACATCTCACCTATGGAATCCATGTCAACATGAATTTGTGTTCGTGGCAATAAGTCTTCAACATTTATTTCCTTAATTTGACCAGATTTCAGATCCATACCCTTATGCCATTCCTGTGAATTTCTTGTCATATAGATCTTGACACCTGCGTCAATCAACATGTCCTGTAGTTTCTTGTTATCTCTGAAATGATCAACCTGTAATGGCGAAACTAATACCGCCTGAATATTCAAGTCCTTTAATGTGTCTGCCAATTCATCATTTGGCTCATACATTTTGACACCCATGAGTGTTCTCCCACGTAATGATAAATCATGCAAAATGAATCCCTTGAGTTGAAACTGTGCAGGTTTTGTGTTTCGAATCATATTAGCCAACGCCGCACCACCTTCATGAACACCATAGACCAACGCACGTTTGCCATGATCAGAACTGAAAAGTACATCATAGAGTGTCTTGACAAAGATTCGGAAAGTCCACATCAAGATGGTTGCAATAAAATACATCAGGAATATTTGTCGTCCTTGCAATCTGACGAAATCCATGTCCGAAAAATAGATGATATAATGGGCTATCTCGGCAATAAGACAACTCAGCGCCATGGCAAACCCCACTCTTTGTAAGTCGACAAATGAAGAATATCTTATTATTCCGCTGTAAATGCGGAATACCCTGAATCCAATAAGGTTAAAACACATATAGACCAAAATGGTCTTGGACAAGATAATAATGTTACCTAACGTAACAGCTCCATTATAATATAACCAGAATACTAAAATTCCAGAAAGGTAACAAATCAAGCAATCAATAATGAGGATGCTCCAATAAGGTATTGCATTCTTAGTAAAATACCAATTAACAAATTTACTTAAAAGGTTCATATTCAATGGTTGTAACGTGGTGCAAAGATAACACATTCTTGACAAATCTTCCGTTTTTTTCAAAATTTATACCTTTCTTACACAAATTGTCTTACAAGAAAAGAGTTTTCATAGATTAATCTGTAATTTTGCAGCCGATTTAATATTAATAATTATGTGTGGAATTGTAGGATACACCGGAACTCGGAATGCATTTAATATCCTTGTTAAAGGGTTGCATCGTTTGGAATATCGCGGTTATGATTCGGCAGGTGTAGCCTTGCTCAACGCCAAAGATGAGCTTCATGTCTACAAAGCCAAAGGCAAGGTTAGCGATTTGGAGAATATCGCTACAGACAAAGATTGTTCAGGAACTACCGGCATAGCCCATACACGTTGGGCAACACACGGTGATCCATCTGTCCGCAATGCCCATCCACATGTATCTGAGAGTGGGAATCTCGCCTTAGTGCATAACGGAATTATTGAGAACTATGCTCTTCTACGCGATCAACTCATAGAACTTGGCTTTCATTTCAAAAGCGACACTGACACAGAAGTGCTTGTGCAACTTATTGAGTTTGCCCAACAGGGTCACAATTGCACACTCACGGAGGCTGTGCGCCATGCCTTGAGCAAATGCATCGGAGCTTATGCTATAGCAGTCGTAGACCGTCAGGACCCATCTACTATTGTCGCCGCACGCAAAGGTTCACCAATGGTAATCGGCATAGGTAAAGACAATACCGAATTCTTTATTGCCTCAGACGCAACCCCTATCGCCGAATACACAAAAAATGTGGTTTATATTGATGATGAGCAAATAACGGTTTGTCATCCCAACAAGCCTTTGGAGATTATTGATCTAAAGAATAATTCGATCGATGTTAATGTCAAACAAATAGATGTTAACTTGAATATGCTTGACAAAGAGGGCTATCCTCACTATATGCTTAAGGAGATTTTCGATCAGCCAAGATGTCTGCGTGATTGTATGAGCGGACGGTTGTTTGACGACAAAATTATTCTCAGCGCCGTACACCATAACAAAGCTCGCCTACTATCTGCAACCCGAATTATTATTGTGGCTTGTGGCACTAGCTGGCATGCTGGCCTTGTTGCCAAACAGCTAATTGAACATTTCTGTAAGATTCCTGTTTTAGTTGACTATGCTTCTGAGTTCCGCTATAGAGACCCTGTCATCTATTCCTCTGATGTTGTCATAGCCATATCTCAAAGTGGAGAGACTGCCGATACCTTGGCCGCCATACACTTGGCAAAGGAAAATGGTGCATTCATCTTTGGTATTGTGAACGCAGTAGGTTCAAGCATTGCTCGAACCACAGATACGGGCATTTATATCCATGTCGGTCCAGAGATTGGTGTTGCATCTACAAAAGCCTTTACAGGACAGCTCACCTGTCTAACACTGCTCACTCTTGCCTTAGCACAGGCCAAAGGAACCATCAATCACGAGGATTTTGCAGCACTTACAAGTGAATTGGCAGCCATTCCCGACAAAATCGAAAAAGTCCTCCAAATCAACGATCAGATAAAGCTGTTGGCACAAAATTATACTTACGCAACTAACTTCTTATATCTTGGACGCGGCTGGAACTATCCTGTAGCTCTTGAAGGAGCTTTAAAGCTCAAAGAGATAAGTTATATCCACGCTGAAGGATATCCTGCTGCAGAAATGAAGCACGGGCCCATTGCTCTGGTTGACAATATGATGCCAGTGCTCGTGGTCGCCACTCACCATCAAGGATACGAAAAGATTATCTCCAATATGCAAGAGGTCAAGGCTCGCGGCGGACGCATCATTGCTATCGTTACAGAGGGTGATCAGGCGGTCGACAAGATTGCGGACCATTGCATTCCAATACCTTCCACTTTGGCGCCTTTGGCCCCTCTGCTCTCGGTCATCCCATTGCAGCTCTTAGCCTACCACATTGCAGTGGCTAAAGGACTCAACGTTGATATGCCACGAAACCTTGCCAAAAGTGTAACCGTTGAATAACCACAAGAGAATCATGGAATATTTCATCATCATCAACAATGTCCAACAAGGGCCATTCTCAATCGAAGAACTACGTCTTCGCAACTTATCGTCCGAGACATTAGTATGGGCGGAAGGCATGGTTCAGTGGACCCCAGCCTGGAAAGTGGAGGAGTTGAAGCCTCTCTTCTACGGCAACTCACAATCTCAAGGACCCGCAATGCCTTCTCCACCGCCGCCGTTTAATCCTACTGAGGTTTCCAAGGAACAGCCAATGAATCCCTATGGGGTTAATTCTCAACAACAATCGCAAGTAGGCACCAATGTTGAGTCAAAACCTAAAAGTTCTCATCGACTCATTTGGGCTGGCGTTATCATCATTGGACTTCTTCTGTTCATGGGTATTACAAACCCTTCTAAGGATGACCATCGTGAAGCAATCCGAGAGAAAATAACGCGTGGAATTACTCATGCAGTAGCCTCTCAAAACAACGATGACTTCTTTCAGAGTTTGAGTATGATAAGCCACCTCTTTGCCGGACCCCTTATTAATATGACTTTGGACAATGTGCTTGAATATAACAACTATGTTTTATTCTCTACGACATCTATCCAGACTAAAAAAGGAGACATCACAACATCCTATGGAATCTTTGGCAAAGTTTTCACGACAAGTGAAGAAAAGATTGCCTCTATGGTCTCTTCTGTTGTCGATCAAAGTGGAGTTGAGCATAGTATGAACAACAACACAAACGTTGACGATCCTACAAACATCAATGCCCCCCAGGACCAAAAAGACAATAAAACTGAAACACAGTCAGCGGATACAACTGATCTTGGCACGGCAATTAGTAGTTCTATTATTAACCATGTGGGAAGTAAAGTTAAGCGTAAAATCAAAGAGAGCACAGACAGCACTACATCAAACAGTATTGGCGAACTGCTGGATAAAATCATACAACTCATTAAAGGGAGCTAAACTATTATAATAGCTTTGAACCTAAAAAAGGAGATTATTATTTTGTCAAAACGTAAATTTTGTCTACTTTTGCAATACAATTTTAAGGCAAACAATAGTTAGGGGCATAGCCCAGTTGGTTTAGAGCGCTGCAGTCACATTGCAGAGGTCATCGGTTCGAGCCCGATTGTCCCTACTAACATTACAAATTCCAAGAGAATAGGACTAGTCTTTCTCTTGGAACTTTTCGTTTATATCTATTTCTGTTACAATTAGTATCAAGTTCCACCAGGAATTCGTTTTGACAGATGACGATGTTTGACCATCAATTTTTATGTGACATATAACTCTTCACTCATATATCTTTAAAAAGACGAAAGTCATCGATTTTGCGAAAATGTAAATACAGCGACACAGTTCTAAAGGATAGCAATCGCAAATACTAGCATTTCATATTATTTAATGAACAAGATAAAATAAATAACATTGATCTATAATTGCAAATCTATGATAAGGAAAGGATATAGACGATTGAGTATGGTAACATCGATTGTTAAATTAGTTAATAATAAATAACTACAAACCAAACGAAAGATTTTACTACTATCTTTGCATAAAGAAACTAATAACAATACTAGCTATGAAGAATAGAAGAATCTACGAATCAATAATTCTTGCTTTCGGTATCATCGTCCTAGGGTTTTGCATCAAATGGGGCATTGATGACTTTGCTAACAAAGATCGCAAAGTGACCGTTAAAGGCTTGGCTGAGAAAGAAGTTGAAGCGGACAAAGTTACGTGGCCAGTCCAGTTCAAAGAAATGGGCAATGACCTTCCTGAAATCTATGATCGCATCGCTTTGAAGCAACAGCAAATTAAAACATTCTTACTAAAAAATGGTATCAAAGTCAATGAAATAGAGGTAAATGCCCCCAAGGTAATCGATATGAACGCAGACCAATATTCTGTCAATAAACAGCCCTATCGCTACAATATCACATCCACTATGACAATAACCTCTCGCAACGTAAAGCTTGTACGTAGCATTATTGCACGCCAAGGAGAACTGCTCAAGCAAGGCATTGCCATCGTTGTAGGTGATTACGACTCACAGACGGTTTATGAATACGTATCGTTTCAGAATATGAAACCAAAAATGATGCAGGAGGCTATCGCCAATGCTGAGTCTACTGCCAAACAATTTGCAGAGAACTCCCACTCCAAAATCAACAAAATAGTAAGTGCTGATCAAGGTCAATTTTCTATTGAAAACAGAGACCAAAATACTCCATATATCAAAAAAGTCAGGGTAGTTACAACAATAACCTACTCGTTGAGAAACTAGCAGTGGAATCTGAAAATGGGTTATTCGATTCTACTCAAGCATTCTTTGCTTAAACTGATTTTCTAATTCTATAATTTTTAAGCTATTTGGACGTAAAAGTTTGATTGAATATCAAGCTTTTACGTCTATCATAATACTAGATGCCGGGTATCATCTAGCCTTCGCTATAGCTTCATTGACTCATGTTTTTTCTTCAATACACTCTGTTATATCGCCTTTTTTGTCTAATTTTGTGAAAAATTAGAAACTGAATGTTGCATTATATTTCGTTCGGAAGCGGCAGCAGTGGGAACTGCAGTATGTTATATACCGAACATAGCGGACTCTTGATGGATGCAGGCCTCGGCGTGAGGACATTGAAAAAATATCTGAAAAGTTACGCCATACCAATGTCAAGAATCCAAAGTTTACTGATTACTCACGACCATGCTGACCATGTCAAGTCAGTGGGCAGTATCAGTCGCGATTATAGCATACCTGTCTTTGCTACTCGAGATGTGAATCGAGGCATAGACAGAAATTGGTGTGTACGCACCAAAATACCAGCAGGAAGCGAACGAATTATAGAAAAAAATGTAGCCTTTGAGGTGGGAGACTTTACTATTACCCCATTCGAAGTGCCTCATGACAGTTCCGACAATGTTGGGTATTGCATACAATATGACAATATTACATTCGTATTGATGACTGATGTCGGTCATATCACGAATGAAATCAGCGCCTATATTGGGCGGGCTAATTATCTTGTCATTGAGGCAGACTTTGAACAGGAGATGCTTGACAATGGTCCCTACCCTGAGTATCTAAAGACCCGCATCAGTGGGCCACTAGGGCATCAGAGCAATGTAGAATGTGCTGAAGCAATAGCTACTAATGCCACACAAGACTTGCGCCATGTTTGGTTATGCCATCTAAGCAACGAAAACAACCATCCTGACCTCGCAGAAAAGACTGTGAAACAGATACTCCGTAATCATGGCATAATAGCAGGGAAGGGTAGTGGTGTTGATTTTGAGCTTGATGTGCTTCGGCGAAACGTTCCTTCTGAAGTTTTTGACCTTGTTATTTAAAATTTTTAGCCCTTCTTCTGAGGTTGTGATAGGATTGTTTTTGCATGCTTTTGAAACACTAAAGCATACTCATCACAACCATAGCAGCTAAAGGGATCTGTTTTGTCTGAGCAAAGATCGGATATAGTGACAAACAAAATAAAAGAAAAATGGCTTGCAAAATGGATAAATCCAATTTGCAAGCCATTACTTCATGGCATTGGGTGTAGCCCCTCCCAACGAACATCCCAATCTCCATCTTTGGGGAAACCAGGATTAATCCCCTGGGAACCATCCCATCCGGCACACATCATTGCCACTGCTGTGAGTAGTCCTCCATTACCTGGAAGGTAAATGCGCAGTCTTTTATCCTGATAGTTATGCCCATTATTAAGATAGGTGTTTGTTCGCTTGTCCATCAGCAAAGCCCCTATTGCCTTGTCTTTGTCGCCCAATCGTGCGGCGTTCATTGCTACCATTGGAAAATCCCAGCCCCAAGTCTTATCCCAGTTCCAGTTGTCCCATATCCAGTCTAACGTGTTCTGCATATAGTCTTTGCGCATCATTCTGCCTACAAAAGGTAAGACGCCAACTGCGCCAAGTACTGCGGGGTGGTCAGAGGTAAAACGAATGTCAGTATATGTATCAGTTGCATCTTCAGAAGCAAGATACATTTGGTCACTATTATAGGTCAAGGGTGATAGTTGTTGAATTAGTTTGTCCCAATCAGGATTACGCTTCTGCCCTGCCCGTTCTCGCCAAAGCTGAGCTGTTTCCATTGCAAAATGCCAATAAGAAAGCTCAAAAGGAGAATTAATAGTGGTCTCAGCATGTAATGTTTCCTGTGCAGGAATATACCCACGGAGCACATACCGCTTGTTCTTCTTGTCATATGAGGCAAATGAATACATGAATTTAGCCGTCTCCTGAACCAAATCATTATACTTGAGAATGAGTGAGTCGGAGGGTTGAGCTCGATACAACAACTCAGCCAAATAGATGATGTGTGGTTGCTGCCATATTAAGAAGCTGCCTACATTCGAAGGTGCTTCAGTACCCGATGGATCAGTCATTTTCATCCATCTTATACCATCGTAACCCTGACGCTTTGCTATATCACGCGCCTTTGACTCCACAGAATAATACCAAGGCAGGGTACGTGACAATAATTCGGAACGATTCCACAAGGCTTGCCATGCCTGGTGCCACCAAATCATCTCCAAATGGAATTTTCCAAACCATGAGTTATAGGTCAGGCCCGTTTCTTGTGGAGGATATTGCCCTGAAGACTGAATGGCCAGAAGATACTGACTTAGAACAACACGTCGTTCCAACTCTTTTGCTCTCGGGTCTTTGCAATGTGAAAAATCAACAGCTGCACCCTTGGCCCAGAATTGCTGCCAATAGGATGCACTCTGCCTTTCAACTTCGCAGAAGTTTGGCTGCATGGCATTTTTACTGGGGGCTTGCTCGTAAAAGCCACAACTAAAGGTCAGCGTATTATCCTCTGGTGTAAGGTTAAAACTATTACGTCCTATTTTCTGGAGAGTGGCATGGCCCTTCCAACGAATATTGACGTAATAAAAAGTAGTATCAATTTCACGACGGAGCAGTGCTGAACAGCTGTCCTGTTGTACCAGTACTGTATTATGTTTTTCATCTGACAACCAATCGCATGCATCATCACTATGTCCACCTGTGGGAAAGGGGAAACGAAGATTGATGCCTATCTGAGAGTTGCTTTTGATTGTGGCTGCGATGACATCCTTTGTTGGGTGGCATGCTGTCTGTACTTCAATAGGCTGACCGCCAACTTTGAAACTACTATGTATTACACCACTCCACAAATCGAGACGTTGATCAATGTCAGTGATATCTGATATTTTAACGTTGTTACCAAGATTGAGTCCCACCTTACCAAGGTCCAATCTATGAGGATTAGTGCGATACCATTCTGATGCATCCCTAGCCAATCCTGCTTCTTTAAACTGACAAGAGTACACCTCTTTATGTCCTTTCCCGAAGTCGAAGGTCTTCAGTGCATCTTCTGGTTTGTAAGCTTTTGGGTTAGCAAAACTGTGCCATCCCCATTGACTTTGTGTTCCTAAAGGAACGCCATTCTTGTAAAATTCAGGAAAGGTTTGAAGTCCAGTAGCATCTACTGTGAAGGCAAAATTTCCATTTCCTACTGAGAAAGATGAGAGCGAGTCAAAGGTTTCAACAGATGGACAGTTTCGATCAACCAAAGCTTTTCGGTTAATTGCGTCGCCTGCTGAAACGAAAACAACATGCATCATGGCAATTGCAGTTAGCCCGCCACGAACCCATAGTAGAGATTTAATGATCATTTGATTAGTCTTTATTTAAATTGAAATAAGTAGTTGTATATTTGATAAAGGTAATTCAGTCCAATCGGTAAGCCAAGAAACCGATGCCTGTGTTTATCACCGATATACCCAGGACAAATGTCCTGGGTATCAAAAAATCTAATGAAATGTTTTTAAAATGTTAGATAGACAAAGTCCTTACTTTGCAACCTTTTCAAGCCTCTTCATCACTGAGAAAATGAAGATGAAGGATGCCAAACATAGGACGACAAGTACTGTCCACACCATTGTTTGACTATGCCTAAATTTACTT
>DHOP01000009.1 GCA_002407775.1 Prevotella sp. UBA5387
TGTGCCTGTTTTGACACACCCTCTATTAATTCCAACTTGTCTAGGACCTAACTATATCCCTTTCGGCAATATTATATTTCGCTCCCTGATACTTTAACACGATTTGGTAAAACATATAAAGCTATTCAATCCAAAGGCAAGCCCCAGCTTAGCAGACAAGCATCTTCTTCGTCCAAGACCTCAGGCATTCCTCGATCAGCCGCAGAATGCTGACGGCACTAGCCTTAGCGCATAACAGAAGGCTGCTTGGCAGAATCCTGGATACTAATCTTTGGACTAGTATACGCTGAATTTCATAGCGAAAATTCAAAATATTATACTCAGCAATGACAAGTACATTGCTGAGTATTTTGCTTGTAAAGGCAGACGTTTCATACTATTTCAGCCCATGAATCAAATTGATTCACGCAGTGATCCAATTTGAATCACTGCGTGATTCAAATTGATTCAGAATCCCACAAGACACTTTCAGAAGACGATTGCTAATCATAACGTGAATAAACACGCTGTAAACGCGCTTATTGGCTATGGATTATTTCAAGCCAATTTATGTTAATTACTTTTTAATATCCTACATTTTACTTAAATTTGCACACAATTATTAGGGAAGGTTGGCAGAGTGAACGATCGCGCTGGACTCGAAATCCGGTATACCCTTTTGGGTATCGGGGGTTTGAATCCCTCACCTTCCGCTTTTTAAGAAAGGTTATCACTTGACAGGCTACTGCGGAAAGGAGATAACTAATTTGTCTCAAGCCATTTTCCAATGAAAAGACTGGTCTCCATTTTTTCGCTGATTTTGATATTGACCATTGCCTCTACTGTAGATGCACTGGCAAAAAGCGATGTATGGCAGAAGTCTATAGATAGTCTTGAGATTCCCCAAAACAATTCGCATAGTAAGTATGCTCTCTACGAAGTTAAGAGAACCGAGAACAGCCACGATGCGGTTTTGGACAACAGTACGCAAACCATGCGTACTGCTGGAAGTCGTCCCGTACGGATCATTTCCACGTTCGGAGTTAGCAATGGACCTGCTACAGCGGTACAACATTACGCCATTTATTTAGTTTATACAAATTACGGCAAATCACTACGCACGCGTTTGTCGGCACCGATTCGCCCTTGCGCTTCAGTGAGATATTATGTCTTCTCGCTGAATCACATCATTTGTTAAATGATATATCTATTTTTTCGTGAGATTTATTAGCTTGGGCTGGTCGCCCGAGTAAAGTGCTGCTTATGCCTTTGCATAGTGTAGTCACTATGAAGTGATTTTATGGGCACGAGGTCCATACCACTTCGGTAGACCAATTATCAACAATTATAGATATATTAGAATTATGGCAAGTATTGGAAAATTTGAAATAGTAAAGAAATTGGCTGGCATGGGTCAGCTCACCGTTAAAACTGGATTCCTTGGCCTCGGCACATCCCTTGTATGGAACGAGACAGGTCAGAACATGGCCGTTAAGGTAAGGGAATATATGCCAAGCGAAGGCGAGAAGCTATTGCGCATTATTAACTTGGAACCAGAAGCTTTGAAACAAGCTCTTAAAACCACTAAAATTGAGCAATTCGATCTCGGAAATGTACGTTTGGAGATGCTTCAGACTAAGGAAGGCGATGTACTGGTAATGCAGCTTTATCGCTTTGTGGACTTCAAAAACCAGCCCATCTCTGACATCAAGACCATCAAGGGCAGTGATGCAGCAGCAATCGCTGGGCTGCTTTAGTCGAGGTGACAGCAGACTAGAAATGTAATCGCTAATCCAATTGAATGCCGATTATCGGGCAAATTCAAATAAGCATTAGCATTAACGATTAACTTTTCTATAGTATCCAATAGGCTTATGCCTTTATGGGGCAACATCATTACAAAGTATTGAATGATGTTGCCCTTTTTGTCTCATGATATTTTCAACCACTATCTCCTATCCGTTCATCCTTTATGTTTCCTGACATATAAGAAAAAGCATAGACTTTGTTTCCATGTGTCTCTGTCAATCCCGACGTATTGGCTATCACAGCACATTGACATTTTGAGCATTTACGCAATATGTGTCCGCATTTAGGCTGTCCGCATAAATGCGGACACAGTTGTTTCAATCTGATACACGATCACAACACAATAACAAGGCGCGACAAAAGTATGATTTTTGTCGCGCCTTAACCTTCTCAACGAAGACTACTCACTTCCTCATCTCCGAATGAGGAGATAGTCGGAATGAAGTCTCTTTGCTTGACTGTTACTGTGGATTGATCTCCTTGAGCAAGCGGTCTGCGTGTCCCCACTTATCCATCATATAGAGAACGTAACGAATATCTACACTAATTGTGCGAGCAAGGCGTTTGTCAAAGTTGATGTCGGAACTAAGACTATCCCAATTACCATCAAATGCAAGTCCAAGGAGACGTCCCTTACCGTCAAAGAGAGGCGACCCGCTGTTACCTCCTGTAATGTCATTGTTGGTTAGAAGACAAAGATGTAGCTTGTTTGTTGTTTGGTCAGCGTAACATCCAAAATCATCTGCGCTTAAGAGTGAATGCATGATGGGCTCTGCCTGATAGTCAACTTCGCCTTGGTCTCCTTTTATCATCTTGTCGACAATACTCTCTGCTGAAGTGTAGTATCCCGAGTTCCTACCCCCAAGATCAAAGCCACCAACTTGTCCATAGCTCAGACGCATGGTGAAATTAGCGTCACTATAGTGGGGCAAATCCTGTTCCATTCGCACTTTAGCAGCACACAAATATCGCTCTTGTGTATCAATACTGTCAACAATTTCTTTCATCTTCGAATGATTGTTGTCCATGATTTCGTTCAACTCTGCACCCAGGCGGACACCTAAATCATTTTTGTATTTCTTCTTGTTAAAGTAAATCTTCTTCCCAGAGCGCATGAGTATACTTTTGCTCCAAATCTCATCTACATAGCGGACATAGTCGTTATTGTATTTACTCTCAATAGTCTTATAGAATGATGGCAGATTATTTGGATCGCTAACATGTTCCTTATAGTTCTTGAGAGATACAGCAAGCACTTCTTTATCGAGTGCTTCGTCCCAAGTCTTTTGGTCGTCTTGGTAGACGAAATACTGCTTGTTGGGCTTTTTATCTGCATTCTCGATTTTTTGTTTGCGCAATCCTCCAATAGCACGAGTAGTAAACTCATTGGTTCTACCAAAGCTTTCGCGAAGATAGTTGAGGTCATGATATGACGTGTTAACCTTAGTATAAAGATTCCCCATTAGTGTGAAGTCAAGACTATCTTTAAGGTATCCTGTACTATCAACCCAAGCCAGAATTTGGTGTTCGAATTCTCTCTTCTGACGAATGAGACCTATAGAGTCAATGCACTTGTTCATACCAATGGAGTTTTTCCAGTAATTGGCACTATTGGCGAACTTGCTATCGTACTTGATACGCACCCCTTCATCAGCTCTCATGTGGCGCGCCATCACATCCTGCTTTACACCACGTGCCTGCGCCCTGCCCTCATTCTGCATGCGACGAAGTTCAATTCCGTAGCTGGAAAGATACCTATTGGTAGATCCTGGATAACCCATAGTCATAGCAAAATCGCCCTCTTTATAGCCCTGTAAGGAGACAGGCGCCCAATGCTTGGGATGATACGGCACATTGTCCTTGGAGTAAGCAGCTGGGCCGTTGGTCTTTGGGTTGGCATAGATACGGAATACCGAGAAGTCACAAGTTTGTCGCGGCCACATCCAGTTGTCTGTTTCGCCACCAAACTTACCCATACTCTTTGGCACAGCAAAGACAAGTCGAAGGTCAGTGAAATCTTGGTAGGTAGTGGCATAATACTTGTTACCCTCATAGAATGCATCGATATCGATGTGAAGATTGGCATCGATTTTCTTTATAGAGTCAGTCATTGCATTCTGCAAGGAGTCTATAAGATCCCCTCTCTTCTCATTACCAAGCTTGTTAAGGCCTAAGCTGATGAGGCGAGGGGTAACGTCTTGTTGAGAAACCATGAACGAAACGAACATGTTTTCATTGGGCAATTCATCTTCAAAGGTTTTGGCATAGAACCCATTGAGCATATAATCGTTTTCCACAGTGGAGTGTGATCGAATACTTTCGAAACCACAATGGTGGTTGGTAAAGACCAGGCCATCTGGACTAACAACCACCCCCGAGCAGTATCCTGAGAAGTTTACGACAGCATTCTTTATGGCATCGTCACCATAGTAGAGGCTGTTATAGGGCAAAGAATAACCTTCGCTCTGCATGGCTTGATACACTGGGGCTGGCAGATTATAAAGCGTCCACATCCCTTCGTCGGCCTGTACGTTCATGGCTGTAGCTAACAGAGCAGTCACGATGAATGTTCTTGATTTCATTATCATAGTTTTAAGATTGTATAAAATAGCATGAAAGAATTGTCTGTAATCAGTGGCCTAGAAGTCATTGACGTGACTTAAAATATTTTCCTATAACAGGAAACGAACTTAAGTGGAAATCACGCTTTACAGTATAGACCACAAATACAAGTACAAGAAGTGTATTTACAAGTATCGCGGGTAAGGTGGCTAGCTCTTGATTGCTCCAAATCATACCTAACGTGAGGCCGATAGCTAAGACCACATAGACCATTATCTCTTTGATAGGATAGTTGATAGGATAGTATTTCTGTCCCACAAAATAGCTTAAGAGCATTGCGATTCCATATCCTACGAATCCTCCCCAGGCAGAAGCCATATAGGAATACTGAGGTACAAAGATGACATTTACGGCGATGAGCACCGCACAACCGATGCCACTAAAGTAAGCTCCCCAAATGGTTCGGTCGGTGAGCTTATACCAGAATGACAGGTTGAAGTAGACGCCCATCATAATTTCAGCGGCCATCACGATAGGAATCACGCGCAATCCAGGCCAATAGTCGTGGTTGCGAATAATATAGCGCAAGATATCCATGTATCCCATGACTATCAGGAAGGCAAGCAAGGTGAAGATGATAAAGTATTTCATTGCCTTGGCATAGGTCTGTCGATTATCCTTGTCCTTAGCTTTGCCAAAGACAAAAGGCTCGTATGCATAGCGGAAGGCTTGTGTAATCATAGCCATAATCATGGCAATCTTTACCGTTGCACCATATATGCTCAGCTCCTGCTTAGCGTCTGTTCCATGGTAAAGGAACGGGAAGGCGATCTTGTCGAACGTCTGATTAAGTATGCCAGCGATGCCGAGGATGAGCAATGGCCATGAATAACGTAGCATTCGGCGCAATAACTGCGGGTCCAGACGATATTTGAAACCTGTGAGTTCCTTCCAGAACATAAGCGTGACCAGGCCAGTACAAACCAAATTGATATAGAAAACCATACCCACCTCTAGAGTAAAGTTGTCGTCGTATAGTCCGAATGGATTAAGCTTAAGTGCTGGTAGGATGAAGAGATACGTGATATTGAGCACCACATTGAGCACAATATTGGCCAGCTGAATGATGGCAAACTTAATCGGTCTCTTCTTATATCGCAAGTAAGCAAATGGGATACACTTAAAGGCATCGATAGCTACGCAGATAGCCATCACAGCAACCCATTCTGGATGGGCGGCATATCCCATAAACGAAGAGATGGGATGAATAAACGATACCACCAATAAGATGAACAAAAGCGCGGTTGCTCCAACTGAAATCAGCGTAGTAGTATAGACGGTTTGAGGATTCTCTCCGGTCTTGTTTGCATAGCGAAAGAAGGTTGTCTCCATACCATAGGTAAGGATAACAAGCAGTAACGCTGTATAGGCATAGATATTGGTAACCACTCCATACTGTCCTCCAGAGGCGGCCCATGCAGCAGTCTGAATGGGTACCAGTAAATAGTTGATGAATCGCCCAGCTATACTACTGATGCCGTAGATGGCGGTGTCCTTGAGAAGAGATTTGAGATTTGCCATTGATATGAATGTTTTGTGGAATAAAAAGGCATACTATTATAGGACAGCAGCCTATTTTTTTGTTATCCGAAGAAAATATAAGCAATAGAGATGGCAGCAATAACACCGACGAGATCAGCCAGTAATCCGCATGCCACAGCGTGTCGAGTGTACTTGATACTGACACTACCGAAGTAAACAGCAAGGATATAGAACGTGGTGTCAGTGCTTCCTTGGAAGATACAACTCAGCCTACCAACAAAACTGTCAGGACCATAATTCTGCATAGCCTCAAGCATTAACCCGCGCGCGCCGCTACCAGAGAGAGGCTTCATGAAGGCAGTTGGCAGTGCACCTACAAAATCAGTGTTCAGCCCAAACTGCCTAACGATCCATGCGATGCCATTGATGAGCATGTCCATGGCTCCTGATGCTCGAAACACACCCACTGCTACGAGTATTGCGACAAGGTAAGGAATGATTCGAACAGCAGTATGGAAACCCTCCTTTGCACCTTCTATGAAGGCATCATAGACATTGATTTTGCGAAGAAATCCAGCCAGTATGAATATAATAATGATACTTAGCAGGATAAAATTTCCCGCCAGGGAAGTTACAGTTGCCATAGTATCCTTGTCCATAGAGCCAAATCCCCAGATGACTAGCCCCACGAATGCCACTAATCCTAGCATCGTTGCAAGCAACACAGGCTGCAAAAGATTGATGCGTTGCCATGCGGCAGTAATGACCATACCAGCAAAAGTAGCTACTGTTGTAGCCAACAATATGGGAATAAACACATCGGTTGGAGTTGCTGCTCCATATGATGCACGGAACGCTAGGATTGTTGTAGGGATGATTGTGAGCCCTGATGTGTTGAGTACAAGGAACATAATCATCGGATTAGTAGCAGTATCCTTGCGTGGATTGAGTTCCTGCATCTGTGCCATTGCTTTGAGTCCGGTAGGCGTTGCGGCATTGTCAAGCCCCAGCATGTTGCTTGCAATATTCATAAAGATAGACCCCATTGCAGGATGATTCTTTGGAATGTCGGGGAAAAGCTTTGTAAAAACAGGACTCAATACGCGGGCAAGAGCATTCACGACACCTGCTTTTTCACCTATTTTCATAATGCCTAACCACAGGGCAAGCACGCCCGTAAGTCCTAAAGAGGTCTCAAAGGCCGTCTTAGAGGAGGTAAACGTGGAATCCACGATACGTTGAAATATCGTGGTATCGCCCATTAACAGACCGATAAAGGCAAAGATAAAGGCAACTAAAAAGAAGGCTATCCAAATATAATTGAGTACCATATAAGTGCAAAGGTAGTACTAATTCCATTTCAAAACAAAGAATTATTTACTAAAACAGTCATTTTTCTTTCAATAAAATTTGATTAATCCTAAAGTTTTGCTAATTTTACCCGATTATATTAAAGTCTAAACTAGTTCTTACAAAGGTTATATAGGAAGAGAGCTTCGCTTGATTTATGCAAGCGCTAGTTACGATTTACAAGGTCTAAAGGTGTTGAAGATGTCCAAGAAAAATATGTCTTATTATAGAAAACCAATCAGGCGAAGAAGTAATAGCGCATTGGTCGGTCCAACAGTAATTTTTGCTGACTTTCTGTTACTTAATCTACTATTTTTCTGCTTGATAGCTTTGAAGGGTCAGTTCGTACCGGATTTCTTTCTGACATACACAAAGATGACGGTTCTTGTGATGAATTTTTCAATGCTGATTGCCCAGTTCTTCTTTCGCACTATTGTACAACAGCGGTTGATTAGACGGTCGCACATCCTAACAAACACGTTCAGATTGGTCGTCACGCAGGTGGTCTTGATGTTTATTTCTATTCGATTACTATCTGATGGAGGTGGACTTTTTCGCTTCATGTTTGTCTTTGGCACATGTCTATACTTTGTGATTATCACATCAAGGTACTTTGAATATGTTTTTTTAAGAACTCTGCGAAGTCATGGGCATAATATTGTGACTGTACTCTTTGTGGGCAATGATGCTTCATTAGCCAATCTTTATAACGACCTTACTCACTCATCAGCAATGGGATATAAGGTTTTAGGCTATTATGCTGACCAACCCATGAAAAACGCTCCGAATCATCTAACGTATATAGGAGACATTGCTGCACTCAACTCTATGCTTGATGAATTGGACAAAGATCCACTTCTAGAGATGGGTGTCCAAGAACTTTTCTGCTCACTTCCGCACGATGAAGGTCGCGAAGTGAGACGAATCATGGAGTCGTGTGACAAGAATGTTGTACGATTCTTTTACGTGCCGCGTACATTCGAGAGCTACGACCTGAATCTGAAAATTCAGAATTATGGAGAAAAAATCGTCTATACCAATCACCTTGAGCCTTTAAACAGACCTATTAACAGGCTGAATAAACGTGCTTTCGATGTATGTTTTTCCTTGGGGGTGTGCCTCCTTCTATTACCAATAATTATCATTGTCGGCATCATCATCAAACTACAAAGTCCTGGTCCTATATTTTTCAAACAAAAAAGGACAGGCATTGATGGACATACTTTTGCATGTTATAAGTTCCGTTCAATGCATGTTAACAAAGATGCAGACAATGTTCAGGCCACTAAAGATGACCCACGAAAGTTCAGCTTCGGAAACTTCATGCGAAAAACAAATATCGATGAACTGCCTCAATTTTTCAATGTTCTAATCGGCGACATGAGTATTGTTGGCCCACGGCCGCACATGCTGCACCATACGGAGGTATATGGTAACCTTATTGAAAAGTATATGGTAAGGCATTTCTGCAAGCCTGGTATTACCGGATGGGCACAAGTGACGGGTTATCGTGGTGAGACCCAAGAATTGTGGCAGATGGAACAACGGGTCCAGAAAGACATTTGGTATATCGAGCACTGGAGTGTGTGGCTCGATATAAAAATCATTCTTTTGACCATTAAAAGCGTCGTCATACCTGATAAGCATGCCTATTGATAATCGCTAAGCTAAGTGGGTATAGTTACAAATATTTTTTGCATACCTTATCAATAGGGATTACAGCTAAAATGTTAGAATAAGTCACTGAGAAACGAATTAAATCATATACTCAAAAACAAATATCGGCCCGACAAAACATATGTTTTGTCGGGCCGATATTTATTTATTGTGCAAGAAATTATTTCAGTGACCATTCAAAGATGCCACAAGAATACTTCTCTGGTTGGATAACATTGAGCCGAACGGCCTTGGTTGACACTGCATCGAAGTTAGCAGTGCAAGGTTGCCCCTTCTTCAAAGGATACTGGTCAACATGGTTTACCGGTTTCCATGCACCGTTTTTGTCTTGGTATTCAATAGTCCAAGAATCAGGGACTTTGCATCCTCCCCAAGGCTGATCATCAAACCAATAGACTGTTGCAATGCTCACCGATTTAGCCTCGGGAAAAGTATATACTACCCATTGTGTGCCACCCTGCTTAGGCCACCAGTGGAAATAGGGAATTGTGCGGTCGTTCTCATCTGCCGGTACAAGTCCATCGGCAATGCTTTGAATGGACCTTGAATGGTTGGAAGAGGTAATTTTGGCTTCTGAAGCCATAGTCGGCGGTGTTGCGGGACGAGTTGCAGACACATTCTTTGGCATCCAAACCTTCATATTCCCACTACCTCTATGGCACCAGGCAAAGTAAGGAATGAGTTTCAACGACACATTATTGGTGGTTAAATTACCAGACTTGTCATAAGCCAGAGTCTGTGCTGTAGTACTCAGAGTCGTTAGGTTCTGACCTTGGTAGAGTGTGAGCTTAGACTTCTCTGCATCTGCAATGAAGCCATTGTATGCCAACTGTCCCATTGAGAACTGAGGATTCTGATTAAGCAAAAGGCTCTGTATGTTGAAGTCATTGTCTGCCCATTCGGCGCAATAGACTATAGGGCCTCGCTCGAAACTCACCTGTCCGCGGTCGGCTTCAACCTTGTTGTTGGCAACGACCGTTCTAACTTCCATGTCGAAATGCAAGCTTACCATGTCACCCTTCTTCCATTTACGAGTGATAGTATAGTAACCATCATTAGTTACAGAGCCTTCCACAGGCTTACCATTCACCATAATCTGATATGAGGGACGCTTGCCATCATTATAATAATAAAGATCTGAGGGGACCGGTTGTCCCTGTACCCATCCTGGGATACGAATCTTCAGCCCAAAGTTTCCTGCCTTGTTTTGGTCAATGCGAATATTAACATCGCCGGCCCAGGGATAATTGGTGGTCTGTGTTAGACGTACATTGCGTCCATTAACATTCACATCTGCCGAGTTGGCGAGGAAAAGATTGATATAGAGATTGTTGTCTTTGGAGGCATAAACATATCCAGGCAATGAAGGAAGGAAGCGGCAAATGTTACTTGGGCAGCAGGCGCAACCAAACCAAGGCTGCCTTTGGTGCTGGCCCATGCTTTCCAAAGGGTTGGGGTAAAAGAAACCACCGCCATCCATAGACACGCCCGAGATCAGTCCGTTGTATAGTGTTCGTTCCAACACATCATAATATTTGCTTTCACCATGAAGAAGGAAAAGACGATAATTTACATATACATTACCGATGGCAGCACATGTCTCGCAATAGGCACTCATGTTGGGCAGCTCATAGTTCTTACCAAAAGCTTCTCCGCTTCCTGTTGCACCGATACCACCTGTGATATAGAGTTTCTTGCCAACGATGTTGTCCCAGATGCGATCTATAGCATGAATATAATTGGAATCGCCAGTAAGTGCAGCCACGTCGGCCATACCCGAATACATATAAGCGGCACGCACGGCATGGCCAACAGCCTCGTCTTGGTCTATCACCGTCTCGTGACTTTGTGAGTAATCTTGCTTGATAGTCGTTTTTCCACGATAGTCAAGGAAGAACTTTGCTTCGTCAAGATACTTCTTTTCGCCTGTAGCGAGGTAAAGTTTGCACAATGCCATCTCTGCAATCTGATGTCCTGGCACCACACAAGCCTGCCCTGGATTAGGACCAACCTCACGTACCACACAGTCTGCATAGCGCTTTGCTATGTTCAAAAACTTTGTACTGCCTGTAGCTTGCCAATGCGCCACGGCTCCCTCCACCATGTGGCCGAGGTTGTATAGCTCATGACTCAAGTCCTCTTCTTTGCTCCAACGCTTGTCGCCAGCCCATGGATGAGGGTGCTTAGGGTTCTGAGTGCGTGCAGTATATAGATAACCATCAGGCTCCTGAGCCTTAGCTACGATATTAAGCACGGAATCGATATAAGCTTTCAACTTGGCATCGGGATAGGTCTGTAGGATATAGCTAGCCCCCTCTATCGTCTTGTAAACATCAGTGTCATCAAAGGAATAGGGCATCAGCTTGGCTACATCGTAGCTCTCGCTTGGGCTTGCTGCGCGCTCGAAGTTCTTATAACGACCTTCAGACTCGCACTTGCTAAAAGCTAGAGGGATAGTGACTTTGCGAGAGGTCTCAAGTCGTTGTCCCCAGAAACTGTTGTTTGCCACTTTCACAGAGGTAAATGGAACCGGAGTGATGGGATAACCACCGCCTCGTTTCTGAGCAACTCCCATAGTGGCGATGGCAACTACCATCAAAGTTAAAATTATTCGTTTCATTTGTCGTTTGGGTTTTATGATTGTTTTTGTTTTTCGTATTATTTCTACCATTTTGGAAGATTTCAAGTATCTGATATTTAGTCGATAAACGTCGTGCTGTTATCTTTTTGAGACATCTTAGAATTCAATATTCAAGTTATTGCAAGGCAATGTGGTCGTGAAAAGATCATATTGGCATTGTAATTCAAATTGATTCACCACGTAATTCAAATTGATTCACATTGTAATTCAAATTGTTTCACTCAGTGATTCAATTTGAATCACGACATGAAAGGCAGTAATCATGACACCAAAGAATATCAAACGCAAGCGCTGCAAAAATCATTTACACCATGGCAGGGTAATAATAGTTGCTATATGCCCCATCTATCCCACCTCATGGCTTATATGTTATCTAGTTGAAGGCGCGATAACGACCACAGCTCCACCGCCAGAGGCAAGATGTAAGTCGAGCTTTGAACCTCGAGAAACAGTCTTTTTGCTGAGCTTATAGTCCTCGGCATTATGGTCAGCATTAATGCCATCAGCGAGAACGGAAGCTCCAAAGCGCACGTTCTCAGGTAGGAAGTCAAGATTGATAGTCACATCGCGTGCCTCCCAGTTGGTCATTGCGCCGATATAATATATCCCGTTTCTCTCACGTAGGCTGACGATGTATTGTCCTATCTCACCTTGAAGGATGCGTGTGCGGTCATAAACAGTAGGCAGGGCGGAGAGAAAAGAAGTATATTCAGGCTCGGCTTCATAGCATGTGGGGGCATCAGCTAGCATGGTAAAAGGTGAGTCATAGACGACATACATAGCAGTTTGGTGCGCGCGCGTACCCTGACTGACTGGCTTGGAATAGCTTTTCACCCAGTCGTTCTTTGTTCCGTTCCGCATGGCACCCGGTGTGTAGTCCACCGATCCCGCCATCATTCGGATGTAAGGGAAGGTTACATCATAGCGTGGATGATCATTGCTAAGCGATCCCCACTTCACTTCCTCCATTCCGAAAACACTTTCATAATTAAGTACATTAGGATAAGTGCGGTTCAAACCGGCAGGCGTATAGATACCGTGGAGGTCGAGCAACAAGTGGTTACGAGCAGTGCAATCAGCCAATCGCTCCACCATTTCCACTGCTGTCTGGTCGTTGCGATCCATGAAGTCCACTTTAAAGCCCTTTATTCCCATGTCAGCGTAATGCTTGCAGACCGTCTCCAGTTGTTCGTCCATTACGTTGAACACTGACCACAATACAATGCCTACTCCGTGTTGACGACCATAGTCGATGAGTACGGGCAGGTCAATAGCCTCCACCGGGTGCATAATGTCACCGCTCTTGGCATCATACCACCCTTCATCAAGAATGATATATTCCAGGCCTTCCTTAGCAGCAAAATCGATAAAATACTTATAAGTCTCAGTATTCATGCCCGCTTTGAAGTTCACCCCCTTAAGATTCCAGTCGTTCCACCAATCCCATGCTACCTTGCCCGGCTTGATCCAGTCAGTACTTCCTACCTTGTTGGGTGTGGCCAATGCATACACTAAGTTGTTTGTGGGCATGTCTACATCCTTTTTTGTCACGGCAAATATTCTCCAAGGATACTGTTGTGGTCCCGTCGTGCGGGCTATGTATGGTTCTGTAGAGTCTACATATGTCATACTACGCCATTGGTAGCGCGCCATGGTCTTGGGGTAAGGAGCGAAAGTGGCGGTTAGCGCATCACCGTCTGCACGTACAAACATTCCTGGGTAATGACTGACGTCACTCTCCAGGAGGGTTAGCTTTGCCGGTCCACAGTCCACCGTGGCAGGCAGAAAAGCTATCTGCTGGCGAGCCGTATCGAGGGTGGTCTCATGATAGATATTTTGGAACGCCATGGCAAAGGGCTTGTCCTTGTTGGTTGAGTAGCTAAGCCAAGCCTTGTGATTACGGCCAAATTGATAATTACCCAACTCATTCTCAATAGTGATGGGCTGGCGTCCCGTGTAATAAAACCTGTAGGCTGCCCCTTCGTTGTAGGCACGAACAAGAAGTCCAAAGTTATTATTAAGCTTTAGGCGAAGCTCATTTGCCTCCGCCTGAAACTCGTTTTGGCGATAGAATGGAGCCATGATTCGCTCATTAATGTATCGAGGCTTGGAGGCAGAGACACGACGATTGCCACCAATTATGGTTCCATCGGTCAGTCTCATTCCTATGAGAGACGTACCCATAAGCTCATGTCCATCCAACCACAATTGAAATGTAAGTTCTTCGCCTGTGCCGACGATAGCTTCGAGCCGCCCATTAGGCGATTTTATAGTGAAGTCTTTGGCAGAAAGTTGAAAACTTAACGATAGAAATAGAAGGCTGATTAGTGTTTTGATCTTCATAACAACGGTGTTATCTAATTATTACAAAGATAATGTTTTTCGAATGTAAACGATACTAAAATCGTATTTACTGCTAAAACAATTGTCTAAAATTAGGTTAAAAAATAAAGTTCTGGACTTTTCTGATATGCAATTGGACAAATCTTTCAGAGGTTTTTTAAAGATTTACTTTACTTTGCTATAATATCAAACGAAACATCAAATAAACAATTAATACGGTAGAAAATGTCTAAGCAAACATTACTATTGGCAGCTGCTTTCATGATGACAACATCAGTCGTGGATGCATCCACAGCGCCTAAAAACAATGTCAAGTCGAGTAGCCCCATCGTCGAAGTGCCTTTCACAAATGTACATTTAAATGACATCTTTTGGTTACCACGAATCGAAAACAATCGGACAGTATCCATCCCCTCTGCCTTTCGCGAATGTGAGAAGAACGGAAGGTTTGACAACTTTGCAATAGCAGGTGGCCTGAAAAAGGGTGAGCATCGCGGTGATTTCTCTTTCGATGACACCGACCCATATAAGGTTATTGAGGGAGCAAGCTACTCGTTGGCCGTACATTATGATCCCAAACTTGATCATTACCTTGACTCCGTGATTGCCATCATTGCCTCAGCGCAAGAGTCTGATGGCTATCTCACCACGTGTGTTACTAATAAGTGCTACCGTCTTTCGGGATGGTGGGGTACACATAAATGGGAGAAAATCAATAGCCATGAGCTCTATAACAGTGGGCATCTCATTGAGTCGGCAGTAGCACATTATAAGGCAACGGGAAAGAAAAATTTCCTCAACGTAGCAATTAAGAATGCTGACCTTGTATGCAAGACCTTTGGGCCAGAGCCCAACCAGATTCATCGTCCTTCCGGCCACCCAATTGTGGAGATGGCGTTATGCAAGCTGTATAAGGTGACTGGCAATCAAAAGTACCTGCAAACCGCTAAATATTTTGTGGAGGAGACTGGCCGAGGAACGGATGGTCACAGGCTTAACGAGTATTCACAAGACCATAAACCCATTTTGCAACAGGATGAAATCGTTGGTCATGCGGTTCGTGCGGGTTATCTCTATAGTGGCGTTGCTGATGTGGCTTCATTGACACACGACTCCGCATACTTCCATGCTTTGGAGCGGATTTGGAACAACATGGCAGGCAAGAAGCTATATATAACAGGCGGAATTGGTAGCCGAGCACAGGGCGAAGGGTTCGGACCAAACTACGAACTCAACAATATGACGGGCTATCTGGAGACCTGTGCAAGCATTGCCAATGTATTTTGGAACTATCGTATGTTCTTGGCCACCGGTGATTCCAAATATGTAGATGTTTATGAACGTGCGCTCTATAATGGTGTGCTCAGTGGTGTAAGCCTTAGCGGGGACCACTTTTTCTATGACAATCCCCTGGAAAGCATGGGACAGCACTCGCGTCAAAGGTGGTTTGGATGTGCTTGTTGCCCCGGCAATGTCACACGATTTGTAGCCAGTGTACCACAATATCAATACGCTAAGCAAGGCAATGATATCTTTGTCAACCTATATATTCAAGGTGAGGCAGATGTTGATGGCGTGAAAATAACCCAGACCACCGACTATCCTTGGCAAGGAAACATAAAGGTGAACATAGCCCCGAAACGAAGTAAGCGATTTGCAATGAAGTTTCGCATACCGGGATGGGCACGTCAATGGCCTGTAGGCACCAACCTGTATCAATATGTAGACGGTGAGAAGACGTGGAGCATAAAAGTGAATGGTCAAGAAGTGGCTACCGATTTGGACAATGGCTATGTAGTCATTGATCGCAAATGGAATCGTGGTGACCGAGTAGAAATAGCATTGCCGATGGATGTTCGCCGCATAAAAGCCAATGATAATGTTGAAGACGATCATGGGAAACTGACCTTGGAACGTGGCCCTGTGGTTTATTGCCTTGAGGGGCAAGATCAGCAAGATAGTTCTGTATTCAATAAAGTGATTATACGCAGTGCGCCAATCAATGCTAAATATCGTACTGACAAACTCAATGGTATAGTTGAGTTAACGGGAACTGCGGAGCAATTGGAACAGGATGGGACAGTGCACAATGTACCTTTCTGTGCCATTCCATACAGCACTTGGAACAATAGAGGCTCTGATCAGATGGAGGTTTGGATACCCGAGACACCTTCAGCAGCTCATGTTAAGCCTCAGCCTACTATTGCTAGCCGCGCCGATACTCGCGTCAATCGTGCGGCCATTCAACAGGATGCACCCGAAACAGCTATCTCTGAAGGAGGTGCATGGGGTGTTAACGACCAGTGGGAGCCTAAACGTAGTAGCGACACTAGTAAGCCTTACCATTACTGGTGGCTCAAGAGGGGAACACCGCAGAGCATCGCTTACGAGTTTGACCGTCCCTATACAGTGAGCAATGTACAAGTTTATTGGCTAGACTTTGACCATTATGATGGCAACTTCCGTGTACCCGAGTACTGGAAACTCTATTACAAGGATGAGGCAGGAACATGGAAAGAAGTGGAAAACCACTCCGCTTATGGGTGCGAGAAGGATAAGTACAATAGCGTGGATTTCACTTCAGTGACCACAACAGGACTGCGGATTGTCGCCAAGCTACAAGGGAGCGAGTCTGGAGGGGTGATCGAATGGAAGGTAAACTAACTAATATTATCATCAAAAAATCTTTTAAAAAACTATCATGAACAGAACTGAGAAACCATTATGTCTTGTTAGCAATCGTGTTGCCATCAAGACAGTAGCGTGCTTTCTTCTGACTGCAGGAACCGCTATTCCAACATTTGCAGCCATGGAGCACACTGACATCACATCGCTGGATATCGTTCAGCAAAACGGAGTGACTGCTAAGGGGACAGTAACGGATGCCAACGGAGAGCCTATCATTGGGGCAACTGTAATGGAAACGGGTACACGTAACGGCACAGTGACTGATATCGATGGACGATTCTCTCTTACTACTAATCGAAATGCAATGCTTGAAGTGTCTTATGTGGGATTTAAGACTAAAACAATTAAAGCAGGAGAAAATGTTAAAATCACTCTCGAGGAAGACCTCCGTGATCTAAATGAGGTTGTTGTCATTGGTTATGGAACTCAGAAAAAGGCCGATGTTACAAGTTCTGTTGCAAGTGTGAAAGCGGAAGATTTCAATAAAGGTTCTGTTCTTGATGCTGGTCAGCTTGTGCAAGGGAAGGTTGCGGGTTTGCAAATTTCTCTAGCTTCTGGCGATCCTACAGCTTCTACATCAGTCATGCTAAGAGGGACCTCGTCTCTGTTGGGATCCAGTACACCACTTATCTTAGTCGATGGAGTTCCAGGCTCATTCTCAACGGTTGCCCCAGAAGAGATACAGACTATTGATGTTCTAAAGGATGGGTCTGCCACTGCCATATATGGGACACGTGGAACTAATGGCGTTATTATTATCACTACTAAAAGTGGTAATCGAGAAATGCCCACAACGATAGAATACAATGGATACCTTTCAGTGTCAAGCATTGCTCGAAAGGCTGACTTCTTAAGCGCTTCGGATCTCCGAGCCCGCTGGGCTGACGGGTATTCCGCTTCAGGAGCCAACGACCAGGACTATGGGGCTACGACCGATTGGCTGAAGGCAGTAACACGGACCGCATTGAGTAACAATCATAATCTCACTTTTAGAGGCGGAAACAAAAAAACCAGTTATGTTGCAACGTTGAACTATTCAGATCGTCAGGGTACAATGAAAAAGACGGACATTACCAACATTCGTGCTCGGGCGGAAGTCACCCATCGGATGTTTGACGATAAGTTAACAACGACTTTGGCTATTATTGCAAACGAAAGTCAGTATCCTTATGGCTACAGTCCTGGTACCACTTATCGCGATGCATGCATTCAAAATCCCACGCAACCAATCTATAATGATGATGGTTCTTATGTGGAAAGGCAGGTTTACTTCTATGATAACCCGGTCTCTCTTCAACAAGAGAATATCGGTAGTAGCCGAAACCGTAACGTTAGGTTTACTGGTACTATGATCTATAGGCCCATAGAGGAACTCAGCTTTAAGGCTATGTATACAAGAAAGGGACAAAATTCTATAAGCGGTTATTATCAGACCAAGAAGCATCCTTCTACCACAGAAAGTGGAATCAACGGTTATGCCTCAAGGTCTGCTAGTGATTACATTTATAATTCTATAGAGCTCACTGCTGATTGGCATAAGAAAATCGCCAAGCATTCTATTGAGGCAATTGTCGGCTACAGCTACGAGGATAATGTTTGGGAGTCCTTTAACGCTAATAATCGTAATTTCCCAACTGACAGCTATACTTACAACTTCCTAGAATCTGGCAAAGGTCTTCAGCAGGGAACAGCTGGTATGAGTTCTGATAAGTCGGCAACTAAACTTATAGGTCTCTTTGGCCGTGCAACCTATAACTATGATGATAGGTATTTGCTGATGGTTTCTGTTCGACATGAAGGCAGCACAAAGTTTGGGCAAGATCATAAATGGGGTAACTTCCCCGGTGTTTCTGCGGGTTGGCGTATCAATAATGAGCATTTCATGAGTGACTATAAATGGATTGATAATTTAAAACTGCGTGCAGGTTTTGGAATTACTGGTATTGATGCAGGATCTCCATATATGAGTCTTGCTTCCTTAGGCTACTCCGGATATTTCCTTTATAACAACGAATGGATTAAAATCTTGACCCCTACTCGTAATGCAAACGAAAACCTTAGATGGGAGAAAAAGTACGAATATAATATGGGTGTTGATTTCGAATTCTTTGGAGGAAGATTAGGAGGAGCTTTAGATCTCTATCTTCGTGATACCAAAGATGCTCTATGGGACTATTCTGTGCCAGTGCCTCCGTATCAGTATAGTGGTATCAGAGCTAACGTTGGTAAAATTCGCAATAAGGGATTCGAAGTGCTTATCAATGCTATTCCTATTAAAACAAAGAACTTTGAATGGAGCACAAACATTTCTTATTCAACGAATAGCAATGAGCTTCGCTCTATTAGCAATGATGAATTCCAGATGTCAACTGATTGGTTTGTCACTGGATATACAGGAGAACCTATACAGACTGAGACGCATCGCGTAAAAGTTGGTGACCCAATTGGCAATTTCTTCGGTTTAAAGAGCATAGGAGTTAACAGTGAAGGAAAATGGATAGTGGAACGTTTGGAACGCGATGCAGATGGAAAGCTAACAGGAAACAAATACTATGATCTTGCTGAAAATGCCACAACAGAAGATCGACAAGTTCTAGGCAATGGTGTACCAAAGCATTTTCTCAACTTCAACAATTCCCTTCGATATAAAAATTGGGATTTAAGTGTAAATATGCGTGGACAGTTTGGATATCAAATACTTAACTTCCAAAGTATGTTCTATGCTAATCCAACAATACAATATAATGTATTGAATAGCGCCTTCGATGCTCATCCTGTGTACACCATTTCATCAGACACCAAGTCAATAACCTCGATAGGGGAGTCGGTTAGACTTAATGATTCACAGCGATACCTCAGCGAATATATAGAAAACGGAGACTTCTGGAAAATCGATAATATCACATTGGGCTATTCTTTCAACGTCAAAAAAGTTAAATGGCTTCATAACCTAAGAGTCTACGTTAGCTGCCTCAACCTTTGTACCATTACAAGTTATTCGGGAATCGACCCCGAAGTTGATATCACAGGGTTGACGGCGGGAACCGATGACCGTGACAAATACCCTACTACACGATCTTTCACGTGTGGCCTTAATGTAACATTCTAACCAAAAATAAGATATTATGAAGTTATTTAATATAAAGGCGATGGTGTTATTAGCCAGCTCTGCGCTCACATTTACATCATGCTTCAACTTAGACGAGGAAGTCTTCTCTGAGGTCACAGAATCCACATTTGTTCCTACCGAGCAAGATGTTGCTAGTCTAATGGCCAGTGCTTATAATCCATTGACATATATTATGGATTGGCAAGGATTGTTTGATGCCCAGGAAGAAAGTGGAGATGTAGTCATTACACCTACTCGCCCAAATGGCTGGGACGATGGTGGTACTTATCGTCGAATGCACCAACACCAGTGGAATTCAGAATCATGGCAGCCTGAAAACTGCTATGACACACCATATGGAGCCATTGGTAATGCTAATAGAATTCTCGATCAGGTAAAAAGTGACAAGCTTCCTACGGGAGATTTAAAAACCAGTACTATTGCAGAATTGCGTGCTATTCGCGCGTTATGGTATATGATGTTGCTGGATACTCATGGAAATGTGCCTATTGTAACTGCATTTAATGACTCTGTCCCCATGCAGTCCACTCGATCAGAGGTGTACAAATTCGTTGTCAAAGAACTGAAAGACGTTATTCCAGATTTGTCCGAAGAGGTATCAGCAGTAACATATGGTCGCATGACTAAGTGGGCTGCGCTCACTGCACTTGCACGTGTTTACCTTAATGCGGAGGTTTATACTGGGACACCTCAATGGCAGGAATGTCTAAATTGCTGTAACGAAATTATTAATAGTGGTAAATTCTCATTGGCTGAAGACTACAAGTCGATTTTTGCATATAACAACGGACCAAGTAACCCGGAAATCATTTTTGCGGTTCCTTATGACAGTAAATACACGGCATTCAATATGCAACATAAATGGTTTCCACCCGTTGCGAAGAAGGTTTTTGGAGTCTCTTCAGATTATTTCTGGGGTGGAAGCTGTGCAAACCCACAATTTATCGCGTCATATCAGGATGGTGACAAGCGTTTGAAAGAGACTTGGCTTATAGGCCCACAATATGATACAAAAGGGAATCTTATTTGGACATGTAATAATTATCTTCCCTCTTTGACTTGTATGAAAGATGGAATTAATTACACATCTATAGACTATGGATATAGAATATGGAAATATGGTAATGACCCCCAAACGACTAATGGTGGTTGGGGCAATGATTTTCCATTCTTCCGTTATGCAGAAGTGCTCCTTGACAAGGCAGAGTGTCTTCTAAGAATTGGTCAAAACAAAGAAGAAGCAGCACAAATTGTTACCCAGTTAAGGCAACGTGACTTTGATGATAAAGCTAAAGCTGCTGTGTCTGTTACCGATTTGGAAGGTGACTCTCGCATTAATTACGGCACTCTTGACTGGGATAACAAAATAGATGTTCCTGGGGATCAGACAGCTATTAAGTTAGGAGGACTCTATGATGAATGGGGAATTGAATTTGCTTGTGAAGCTCAACGGCGTACTCAAATGATTCGTTTTGGTACTTTTTCAACTAAGAACTGGTTTAATCACACTGCTGTTACTGATGGCCATACAGTTTTATTCCCTATTCCATTATCTGCATTGGAAACAAACAGTAATCTTCAACAGAACAGGGGCTATGACTCTAACCGCTAGCAAAGGACAGTTCGATGATTGTCAGTTCTATCTCTTCCTAATGCATATAAGCATAACTATGAAAGTAAGTTGATAAGATAGAATGTCTCAATACTAATACAACGACCCGACCAAATCTGTTATTTGGTCGGGTCTTCATTTTTTGGGAAATCCAATTGTTTATCCTTAAGACTCCGCGGCATGGTAGGAGGAACGGACAAGTGGGCCGCTCTCTACATGAAGAAAGCCTTTGGAAAGGGCGATGTGCTTGTATTCAACGAACTGCTCAGGTGTAATATAGGCAGCTACAGGGAGGTGCTGAGCAGTGGGTTGTAAGTATTGTCCGATAGTAAGGCGCTTACAGCCAGTGGCGATGATATCATCCATAAGTTCAAGTATCTGCTGATGGGTCTCGCCCAAGCCCAACATGAAACCAGTCTTGGCCTCGAATCCTGCTTCGCTGATGATACGAAGCACGTTCAAACTACGGTCATATCGTGCGACACTTCGAACTGATGGCGTGAGTTCACGCACAGTCTCCATGTTGTGTCCGACTACGTTGGGTTGTGTTTCGAGTACTTCTTCTATGAGATCCTCGCGCCCCATGAAGTCCGGAATGAGAAGTTCTATTCGCACATTAGGGTTCATTGCTTTGACGGCTTCAACCGTTTTCACCCAGTGTTCTGCCCCAAAGTCAGGAAGATCGTCACGATCAACGGAGGTAATCACGGCATAGCGCAAGCCTAATTCCTTGATAGTCTCCGCCACATGTTGTGATTCGTTAGGGTCCAACGGAAGAGGTCTCCCCGAGTCTGTATTGCAAAATCGACAGTGACGTGTGCACACTGTACCGCCTATCATCAGCGTAGCTGTGCGTGCCGCCCAGCAATCAGCACGGTTGGGACACAGTCCGCTCGTGCAAATGGTGTTCATGTGATGCCCCTTCAGAATGTCGGCCGTCTCGCCTGTCTTCGACTTTGTAGTGAGATCGATTTTCAACCAGTCAGGCTTTTGGACATGAGGCTTGCGTCCAAAGAGCAGTCTAAGAAATTGTGAAAGTTGCAAACCACGCACCACTGAAGAAAGATCCTTGTCGAGCAACCGCTCTTCCACAGCTTCGCGAGTGAACTCTGTACCCCGCAAAGGTTGCAAGAGTTCATGATCAATGTCACCAAGCAGGAAATAATCACCTATTAGATTGATATTGGCTATTACCCCATTTTTGAGTTCTATGTGTGCTTCGAGTGTTCCCACATCTGCAAAACGATGTCTGCGCACTTCCGTATATTTCGGATTTTTGCCGTAGACGAAGTCGTCTGAGGCCAGTTCTCGCTCAATGTTGGCAACGGACTCGAGGTCAGTTTGAGAAAGCTCTAAGACCTTGTCCCCACACATGTAGCGTCGTGTGTAATCTGTGAATTCTTGAATATCCAACTGCGTATATTGTCCAACATTGTTCACATGCTGGCTCACTGAAGCCACCCCCTTACTCTGCAACTTCTCTTGTGAGGGTGTGAGTGCTTTAGACAGATGGGCAAGTTGAGTATTAAAGAGCAGTGAATTGTGCAATACACTACGTCCCTGCAAGCCATAAAAAGCACTCCCAGCCACCTTCCGCCCCTCTACGAGGATGTCGTTTCGCCCAGACTTCTCGGCATTTATGCCAAGGCTGCACAGTAGGTCGGCAATGTGTTGCATATACTTTGAGAATGCCTCATTGACGTTTTGTGCAGCTGAGATATATGAAAACTGCAGGCAACCGAGATCCGAATAGATGCATCCACCGCCACTCTTACGCCTAAAGATATGCACGTTGTTAGACTTGCAATATTCTACATCCACCTCATTTTCGATGAGTTGGTTTCGCCCGAGCATTACGGTAGGTTTTACACGCCAAATGAAGAAATATTCGTCGTCCACATATTGGCGAGCCACATATTCCTCAACAGCAAAATAAAATGGCAATTGTCTTATTTTCTCGGGAGTGGGAATAATTATATATTTCATCTTTTTGTCTCTCTTCTTGATATGCAAATGTACGAAGAAAACATAAGCCATTAGATGCTTTCTGCCTAGTTTTTAGAGTTATGTTTGAATTATAGCAGAGTAAAATACCATATGTGAATATGGCTAATCATAGCAGTAGCATTGTGCTCAATGCTATTCCAGACTGCCAAAGCGGTGCCGATATGGACATCACTGCCAACGTCACTAGCATCAAGTCGTTGCAAGCGCAGCAAGATTCCAATTCGCTTCGCTAACCTTGTGACATATATTACTTACTAGGGATGGCCTTGCGGGAGGAGTCCCAGCGCAGAGTGTATATTCGTGACGGACGAATAGTATTACGGTAAGGATTGCCAAGTCAACAGAAAAGCGAAGGGGCGGTATCCGTTTGGATACCACCCCTTCTATTGATAGCTGTAATTAATACTTCCTAAAACTCATTTTCTGTCACAATGATAATTCTGTAGAATTAGAAATTCACACCGAAGTTAGCAAAGAATGCTCCATTGTGTGCAGAAAAATCTTCAGACTTAGAGATGTTGCTCAAGCCAAACTGATAGCCTAGCTCCAAATAAAGCATATTATATTCCATACCACAACCAAGCTTAAAACCAACATCCGAACGCTTGAAGTACCCTTCGTTGAAGGCACTATGCTTAGCAGTCTTACCACCGATGGCCACATCGAAGTAGGGTCCAAAGAATGGAAGCAGAGCTATGTCATCGTTAGCCTTAAATCCATACTTTACTAAAACAGGGATTTCAAGGTAGTTTAAACTCGTCGTCGTGTTCATCTTCTCACTCCCTTGCTTTGTATCGTCGCCCTTTCCACCTTTCTCAGTATAGTATAGGCCACTCTCAAGGAAGATTGGCGTTGTATCAGACAAGCGAAGACCGATAACACCACCAAGTGTCATGCCAGCCTTTGTTCCATCACTTGTAAAATATTGTGTATCTCCATTGATAGTCGATACGTTCATGCCAATTCGTACACCATAGTATAAATTCTCCTCATCGAGTCTGAAACCACCGCTACTATACTGTGCGAATGTTGGTACTGCAACCATGATGGCGACAATAACTGCAAGTAATTTTCTTTTCATCTTATTCTCTTTTAATGGTTAAATGTTTGCCGTTATTAACTATTTATTGCAAAGAAACTACTTTTTTTTGACATCTACAAATATTTTTGGCTACGAATTAATGATATGATGATGCATTAAACCTACATATCTACTTCTATATTATGCAGATTACTAATCCTCGCAACATATCTTTGTGCTGAGTTACATTAGATTAATACTACTCCAAAAGCATTACTAATTGGCAAATGCCTTTCCCTTAATTAATCAGCCCATTCAATCCCTCGAATTGGTTAAAATAGTCAAAACACTCTCAAAAACTTTGCTTGCAGATGAGTTTTCACGCTGATTTCCATTATCTTTGCTAATGTGAAATAGACATGGAATACTTGCCTTAAAGAGCACTTATCATACTCGACCCTATCTAACTTAATTCTATGGATGCAATCACTATTAGTCCCGAGTTGGAAAAACTGCATGCTGAGATCGAGTCTCTTCGCAAAGATTTTTTGCGTCTATATACGCAGAAAGACGAACTAATCAATATTGAACGAGATGATTTGGAAGTGAAATACACCAAACTTATAGGTCAACAGCAGTACGAGAACTTCAGTTTAGAAGTGGAAGTAAGAGCTTTAAAGATGAAGGTTGAATTAGCTCAAGCAGCCCTTAACCGAGGACAACAACCCAAATTATTAGATATAGAGGAAGAGGTAAATCGTCAACTGAAGCAATATTATGACCAGCTGAGAGCTCAAGCGGAAATAATAGAAGCTGCCCAAGCTGCCCAAACCGTAGATCCATACGACTTAACGGAGATGCACGACCTCTTCCGGTTACTTGTTAAAAGGTTACATCCAGATCTACACCCCGACCTTCCCGAAAACATGAAAGACCTTTTTATTCAAGGGCAGACGGCCTATCGCACATTCAATATACCACTGTTGCGAGAGATCATCATGCGTCTCGACATAGAGGATGATTCCAAAGATTTCCTCCATAAGGGAGAGGAAAGCCTGCAGCAGATTCGTGACCGTCTTCGCGATCAAGTTGACTCTTTAAAGGACGACATCGACATCATAGAATCATCTTTCCCTTTCAATATGCGCACTAATATTCTTGACGAGGACTGGGTGAAAGCTCAGCAAGAATCGATGCGTGCAGAGCATGAGCAGCTTGAGGCTTTGAGACAGAAATATGCTGATCGATTATCATTGATAACAGACATGTAAACTGGCAAGATCTGTTCCCTTTAGCCATGCCGCGGTTATACTTAGCAGAAGTATAAAGGTTGAAAGCGCATGGACTTTGTTATTTTCTTCAATAAAATCATTTAGAAGAAAGGCCATCTATATGGACCATCAGATTATCCCTATCAGTCCCGCTCTTCTTTCGTTGCTTAGTGGCGAAAAAGGTGGACTAGTGCCATTTACTCGCGAAATATTCCTACTAGACATCGTCGTTGCAGGCACTACTTTCTGTGAAAATATCGAAGAATTGGCGCCCAAGATCATCGAGGGAACAGTGTTACGGATGCTTCGCGACCCCAAAAACGAGCATGACAGCATGGCCATCGGCATTTACCTCGATAAGGAAAGGGTCGGTTGGGTTCCCAGAGAGCTCAATCTCATCATCTCACGCCTTATGGATGCTGGCAAGGCCTTTGTGTGTAGAGTCACGAAAACCGAGTGGAAAAATCAGTGGTTCCGCATCGAGGCAAAAGTCTCCATGATAGAATGACAAAATGGTTAAATCATTATTGATTTAGCATGTCAAGTCTTTGACAGATAAAAAAACAATTTTTACTTGGGCATTTATTAAACGATACCATGAGGAAACTTACATTTTACGCATACGAAAGTGGCCTGGTGGGACTCGTCCAATATATTTCTAGCAGAAAGATAAAGTAAGTGTGAACAATAGTCTATTACTACTATAAATCCATAACCAAGGTCTCAAAATTGTCGCGGTCTATTGCTTTTTTCTTCATTCGCGAGCGATACGTGTAAATTGTGGTAATGGAAGAACGCAGAATGTCCGCTATCTCTTGATTATCATTAATTCCTAGGCGGATAAGCGCATATATACGCATCTCTGTCGTGAGCGCTCCATTGTCTGCGAAATGGACTTGTTCCTCTGGCTGAAGCAGGCAATTAAAGCCTTCTACAAAATTTGGATAAATGTTTAAAAAAGCCTCATCGAAGTTCTTGAAGAATATAGTAGTAAGTTCGTCAACGTATTTCTGCGACTTCAAGGCTTGAGAAAGTTGCTCCATATCCTTGTTTTTCGCCAACCGATTAATCTGTTGTTGATAGATCTTGCTGGAGTCTATCATCTTAGAATATAACTGCATGAACCGAGAAACATATTCCTCTTTCACTGAATTACTCTCGTCAAGTTCCTGTAGGGTTTGCTGTTGTTGCTCGTTAACAGTAGCCAATTGTTCCATGGCTTGTTGCTGCAAACGATTGGATTCTTTGACCCTTCGATTGCTGTAACTTAGACGACGCGAAAGGAGAAGAATATAGACAAAACCAGCAACAAGACACAAGAAGATGCCTGAAAGTACTATAGCGAAGATAGTTAGTCGGCTATGGGACTTATGTTGCTCCATTTCATAAGCATCGATGATTTTTGGCATTAGCCTCGCTGATTGTATCATACGAATACGGGCGTTATAGAATGTAGCATCGTTTACGCTCGCTCGTAGATATTTAAAAGCCTTGTCCGTCTCCTGACGGTCGTAAAGCAGAGCAGCTAAAGAATGAAGAGACGAGTTCTCACGTATACAACCCTTAATATCGCTTATAGCACTGAGTAGATACATTCTCTCCTCCAGTTGCTTGTCGCCTTGCAGACCAAAGTAGAAAGCCAGTGTGGAGGCAATAATAGAATATGACCTATCACCAGAAACCAAGGTTTTAAAGTAGTCAGAAAGTAAAGTGATAGCTCCATCAATATCCTTGTCAAAGCCAATAGTCTTTGCTTTGACAGTAATGTATTCAAATGACGAGTGAGGTGCGCGACTTAACAATAGTGTACGCCATTGCTTACCCTCAGCGTTGAAAAAGTCCGAATACTTCGTGTCATAGCTTATCTCTGAGTTGTAGAGTGACAAGTCATCCTGCACCCGATAATACATCATCTTGTCTTCATAGCTAAGCTTCGAGGTGTCAACTTCTGCTATAGTTTGTATAGCAGGAACGAGTAATCCTGACACAGATAGCAGATCTGCCTTTTCTGTAAGTGCACGATAATAATGTTGGCTATTCTTCATGCGCCTTGCCAAATCTATGCATCTGTCAATATAGACGCTAGCAGAATCAAAGCGAAAGGCCTGATATTCTTGAAAGATTCGATGGCAAATTTCCCATTGGTCGGCTTTTGACAACCCACTTTGCCGCAGTCCTGCCTTTATATTGGATATACGAAGATCTTTGGACCTAGATAGTTCCGACTGCAACTCGATAAGACTATCAAGCGTCTGGTAGAGTTGTTGGAGAGATGGGTTCGACCAACTCGAAAGAACATTTATTAGGAATATAGTAAGAAATAGGTATCTTTTCATTGCTCAAGGCATTTGGTCATAGGCCATATTATCTTGGAGTGAATATCGCCTAATGGTTGGTATCCTTTCCGTTAATTTGCAAAGATAATAAAATTGTTGATTTCCGAGAGTATAATTCAATTTGTTTTACGTTGTGATTCAATTTGATTCACGTTGTGTTTCAATTTGATTCATGCGGTGATTCAATTTGTTTTACTGAGTGATTCAATTTGAATCACGATCCGACTACTATGTAACCATGCCTACAATGGTTAATTTTGGGCAGCTTTCTTACTGCTTTTGCGTTTCTAAAGTCCGTTTTTGTCGAATAAGGTTTAGATTATTCTCATTCAAAAATATGATAAATCATTTATAATCAGCTAATTGATATTTTGATTAACTTTGATTTATCATTGATAGACTTGTACTCTCCCATCCTTTGATCTATCTTTGCAACATTATACTACTAATATTAACTATAGAAAAAAGTATGAGCAAACAATTCTTGAAACATGCAGTCTTGTGCTGCGTGTCCCTATTGATGGCTACGGCAATGCAAGCCCAAACCGCTATCAGCGGTAAGGTTGTGGATAGCGCCGGAGAACCACTCATCGGTGCTTCAGTAACGCTAAAAAGCAATACCAATCAAGGCACAGTTTCCGACTTAGACGGAAAATTCACACTACAAGCCAGAGCAGGCTCCACACTCGTCGTGAGTTACATTGGGTTTTTATCTAAAGAGGTGCAAGCATCTCAAGATATGACCGTGGTACTGCAAGAAGAAAACAACACGCTTAATGACGTGGTAGTCATTGGTTATGGCTCCGTAAAGCGCAAGGATGCCACTGGATCTTTGGAGACACTCACTGCTGACCCGAAATTAAAAGGTGTAGCTCCCAATGCCACTGACATGCTTGTGGGCAAGATTGCCGGCGTAAACATCACGACTTCAGGCGGTTCGGCCACAGGAGGTGCCAGCATCCGCATTCGCGGAGGTTCGTCACTATCTGCCAGCAACACCCCATTGATCATCATCGACGGCGTCTATCTTGATGGCGGAGGTGTCGGGGGCGTGGGCAACGTGCTTAGTTCTATCAACCCGAACGATATAGAGGACTTCACGGTCCTCAAGGATGCATCAGCCACTGCCATCTATGGTAGCCGTGCTTCCAATGGTGTCATTCTCATCACAACCAAGAAAGGCAAGAGCGGTAAAATCAAAGTCACCTATGACGGAAATGTCAGCGTTGCCAATAAGAAGAAGACTGTCGACGTGCTCAATGGCGACGAGTTCCGAAATCTCATTCAGACTACCTTTGCAGGACTAAGCAACGAGGCAGCGGCAGTAGGCAAACTTGGTACAGAGAACACCGATTGGCAGGGGCAACTCTTCCGTAGCGCCGTCACAACGGATCATGCAGTGAGCGTATACGGAGCCGTAAAGGACTTCATGCCCTACCGTGTTTCCATGGGCTATACCGACAATAACGGTATCCTGAAGACTGACCACATGGAACGCTACACCGCTGGTTTCTCCACCACTCCATCATTCTTCGACAATCACCTGCGTCTCAACATCAATGCAAAGTATATGCATTCCAAAAGCCGCTTTGCCAATGCAGGAGCTATCGGAACCGCTATCGTGATGGATCCAACGCAGCCAGTCTATGCCGACCCATCCACCCCACAAGGGCAGTATGGTGGCTACTGGGCTTGGATAGGCGATGACAACAAGCTTATCGGTGTGTCCACCAAGAATCCTGTGTCTATGCTTATGCAGCATAATGACTTGGCTGATGCCGACAACTTCATTGGAAACGCACAGTTTGACTATGACTTCTTCTATATAAAGGGGCTTCGCGCAACACTAAATCTGTCACTTGACTATTCTCATTCCAGTGGCACGACAGATGATCCATATGACGCTCAGATATCTGCCTATACCTTAGGCTATCACAATGACTGGACACAGACACGTCGCAATCAGATGCTCGACTTCTATATGACATATGCACGCGACCTCAAAAGCATCCGTAGCCACTTCGATGTAATGGGCGGTTATTCATGGCAGAGATACTGGATGCATAGCCCTTTCCATCGTATCGCTCAATTCCAATATGATAATTCCGGTGCACTTGTGCCTTTCCAGGAGGTTTCTGGGGACTATCCAACCCAGCATTACATCGTGTCATTCTTCGGACGCTTCAACTATTCGTTGATGGATCGTTATCTTCTGACATTCACTATCCGCGATGACGGTAGCTCTAGATTCTCCAAACAGAACCACTGGGGTGTCTTCCCATCAGTTGCTTTCGCCTGGCGCATCATCGAAGAGTCATGGCTTAAAGAGCAAAATGTGCTGAGTAACCTCAAGCTACGTTTGGGTTGGGGTAAGACTGGACAACAAGACATCAATCAAGGAGACTATCCTTTCCTCGGCTCTTACTACTTTAACATCAACAGTCAGTCCATGTATTACCGCAATGGTGCATGGAGTTATTTGCTGCAACCTAACGCTTACAACCCCGATTTGAAGTGGGAGACCACTTCGACTTACAACATCGGTTTGGACTTCGGATTCCTGAAGAACCGCATCACGGGTAGTATCGACGCTTATTGGCGCAAGACAACTGACCTTATCAATGCCGAGGCAAAGCAACCTGCAGGAGCAAACTTTGCAGAATATGTCGCTGCCAACATTGGCGACTTGGAGAACAAGGGTATTGAACTTTCACTCAACACTGTTCCTGTACAGACCAGAGACTGGACTTGGGAACTCGGTGCAAATGTTTCTTGGAATCAGAACAAGATCCTAAAGCTCAACAATGGTGATGGCACAGAGGCCACCCAGCGCCGATTCTTCGGCACTGCGGGCGACGGTTCACAGAACCTCAAGGTACACATGGTTGGCCAACCAGCTGGAATGTGGTACATGTATGAGCAGGTATATGACAAGGCTGGCAAGCCCATCGAGGGTGTCTTTGTTGACCAAAACAATGATGGCGTCATTAATGAAAAGGATCTTCACCTCTATCACAAGTCGACCCCAGACGTTACTGTCGGCCTGAATTCGAAACTACAGTGGCGCAATTGGGATTTTGATATTGCCGGTCACGGTGCCTTTGGTAACTGGATTTACAACAGTATGGGCGGTGGCGAGATGTCCCCTGCACGTCTTTTTGCCAACCTTTTCCTCACCAACCGTACGGTAGAGTCACTCTATAGTAACTTCCAAACCAACAAAGTGCTATCCGACTACTATGTAAGGAATGCGTCCTACTTCCGTATTGACAATATCACTTTGGGTTATTCGTTCCCGAGCATCGGCTCATTGAAGACTTCGGGACGTGTCTATGCCACCGTGCAGAATCCGTTTGTGATAACCTCTTACTCCGGATTGGACCCAGAAATCGATGGCGGTTACGACAACAGTTTCTATCCACGGCCAATCACTTTCTTACTTGGCGTGAACCTAAACTTCTAATGACAAACAACGATGATTATGAAATCTATATATAGCAAGATAGCAGCGGTAGTACTCCTCAGCATTACTGGACTGACCGCCTGCACCAATGACCTGAACCAGGAGCCGCTGGCCGACACTACTTTGACGGCTGAGAAGGCATGGATTCAGCCTGGTTCATACGACAAATACATGTCCAAGCTTTACAGTGCACTGGCCATTTCGGGCAACGATGGCCCAGGGTCAGGCGACATTGTGGGTTCAGACCAGGGCGAAGCAACGCTGATTCGCTCTTATTTCAACCTTCAGGAGCTACCCACTGACGAAGCAGCCATTGCATGGGGCGACGATGGTCTGAATAGCTTGACATTCAACTCATGGAGTGCCACCAACCGATTCATCATGCTGTCTTATGACCGTTGCGAACTTATCAATGCCTGGGTCAATGAGTTTCTCATCCAGACGACTGACGAAAAGCTCAGTGCTCGCGGTGCCAGCACTGCTTTGATCGACTCTGTGAAGCTTATGCGCAACGAGGCTCGCGTCATCCGTGCTTTCTCTTACAGCCTGCTTATGGACCTTTATGCCAATGTTCCTTTTGTGGATGAAAACACTGGCGTAGGTGCGTTCTTGCCCGAGCAGAAAGGCCGTGACTTCCTGTTCCCTTACATAGAAAGCGAACTTAAGGCTGCCATTGCCAATCTTCCAGAGAAGAGCGACCGTCATTACGGCATGGCAAACAAGTTCGTAGCCGATATGATTTTGGCCAATCTCTACATGAATGCAGAGGTTTACGGACAAGGAAACCGCTACAACGATGCCATCGCTTGCCTTAATGACATTATCGACAACGGTGGTTATACGTTGGAACAAAAGTATGGTTACAACTTCAATGCTGACAATTACAAGTCCAAGGAAATTATCTTCCCAATCATTTACGATAGCCAATATGCACAGAGCTATGGTGGAACGATGTACCTCATGGCAGGAACGTTTGGCACAGACATGGCTCCTTCCGACAACTATGGTCTCAATGGGTCTTGGTCAGGACTACGTGTGAAGGAAGATATTGTGAACCTTTTCAGCGAGGGAGATCAGCGCGCGATGTTCTTTACAGGTGAGGGCACCGATAAACCACGCACCAAATCCATCTCTAACACATCCGATTACTATCAGGGTTATCCTTCTATCAAGTATCAAAACCTAAACCGCGACGGCTCGGCTGCAGTCAACAAGAACTTCTCTGACGTGGACTTCCCATTCTACAGATTGGCCGATGCATATTTGCTTTACATAGAGGCTGTAAAGCGTGGAGGCAATGGAGACGCTGCGAAGGCTGTACGCTTGTGGAATGCTTTGCAACTAAGGGCATTTGGAAATAACAACCATGATATCGCAAGTTTGTCAGACATTACACTCAATGATATCCTTGACGAACGTGGTCGTGAACTCTATTGGGAGGCTCATCGCAGAACAGACCTTATCCGGTTCAATAACTTTACCGACAACAAGAACTGGTCTTGGAAGGGTGGATCACAAGCTGGCGTGCAGAAGATAGACGACAAATACAAGATCTATCCATTGCCATCGACCGACCTTTCGGCCAATCCAAACCTCAAGCAGAACCCCGGTTACTAATCCATAATAATGATTTCGCAATGAAAAAGATAAAATATTTAGCCCTCATGATGTTGGGATTGCTTTCCCTTGCATCATGTAGCGATGACGATTCTCCCATACTTGACTTCAGTCGAACAGAGCTTCCTAAGCTCAATTCACTGGGACAGAACGTGATGTATGTCTATAACAATCAGAACACTAAGTACGTTTTCACTTGGAGTCAGGCCCGTTTCTTCTTCAAAGATGCCTATGCATCAACCTCAATTGGTGGTTATGAGAAAGGTGGAGTTACCTATGAGTTGCAATGCGACACTGTAGGCAACAACTTCGCCACCCCTATTAGCGCCGGCAGTGTGACTTCCTTGAACTCCCTGACCATTGATGCGGCTGAGTTGGCAAAGACTATAGAAGCTACCTATCCTCAACCAGACAGCATCGTTCCGCTAGAGTTCAGAATCAAAGCACAATTTGGTTCGACCGATACCACGATCATCTATAGTTCAAATGTGCTGCCCGTGACGCTCAATTACGCCGGCAAACCTGCTGCTCCAGCGCCTGATCATGCACCTTACAAAGTATATGTGGACGACCAAACTGGGTGGGATGCTACCACGCTTTATATTTGGAATGATGGTGGTAAGGTGAAGGACGGATGGCCAGGTGTAGCTCCTACAAGCACAGAGAAGATAGGAAATACAACCTATAAGGTATGGGAGCTCGACGAAGCCTATCAGAAAGCCAAAGGCATGCACTTCATTTTCAACAACAATGGAGGCGGAACACAAATCGATGATGTACTTAGTGGCTTTGAATTCACAGGCAATGTTTACCTTCGTCTCAATGCCGACAAGACGTTCCAGCAACTTCCTGACCCATTCGCAAAGACCATTAGGCTCTATGTGAAGAATACTACGGGCTGGTCAGACACTTATCTCTACATGTGGAGCAACGGTGGAGATGTCGCCGACCCATGGCCAGGACTAAGGCTCGATGGTGGCAACAAGGTGACGCTCAATGGCGTAGAGTACACCGAATATTACTTACCACAGGCTTATGTGGGCAAGACGGGTGCCAACTTCATCTTCAATAACAACGCCGGCTCACAGTTTGACGGTCCTCAGAACGTGAATCTCGATCACGATCTCGGTGTTACACTGAGTAGCACAGGTGCCAACGAGGAGAATTTACCTGCACGTATCTTTGTTCTTGACGGCAGTGGTTGGGGCGACCTTAGTCTGTACGCATGGAATGAGACAGGTAATATGGTCGGATGGCCAGGCGTACACTACAGCTTCACTGAGAATATCAACGGTTTAGAATGGAAAGTCTTTGTTATGCCAAGTGACTATGCCGCCAATGCAGTGAACTATATCTTCAACAACAATGGAGGTGGAAGTCAGTTTGATGCCATGAGTGGTTACACCATCAAGGGTGAGACTTTTGTCAGCATCACATCGAAATCGTACACAGTAATTGAATAAAAAACTTGCACCAAAAACATATAGATGTATTGTGTTTTATGAGAAATCTAATGTTAGTTCTACTTATGCAAGCTTGGTCTGTCTGCGCTTCGGCGCAGGCAGATCTTATTCACCTTGCCGCAGACAAGTTCACCAATGCCCAAGCGGGCAATGTGTTGACTGTCGAACCGACGTTCTTCCGTAATGCCGTACAGCAGTTGGAAATGAATGGCAACATACTTGCCACTTCTAAAACCACAGCTGGAAGCATTGTCTACACACTTACACAAGTTGATATTGACAAGTTAAAGGCTACCGGGATGGACATGAAGCTTACTAATGGCACTATCATTTATATATTCCTCAATGATGCCACCACAGGGATATCCAACCCCATTAGTGCCGACATATCAGCACCCCCTGGACTTATATACTCATTAGACGGCCGTCGCCTCAACCAGGCTCCAAGCCAAGGAATATACATCACGAACGGCAAGAAACATCTTGCCCACTAATCATGATTATGAACAGCATGAAAAAAACGATATTATCACTTCTCGCTTTAATCATGGCCTGCACTCTACAGGCTCAAAGCACACAGACTCTTTATAAGGCTACTCCGAGAGCTAACTCAAAGATTTACGTACAGGACAACACTGGATGGAATGACCTTTCGCTTTATGCATGGATTGGATCTGGCGAGAATGGAAACATGAAGCCCTGGCCAGGAATCCATTATACTGGTGTTACAACCATTGCAGGGAACCCATATAAGGTACTCGAAATGACCTCAAGCTATGAGGGACAACCACTCAACTGGATATTCAACAACAACAATGGGGGAAAGCAATTTGATGCAATGAAAAACTTCACGCTCACTGACGACCTCTATATGCGTATCACTGCCACAGGCTACGAGTTGCTTGCCGACCCTGATCCGATACCCGCCGTTGCGCCTGTTTACGGCACTTCTACAGCTTACGACAACGTTGGAACCAAGCCACTGAGCGATAACCATCGTGTCATCTACCAGATCAACCTGTACGACTTCACCGCCGAAGGTACCTTTGCAGCTGCCCAAGCACGTCTCGATGAGCTGCAAAAGCTTGGCATAGACATAGTATGGCTGATGCCTATCTTCCCCAGAAGCAATGTCAACAAGTGGGGCACGCTTGGCTCTCCATATGCACCCAAGAGCTATTACAAGACCAATCCTGACCATGGTACGATGGAAGACTTCAAGGCTTTCGTTATTGCAGCACATCAGCGGGGCATGAAAGTGTGGCTCGATTGGGTTCCCAACCATACCGCCATGGACGCAGACTGGATAACAGAGCACCCAGAATACTACTACAAAGAGAATGGCAACTTTTACCATCCCAGTAGTGGTTCGATCTTATACGGAGATGTTTATCAGCTCGATATGCGCGACACCAACCCCGCTACACAGCAGGCTATGACAGATGCCATGTGCTTTTGGGTGGACAACACTGACGTAGACGGCTTCCGTTGCGACTTCATTTCGAGCCCTTTTATACCCACAAGCTTTTGGCTAAATGTGATTCCAGAGCTGCGCAAGCATAAGCCCAGCGTGGAAGTAATGGCTGAAGCGGATCTATCTGGTTCTGTACCAAGGCTGCTTCCAGCCGATTGGGACTTCGATTATGCCTGGGGTTTCGAGGAGAACTTGGAGCAAGCAGCCAAGCTTTCGACCGGCGAGGGCATCACGGTTAAGAGTTATCTTGCAAGTCTTTGGAACAACACGGACTATGGCAATGGCATAGACCGCATGGTTTACCTTGACAATCACGACCGGAATGCCGATCATGGCACAGTGAAGACGCGCTTCGGAAATAAGCTCGGAGCTTATTACACGTTGCAATTCACTGCTTACGGCATGCCGCTCATCTACAATGGAGACGAGACTGGTTACGATAAGGTCATGCCTATCGTGGAGATATTACCCATTGACTGGACTTATGCCGATCCACAAATCAAGAACACTGTCTCTACCCTTGTGGCTCTGAAGCACACTGTTCCTGCTTTTGCCAATGGCAATGTAAGCGAGCGCGGAAGCATCAGATACCTGAGTACGGACAACGGCAATGTACTTGCTTATGAGCGTAGCAACGGTGATAGCCGTGCTTTGGTTATCCTTAACTTCGGTAGTCAGAGTGCAACGGTAGCAGTGAATGGCGTGTATGCAGGTAACTATACGCAGCTATTAAATAGCGAGACCATCTCCCAAGGCGCATCTCAACGTACTGCGACTCTTAGCGAGAGTACTCGTTTCTCCATTCCTGCCTATGGCTATCATGTTTATGTGAAGTGATGGAGCAAAGCCTTGGCAATACTGGATGTTAGCCAGATTGAATATTTAGGATAACTATTGCCGTATGCTTGCTTTTCCGCACAAGGGCAATTATCTGTTCAGTATAATTGATTCATATCGTGATTCAATTTGATTTATGGTGTGATTCAATTTGATTCACTCTCTGATTCAATTTGATTCACTCTCTGATTCAATTTGATTCACAACCCGAATGGAGCCTTCTTGCATGATGACAAGGACAAGCTGAGAAAATCAACAACGCCAGTTGGGCAACTCCAAAGCATGATAATGCCTGATGTGAGGAAGATTAGCTTTATGGATTATTATGTCCATAAGGATTGATCCTGATGCATTTGCTTGTCTGCAATATAAGCAGTCGTGCCCAAAAGCATAGGTGCTTGCTTATACCTTCCTTTCATTATCTCTTACCATATCATCCTTTTTGATTTGAACGATAGATTTTCAGCATCTTATTAAAGAAAGTGATTGATTATGATTTGACCATTATGTATCCAAAGCGTAATAGTTATTGCAAAGACAACACTTCTCCAAGGATAAACCATTTTGGAGGGTAATGACTTAAACAAATAGCCAAAAGCAACAGGGATAACAAACATCCAACCAGACGCCATGATGTATACCTCGTTTATTGCAAAGCCCAAAATCAGGTTAAGCATGATGTCGATGCCTAGCCAACAAAGCAACATTTGCAGAAGTTTTTGCCTTCGTCCAACCCATATTCCGGCAAAAAAGATGAGCGTCACAACAGCCACTAAAGCATAAGGAAACCAGGACCGATAATGAACAATCATTGGGCGATCTTTCAATGTATCTTTTAACGCGTAGTCTTTGTGGAGCATCATTGACTCGCCAAGGAAATTTTCGATGATGGTTGGAATGCGTGGTGTAGCAAAATCCATCATATAAAGTAGTCCACTTGGGCGGAAATGCTTTGGACCGTTTTGTGCAATCCATTTAGCTTGGGCGTCGATCTGCTGTTGGGTTAAACCATTTTTCTTTTCGTTAGCTTTGGCAATGGTTTCATATTTCTTCTTCTGAGGCACCTCATAGACTTGATATTGATATTGTCTAATGGCCATAAGAGCTATCAAAGGCAAAACTACACCTAAAAGAAAGAACTTTGGTCTGAAAGCTTTTCGGCCATTACAGAACCCACCGGCAACGATGGTTTTCAAACCGTTTGACGTGGCAATTCCAGACGTAAAGAAGAGCAGAATCATTGATTGCCATGATTTCAGCATCCGTCCTTGTTGCATACACTTGCCCACAATGTAGGCTGTCATCGTAAGCAGCATCATAGAAATGGCAAAATGCTCAGGCACCATTGTCGCAAGTAGTACATGACCAAAGGAAAAGAGCAAGGCAACCAATAGCAGTGCATCAAGCCGACGCAGACCTAAAAGTTCGTGTAGTATGCGATATACGAAGATAACAGTATAGACTGCGGAAAAGATAATGATTATACCTACAAAGATAACGGCAAAATTTACATCTATTACCTTCATCAACCAACTGTTCAACAGATACATCGGATACAGGAAAGTGTAGTATAGCGGATGCCGAATTGACCTGAAGATGATACGACCTTCTGAAATGACATACCACGAAGTGCAGTCGTATCCAGATACGTTATATCGAGTAGAGAATATTGTCCAAAATCCCCCTGATGCGCCATCTGTGTATGCCTTCCAATGTACGCCAACAAGAAGGGCGTTGAGCGCAAAAAAAACTAATAAGGCGACGAGTGCCAATCCCCGTTCCCCACGCTTGATGCAAAATATCTTTAGCGGATTCGTCATTTTGAATAACTGAAGCTAAGTGATGAGTATTAATTATTAATTGAGTAAATATCCGACAAACAAAGAGCCATTCCATGCCATGAGGAATAGAACTATCGTTAGTACGGTAAGCCTTAATGGGATGTGAAGTTTACCATTTGAAACCTTCTTGAACAAGTAACCCATAGCAATTGGAAAAACAAAGAGCCAGTGGGCAGACATAATATATATCTCGTTGATTCCAAAACCAAGTACAACATGAATAAGCATATCAAAGGCGAGGAAGCTCAATGCCAACCATAGAAAGCGGCTGCGACGACCACACCATATACCGACAAGGAAAAGAACCACAAGCAGCGCCTCTATAATATAGTTGATGGCAAACCGATATTTCACAATGACAGGACGACTAACGAGGTTGTCCTTCAGTAGGTAATCGGAATGGAGCTGAATGGATTCGCCTAAAAGATTCTCTACAATCGATGGCCATCGTGCAGTGGTGACATCAGTCCACTGAGAGAATTCGCCATGAGCAATAGGCTTACCAATATTCTTACGCCAGGGTTTCTTGTTATTTCGGGCTTGGCGTGCAGCCACCTGTTTGTTGAGAACTCGTTGTATTCCTGCTTGGATAGCTGCCGAATCCTTTAGTCTTGTAGTGTCACGGAAAGCCTTTGCAACACGTGCTTGTCTAATGCTATCGACCTCAGCGCGCTTTTGTTGGCGGGCTGCATACTTTGGCTTTTCATAGATTTTCCATTCCCATCTGGCCGTCCCCCAAATTATTGCACACGGTAACAATACTACCAAAAGTATGTTTACAGGATGCCAGAAACGCTTGCCATTGACAAAAAGATTCGCCAAGAGCACCTTTATGCCGTTGTTTAGCGAGATACCTGCAGTGATAAAGAATAAAAGAATAGTTTGCCAACGGGAGAGAGAATTCTTGGATTGAATCTTTCGTCCTGCCACATAGAGCGTGAGAACAAGCATGAACATTGACAGAATGAAGTGGTCGGGAACGCATGACGAAAGCATAATGAGGGCAAAACTATAGGTCAATGCGCCAAGCAACCACGAGTCTATCCATGGTAAATGGATAATATCGCGGAAGATACGACATAGGAAAATAAACGCATAGAAGGCACAAAAGACCAAGACAAAGGCCACAATAAACTGTACAAAGTTATACCCTGTCAGAGCCATTAGACCTCTGTTGAGCTGTGCTGGAAGCCACCAGAAGAAGGCAAGAAGCGGATGCCGATAGATATTATAATAAGCGTCCCAATCAGATACTACGGCATAAGTTAGTGGATCAAAGCCTGATATATGGAATGTGCGTGTGAAAAGGCGCTTATAATTGTCGCTCGAATTGATAAACTGCTGTATGTACTGCGCAATGACCATGGCATTGAGAGCTACGATATAGAGCATTGCTACAAGTGCTGCCCACCGCTCTTCATGTCTGATTTTGAAGATTCCTATTATTCTTTTCATCGTTTACCGCTTCAAAAAGAACCTCACCAAGAGGAAATTAATAGGCACACAGATGGCAAACATAGGTATTGGAGCAAGTGGTTTGGACACGCCTACCTTGATGAAAAGCCATAGCAGAAGCATCTGTAGGCAATAGTTGATGACGTGGCTCAATGCAAATCCTGCCCCCCGACGGGCGTTAGGCCTGACCCGAAAGGTAAAATGGGTGCTAGCAAAGAAGTTGAACAGGAAACTCAGGGCGTAGCCAACGGTGTTGGCAATCCCCGCATTGACCCAACGAAGCATAAGCAGATAGATGCCGTATTGTAGCAAAGTGGCTACCACTCCTACAATTCCGAAGCGAACAACCTCACCTAATCGTTGCATCTTCTCGCTATCTAAATGGCTTATAATGGGCTTCATCTGCATAACTTAACATCTCTTTGTCGCCACGGCTATCGCCGAATGCTGCAATATAATAGGTAGAACGAGGTTGAGGAAGTAAGGCTTTGATACGTCGAACCTTCTCTGCTCCAAAACAGTTGGGGGTAAGAAAGCGCCCCGTTACAACACCTTCTTTTGTCTCTATCTGTGTGCCTACAACGTGAGGAGAACCTTGTGGCAAGGTCTCGAAGAACGGGCAGACCCAGTTATCGATGCTAGCGCTCACTACAAAAACATGCGCACCGTCCTCCAATGCATGTTGCATTTCTGCTAATCCAAGCGGACGCAACAATCGTTCACGATGGTCTTGAGCAAAGGAGTGGCATAGTTGGTCAAACTTCTCAATATCAATACCCTTGAAGAAGTGAGCAAATACTTTTTGCTTTGCCTTGCCATTGGAGTATAAATGCAGCTTCATCATTACTAGCAGAGGGGAATAAAGCAACAGTCCTAGCCAGAAACGACATGCTCCCTTGGCATAGATGATAAAGGCCAAGAGTGTATCACGTGTGGTCAACGTACCATCGAAGTCAAAAAGATATACTTTATTGCCCATAACTTCTAGCTTTTAACTCACTTAGCATAGATAATCAGCAAGAATGAAATGAGCCATGCCAAACCGTCCAACTGTATGAAACGGTCGCGCAAAATGACCTTGGTCGGATTACCACTCTTCTTTTCTACCACTGCAATTTGGATATAACGTAACAATCCCACAAGCACAAAGACGCTCGTAAGGTAGAGGTAATCGTTATGAAATTGAGCGATTACTTCAGGGCTGACGGTATACATGATGTAACAAACAAGTGTTACCGCTGCCGTGATGGTGATTGCCTGATTGATGAATGTGAGGTTATAATGAATGGTATTTCTACGTGGAGCCTCGCCTGTTGCCTCCATTCGAAGCACGTCATCACGTCTTTTGGCAAAGCTCATGAATAGCGTTAGGAGGAACGTCATGAGCACAATCCACTTACTTAGCATAATATCAGTGGCTTGGCCACCGGCAAACAATCTCAGTACAAACCCGAAAGCAACGATGCAAACGTCAATAATGGCATATTGCTTGAGTCGCGCACAATAGGCAAGATTTAGCAACCAATAGAACAGAACGATGCCGGCGACATGCAGCATAGCCGTCTTCCCTACCCAATAAAGCAATCCTACAGATAACAATGATAGTACAAACATCAATCCCATAAGTCCGTAAGCTTGCGCTACAGACACCGCACCTGAAGCTATCGGGCGGCTTTTCTTTTCAGGATGACGCCTGTCATCAGCTAAGTCATAGATATCATTGAAGCAATATACGCTTGATGCGGCAAAACAAAAAGCTAAGAAAGTGATGATGCCGGCTGTTAACGCTTTGCCGTTGAGCAGTTCGCCTCCAAAGACAATTGGACCAAAAACGAAAAGATTCTTGATCCATTGTGCCGGTCTTATGAGTTTTATGAGATGTTTCATTTAGGCAAACACTTAGATAATTGGGCTGAAATCCAATCTGCGGCTTTGCTCAACAACCATGCCAAAGGAACGGAAATGATGGCCATTACCACAAACTTGGACCAATAACCCCAATGCTTTGGAAGATATAGAAGTACGAATTGGACATGGATAAGATAGATTTCCAAACTGACTGTTCCCAAAAAACGGAAGCACTGTTTCAGTCTATTCGCAGTACGACGGATAAGGAAATTAAGGAGCAAAATTGCCGAAATTGTCAGTGGAATATACACCAAGCGCTCAATGAAAAGTGGGAATTGGCCATGCTTTACTTGTTCAAGATAAAGGCTCAAAGTCAATCCCGCTAAGAAAACGAGCAGTATCAGCCAAATACTCATGCCGTCCATGCGTCTACCTTGACGCACCATTTCCCCCATGTTAATGCCGATAAAGAAAATGGGAACACGACTCCAAAAGATTTCCAAATGTCCAACGGCATCATTGATAGGTGCCACCCACTGAACGGCAACACACCACAAGATCATCAAGATGGGTATCCAACGGTAGGCCGGATGGCGCTTAATCAACTCCATATAGGCAGGAGCAAAGATATAAAGCATCATTGTGGCAGGGACATACCAAAACGTCAACTCACCATTAAGCCAAAAATCCCAGTTAATCAGGATGTCGCCAGCCAAGTCGATCCATGCCAAGGCATCTCCGCCACGAAATCGTGGAATATAATAAAGGCAGGAGACAATGAGCCATGCCGGATAGATTCGTAGGTAACGACGACTGAAAAAATGCTTCATACTTGGCATCTTCATCCACGAAAACCACAAACCGATGCCACTAAGGAACAAGAATATGTCAACGCCAATATTGCCCAGACGCATTAATCCAAAGAATGTGTCGTAGCGAGGTAAGCCGATATGGAAGAACATAATAAACACCATAGCCAGTCCCATCAGCTCTCCGCGATAGCGGCTGATGTCACCCAGATCAATTTCGGGAATGGTTCGGAGTTTTTGTTGTTGCTCTGCCATTGTGATATTTCTACTTTTTGTCACTGGTATTAGTTGCTTCTGATATATCAACAATCTTGTTGGGCTCAAGCTTAGGGTTAGGAATATGCTTCATTAACTCGTTGATTACCCAAGCAAAAAAAATGGAAGAGGCAATGTAAAGGAGCAATCCAGCATACATATTTCCATCTCGCGATAAAGGAATAAATACCTTGCGAGTAACGGGATGAATAACAAACAATGCGGCAGAGAGCCGACCCATCCACACCAAGAAATCATAAATGGAAGTCATGAATGAACCTTTGATGTAGCGGAAAAGCTTTATGAAGTATATGCATGCAAGACAAACCACAACCGGAACAAATGCCCATGCGTAAAAGTTGTTACTCATACTGACTACCAAAAACGTCGTAAACACCATTGACATCAATGTACCGAGTCCTCCGATTCGTAATAAAATGATTCGTTCTCCGTAACGAGCAAAGAGCAATCCAAAGCCAAAGGGTAGCATTCCACCCATGAAATTGTAGCGATAACGATTGAGCACCTCGCCCTCAGGCGCCATGAACAGTTGTAAGACGACACAAATCACCATCAGCCCCACGGTCCAGCCCCAGTGTCGCCGGTAAAGGAAGAGTCGATAAACAATATATAATTGAAGCATCAACCCGAAGAACCAATAGGGCCCAGGCCATATATTGCGGTCGGGTTCAGGCAGAACATTATTGAACATTCCAAGCTGGCCGATAACTTGCATCACCGTATAATGCCAGCGTCCTGCAGTTATCTGATCGACGAAAGTGAAGCATACGAAGCCCACAATCATCATCTTGAAGAGCTTGAGGAAATGGTATCGGATAAAGGATAGAATTCCAACACCACGAGAAAAAGCCCCCTTACTACCCTTCTCCTTGGGAGATGGAACGGCCATTCCATATTTCCGCTCCAACCCAAAGGCACTCAGGAAAAGGAAGATGGGCACACCATAATGTCCAAAGTATGACAGCAAATGCATTGGCAATAGTCCATCGGGAGCTGCCAGAACTTGAGAAAACCAGTCCACATTGTGTTGGAAAAACTGATATTCGTTTTCCTTGACGATGGGGCCAAGCCAGTGACAGTAGTTATGAAGAACGATACCAAGTATCGCCAAACCCCTCAGGGCATTGCATTCTGTGCGTGTCAGTAAGTCGTTATTGAGATTATGTTCCATGGAAGTGTCATTCATTGTTTTTTCATTGCTGCCTCACGAAGCTTATCATAGTCCACTGAGTTCTTCAGTATACGTGGCCTTAGCTCGTCGTAGTCGGGAGAAAGGATATTGAACTTTGCACGATAGTCTTTTGTATGGATGCCGGCCAACCATACCATGAGGTGAGGCAAAGCGTCCGTCATAAATCGTTTGTCTTTTGCATCCTTGATCATTTTAAATACCTCAGGGTGCTTCACTGCGTAACTATGAGAACAGTAGATCCAGAAAGGTACCTCGAATTCATAGTGCGCCAACGGCCAGTCAACCGCCGAACTATGGTTACGTCCGATAAAGTGTCGGCCCGGTTCGTAGATTTCCTCGCCATGGTCGGGCATATAAATGACAATGGCGTTTTCATTCTCAAAGCGCTGAACAATCTGATCGACAATGGAGTCATTATATAAAACAGCATTGTCGTAATCGGCAATCATCTGTCTAGCCCTTGGCCCCAACTCGGGTCGAGCTTCCTTGTAGTCGTCTGCCTTGAACACCTGACGGTCACTCGGATAACGCGTACGATAACTTACATGCTGGCCGATGAGGTGGAAGATAATCAGGTTATGCCCTTTGAGGTTGATAGTGCCTTTCTTTAGGAAGTTATCATAGTCATTCAGCAGACCGTCATCATAGCGATGCAGTTCTGTATTGCGTGTGTCAAACTGAGCCTTATTGAGTGTGGGATCATTAAGAAAGAACCCTCCTGAAAAATCGTATACAGCCTCCTGTGCTTTCGGAAGGAATTGGTTAGTCATGAAGGTAACTTTATATCCTGCTTTGCGGAACAACTCAGGAAATAGCGGATAGTCACACCACTCCCCCTTATCTCCTATCACATACATCGAAAGAAAGAGCTTGAAAACGAAGCTTGTGAGATTCCACCCACTCACCACATCAGTGAAAGACGTAAGCAATCCTTTGTCCTCGAGAAGCAACTGATGAGGAGCAGTCTTCAAACGATACCCATAAAGTTGTGAGTGAGCCTTGCTATAGCTTTCTCCTATGATAAACACGATGTTGGGTGAACGATAGGAGCAAGAATCCACTTTTGCTCGTTCGGCGGCTATTATACATCTATCAATCTGTTTGGCAGCCAACATATTGCTATAAACTGAGAAAGCTAGACGATATATGGGCAGGTAAAACTCAGCATGGTCCTTCTCGGTAAGCAAATGCTCCACGTTACCAATTGTGGGTGCTGTCATCATGCGCGTCATCTGACGCTTGTTTTGCCAGCTATCAATGATACCAAAAACAAGTAGCACAAGCACCAACATGCCACCCAAGACATCTATTCTTTGTTGTCGCAACCTAACGGCAAAGCGTCTTAATTTACCCCGAATGAGCAAGCCTTGACGGGGGTCTAGAAAGCGCAGAATAGTGTGTCTTGACTTCCATGCAAGATGCAAGAGCATGAGCAGGAATATCCAGAAAAGGGGTGAAAACAAAACATCGGAAGAAAGATAGGTTTGCAAAAATTCTCCCGCCTCACGGCTGTCCGTCTCGCTAACGAGCAACAGCATTGTGGGATTTAGCGTTGAACCAAACTTCCAGAAGCAGTATACATCCACTATGGCCACGGCATATAGCACGGCATACAACAACATCCGAATCCACGAACGAATGTGACGAGGAAAGATGGCTAATACAACACAAACAAAATAGATATCGACAAAAAGCTCCAGAAACAGATTGTCATAGAGCTTCGCACTCCTTGTTTCGGGAAGTGTGAGCACAGCACAAAGCACCCCAAGGATGTACATCGTCACGAAGAATGTACGGTTCTTCGCGATAGGCATTAGCAACCAACGTGCTATACGTCTCAATCGCTTCATTGTTTACAAATACTTCCCTTTTGCAAAAGTAGTATAAAATCTGTAAAAAGTCACGTTAATACGCTAAATTAACGCTTCTACTTTACTGTCATCGATAGTAGGTCATTACCATGTCCCGAATACTTGGTGGTACAAGCCCATCAATAGGCTGACCAGACCTCACACGCCTTCGAATATCAGTGCTACTCACTTCATATAGCTTGGTATCGAGAAGATGCACTGAAGGCGGAAGGATCGTGTCGTCAACCGAGTAATTCCTACGAGGATAGACAACGATTTCATAATGGGCAAGGATGTCGCTGGGATGCGCCCAACGATCGAATGCCAGCCAGTTGTCGGCACCAATAAGTAGTACAAAGGTACGGTCGGGATAGTCGTTGGTCAGGTTTTGCAGCGTATTCCAGGTGTATGAAGGCTTCGGCAAATGAAATTCATAGTCGGAAGCAATCATATTTGGCTCATCGGCCAAACCCACTCGTGTCATCTCCAAGCGCAAATCGTCGTCAATAAGATCCGTGGCATTTGTCTTGAAAGGATTTAGTGGTGTGACCACAAACCATATTTCGTCGAGCTGTGCCTTACTCAGTAGCTGCCTTGCCAATGCAATGTGGCCTGCATGCAAAGGATTGAAACTACCGCCGAAAAAACCTGTACGTTTGGTAGCGGAGCCTTGGTTTTGTAAGGACTGAGCACTATTTTCCTCACCTATGACTGTGTTTGCTTGGGAAGCAGAGTGCAACTCTGCTCTGTTGGCGGATGATTTGAATGATGAGGAGGACATTTGATTAAGCTTTAAGAAACTCACTTACCACACGATAGGCTTCTGCTTCGGCTTTTACAAGGTCGTCATTGATGATCACATGATCAAATTTTGAGGCGAAAGTCAACTCGTAAGCGGCTTTTGCCAAACGCTCTTCGATGACTTCTGGAGCATCAGTGGCACGACTCACCAATCTTCGTCTGAGCTCATCAATAGATGGGGGTTGTATGAAAAGGCTTAATGCCCTGTCTCCATAATACTGCTTAATATTGCAGCCACCCTTGACATCAACATCAAAAACTACATTTTGGCCTGCCTCACACTGGCTCTCTACCTGCGACTTGAGCGTGCCATAGAAGCGGTCAGGATATACTTCCTCATACTCCAAGAACTCCTCTGCCGCTATCTTTGACCTAAAATCCTCAGGAGAAATAAAAAAATATTCCACTCCACTGCGCTCCATTCCACGAGGTTGGCGGCTGGTACACGAAATGGAAAAAGCCAAGTGCAACTCGGGATGCTCCTTCATCAAGTAGTTCACAATAGTACTCTTGCCACTACCACTGGGTGCGCTGAAGATGATGAGACGAGCTCGTCCCTTGTCCTTGCAGACCTTTTTGTCGGGGTTTGATGGTTGTATATCGTTGTTATTTTGCATAGTCTAGCATGTCGTTAATTCAAGTATTGACCGCGATTGAAGTCTTTCGAGGTTGTGATTCAAATTGATTCATGCTGTGTTTCAAATTGAATCACACTGTGAATCAATTTGATTTACTCAGTGAAACAAATTGATTCACGACACCGAAGCTATCACTTGTTGCCCTGAAAGGGCTTTTCTGTTAATCCGAAAGGGGAGATTTATGCTTTTCTATCAAAGTGCATTGAGCACCTGTTCCTTGATTTGCTCCAACTCGTCCTTCATCTGCACCACGATATTCTGCATCTCAGCTTGGTTGCTCTTGGAACCAGTGGTATTTATTTCACGTCCCATCTCTTGGGCGATGAATCCAAGTTTCTTACCCACAGGTTGGTCTTCAGCCATTGTTTCGCGGAAATACTTCAGGTGATTAGTCAAGCGCTGCTTCTCCTCGCTGATATCAAGCTTCTCGATATAGTATATGAGTTCTTGCTCCAAGCGGTTCTTATTATAATCGACTTCGGGTATCTGTTCCAATCCTTTGACAATAGTATCCTTGATTTTGGGCACCCTACTAGCCTCGAATGGTTCGATTTCATGGAGCAAACGCTCAATATTGTCCACCTTTTCATGGAACTTCTTTTCGAGGGCCGCGCCTTCTTGATGGCGGAATTTGAGGAGTTCCTCGATAGCTTGGTCTATCGCCCCATCGGCAACTTCCCACTCCTCCTCATTAAGTTGTTCAACATCCGTCTTCAAAAGTACATCGGGTAGTCCTAACAATGTAGAATACCAGTCCTGAGGTTCGGGAATACCCGTACTTGCAGAGATTTCCTTAATTTGTCGGTAATAGTTCTCCATGAGAGTCGCGTTGATTGGCGTGGCATCCTGAAGGTTGTTCTTTTCTATCCAAATGGCAAAATCTACCTTACCGCGTTGCATTGTTTTGGAAAGCTTAAGACGTATCTCCATTTCCTTCTCACGGTAGAGAGGGGCAATGCGAGCAGATAGATCGAGGTTCTTGCTATTGAGCGATTTAATCTCGACATTGATTTTTTTGTCCTTGTAATTGGCAACAGCTTTGCCAAAACCTGTCATGGATTGTATCATAGTCTGTATCAGTTAAATTTATGCAAAAGTACATATTTTGTAGGAAAAAAGCGTAAATTTGCGATTTATTATGACAACCGCATAAGCACAACAGGAAGATTATGTCTTGCATTTTGAATATAGAGACGAGCACTGACGTGTGCTCGGTAGCCGTCAGCGATGACGGAGCATGCATCTTTGATAAACAGGACCATAGTGGGTCAAACCATGCCGAGCGTCTCGGCACATTCGTAGACGAGGCTCTCTCCTTTGCAGACAGCCATGCTATACCCCTTGACGCGGTGGCTGTGAGTTGTGGTCCAGGATCTTATACTGGCTTGCGCATTGGCGTTTCCATGGCCAAGGGTGTGTGTTACGGACGTGGCGTAAAGCTCATCGGTGTGCCTACGTTAGAGTTACTCTGTGTTCCTGTACTGCTTCATGAGATGATAGTCGAGCCCGACGCTTTGCTCTGCCCTATGCTTGATGCCCGAAGGATGGAGGTTTATGCACAGGTTTTCGATCGCTCTCTGAAGGAAGTTCATTCTATTCACGCAACTGTGGTGGAGGAAGATACCTACAAAGAATATTTGGATAAATACCCTGTTTATTTCTTTGGCAATGGTGCCAAGAAGTGCCGCGAGATTATCCATCACCCCAATGCACATTTTATCGATGACATCGAGCCTTTGGCCAAAAACATGTTACCCCTCGCCGAGAAGCGCATTGCTAAAGAGCGATATGAGGATGTGGCTTATTTCGTGCCCTTTTACCTTAAGGATTTCGTGGCCAAAATGCCACGCAAGTTGCTATAAATCAAACATAACGTTTTGCTGAGGGCAATGTCTCTCACTAACTTTCATTTTTAACAACACAATTTATGAACATCGACGGATTAGACTATAACACTCAGCGAGAAACTCTAGTGCTACCCGAATATGGACGTGAGGTACAGCGCATGGTCGACTATGCACTATCATTAACTGACCGTGCTGAACGACAGAGGTGCGCAGAAACCATCGTTACGACAATGGAGCGCATGTTTCCACAGAGCAAGGCTAACGCCGACAGCAAACAGAAGTTCTGGGATCACCTTGCCATTATGAGTGATTTCAAGCTTGATATTGATTGGCCTTACGACATTTCCCAGGCCAAGACCATCAACTCCAAACCGGAATCGATGGGCTATCCTATGCAAAGGATACCTATAAGGCATTATGGAAGACTGATTTTCGAGAGCTTTGAAAAGCTCAAGACCATGGAACCAGGAGAGGAACGCGAGGCTCTTGCGAGACTGACAGCCAACCAAATGAAGCGCGACCTCATGCAATGGAGTCATAGCTATAGCGACGACAAAGTCGCAGATGACCTTGCGCGCTACACCGATGGCAAGATTCAGTTGAATCTCGATACCTTCAAGTTTGAAAAAATAGTCATTCCCACACCCGAGAAAAAGCGTAAACGCAAGTAAGCATGGAGTCATTCATTATTGAAGGCGGGCATCAGCTCTGCGGCGAGATCACACCACAGGGTGCCAAGAACGAGGCGCTTGAGGTCATCAGTGCAACAATGCTGACCACCGAAAAGGTGCGTATCAGCAACATCCCAGACATTCTTGACGTAAACAACCTCATCCAATTATTGCGCGACATCGGCGTGAAGGTCGAGTGCAACGGTCGAGGCGACTATACGTTCCAGGCCGATGACTTGAACCTCGACTATCTCGACAGCCTTGAATTTGTCAAGAAATGCTCCTCACTTCGCGGCTCAGTGCTGATGATAGGACCGTTACTTGGTCGCTTCGGAAGAGCCATTATTGCTAAGCCCGGAGGCGACAAGATAGGACGTAGACGTCTAGATACTCACTTCCTAGGTTTCAGAAATCTCGGTGCAAGATTCATCAAGGACGAGCAACGAGACGTTTATCTCATAGAGGCAAAGCGCTTGAAGGGTACCTATATGTTGCTCGACGAGGCTTCGGTTACAGGTACTGCCAACATCATTATGGCCGCCGTGATGGCCAAAGGTGTGACAACGATTTACAATGCAGCCTCTGAACCATATATCCAACAGCTGTGCCACTTGCTCAATGCCATGGGGGCGAGCATATCAGGTATCGGTAGTAACCTGCTGACTATTGTGGGGGTGGATAGCCTCCACGGTGCAACCCACAGGCTATTGCCCGATATGATTGAGGTCGGTTCATTCATAGGCATGGCGGCAATGGTAGGTAACGGCGTGCGAATCAAGGACGTTTCACTACGCAATCTTGGTATCATTCCCGATGCCTTTAGGCGCATCGGTGTGAAGATTAAGGAGGAAGGAGATGACCTTTACATACCTCATCAGCCACATTATCAAGTCGAATCGTTCATCGATGGTACGATTATGACTCTTTCAGACGCACCTTGGCCAGGACTGACTCCTGACCTCTTGTCAGTGCTTCTCGTTGTCGGTACACAGGCTAGAGGGACCGTTCTCATTCACCAAAAGATGTTTGAGAGCCGTCTCTTCTTTGTTGACAAACTCATAGACATGGGTGCTCAGATTATCCTTTGTGATCCACACAGAGCCGTAGTCGTTGGCCAGGACCATCGCATAAAGCTTCGTGCTGGTAAGATGACAAGCCCGGATATCCGCGCCGGTATCGCTTTGCTTATTGCTGCAATGAGTGCTGACGGCACAAGTCGCATTGATAACATTGCTCAAATAGACCGTGGCTATGAGGATATTGAGCAACGACTCAACAATTTGGGAGCCAAAATTAAGCGCGTCGATGATTGTTCGATCGTGTGATAGTAAAGAATAGCCAATACAAGAATGATTAGACGGGACGAAGTTTACCGCATTGGACGCATAGGAAAACCTCACGGAGTGAAGGGCGAAATGACGTTCCAGTTCGACGACGATGTCTTTGATCGCGTGGAATCCGACTATCTTTTCATCGAGATTGATGGCATTTTGGTGCCATTTTTCATAAGTGAATATCGCTTTCGGAGCAACGAAACAGCATTGGTTACGTTCGAGGACATTGACAGCGAAGAACAAGCCAAAGAGCTGACAGGGTGTGATGTCTATTTTCCCAATCAGGAACTTGATGGCGATGAAAACGAGATTTCGTGGGCAGAGCTTATCGGTTATCAGATCGTTGATGCCAATTCAAATGATGTTGTCGGCACCATAGATCGCATTGACGACACGACAATCAATACCCTCTTTGAGCTTTCGCAGGCCGATGGAACTGAGTTACTAGTGCCTGCCAGTCCCGAAATCATCACCAACATAGATGTAGAACAGCGTATTATAACTATGAACATCCCAGAAGGGTTGCTCAACCTATAAGCGTGTGCAAAACTCAAAATGAGTAAGTTCACCATTTAGGTGAATATTGAAAGGTCCTTAGATGAGACCTTCCAGACTTTAGCGACAAAACAAGGAATTGTAATGAAAAAGCGACAGATATGTATTCTCGGTAGCACGGGTTCCATTGGAACACAGGCTTTGGACGTTATCGCCCAACATTCCGACCGCTACGAGGCTTATTGTCTTACAGCAAACAACAACATAGAAAAGCTTGCAGAGCAGGCACGGAAGTTCAATCCAGCCTGCGTTGTCATTGCCAACGAAGCACTATACGATAATCTTGTGAGTCTTCTTGCAGACCAACCAGGCATTAAGGTCTATGCGGGCAAGGAGGCATTGGCACAAGTTGTAGAGGCCGACCCAATCGATATCGTTCTTGCTTCGATGGTTGGATTTGCTGGATTGGTACCAACTATCCATGCCATTAAAGCTCGCAAGAAGATTGCGTTGGCCAACAAGGAGACACTAGTTGTGGCTGGTGAGCTGATGCTCAACCTCGTGCAACAAAACCATGTGGATCTATTGCCAGTGGATTCCGAGCATAGCGCCATCTTCCAAAGCCTTGTAGGAGAAGAACAAAACGAGGTAGACAAGATCCTTCTGACCTGTTCGGGCGGTCCTTTTAGGCTTTTCAGCCATGAGCAACTTGCCAAAGTTACTGCGGCAGATGCCCTCAAGCACCCTACGTGGGACATGGGAGCGAAGATCACCATCGACTCTGCCACACTGATGAACAAGGGGTTTGAAGTAATGGAAGCTAAGTGGTTATTTGGCGTTCCTGCCGACCACATCGAAGTATTAATACATCCTCAGAGTATCGTCCATAGCGGGGTTCAGTTCAAAGACGGTGCGGTGAAGGCTCAACTTGGTGTGCCCGACATGCGTTTGCCTATCCAATATGCCTTTTCATACCCCGAAAGACTGCCTCTAAATGGTGATTTTCTTGACCTTTTCAAAGCCCAACAGTTAGAGTTCTTCAAGCCCGACATGGAAAAATTCCCGTGTCTCGCCCTTGCTTATGATGCCATCCGTCAAGGCGGAAACATGCCCTGTATTCTCAATGCAGCCAACGAAGTGGCCAACGCAGCGTTCAGACGGGGAGAATGTTCATTCCTTGGCATAGCAGAAATCATCAGCAAGACTATGACAAAAACGACTTTTGACGCCATCCCCGACCTTGACATTTATCTGCAAACAGACAGCGAGGCTCGTGCCATCGCCACTGAAATATTGAGAAACAAGTAATTTATAACATACAAACACAAGCGACAAATTTGCTCATGGAAATATTTTTGATAAAGCTACTACAATTCATTCTGTCTATCTCTCTTCTCGTTTTGCTCCACGAGGGCGGCCATGCGCTTGCCTCAAAACTCTTCGGAGTGAAGGTCGAAAAGTTTTTTATCTTCTTCGATGTCTCTATAGGCAAGTGGTCAGGTAAACTCTTTAGCTTCAAACCTAAGGGCAGTGCTACTGAATACGGCATGGGTTGGCTACCACTTGGAGGCTATTGCAAGATTGCCGGAATGATTGACGAGAGCATGGATACCGAACAGATGAAGAACGATCCACAGCCTTGGGAATTTCGCACGAAACCGGCTTGGCAGCGCCTCATCATCATGGTAGGTGGCGTAACAGTCAACTTCCTGCTCGCTCTCTTTATCTATTCGATGATCATGTTCCATTGGGGCGAGAGCTACATCGCCGTGTCCGACATGGACATGGGTATGAAATTCAATAGCGAGGCTAAAGCTCTGGGCTTTCAAGATCATGATATTATCGTTGGTACAGACAAGGGTACTTTCCGTGATTTCAATGTGGACGTCTATCGAGATCTGTCCGAAGCTACATACGCTGACGTGATTCGCGCTGGCAAGAAAGTTCGTATTCCATTACCAGGTGATCTCAATCTTCTTGATATGCTAAAGGCCACTCCAAGGTTCCTATCACCTTTCACGCCAGCAATCATCGACAGTGTACCAGCAACCATTCCCTTGGCAGACAATGAGAATGTCACTATTCCTTCCCCAGCTCATCAAATAGGGCTTGCTAAGGGTGATAAAATACTCTCGATCAATGGCAAGGCCGTGGACTCTTACAACACATTTGTTGACGAGATAGGACGCTTGGATGACCAGCTAACCGAAGGAACAACACACCAAGACAGTATTAGGCTACGAACGATATCGCTCATTGTGGCGAAGGCCGGCACTTCAAAGGTAGACTCACTTCAGACCATCCTTACTCCCGATCTAAAGTTAGGATTTACCGCTCCCTCCTTCTTCAAGCTATATGAGAAGAAGACTACACACCTCACCTACGGCTTCTGGGAGAGCTTCCCTGCTGGTGTAACCTATGGATGGAACGTCCTTAAGGGTTACGTTAGTGACATGAAGTATGTGTTTACAGCTGATGGCGCTAAGAGCCTTGGTGGTTTCGGTGCCATCGGAAGCCTATTCCCAAGCAGTTGGAACTGGTATTTGTTCTGGAAAATGACCGCCTTTCTGAGCATTATCCTTGCCTTTATGAACATCCTTCCCATCCCCGCGCTCGATGGAGGACACGTGCTTTTCCTACTTTATGAGATCGTTACGCGACGTAAGCCTTCAGAAAAATTCATGATTCGAGCCGAGTATATTGGTATCAGTATATTGATTTTGCTCATGATTGTGGCCAACTTGAATGACATCCTAAGGTGGCTTGGCGTGATGTAAACATGCTATTGCCGGTTATAAAATAACTGAAAAGATTAATGGATATCATTAGATTTCTCAAGAACTGGACTTTGCCGGTAGCCATTGCTACTGGCATCGTTGTTTATTTACTATTCCACTTCATACCCTTTCTGCAGCCCATTGGTCAATGGTACGAACCTTACAATGACTCGGTGCTGCCCGTCTTCATGTTTTTCATGCTCTTCGTAACTTTCTGTAAGGTAGACTTCCGCATGCTATTGCCAGTCAAGTGGCATCTGTGGATAGGCCTACAGCAAATTGTCTTTGTACTTACCATCATGGGAGCAATTGTCGGCTTTGGCATCACAGGCAAGGCATTGATCTTACTTGAGGCCGTTCTCGCTAGTATTATCTGTCCGAGCGCCACTGCCTGTGCAGTAGTAACGCAGAAGCTCGGAGGCAGTTTGGAACAGACAACAACCTTTACTTTCATCTCCAACATTATCTCCGCGCTGCTCATACCAATCTGTTTTCCCTTACTTCCTCAGACCTCAGCAAGCGTTGCTCAAGTGGAATTCATGCCTCTTTTCCTAAGAATTCTTTGGCAGGTAAGCATCGTGCTCCTGCTCCCCATGGTGATGGCGTATATTGTGAAGCATTATTTTCATAGTCTGCACCGACGCATCATTAGCATCAAGGACTTTGCCTATTACCTCTGGGCGGGATCACTCGTCATTGTAACGGGTACCACAATGATGAATATCTTTAAGGCAGAGGAACACTCCACCTTGATTTTCCTCGGTTCCATCGGAATAATGAGCCTCATCCTTTGTATCATACAATTTGCCACAGGGCGCTTTATAGGACATTATTTTGGCCATGCCATCGAGGCAGGTCAGAGCCTAGGACAGAAGAATACATCCTTTGCCATTTGGGTAGCCACTGCCTTTCTGAATCCCCTCTCTTCAGTAGGGCCTGGTTGTTACATCCTTTGGCAAAACATAATCAATTCTGTTGAGATATGGATGGCAAGGAAGAACGAAGTGATTAAAACATGATATTTTAGGGTATAACCAATAATTGCGACTTGCTCAAACCGTGCTTTATTTCATCTGTTTTCATGAATCACTAAATTTAGATTGATTTTTCGAGATTTTATAATAAACCACCTTTCCTAACATTAACAAGAACTCATAATGAAGAAATTATTTTTTTCTATCCTGATTGCTACTTCAGCAACACTCAGTGCCAATGCCCAGAATCCAATAAAGGGCAATTATGGCTATCTCTATTGCCACATGAGCGACCGTGGGGAATATACAGCCTACGCCGTAAGCCGTGATGGATACCACTATGAGGATATCCTCAACGGAAACCAAATATTTGATCCGGAGATACATGCTCGCATCGAAGGAGGCACACGCGACGCCTATATCACCCGTAGTTGGAACGGCAAAGGCTACATCATGGTGACAACCGACATGTGCGTACGCAAGAGTCACAAGTGGGACAACTATGGCATCGACCTGCTCAAGAGCAAAGATCTCATCAACTGGACATCGGTTACCGTCGATTTCCGCAAGGGTATGAGCAACTTTTCAGATGCTGCTACCGCTACACCACCCTACAAAGACTGGTCCACGATCAATCGTGTGTGGGCTCCGCAGATATTTTGGGACCCCAGCTATCAATGGTCCAATGGCAGCCGAGGAGGCTACATGATCTATTTCTCAATGCTCAACCGCCCGGAGGAACAATATGATCGCATGTATTATTGCTATGCCAACAAAGACTTTACTCAGCTCACCACTCCACGACTGCTATTCGATTGGGGCTACGCCACCATTGATGCCGACATCAATCTCCTTGCCGATGGCAAGTATCATATGCTCATCAAGAAGGAGGGAGGACACCCGGGCATCTACACTGCCGTGTCAGACCATCTCACATACGGCTGGGGAGAACCTGTGGAACATGACTATGTGAGCTTTGAGGGCGACAAGAAGTGCGAGGGGTCTTCGGCCTTTCAACTCAAAGGCGATAAGACCTGGCGAGTAGCCTACATTCAGTACAGTGACAATCCCAAGCACTATCGCATCTGCAAGGCCGATGAAAACCTGCGAAACTTCCATGACCCTGTGGATATCCAAGGCGTTACAGGCCCCCAGCATGGGTCATTCATGCGGATCACTAAGAAAGAGTACAAGCGCTTGCTGGAGCTTAATGAGGAGCAAAAATAGTCAGTTAAACAACTAACAAAAGAACTAACAGATTACTCAATCACCTCAAAGACAGGTAATCATAGTCACTAAAAAAGAGCCATTTCTATTATCATGACGATAATTGAAATGGCTCTTCTAAATGTTTCGACAACACTAACGATTGTCTATTACTTCTTATCCATAAATGACATTACCTTCTTCGTCCATATATTCATCAAGTCCCTTTTCATAGGTAGCCATGGCACGGAGACTCATACCGATGCTGGAGAAACCACCATCATGGTAGAGATTTTGCATCGTAACCTTGCGAGTGAGATCTGAGAACATCACCATGCAATAGTCGGCACACTCTTCTGCAGAGGCGTTGCCTAAAGGAGACATACGCTCTCCGAAGTGATAGAGCTTATCCATACCCTTCACACCTTGCCCAGCTGTAGTAAGAGTAGGTGACTGTGAAATCGTATTGATGCGGACATGACGCTCGCGTCCATAGATGTAACCAAAGCTACGTGCGATGCTTTCTAGCAACGCTTTGGCATCGGCCATATCATTGTAGCCATAGAATGTGCGTTGAGCTGCTATATAAGACAAAGCTACTACTGAACCATAATCAGCAATTGCGTCTAGCTTCTTGGCAGACTGCAGCATCTTGTGGAATGAAATAGCAGAGATGTCAAGTGTCTTGTCGAGCATATTATAGTCGAGATCATCGTATGTGCGATGCTTACGGACATTAGGAGACATGCCAATTGCATGAAGCACAAAGTCAATCTTTCCGCCCAAAATTTCCATTGAGCGTTTGAAGACCTGCTCCAAATCCTCCAAGCTTGTTGCGTCAGCCGGTACAACTTCACAATGCAATTTTTCAGCAAGAGCATCGATCGTTCCCATACGTACAGCTATAGCCGTGTTAGATAAGGTGATGGTTGCACCCTCCTCAACGGCACGCTCAGCCACCTTCCAGGCAATGGATTTGTCATTGAGAGCACCGAAAATAATGCCCCTCTTTCCCTTTAATAAGTTATTACCCATAATTTTTTTTCTGATTTGTGGCGACAAAGGTAATCATTAAATCAGAAATTATGAACAATTTATCGAAAAAACAGACCAATTTTGAATCCTTCAGGATCTTTAACTCTTTGTTTAATAGCCTAATTACACCTGTCAGTAATATTCGTCGTAACTCTTTTAAGCCTAAGTAGCTTTCCTATTCGCCCCATTATATCTATGAGATGGGATTGTGATTCAAATTGATTCACCGAGTGATTCAAATTGAATTACCGTGTGAAACAAATTGATTCACTAAGTGATTCAAATTGATTCACATACTCATATGGCACGCAATCATGTTAGATAAGAATGGAATTGCCAATCGAAAAACTACTTCTAACCACAATAAAACAATGAGAATGAATAGGGATAATTTCAATTATATAAAGTATTAAAAAGAAATCACAGCGTAGAATAGTCAATTTTTACGCTATGAAAATTATCTTTATTATTTAAACATTGCTCGAAAATCCAATATTTATTGGTAAATATCGATAGTGTTCCCGATTGATATAATACTTTTTCTAACGAGTTATCGCCCTATCACCTTTATCGTCCTATTACCTTGCCGCACAATGTAAACCTGACCAGAGTGCATGGAATCCATCCGCTGACCTTGAAGATTGTAGATCGACATTGCAGTCGCGGCATTATCTAAAGGAACTCCAATATTTGTCACAGCACCAGAAATATTGATGGTATAGGTCTTGAATATTTTAAGATCCTGAGATGCAACTGTGACGTGAGCAATTCCTCCGTTGGTCGTCTGCTCCATGGTAGTTACGATTTTTGCACTGTTTGTATTCACTGATATATCGTCAACGGTAACGGGCAAGCTAGTGTTATTTACATAAGTCATGGTGTCTGCAAGGACCAAAGGTTGGTCTTTTATCTTCATTTCGCTCACACTAATATCCTGATTGTAAATCAAGCCAAGGTCGTCAACATAGAGAGAGTCGATACTCCCCTGGCCTGGAGCAGCATTGGTGGACAGTGTTACGAGAATAGCACGGGGCTGTAGACTAGTATTATTGTAACTAAAGGGCACGCTGATGCGTTGCCATTGATAGTCCTTTGATACGATACTCGGATACTTGGCCGAGCCAAGCACGTTATTATAAGCCTTATCCTGCGGTTCTTGATAATATGTGCCATCAGTGACTGAAGCACTTACGGTGGCATAAGGATAGGCTGTACTTGGTGTGCCTTGCTTGAATTTCACCCACACTGCGAGCGAGTCAGGTTGGCCGTTCATCAATGAATAAAAGGGATCCCCATTGCTATCTTTAGCGGTTTTACCCATATCCAGTTCCGCATGGTTGCCTGGGTCTGTAGCCGTAATTGCACCGGCTACCATTCGACCAGTGGTCAATGTGCCGTTGGCAGTGATGCCAAAAACCTTCGCAGAGGTAAGCAATACACTCTGCTTGCCCAAGCTACCCGGGCGTATCACCGAAGACACGAAGGTATGCGGAGTACCCGAGACGAAGCTGGCAAAGTCTCCTGTACAACTGGCGAAAGAGTGCCAATGATTTGGTTCGTCTATCGTCCCTTCCTCATGAAAGGCTTCAAAGCCACTGTTTGGTATCTGATAGCCTCCGTTACCAAACGTCACAGCTATGAATTGCCCTAATGTTTTCCGCATGTCAATGTTGATCACGGCATACAGCTGGTCTCCACGAAGCTCAGCCATGAGTCTCACTGGCACGTCGCCAATCAACGGTCCTGTCCAAGTACCGGATGGTGAAGCAATGTCTCCCTCCTTGATTTGAATAATCTGATTGGCGACAAAAGTGGTCATGCCATTGTTAGGGACACCAACAACATTGCTAATATCAATGGTACCAACGCCCATCTGTTGACCTTCCAAGGTCAAGATGAAGTTTTTTAGTATGAATGAATAAGTGCCGTCAGTCTGCTTGTTGAGACTGGTAGTGGTCGTTTGGGTACTAATGCTGCCATTGATATTTACTTCCAAAACATCGGTGTAGTCATTGGCGGAAGCCATGAAGACACTTGCAGCTAGTGCAAAGAGTGTAAAGAGAATTCTCATATCGAATTATGTTTAATTGTTTATTTCTACCCTAATTATTTGATAGTGTAAGTGAGACCAATTGTTCCAAAGATGGGGTATAAAGTTTGTTCGATAACCTTGAAGTCGCCATTGTGAACTCCACTGAGCCCCCAACTTAGATCAGCGTATGCACCGAGACGGTCGCGCAAATGCAGATCAGCACCAAGAGCGACACCACACTGCATTCGACGCATATTGTCTGAAAAGTCGTAACTGCCCCGATTTTCCACATCATTGCCTAGAATTACCTTGGGGCCTGTGGGGTCTCCCACCCGCAGATAGCCGTTATGAGCATATCCAGTAAATGACTTACTAGTGAGATAAGATACGTATGGACCTACTCGCAAGTTGAGATGAGCATTGGCATGCCACACTGCCTGCAATGGAACAGTGAACATCCATTCGCGCACAATGGTCGTCACGTCACCCGTAAAGCGACCTTCAAGACGCTCACTTCCTCGCTCAATTTGCTCGTAATAGTTCTTTACACGAGCATCCTCGTTCATTCCCTTGTTCTCAAAATGAAGTCCAAGAAGCAGGCTCCACTGTCCTTTTATCGGCTTAGCTGCATCAACTCCAATACTCAAGTTAGGCTGTAGACGATAGTTGTTTAGCCCACGGATTGTGGCAGGAAGGCCCACCGGAGCAACACCACCGATGCTATACCCCAAACGACCCTTCCAACCGACATCGTCGAAGATGTCGCTTGCCGATGCAGTCAGACTCAGAAGAGTGAGACATATACTAAATATGATATTACGGACAGGCATAACAATAACTGAATTCTTATAATTCCATATAACAGGAAGGCATTGACGGTGAAGACAATGCTACTCCTCTTTCTTGCAAATGACACGCACCTTGTCTATGCAAAGTTGCGAACCGACAGCCCCTTCGAACTTATCGCCTTCGCTGCTTGAGGAGAAAACAAGGGTAAGATTATAACCCCGTTCTGCCAAAAGCTCATAGTCTATGGTAGACTTATATTGGAAGACCAGCGAAAAGGCTGTCCATTCTGCCTTTGTAGGCACATCTGCCATATCGGCAATAGCCACAATAAGTGGATTGGACTTTACATCGTCGCCATGTAAAATGACCTCATTGCCTTTGTCATCATGGTTCCGATAAAGTACGGCATATATGGCGGCCTGATCGGTACGCCCCTCAACGGTATTGCCATTGAAGTCTTGGTAAGTGCGTCCTGGCTGGTATTTGTAGTAGCCTGTGATTGTTATCGGCTCGCGGTCAAAGACAACACCGAAGCTCGTTGCTCTGAGAGGATATTGCAAAGCATTGGTCACATTGAATGTTCCAAGATAGAAATTGCCGGCAGCAAGGCGCTTGCCAGCTAACACACCGAACGGACCCGTACTACGAGTAGTGAGTTGAATAGCATGGCCGTCAAAACCATCGATGAGTGGAACAGTAGGATATTGCTCAGGGGTGGCACTTCCCATACTCAACTGAAATCCTGGATTTCCATTTGCCCAGTCATTGCCGAGAGTGCCATCCGGAAGCAGATTATACCAAATAAAATATTTCTGTTTTTGAGATTCTAGCTCAAAATGTTCAAAATCAAATGCAACTGTATCCTCGATAGTTCGAACAACAGGGATGAGCTGTAGTGAATAGTCGCGGTGCCATTGTCCATCTTCAGAAGTGACACGGTATGTCTGGCGGCCGCCTTCGATTGGATCGATTTCCCCACCAAGTTTACTTAGGGTCGCGCCTGGGGTAAGGACAAAACGAGGTTGTAGCGTTTCGAGATTAGCCTCATGGTTGCGACGAACATTAAATGTGACGGTATTGTCCGTAGAATTTACGGTCTGTAGTGTGTCAGTAAGGCTAAAGAAAGTACCCAAGGGATTCTCAAGCTGAAACGACACTTGTGTAATGTCGCACTCCGCATTGAGGGGTTCTTCCTTGAAACAAGAAGAAAGTGCAAGGCACAAAAGCAAAATAGCCAATACTCTTAATGCTTTCATACAATTTAGGATGTGTTACCTGCATGGCCAATGATGTAAAATTGTCATTCACGCAAACGACTGTGTCATAAAGTTGCAGGTTGATAATAGATTACAAATCTACGTCTTTTATTTTGGGGAGCAAAGTTTTTATCCCTATTTTGTCGACAAAAAATCATGAAATAGGAGCAATTTTAATTATTTAAGTCTGTGAAACAGCGTCTTTCATAGATTTTAGTTACTTTTGCAAAAACGAACAAATCAGGTACAAAGATGAAAATTGCATTGATTGGCTACGGTAAGATGGGACACATGGTAGAGGAAATTGCCATTGCCCGTGGTCATGAAATTGTCTGCATAATAGACGTAGACAACTTTCAAGACTTCGAAAGCGAGGGCTTCGCTTCTGCCGATGTGGCTATAGAATTTACTAATCCTACAGCTGCCTATGATAACTATCTACGCGCTTTCAAGCAAAATGTGAAGGTGGTAAGCGGCTCAACAGGCTGGATGAAGGATCACAAAGCTGAGGTAGAAGCCTTGACACATGACGGCAAGCAGACACTTTTCTGGGCATCCAACTTCTCAATTGGTGTGGCCATCTTTGCAGCAGTCAATAAATATTTGGCAAAAATCATGAACCAATTTCCACAATATGATGTGGAGATGGAAGAGACTCATCATATTCATAAGCTCGATGCACCCAGCGGGACTGCCATCACTCTGGCCGAGGATCTCGTAGAACGGATTGACCGTAAGAGCGCTTGGAAGGCTGGGACGGTGAAATGGGACGATAATCACGTAGATGGTTCTGATGAGCATAAGCCTGAGGAACTACTCGTTAACAGTATTCGCCACGACGAGGTGCCTGGCATTCATAGCATCTGTTACGACTCCGAGGCTGACAAAATCACCATTACTCATGACGCCCACTCACGTCAGGGATTTGCCCTTGGAGCAGTGCTAGCAGCTGAATACACTAACACGCATACCGGATTGTTGACTACTGACGATCTATTTAAGTTCTAATTGCTTTATTAAAAAAAGATAAAGATTCATCCGAAAGGAAGATTTGAATCGTCAAAAAGCCATTAACGAATTGTCCATAAATTGGAACGAATCATCTATACACTATGATTGATAAAGAAAAAGCTAAGTTGAACATGAAAAAGCAATGGACAAAGTTCTTGATTGTCCTTGCTCTTTATCTGCTGTTTCTGCTCTGGGTGAAGAGTTGGTGGGGCTTGTTGGTCGTGCCATTCATCTATGATATTTACATCTCAAAGAAGATAAGGTGGCAGTGGTGGAAGGATTCCGAAGGCCCTATACGGTTTTTAATGAGCTGGGTCGATGCCTTAGTGTTCGCACTTGTGGCCGTCTATTTCATCAATCTATTCTTCTTCCAGAACTATGTTATACCCTCTAGCTCTTTGGAGAAGAGTCTACTGACAGGCGATTACCTTTTCGTTTCTAAGCTCAGTTATGGTCCTCGCATACCCCAGACACCGCTGACCATGCCGTTGACACAGCATACCTTGCCTATCATCAAGACAAAGAGCTATATAGAATTCCCACATTGGGACTATCGTAGGGTCAAGGGATTGGGCAATGTCAAGCTCAATGACATCGTTGTCTTCAATTACCCATCAGGTGATACCATCGTTACAGAGGAGCGCTATCAGGCGGCCGACTATTACACGATGGTGTATAGTTTCGGTCAACAGATATTCCAGGAGCAGTCACGGCAACAGGTTAATCCAGCCAACTTGAATCGGCAAGAACAGCTTGACTACTTCAAGACCATTTATAACATTGGTAGAAGCTATATCGTCAACAACCCCAACGAGTATGGATCTATCGATAGTCGTCCTACTGACAGGCGTGAAAACTACGTCAAGAGATGCGTTGGACTACCAGGCCAGACAATCCAAATCAAGAACAGAACTGTCTATCTGGATGGCAAAGCCAATAAAGAGCCAGACAACGTACAGTACACTTATTACGTAAAATTGAAGCAAAATCTTCCCGATGACGTGCTCAAAGACCTTGGCATCTCTATGGAAGACATGACGAGTCTGAACCAAAATGGTTTCATGCCGCTTACCAAGGCAGCAGCAAAAACACTATCTGGCCGTAAGGATTTGGTCGAAAGCATCCGGCTCAACACCGATGCCACCACTGGAGACCTCTATCCACTCAATGCCGTGACAGGCTGGACACGTGACAACTACGGTCCTGTGTGGATACCAAAGAAGGGCAAGACTTTAAAGCTTACAATGGATAATATCGCTGTTTATGAGCGTCCTATCCGTGTATATGAGGGCAATGACCTTGAAGTAAAGCACGGACAGATATATATCAACGGCAAGTTGGCTAATAGATACACATTCAAAATGGACTATTATTGGATGATGGGTGACAACCGTCACAACTCTGCCGACTCACGCTATTGGGGGTTTGTACCCGAGGATCATATCGTGGGCAAACCTGTCTTTATCTGGTGGAGCTCGGATCCTGACCGTCGCGGCTTCAATGGAGTTCGTTGGAACCGACTCTTCAGATGGGTTGACAATATCAAATAAAGCCTCCTCTACCTCTCAATATTGAGAGATGAGGCATAGTCCTGCATGACGATGTAGGACTCTATCTATGAAACAAGCACTCAAGGCCTTCATCGCGCTCGGCATTGCGCTGCTTATTATGCTAGTAATACGAGCCTTCGCATTCACCGTTTACACAGTGCCCTCCGACATCAATGGAATGTTAAGACAGGGCGACAGAGTAATGGTGAATAGGCTTTCACGCACTGAACTCAAAGTGGGAGACCTTGTGGTGTATCAAAAAAATGCCGATTTTATCGGAAAAATTGAAGGACTACCAGGTGACACCGTTAAGCTAGGCAGTAGCCGATACGTAATTCCGAAAGGTTCCTGCGAGCCTTGCACCACTCCCGATAGTCGCATGTATATGGTCAATATAGGCAACACCTATGCGTTGATGTGTGGCTACCAAGTCATCGGCAAAGCTTATCGGCTATTTCATTTGCCCTTTTAAGCATTTGATTCTCCTCTTTTTCATCCATGAATAATTTATCTTCGGACACAGCGCTATTATCCTCTACATATTTCGGTCCAGTGCAATGGTACCAAAAACTTAACCGTTTCGGCACGTGCAGGATAGAGAAATATGACCATTTCATCAAGCAAACATATCGCAACCGTTGCATCATAGCAACAACAAATGGGACGCAGGCATTATCCATACCTGTGGAAAAGTGTGACATGGACCATTGCGATATGCATGAAATACGCATCAGCGACCATGGCAATTGGCGCCATCTTCATTGGAATGCTTTGCAGTCGGCCTATGGTGAAAGTCCATTCTTCGAGTTTTTAGCCGATGATATACGTCCATTCTTTGAGAAAAGATGGACATTTCTCTTTGATTTCAATCTTGAAATAACCCATAAAATATGCGAATTGATCGATATTCGGCCAAACATAACTACAACGACAGAATATCAGTCAGCAGATTCCGTGTCTAATTTTGACTTTCGAGACGCTATTAGACCAAAGCATCCACTCTCCGATCCTGACTTCTCGCTTCGTCCTTATCATCAGGTCTACGAGCAAAAATACGGCTTTTTGACCAATCTTTCCATCCTTGACCTTGTATTTAACTTAGGCAATGAGGCTGTGCTTTATCTGTGACAAATTCCCAAGTCCCCTCTTAATCCCTCGCCATTCCCTTAGATTCACTGCTTGAACCCAATGTAACGACGAACTCATTGGGTGGTTAAGATGTCTATTAACGAATTCCATTTCGATGAAATGGGCAAAAAGCAATCCACCGACAAGAGCCATATGATATGGGCTTGTCGGTGGATTTCTATTATTTGTCGCACAAAGCAGTGCGAAAGACACTACAGATTACTTCCCAAAAGTTTCGTCAAGGAAAGAATAGAAGGCTGGATCTTCGCCAACGATGGTCTTCACAATCTTACCATCAGGACCAACAATAATCTTCGTAGGGAAACCTTGGATACCATAATCCTCTAGCACTTTACTATCGCGAGGATTGTAAACATGGAGCCACGGCAGCTCATACTTCTTCACTGCGTCTTTCCATTTCTGATCCGTATCATTGCAGTCCACACCCAATATCTCGAACTTGCCCTTGTATTTCTCATAGTAGTTCTTCATCTCGGGTATGCCCTTGATGCACCACGAGCACCAACTACCCCAGAAATCAAGTACTACATACTTTCCGCGAAGTGAAGAAAGCGCAAATGGCTTGCCATTGATATCAGTGAGCGTAAAGTCAGGAGCCATCAGTCCAGCAGCCTGTTTCTTAGCTGCAAGAGCCTCTTGCTGATTGTATTGTTCCATCTGATCAATTGGCTCCTGATAGACAGGTTTCATTCGTCCTTCGCGCACGGCAGGCGAAAGAAGCGCTACAGCTTCTTTCATCTTGTCCAAGTCACCAAGTTGCGAGATGATAGTAGCACTTGCCTCATAGCCAGGATGCTGGCGGATAAAGTTCATCACGCCATCAACAAACTGCTTCTGCAAAGCAGGACCTTTGGCTTGATATTCCTTCGAAAGACTGTCTCGGGATACCCCTGCGGCCAATCTTGCATCAAGACTTTTGGTCAGTTCGCGTAGCGGTTGAACTGCTTTGTCCATCGCACGTTCTACTTCGTTATACTCTTGATAGAACTTTGAACCTGAGAAATAGTAATCACTGCCCAGGTCGCCAGTGACTTCAGCACTTTCTCCAGGAACCGCAATTAATGTAAATCCGACGGCTTCAATTTTTCGAATTGTACCCGGTGTATACACTTGAATGGTCGTTGGTTGCTTCACATTTACGGTGAAGTCGAACTTTCCATTGTTTACGAGAACTGTATCGAGCTTGTATCGTCTTGTCTCTCCCGGTGAAATCACGATTAATGAGTCCTTTATTCCCTTGAGATCTCCTTTGACATGTACGTCTCCCTCAGCAGCAAAAACTGTTGTTGAAACCATGGATGAAGCCATGACAGCCAATCCAAAAAGAAACTTTTTCATATTATGCATTATAATGTTAATACTTCATTGACATATCAAAGATACGTAAAGCTCTATGAAAGTGTTGCTAAAGTTAAGTATTTATAACTTTATTGTCTGGACTTCCTTGGCTTACGGCGTGCCCAACCCTCTTCAGAGAAGTCAGGAGTCTCACCTTTTAGCTTGGGTGAACCGCCATTCATAAGACCTTTCCAGTCCTCTTTGCCATGGCGACGACTATTGTCAGAACTTTGGGGTGCACTATAAGAGCTGTCCTCACGGCGGCCTCTGCGGCCACCCCTGTCACTCTTTGCGCCATATTTATCAGTCTTACTGCCATATCGGTCTGGCCTTGCACCGCGACCTCTACTGCTATCAAACCTACGTTCACGACTGCTACCGCCTTCGCTTCGACCACGACCGCCTTCCTCAGCATCATTGCATCGCACCTCACGACCATGGAAACTAGTACCAGTGAGCGATTCCATCACGTTCTGGGCATCGCCTTCAGGAACTTCGATATAGCTCTGATGCTGTAGCAAATCAATATGTCCCACTTTCTGCTTGCCAGCTATGTGTTGGTTTATGTATTGCATCAACACTCCTGGATAAAAGCCGTCTTGCTTGCCCAAATTAAGGTAAAGACGACGGAATCCGCTTTCTACGCTATGGCTACCACGACTTCTTGTCCTGCCGCCTTCAGCATTATCTCCACGGCCTTCGCTACGTTTCCCAGTTGGTTTTTCAATCTCAGGAGCATGGTTATAATAGTCAAGGAATCTTCCGAAGGTATTGCTTACCATCTTCTTGATGATATCTTCCTTGTCAACATACTCGAACTGACGGTTAATTTCGGCTACATAAGGCTCGATAAGCTCTTCATCTACGTCTGTCTTCATAATGTCATCCATCACTTTGTAGAGCTGCTTCTTGCAGATTTCCTCGGCAGAAGGCAATGTTCCATCTACGAAATCCTTGCCCAACACCTTCTCAAGTGCGCGAACCTTATTCTTCTCACGTGAGTGGATGATGCTGATCGAAGTTCCCTTCTTTCCTGCACGACCAGTACGTCCGGAACGGTGGGTATAGTTCTCGGTATCGTCTGGCATTCCGTAGTTGATGACATGTGTCAAATCGTCCACGTCCAAACCACGTGCAGCTACGTCCGTTGCTATTAGCAACTGGGTTAGATGCTTACGAAACTTCTGCATTGTCAAGTCACGTTGCTGTTGCGACAAGTCGCCATGCAACGCCTCTGCATTGTAGCCATCCCTAATAAGCTTATCGGCAATCTCCTGCGTTTCTATCTTGGTACGGCAGAAAACAATGGCGAAAATATGTGGGTGGAAGTCCACGATACGCTTCAATGCAAGATATTTGTCACGTGCATTAACCATATAATATACATGGTTTACATTCTCAGCACCCTCGTTGCGAGATCCCACCACAATTTCTTTGTAGTCGTGCAAATAACTCTTGGCGATCTTTTCTATCTCCTTACTCATCGTTGCGGAGAAGAATAAAGTGTTCCTATCAGTAGGAACATCCTCAAGAATGGTATTAATACTATCAGAGAAACCCATGTTGAGCATCTCGTCTGCCTCATCGAGGACAACATTATTCACATGTTCCAACTTGGCCACACCACGCTTCATCAGGTCAATAAGACGACCTGGGGTAGCAACAATAATCTGTACACCATGGCGCAGGGAGCGTATTTGGGTCTCTATCGAGGCACCTCCATAGACTGGAACAATATGCATTCCGTCGATGTACTTGGCAAAACCGTTGAGATCATCGGCAATTTGCAAGCATAGTTCACGTGTCGGACTCAGTATAAGTGCCTGCGTTTCCTTGCTTGTCGGATCTGTTTTCTGCAACACGGGAATACCATATGCTGCTGTTTTTCCAGTGCCTGTTTGTGCCAATGCAATTACATCGTTACCCTGACCTAATAAATACGGAATTACTTCTTCTTGTACGGGCATCGGTGATACAAAGCCCAACTCATCAATAGCGCGACGAATCCCTTCGTTAACGCCTAACTCTTCAAATGTCTTCAAAAAATAAAAATTAATGTAAATTTACAGTAGGGACTACTTCAAAACGCCCTACCGTTCTGATCGAATCCTCTTTCAGGGCACAAAGGTACAAAAAAAATGCCGACTCCATCATGTTGTCGGCATTTATTTATGCATATTTTATTTAAAAGCTATATTTATGGCAAACTTAGGCAAAATTTGTTGTATTCTTGGGCATTATAGTTTTACCACCTTAGTCGTTGCGTCCCCACGTTTCACAATGTACGTACCCATGGGTAAGGTGTCCAAGTCATATGGTAGTCTCACACCAGCAAGATTGTATACTTCTTCTGTGCTGTGTGTTTTATAATTAATGTCAGCAACACCTGTCGAAGCATCAACAACGTGAATCTTTATATACTCATAGGAGTCACTTCCGTCCACCACATTGCTCGCTCCACGTACCAGGATAGTGTAGTTTCCAACAGCTGTTGGTTTGCCACTAAACGTGAACACGCTTTCAGCATAGTTCTTTGTGAGTTTAAATTGGGTGTCAAGAGAATTGAGAGAGCTACCATCTGGTAGATAGGTTGAATCTACCTTTGAAGAATAGACATTGCAGTTCTGCAATTTCAGCACTAGCGGAGCGATTGAGTCTCCAAGATTTACCGTCTGTTCTAAACCTACATTAGTCTGAGGTTGAAACTTTGTAGCGAAGCGACCGGGCAGATAGTAGCCAAGGTGAGGTGGCTGGTTGTAAGCTGCATTTTGCCAAGTGATGCCCATGCGATACACATGATCATGCATCAGAGTAGGCACTCTAAATTTTGTCGGTATGTTGGTGGCAAAGATCGTAAGCATTGAAGGATCTTGAGTATTCCATAGAATCACTTCCTCCCTCCAGTCACCAAAGAGGTCGCAAGAGAGGTTTGGAGTAGACTTTGTACTATTGCACGTTGATGAATAGTTCACCTCATAAGGGCTGTAGAGTCTTGAGGTGCCGTTGCCATTCCACTTGTCTATCTTACCGCCATCAAAGAGTTCATCCTGCAAATCGCCATCCCAATACATGCGAAAGTTCACTGAAACACCTGTAGACTTGACTACATTACCGGTTTGTGCACTGCGTATTTGACGGTCATTGGATGACCAAAACTCAAATCCTCTGTTAGAGGCATCGATGTCTGCGGACAATCCTCGTCCGTTATCAGTGTCACCAGACGCATGGAGTAATATTTTTCCTGTGGCTGCATCATGGATATCCCAACCATAAGGCTCAGTACCATCCTCATGCACTGTGAACACTTCGAGACCCGAATGATCAGGGTCCAAGTCGCTCACATGCATGGCGTCGCCATGCCCTAATCCAACGCAATAAAGCAAACTTCCATCATCATCAATGGCCGCACTGCTATAAATAATCTCGTCCTTGCCATCTCCGTCTACGTCAGCACAACTCAAATTGTGGTTACCGTCTCCGAAAGCAGTGTGGCGCGAACCCTTACCACTTGTATTAGTAGAGTAAGTTTTCATTGTGAGCTTTCCATTGGCATCCCAACTTGTCACAGTATTATTATCAACAGAGCCATGCAACCATTTTGTCGACAACACCTTGCCATCGAAGTTCACCGCCCAAAGATATGCACGTGTATAGTATCCTCGGCACATTACAGCCGAGGGACGAGCATCCGGTCCGTCAAGATAAGCCACCGTAGCAAGGAACCTATCCCCACGGTTTCCATAAGTATCACCCCAATCCCCTGAGTAGTTGGCACTGCCAGAGCTACCAAATGCACGATTAGGACGGTAAAAAATGGTATGCTCTGCACTTCCGGTTTGACCATTGAAAACTGTGAGATACTCAGGGCCGGAGAGAATATACCCTCCACTATTGCGATAGTCTTTTGTGTTGTCCTCAGAAGTAATGCGTGTATCAGTTGCCGCCGCAGTCACATATTTTCCCATTCCATCGATGCTTCCAGGAGCAGTCTTACAAACGAGTTCTGCTTTTCCATCTCCATCGAAGTCAAAGACAAGGAATTGAGTATAATGAGCTCCGGCACGTATATTACATCCCAAGTCAATACGCCACAGTTTCGTTCCATCAAACTTATAGGCATCAAGATAGACGTTACCAGTGATTCCGGACTGAGAGTTATCCTTGGAATTAGAGGGATCCCACTTCACGATGAGCTCGTATTCACCGTCTCCATCTACATCAGCCGCACTGCAATCGTTAGGGGAGTAAGTATAGTCGACACCCGCAGAGGGGCGATCAAGCTTAAGTGTCGTATATTGATTAGCCCAAGGCGCAACTGCTACTGTGGTGTCGACGGGTTCACCATCAAGAAGAGTTACCACTTGATATTGTGCGCTAGAAGTGCCAGCCTGATCAACATAACAAGTGGCATTGGATATCGTTCCTGATACATTCACACCATTGCGAAGTACAGCAAAAGCTGTGCGGGTATCGTCATCAGTGCCGAAAAACCGCCAACTCACAAGCTCGCCACCCGTGTTTGCAGGCACTGCTACAACACCACGTGTGAGCTTTTCCATCTGTGCTACAGGAGTGTTTTGTGCTTGAGCAGTTATCCCAAAGCCACCAAGCATAGTGGATAAAAGAGAAAAGTAGATACGTTTATTCATAAGTGTAGTTCTAATTGATTTGTCTTTGGCTAAGAAAAAGCCAAGGCATAAAATTAATAAAATATTTGGTATAGCCCTCTAAAATGCCTAATTTTGAAGGTTAACTATCAAAAAATGATGAAAATAGCAGTTTTTTGTTCAGCCAACGAGGCTATCGACCCCGACTTTTTCAAACTTACTGAAGAGTTGGGGCAATGGATTGCGGAGAATGGTTTTGAACTTGTTTATGGCGGTTGTAACCTCGGTCTCATGGAAAGCATTGGTAAAGCGGTGCACAAAGCTGGTGGACGCACCATCGGAATGATACCCACCATCATAGAGCAGAACGGTCAAGTATCTGACTATGTGGATGTCAACATACCCTGCGCTGATCTTTCGGACCGCAAGGAAATCATGTTGGCGCAGGCAGATGCCATCATAGCCCTACCTGGAGGAATTGGTACTCTTGATGAGATTTTTACGGTTGCAGCCGGCCGTACCATCGGTTACCACCGCAAACCAATCATTCTCTACAACATGAAAGGGTTCTGGTCTTCGCTTATTGACCTTCTGGATGACATGCAAGAACGTGGGGTCATCCGCGGACATTGGTCCGATTATCTTACCGTAGCTAATTCGCTCGACGACATTAAGTCGATTATGGCATAGCCAACGGCGCATCCTCGCAAGGTGATTCCAGTTTTCCGGTATCTTGATTCAATTTGTTTTACCACGTGTTTCAATTTGTTTTACCGCATAAATCAATTTGAATCACGCCATGAATCAAATTGAAACACAACCCCGATACGGCACAAAGCCAAACGGACAAAGGGCGTATGGCAGGACAAGAAGCATGGCCGCGGCTATGCACTGTTTCTCTGGCGGTGCGTAGAGCAGACTGATATAGTCGGTAGCCGACGAATTATAAACCATCAAAAAAAACAGTCCCTGCCTATAACACATTTCGTCCTATAATGCCAAGTCATTCGTCCATCCCTTCCTTTTCTTGGATGAAATAGCTTGGGCGGTGCTTGGTCTCGTGGAAGATTCGTCCGAGATACTCGCCAATAATGCCAAGCGAGATGAGCTGAACACCTCCAAGAAAGAGCAGAACGATGATTAACGTTGGGAAGCCCTGCACCGGTTCGCCTACGATGATGGTCTTAAAGAAGACGTAGCACATATATATAAAGGCAAAAAGGGACACTAGAAGTCCCAAGATCGTAGAGATGCGAAGCGGAGCCGTGGTATAGGTGGTGATGCCTTCGATGGCAAGACCGAAGAGTTTACGATAGTTGAATGATGACGTGCCTCCGTGCCTAGATTCCTGGTTGAAGCGTATCTCTTTCTTCCTAAAGCCTATCCAGCCATAGAGCGCCTTTGTGTAGCGTTGGCTTTCGCGTAGTTGGCGCAGGGCATCTACGCATTTTCGGTCGAGCAGCCTGAAGTCGCCCACATTGGGAAGGATGTCCACATTGGCCACCCTTTGCAGGAATCGGTAGTAGGCCAAGGTCAAAATCCGTCTCATAGGACTTTCCTTTCCTCGGCTATCGCGCTTGCCATACACGTCGTCATAGCCCTGTTCCCAAAGCGCTATCATCTGTGGAATGATATCCACAGGGTGTTGCAGGTCGGCATCCATGACAATGGCGCAATCGCCGGTGACATGGTCGAACCCTGCAAGCATGGCTTGTTCCTTGCCGAAATTGCGTGAGAGCGCAATGTAAGAGAATCTCCTATCCTGCGCCCTAACAGCCTTTATGTTAGTCAGAGTCTGGTCGCTACTCCCATCATCGATGAGCATGATTTCCCATTCATAGGTGCTTTCCTGTTGCATAAGCCGCGTAATCGACTCCTGCAAGGATTGGATATTGGATTCCTCATTATAACAAGGAACGATGATTGAGACTTTTTTCATTGCATTACATCTACTTTATCTTTGTCGACTATCCATACGCAACCATAGCCGTTACTTAGTGCCGACCGACCCAGCATTCGAGCCTCAGCCTGTGCCGATGGCGTTCTGGCTATGGTAGTGTCGTTGATTGTTTGGGGCCATACATACCCCGTAGCCTGCCATACGCACCTTCCCCAGCCGATAGCTTCGTCTATGGGCACACAGAATGAGGAGTATTTAGGGTAATCGTCATGCACTATGATACAATAGGCACGTTCTACAGAATGCTTGGTCTTGCTCACTATGTCACGGGATATTTGTTTCGAAGGCAGGGAAGTCTGCCATGCGGAGTACCAGTGATGGACGTTGACAAACGTCGCCGAAACCATGTACAGGGTAAACAACATCATCAGCCACCTACGGCTGAGGGGACTTTCCGAGCTAAGCCACCCCACAATGAGGGCGGCAATGCCCAAGGAGGCATACGCGTTCATGATGCTCAGGCTGATGAGCAGGTTGGGTAAAGCAACAGTGACAAGGCAGGCCAGCAGAACCCAAAGCGTACGCTGCCTCCATGGTTGCTTCCTAAAAAACAAGGCGACGATAAATGGCGACGATAGGAAAAAAGTGGCCGCCGCCAACCATAGATTTCTTGACGGCGCATGAAGTATACTGATATAGTCGGTGGCCGACCAAGTGTATGCCATCCAAATGGCCAGTCCTTTCACTCGGCTATGCAGACTTGTCACGTCCTCCACATAGCTTCCATTATGGATATCCGTCGTAGGAAGCAAGAAACGAACGATGAAATAGGCCACCGCAATGAGCAGCCCTACGAGGAAATGACGTTTGAGTGTAACATGATTTATTCGGCCAAAAGCGAAGGAGAGCATGGGAGGAACTACCGCCCACGCAATGCCGTTGTCCTTAGACCATGCAGAAAGCAACACAAAGACTACCCAACCCACATACCGTTGCTTGCCACTCTTTGCGAGATACCACCATACCGCCATGATGCCCCATAAGTGGGAAAAACTCTGATTGAGAGCATCGCAACTCAAAACCGTGCCCAATATGCATGGCGACCAATAGAAGAACAAGGTGGCAAAAGCCTGTGCACCAGGTTTGAAACCAAACATCCGGCTGAGCCAATATATCACGATGGTACTGCCGACATGGGCCGAAAGAATGAGGATATGGTTGAGTGCAGGGAAGAGCCTGTAGTCTATGGAGTTGACATAACCCATGATGGCATCGCCAGGCCGCCATGTCATGCCAAAGGGCAAGACATATTTCATGAAATCAGGGTCGTAGTTTGGTGACGACAATGTGGTCCAATCGTCGAACGTTGGAAGGATAAGCAGGATGCCCCAAAGCACAAAAGGGATGCTACAACCAATGATTACGAAAATCGGGTTAAACGTCCTGCCCATAAGATTAATTGATAATGGCAATCTTACAAACCACGCCCTTGTCACCTTCGGCGGTGGCCACCTCGACCATATACACGCCAGAGGCCACGCGATGGCCGCTGTTATCGAGTCCATACCATTTGAATTGGCCTCCCGAAGCCCTTCCTTCGGCCACAAGTGAACCGTTCGCCGTGGCTATCTTCACGTCGGCATTCTCATCCAGTCCGGTAATGGTGATTGGCCCCAGATAGTCAGGACGCACAGGGTTGGGATAGGCATACACGTTCTCCTGGGTCATGCCTTCACTAGCGGTTGTGGCGTTGCTCATGTAGGAACACAGTCCAAGGTCGGTGCCAAAGTATACCTCTCCCGTGGCTTCGTTTATGGCGACGGCCTCAATATTGTTGGAAATAAGTGGGCTATTGGTCTTGGTATAATGGGCGAGCTGCATCATGTTGTCGGCACTGATAAGGTAAATGCCACTACCGTTTGTTCCGAACCATTTACGATTAGCCTTGTCAACAGCCATGCAAGTAATATCTACGTTAGCCAGAAGATAGTCTGCATAGTTGCTCCCATCATTGCGAGGCACCTTCACTTGGGTAAAGATAGGATTAGGAGCGTTAAACTCCGATGGTGGCAGGAGCAACGGACCAACGTCCGTGCCTACCCAAATATTTCCGTCGCGGTCCTCCGAAACGCATCGAACATACTTGACCGCCACAGGCGTGGCATCCTCGTTGATAAACTTGACGTAGGACTTTAGCGAGTCATTACCTGTGCGATAGGCATAAAGCGAAGGCAGAAACCAGTTGGCATTGACAAACCACATAATGCCTCGGCTATCTAACATCATACCCCTAAGATCACCAAGACTCTTGTTCTTAAACCCATTGTCATCGAGTTTCATCAGTTCTGACTGAGGGTAAGCCTTGAATTGAAAGTCAGTATTATAGGACAACAGTGACTGCGTCGGTGCCTGACTGTTGAGCAACCAAAGGTTTCCCGTGGGATCAAACTTAACCCCTGTAACCAACTCGTACTCCTTATCTATAAGTGTGTACGACTCTATCGGTGAGTTAACACTATTGTAAAACTTAACGAATTTCCCCTCATTGAATTCATAGATACCATTTCTTCCACCCGCAATAAGACGCTTGGGATTGTTTGGATCGATATCCAACGCGTAAATATTCTCATATTTAACACCGGTGACCTGAGAGATGCCATTGTCCTGATAGATTTCCCAACCGTTTGGATCGAGCACCTGTACGCAAGCCTCCTGGATTTTTCCAGACTCGCCTCCACAAGTATAGAGCCGTCCCCCATGCATCTTCAGGAAGCCGAAATAGTTGTATTTAGGCCCCCCTGGGGAAAGCGTCTTGAGCAGAGCGAGGGTTTCTGGGCTAATGACCTTGGGACGACTTGTAAACCCTCCAGCATTCGACCATTTGGCCTTGTCAAGTAGATTGTCAGCGAGCAAACCACGATGAAGTCCACTGGAGGCACTGGCGGCATAGAGATAATTGCCCTCAATATAGGTGTAATCCACCGAGAAGTCCAACTGATAAGTGTCACTAATCTCCGCTTTGGCAACGTTCAGCTTCACAATGCCAAAGGCTGTTGAGAGATAGGCGTCACTTCCGGCAATATCGATGGTGTTGATGGTCTTTTCCTGTGTCATCGACTTGTTCATGTAGTCGGCGATATTGACGACCTCATCATTGGGCGAAAGCAAGTCTATATTGCCGTTATCGTAGATGATAACAAGCCGCTTGGCAGCCTGACACCAAGCGATATGGGCAATACCATAGTCGCTGAGCAGTGTGGTTTTATCGTAAGTTCGTATACTCTGGTCGTTCTGATTATAGCTATAGAGACCTTTGGAGGCTAGGACATAGAGCATGTTTCCACTTGCCTCAGCTACCTCCGTAGGCTCATAATAGCTAGGGTAGGCCTTCCATTGTCCCACCTGTGCGTATCCGCCCGCCATGGAAAGGCAAAGCAGCAAAAATGTAAGGATACTCTTTCTCATCATATTATATAATCCTAAAATAGAGTGATTTATTGTAGATTGGGGCCAGAAAAGTTGCTTTCTATGTACTCATGAAACAATCGTTTCTTGTCTGTAAATCAAGCATTACCATTTTTCAATGACATGAAAATAGTTTGTCGATTATTATTCTTAACTTTGCAGACTACAAAGATTGCATTTTCATGAATAAGAAACTCTATATTGAGACTTACGGATGCCAGATGAACGTGGCTGACTCCGAGGTCGTTGCGTCAATCATGCAGATGGCAGGCTATGAGCTAACCGATAACGAAGCCGAGGCCGACGCTATATTTCTCAACACCTGTTCCATCCGTGAGAACGCGGAAAACAAGATATACCATCGTCTCGACACATTGCACGCTGAGCAAAAGAAACGTGCTGATGCCTCGACTAACACACAGCAAGCGCCACTGATTCTTGGTGTTTTGGGGTGTATGGCGGAACATGTGAAGGATGACCTGGTACAGAACCATCATGCCAATCTCGTTTGTGGACCTGATGCTTACATGGGCTTGCCAGACATGATCGCTGCTGTCGAGCTCGGACATCCTGCCGTAGATGTGGAGCTATCAACCACGGAGACCTATCGAGATGTGCTACCGCAACGCATCGGAGGCAATAAAGTGAGTGGCTTTGTGAGCATCATGCGAGGTTGTAACAACTTCTGCCACTACTGTATCGTGCCCTATACCCGTGGCCGCGAACGTAGCAGGGATCCGGAGAGCATACTCCGTGAAGTGATGGACTTGCATGAGAAAGGATTTAAGGAGGTAACCCTCCTAGGGCAGAATGTGAATAGTTATGGGTTGTTACCCAACGGCAAACGGCCGGAGAACGGTACCTCATTTGCCGAACTGCTGCGCAAAGTAGCTCGCTCGGTGCCCGATATGCGAGTACGTTTCACTACTTCCAACCCAGAAGACATGACAGAGGATATCCTCCATGCTATTGCCGAGGAACCGAATCTATGCCGACATATCCACTTCCCCGTGCAGAGTGGCTGCGACAAAACACTGAAATTGATGAATCGCAAATATACTCGAGAGGACTATCTGAATAAGGTATCGGCCATCCGCCGCATCATACCCGATTGCGGATTGACGACCGATGTCTTCGTGGGTTACCACGATGAAACCGAGGAAGACTTTGAGCAGACACTGAGCTTGGTGCGTGAAGTAGGATTCGACTCTGCCTTCATGTTCAAGTATAGCGAGCGTCCGGGTACCTATGCTGCCAAGTACTTGCCCGATAATGTGCCCGAAGAAGTAAAGGTTGAAAGGCTCAACAAACTCATTCACCTACAGACAGAGATAAGTGCAGAGCAGAATCGGAAGGATGAGGAAAAGGTGTTTGAAGTACTTTTGGAACGTTTTGCCAAGCGTAGTCGTGCCCAACTGATGGGTAGAACGGAACAAAACAAAGCAGTGATCATCGACAAAGGCAACCACCATATAGGCGAGCGCATCCTCGTTCGTATCACAGGATCATCTTCTGCAACGCTCTTCGGCGAAGAAGTAACCGAAGAATCAGCAAAAAACTAAAAACCCATCGATTATGAAGGAATTCTTTCAGGTCTTGCGGAGATTTCTCCCTCCCTATAAGAAGTATTTAGCATTATCCATCGTGTTCAATATCTTGTCTGCGGTATTGAACATTTTTTCTTTTGCGGCAATTATCCCCATCCTACAGATTCTCTTTAAATCGGGTGGACAACAAGTCGCCACTCAAATGATGATGTTGGGTGACGGTGATATAAAGGAGGTGCTCAGCAACGATGCCAACTACCTTGTCCAACAATTGATCGGCAACTATGGTGCAACAACCACACTGCTATTCATCGGCCTTTTTCTTGCCTTCATGACCTTTTTGAAGACTGGAGCCTACTTCCTTAGTTCGGCAACGGTGATTCCTATACGCACTGGCGTAGTAAGAGATATCCGCAACCAACTCTATCAGAAGATCACTTCGCTTCACCTAGGCTTCTTTAGCGAGGAGAGAAAGGGTGATATTATTGCCAGAATGAGTGGCGATGTGCAGGAAGTCGAGAACAGCATCATGGCATCGTTGGATATGCTCTTCAAGAATCCTGTGCTCATTGTGGCCTACTTCGCCACCTTGATTGTCATATCGTGGCAGCTCACAGTCTTCACCATCGTCTTCGTTCCAATCTTCGGTTGGTTCATGGGATATGTAGGGCGAAAGCTTAAACAGAATAGTTTGAAGGCTCAAAGCCTTTGGAGCGACACCATGAGTCAGGTCGAAGAAACACTAGGTGGACTGCGCATCATCAAGGCATTCAATGCTGAAAACAAGATGAACGCCCGCTTCAACAAAATCAACATGGACTACCGCGACAACATCATGCGCGTGAATGTCCGCCAGCAACTTGCCCACCCCATGAGCGAATTTCTCGGCACTGTTATGATTGTCATCGTGTTATGGTTTGGTGGAACACTCGTTCTTAATAGCCATACGTTAAGCGGTCCCACTTTCATCTATTACTTGGTAATGCTCTATAGCATCATCAACCCCCTCAAAGAGTTCTCCAAGGCAGGATACAACATTCCCAAGGGACTGGCATCCATGGAGCGCATTGATAAAATATTGCAAGCCGAAGTGGAAATCAAGGAGCCTGAACACCCTACGCATATCAGCAGCTTTGAGCACCAGATCGAATTCCGCAATGTTTCCTTCAAGTATGGAGAGCAGTGGGTACTGAAGAACATTTCTCTTGTTGTGCCCAAGGGAAAGACCGTGGCACTCGTGGGGCAGAGCGGTAGTGGAAAGTCGACTTTGGTCGACCTGATACCTCGTTACTATGACGTGCAGGAGGGAGAGGTGCTCATAGACGGCATAAACGTCAAGAATTTGGGGCTCCACGACTTACGGCAACTCATAGGAAACGTGAATCAGGAGGCCATTCTCTTTAACAACACGTTTTACAACAACATTACTTTTGGGGTTGAGAATGCCACGAAAGAGGATGTGGTTCGTGCGGCGAAAATAGCCAACGCCTATGATTTCATCAATGAATCCGAACAAGGTTTCGACACCAATATCGGTGATCGTGGAGGCCGCCTCTCCGGCGGACAGCGTCAGCGTGTGTCGATTGCCCGTGCCATCTTGAAGAATCCTCCTATCCTTATCCTTGACGAGGCAACTTCAGCGCTTGACACCGAGAGCGAAAGACTGGTGCAAGATGCCCTGACTAAGCTGATGAAGACACGTACTACCGTAGCAATCGCCCATAGACTATCTACTATCCGCAACTCGGATGAAATTTGCGTGCTTCATGAAGGACAAATTGTGGAGCGTGGGACACATGAAGACTTGATGCAGATGGACGGTTATTATAAGCGCCTACACGATATGCAGGAAATATAAGAAATATGAAAAATCAGAAATTCAATAAAGCCTTAGCTTCTCCATATGGACCGTTTATAGCTATGGCGCTGAATATCTTGATGGCATTTGTAATATATGCCATAGCCCGTTTGGAATTCTTTTTTGAAAACTTCGGCTATTTTTCTAATAACATTTCGCTTTCTCTTATAGGTAAATGGATGGAGGGAGGTTACATGTTCGACCGCTCTGCCATTGCCTACACCAATGCTCTATATATAGTTCTTATGCTTTTCCCCTTGTGGATCAAAGAGCGTAGGTACTACCATTTGCTGTGCAAATGGGTTTTTGTGGTTGTCAATGGCTTGATGTTTATTATCAATCTGTGCGACTCAGTCTACTTTCCCTATACCTTAAGACGCACTACGACAAGCGTATTCCATGAGTTTCAGAACGAGAATAACCTTGGCGACGTGTTCTGGGGGGAGTTCTTGCAACATTGGTATTTGGTGATTCTTGCCGCCGTTGTAATTTGGGCATTGTGGAAACTCTTTGTGATGCCCCAAACGCAACACACTCAATATTCAACGATTAAATCGAAACTGCGATTCGGCGTAGTGCAATTAGCATTTCTGCTACTTACTACCCCACTCGTCATCGTTGCCTGTCGTGGAGGCTGGAGCGGCGATATACGTCCGATAACGGTCAACAACGCCAACGAATATGTTCAACGACCGACTGAATGCGCCTTAGTGCTCAACACACCTTTTGCATTCATCCGCACCATCGGCAAGGACGTTTTTGATGTGCCTAACTATTACACAGACCTTGACGAGGCCGAAAAGGTATTCTCTCCGATACATCGTCCAAAGTCCGCACATGCCTTTCAGAAGAAGAATGTAGTTGTGCTCATTGTTGAAAGCTTTGGTCGGGAATATATCGGAGCATTGAATAAGAAATTGGAAAACGGCAACTACAAAGGTTATACACCTTACGTTGACAGACTCATCGCAAAGAGTACCACCTACGAATATTCCTATTGCAACGGCAGAAAAAGCATCGACGGAATGCCATCAGTACTCTGCGGCATCCCCATGTTCAAGGAACCTTTTGTTCTCACACCCGCCTCGATGAACAATTACACCAGTATTGCAGGACTTTTGGCGAAGGAAGGCTACCAGACCTCATACTTCCATGGTGCCCGAAGAGGAAGCATGGGATTCATGGCCTTTGCCAACAAGGTTGGCTTTGAAGAGTACTTTGGAAGAGAAAATTTTGATAAGGACAAACGATTTGGTGGCGAAGATGATTTCGATGGGCATTGGGGCATCTGGGACGAGCCATTCCTACAATACTGGTGCGCTAAAATTGGTGAGATGAAGCAGCCGTTTATGACCGCCTGCTTCACAGTGTCGAGCCATACTCCCTATGTCATTCCCAAGAAATACAAATCCGTATTTCCAGAGGAAGGATTGCCCATCCACAAGTGCATCCGCTACACCGATATGGCCATAGGTAAATTCTTTGAGGCCGCCAGCAAACAGCCATGGTTCAAAAACACCATCTTTGTGTTGACCTCCGACCACACAAACCTGAGCGATCACAAGCAATACCAAACAGATATCGGAGGCTTTAGCTCCCCCATAGTTATCTACGATCCAAGCAATGAGAATAATTCGGGAATACAAGACGGCATTGCCCAACAAATAGATATCATGCCTACAGTGCTTGGTATTCTTGGTTATGATAAGCCCTTCTTGTCCTTTGGATGTAATTTAACGACCACACCAATGCGCGAGACCTATGCCGTGAACTACCTCAACGGAATCTATCAGTATTGCAAATATGGTAATGTGCTGCAATTTGATGGACAAACCACACGCGGAATCTATCGTTTGAACGATCATTTAATGCAGCATAACCTCAAAGGCAAGGTCAAGGAGCAGGCTAAAATGGAACGTGAGCTCAAGGCAATTATTTATCAATATATGTACCGTATGGTACATGACAAACTCATGCCATAGCCTAAAACCTTAATCAAAGAATAGTTTACAATACGTTAAAATACTCCCCTATCATTTGAGGGGTGGTTGTTTCTGCTTCGAAACGACGTACATATTCGCGACATCGAGCCACTCGAATGTCGCGTTTTGTGTTATCTAAGGCATCGACAAGTGCTGCTCGCATTCCTTCAACATCATCAGGGTCCACATAAAGGCCATCCGGGCCACCTGCCTCTTCCAAACAAGAGCCAGCACACGCCACTATAGGCAGACCACAATGAATGGCCTCAATAATGGGAATACCAAAGCCTTCGTAGCGTGAGGGATAAACAAAAGCCTGGGCAAGCTGGTAGATAGCTGGCAAATCAGCAAAGGGAACGTTATGCAACATCATTACACGACGTTCCAAATAGTGAGCGGAGATATAGTTTAAAACCTCGTCCGTATACGCCGTATGTTTGCCTACGATGACCAAATGCACATCGTCGGGCAAGCCTTCCAAGGCTTTGACTGCTAACAGTACATTCTTGCGAGCCTCAATACTCCCAACATTAAGGATGTATTGGTTGGGCAGTTGATAGCGGACACTTACCTCATGCAACTTTTCCGACGATACCTTCTGCTTGAAGGCATTATCACAATCCTGATATATGACATCTATCTTGTCCGCGGATACATGTCCATACTCCATAATATCGCGTTTTGTACATTCGCTGATAGCGATGATTCTCTCAGCTTCCCGACATGCTAATTGGAACTTGTAACGATAAATTTGAACGTCAATCCAACTGTAATATTCGGGATAGCGTAGAAAGATGAGGTCGTGAATAGTCACTATTCCCTTGATGCCAGCATTTCGAAGTCCTCGTGGCAACTCGCCCGTCAACCCATGATATATATCGATTCCATCGCGCTTTAGATCGGAAACGATTCCTGAGGAGCGCCACAAAGCACGCCCAACATTACTCTTTTTTTGAGAAAAGACATACTGTGTCCGATCGTTTTCATTGATTTGTCGCAACAATGAAGGCTTACCGGATGTCGGAGCGTAGAGCCTATACGAAATCCTTGCATCTCCATAAGCCTGCAGATTGTTCACCAAGGTGCGACCATAGTTGCCCAAGCCTGTGCTGTTTGACACAATACGCTTGGCATCAAAGCCAACAAGGATATCCTGTTCCTTATCCATTTACGTTCTTGTTTATTCTCCAAAGTTAACTGAAAACGCAGGATAGACCAACGAAAACCGCAAAAGAATGGCGCAATCACTATTATTTTTGGTAATTTTGTCGCAAACAAGGGTATATGAATATTCTCTATCGTCTTGCCTACGGCATTTGGTTTTTGCTATCGTTGCTACCGCTACGAGTACTCTATATCATATCCGACGTTTTCTATTTCTTGCTTGCGAAGGTCGTGAGATACCGCCATCGTGTTATAGAGAAGAACGTCCGCGAATCATTTCCATCACTCTCCGACATCGAACGACGCGAAATAATCGGCAATTTCTATGCATGGCTTTGTGATTATTTCGTAGAGACGTTGAAATTGATGACCATGAGCCAACGTGAGATGATGCGACGCATGAAATTCAAGGGAACCGAACAAGTAAACCAAATACTCAGTGAAGGACAGTCGGTCGGAGTCTATCTAGGACATTATGGGCAATGGGAATGGATTACGTCACTTCCTTATTGGATAACGGCCAAAGGACAATGTACCCAGCTCTACCATCCATTGGAAAATAAATTGTTTGATAAACTCTTCTGCGAAGTGCGCGAGAAACGTAACGCTAAGTGCATTCCAATGTCCGAGTCCTTGCGCAAAATGGCGCAATTTCGTGCCCAAGGTATGCCCATTGTAGTAGGCTATATCTCCGATCAAGTGCCTTTTTGGAACAACATCCACCATTGGCTCGATTTCCTTCACCATGATACGCCAGTCATAACAGGCACGGAACGCATCATGAAGGCTGCTCATCAAGCCGTATTCTACGGTGATGTACGGCGTATCAGACGTGGCTATTACACTTGCGAGTTTCAACTTATCACTCGTGAACCGAAAGCCTTTCCCGACTTCAAATTGACCGATACATACTTCCACTTGCTAGAAGAGAGTATTCATAGAGATCCAAGCTTATACTTGTGGAGTCACAACCGATGGAAGCGAACACACGAAGAATTCAACATAAGGTATGATGCAGAGACTGGACGCGTTGACCTACGCGACCTTGATGTCATCAGGGCCGAGCGACAAACTGAGGAAAAGGCAACGTATCGGAGTGCTAATCAATAGGCAATAGATAATATCATAACAAAAGAACTCAATGATCTTTGTCAGAGATAAAGGACGAATGTGCAATAACATGCTGCAATACGGGCATGTGTATGCTTGGGCAAGGGAGCACCATCGAGCTTCTGTGTCCATGCGCTTTGCCTACAAGTATCCTTATTTTCATATTTCCGACACCAAATACCATAACTTCTTCTTTTACCTTCTTGGGAAATATGGTGCTAAGTTGAGGTTCTTAAACACCGTGAGCATTGATGACAATTACTGGTCCAAGGATGAAGTAGAGCAGCAAATAGAGCAGCATAGGCATATCCTTGTAGAGGGATGGTATGTGAGATTCTATGACTTGTTCTTAAAATACAAAACCGAAATATGCCAACTTTTTACCTTTAAGCCCGAAATTGAGGATAATGTTGCGACATCGTTTCAACAAGACAATGCCGACATTAGGTTAGGTGTGCATATCCGCAGAGGCGATTACAAAAAGTGGTATGATGGGAAATATTATTATTCCGACGAACAAATGATTCGTCTGATCAAGCAATTTGGGGCATTACAGAATAATAAGAGCGTGAGCATTTGGATTTGCGGCAATGATGCCAATATTGACAAAGCTGCCTACGAAAATGTTTTTGGTGAAGCCAAGGTGCATTTCCCTTGTGGCAATTCAGCCGAGGACCTCTGTCTGCTATCACATTGTGACTTTATCATGGGGGCTCCCAGTACATTCTCCTTAGTGGCGTCGATGTACCACGACACACCTCTTTACTGGATCTTAGACCCCAACTCTGAAGTTACACCTCAGAGTTTTAGTCATTTCGATTACCTTTTTAGACATATCTTATAACGGACAGAGCTGTAAAAAGCTTATTTATATTTTCTCTTTTCGATGATTTTTGCAACCAAAAGAAATTGATAAAAACCATCAATTACACTTGATACGAAGCCCGGAAATCCCGAGGCGTAACCTCTATCCATAATGTAAGCCTTAAAGAATCTCCATACTGGACGCCACAACAGGGCTCCTATTCCATAGTGCTTATCAGCCTTCTTGCTTACTTCTCCATCAGTATAGCGGTTCGTCTTCTCTATTCTTTCATAGAGATAGTTCTCATCCAGATGGATCAATACAGCCATATTGTTGTCCTTTAGCTTTTGGACGTTCCCATTTACAATTGGAAACGTATGAACATAGGGCGGCCATATCGTGCCCTCTCTTATAAGAAAACGTAATTGGTAATCGCTAAGCCGCCCCCGATTCAGAACATTCATGACACGATTTCGGCGTGGTATGTATAATCCATGTGGACAATTTGGCTGCTGAATGATTGCGTACAAATAATCGTGCAGCTCAGAAGTGACCAATTCATCGGCATCCACAACAAGCACCCATTTGCTTTTAGCGCTTTGAATGGCAAATGTTCGGGCTGGTTCGGCGCTCACATGATGCTCCTTCGGGAATGTCACTACGCGACAGCCATGCCTCTCCGCAATGGCCACGGTGTCATCGGTGCTCTCCATATCGCACACAAGAACCTCATCAAAGTCGGCCACGGACTCCAACACTTCATCCAAATGTTTTGATGCATTGTAAGTGTTGATAACGACTGATATTTGATTATTTGCATTCATATTTGACAAAAGTATGAAGAAAAGATGAGAATTGGATAAATCGATAAAGATAATTAGTCATTCCTTAGCCTTAGCTTTTTCTTCAAAATCAGAACTTCCACCTCACCTGCAACTCAAGGTCAGTCATCCCCTTGCTTGATATTTCCTGCAATCCACTACTTATCGACGATCGGTCAAAGTAGTGCGTTATTCCGAGTTTGGCAATTACCATGAGACGCTTACCCAAGTCTGCCCGTGCGTTCATTGAACAACGGATACCATTCCCATAAAAAGATGGAAACGAAAAGTTGTATAGTACACTTGGCTCATAAATATATACTCGAGAATTGTAATCATCCGTATCAAAGTAACCCACAGCTGCTTGTAGTCTCAACAATCCTATGCGATAACTCGCAAATTGGCTCACCATAAAGCCAAAACTATTTGTCGTAAAACTAGTAAAGCTCAAATCGGCTTGCGTGCGTGTACTCCACACATCGCTATCATAACCAACTGCTACCCTCCCCCGATGCTCATACTTGGTCAACAAAGCCGTCTTTTCTTCATTGTCGTAATCTCGCATTTTCAATCGATAACGCACAAGCATGTTCAATCGCCCATGTTCATAGACTGCCTGCATGAAATTGTCCCAGCTTCGAGACGACGTTGCAGCTTGGTATTTCGGCCATGCAAAATAGGCCAAATCCGTGTAAAGCATCATCGACAACCCTCGAATGGGCACCCAGTTGGCACCCAAGTATAGTCCACTCTCATTGTTCACAGCTCCCCCTTCGGCAAAACTCTCACCAAAGAGTGTGTGGTACTGATAAGTATAATAGCGTTGCAGCCCCATCAGCGAGAATCTGTCGGTAAACTGATAACTGATGCTGTTGAGCGTGGCAATAGCACCACCATCGTCTATAGCCGTCTCTCCTGCAATATTTAGCCTATTGGATAGATAGCCATAGTCCATGCTAAGGTTCCAAAATCTGCTACCAGCAGGATACCATCGACGATAACTCTGAGTCGTCTTTGGTATTAATTCGCGATTGAAAGAGGTCAAATAACCCGTCACCCCTATATGAAATCCGTTATGAAGATAGTTGATGTTACCTCCCATCACTTGTTGTGACGTGTTGCATCGGCGATTCATTTCACTTGGTGTTCGGTGATAGCCGGTTTTTAGAATTGTAGCTACAGAAGTGGAATCTTTGTTCAATGTTGCATCGATCTTGCGCCAGGAAACGAATGCTGTCGCATCCAAGCCCTCCATGACAGTAATCGTTGCAGCAGCTCCTTGTAAGTAGTTGGCCTCCGACCTACTACTATGAGCATACACATAATTACCAGACCTCCCAAGCATAGCAAGGGTATTGAGTTTTCCCAAGCCAAAGGAGGTATTCATAACCAGTCCCATACCAAAACGCAGGCGATAGCGTCCCAGCACCAAAGTCTTCACTCTCCCCATGTCACGCAACAGAATATAGGCAGAGTAGAAGTCGTAGCCAGTGTTGTTTTGAAGGGCAAAGAAAGGCTCACCCGCATCTTGCGACGCTACTACCCCGACTTTTACCCGTTGCCCATAGCTGAAAGTATAGCGCAGCCAATGCTTGTATGGATAACCTAGATAACCATTGACGTCACCTTTACGCTTGTAGAACGGTATCTTTACAGTACCCACCAACTCATTTTTTCCATAGTGCAAGATATTACTCAACGAGGGTATTGTATCTCCACGTGCTTCTGACCCTAGGATAATAAACTGCTGGAGCATGTCAATATCGCGTGTTTCGAGAGAAGGGATCAGACGTAGTTCGATGGGTGATTCAAAGCGACCGGCACGTTCACGATACTCCATGATGTCCATAATCTGCTGTTCCGAGAGGAAAGGCAAACGCTGCAAATCCTCTCGAGTGCATCGGTTCAAGTCTAGTTTATCACTTGCTACCTCGCTCAATTCATCATAAGTCTGCTCCCAATCGGCCGATTCCGCATCCTCCAACTGCCCCATTCGATTAAAATATTCCTCCCAAGACTGAACATCTTGTGCCGAAAGATGACAATTAGTGCTAAGCAAACAGAGAAGAATCAGTAGGTTTTTCACATTGGCATTAGTTTGATATTTCGAACAAAATTAGGGCATTAACGCGATTTAAGCAAGTATTTTGTTGATTATTTTTGTATAGAAAGAAGGGAATGTCCGCTTGAAAGACTGTGGAAGAAGGGTATTACTTATACACAATATGATATATTTCGGTATTGGCAATTGGGGTTTCAGTTTGTAATTCAATTTGAATCACAGAGTAATTCAATTTGAATGACGGAGTGAAACAAATTGATTCACGTCGTGAATCAAATTGAATCATGAGCACATAAGACGTAATTGAAGTGGTCGGTTATATTCTTTAGTGGTCGAAAGCGTTGTTATGGCTTGACTTGCTGTGTTGTGGAGAGTGTCCTCCTCTAAACTTTGCAACCAAGTTGCAAATGCATTTTCGTAACTTTGCGCCTTGATAACGAGACCGACGTTCCACGACAATCTTGATAGGAACAGACGGTAAAGACGTTAAGACAATGCAATGAATAAGAAACTATTGAGGATCATTATAACTTCTGTTCTGCTGGTTGTGGCGTATCTACTGACAAAGACATTTGAGCTGCCTATGCTGGCTCAGCTCGCCATCTTTATGGTACCCTACCTGCTCATCAGCTATGACGTATTGGCGGAAGCTGCTGAAGGCATCATGGAAGGCGATCCATTTGATGAAGATTTTCTCATGTCGGTAGCTACAATCGGTGCCCTGCTCATTGGCTTCATGCCTGGGGCTGAGCCGCAGATGATAGAAGCTGTCTTTGTAATGCTGTTCTTTCAGGTGGGTGAACTATTTGAAGACTATGCCGAAGACCGCAGCCGTGAGTCAATAGCTGAACTGATGGACATTCGTCCAGATACGGCAACGGTAGAGCGAGATGGAGAGACAGTTGTTGCTAAACCAGACGAAGTAAAGGTGGGTGAGGTCATTGTAGTGCGGCCCGGGGAAAAGATTCCACTCGATGGTGTGGTCACCGAAGGCACATCAAGCCTCAACACGGTAGCCCTCACTGGCGAAAGCATGCCTCGGAGCGTGGGTGTCAGTGACGAGGTGGTTTCAGGATGTGTCAATCTTCAGGGCATGATTCGCATCAGAGTGAGCAAGAGCTATGGGGAGAGTACGGTGTCGAAGATTATCAATTTGGTGGAGAGCTCAGCAGAAAACAAGTCGCACAGCGAGACTTTCATCAGGCGATTTGCGCGTGTTTACACCCCTATCGTAGTCTTTTTGGCTATCGGTCTTGCATTCATTCCACCTTTGTTCTATTCCGATTACCTTACCGTCTTACCGATATGGGCTTATCGCGCATTGACCTTCCTAGTGGTAAGCTGTCCATGTGCCTTGGCCATATCAGTTCCATTGACGTTCTTCGCGGGCATTGGAGGAGCTTCTCGAAAGGGTATTCTCATCAAGGGTGGAAACTACATGGAAACACTGGCTAGAACCAAGACAGTGGTTTTTGACAAGACTGGCACTCTTACTCGTGGCGTGTTTGCCGTGGATGCTGTGCATCCTGAGAAACTGAGCGCCAACGAACTGTTGCATCTCGCTGCCCATGTGGAACGCTACTCCAACCACCCTATCGCTGCTGCACTGCGGCAGGCCTATCCCGACGAGCACGACAACTGTACGATCTCTGACGTAGAGGAGGTTTCTGGACACGGAGTAAAGGCCATCGTGAATGGCAAGAATGTTTGCGTTGGCAATGAGAAGATAATGGAAGAGGTGGGCATTGAAGTGCCGGTATGCGAGCTATGTAGTGGGCATACCGGTACCATTATCCATGTGGCGGTAGATGGTGTATATGCCGGCCATGCGATGATATCTGACCAAATCAAACCCGATGCAGCGGAGGCAATCGTCTCATTGAGGAAAGAAGGTGTCGTGCGCACGGTGATGCTGAGTGGCGACCGAAAGGAAGTTGCCGAGGCGGTGGCACAGAGCCTCGGCATCGATGAGGTGCAAAGCGAACTCTTGCCCACAGACAAAGTGGAGCAAGTTCAGCGTCTTCTTAAAGAGAAATGGCCAAAAACAAGTCTTGCTTTTGTCGGCGACGGCATCAACGATGCCCCTGTATTGGCCCTCGCTGATGTAGGTATTGCCATGGGAGCGCTTGGCAGCGACGCAGCGATAGAGGCTGCCGATGTGGTGCTTATGGACGACAAGCCCTCAAAGATAGCCCTTGCCATGCGCATCGCTCGACGCACTTTGGGCATTGCCTGGCAAAATGCCACGCTCGCCATCGTTATCAAGGTAGGAATCCTTGTGGTTGTGGCAGCTGGACTACTTGGATCTTGGGCCATGCCAGTAGCCGTCTTCGGAGATGTAGGCGTGATGATTTTAGCGGTGCTCAATGCCATGAGGGCACTCAAAACATAAACCGTTTGTGCGACAAATAAAAGAATTTTGCTAACTTTGTCAGCATGATTGGAACTATCGTCAACACCTGCTGCATCATCGCTGGAACCATCGTTGGAACCTTATTGCATAGGGGAATCAAGGAGAAATACAAAAGAACGCTCTATGATGCATTGGGCGTAGCCAGCCTTGCCATTGGGCTCAATGCCACCATCTCACACTTTTCGCAGAGCGAATATCCTGTGCTTTTCATTGTATCATTGGCTCTTGGTGGTGTTATAGGAACGAGATTGGATATCGATGGACGGTTTCGTCGTGCCGTCGAAAGACACTCTCGGGAAGGTCATGGAAAGAATCTCGCACAAGGATTGTCCACGGCTATCCTGCTCTATTGCATCGGACCGTTGTCTATGCTGGGTCCTGTGATCAGTGCGCTTAAGGGTGACAATACTTTCCTTTATACCAATGCAACACTTGACCTCGTATCATCAACTGTCTTCGCATCAACTTACGGATTCGGGATGGTGCTCGCAGCGCCAGTGCTTTTCTGCTGGCAGGGTATGTTTTATGCCATCGCCAGCATTTCCAGTTCGGCTATTAGCAATGCACTCATGGCTGAGTTGCTTATCATTGGAGGTATGATGATCACGGCCTCTGGCCTGTCATTGCTCAACATCAAAGACTGCAAGACGCTCAATTGGCTACCAGCTCTTCTTGTACCGGTAGTATGGTTTCTGATTAAGAGCCTCGTTTAAGAGCAGCTTAAACGATTATTCTAAATTCAAGATAATATTCCTTGCTCCTTCATCAACTTGTGAAGGAACAAAGAACGCTTATATGCCACGTACCGCCCAGTCACTTCTGTCTAAGTTGCGATAGTTGATTGCCTCCGCGAGATGTTCGGAGAGAACATGCTCTGAGCCCGCAAGGTCTGCAATGGTACGCGCCACTTTTAGGATACGTGTGTAGGCGCGGGCACTAAGCGAAAGACGCTCCATGGCAACACGAAGCAGTTCAAGACCCTCTGCATCAGGTTCGGCAAAGCGATGAATCATTCGTTCGGTCATCTGTGCATTACAGTGTACTGCTTTCATTTCCTTAAAACGCTCAGTCTGGATAGCTCGAGCGGCAATGACACGCTCGCGAATTTGAGTACTGGGTTCTCCAGGAGCGGCCTTACTGATATCCTTGAAGGGAAGTGCAGAAATCTCGCATTGAATGTCAATGCGGTCCATCAACGGACCTGAAATCTTGTTGAGATACTTCTGTATCTGCCCAGGTGTACACACGCAATGATGCGTGGGGTCACCGTAATAACCACATGGGCATGGATTCATACTGGCTACAAACATGAAGCTAGAAGGGTATGTAACCGTATATTTGGCACGACTGATAGTTATTCGTCGATCCTCCAAAGGTTGCCGAAGTACCTCAAGCGTATGCTTATTGAATTCGGGAAGCTCGTCACAAAATAGTACACCATTGTGAGCTAGGCTGATTTCACCTGGCATGGGATTTGTGCCGCCACCAACAAGCGCCACTTCAGAGATGGTGTGATGGGGCGAACGGAATGGTCGTTGAGAGATAAGGGCTGAGCGTCGAGCTAATTGGCCGGCGACAGAGTGGATCTGCGTAGTTTCCAAGCTCTCTGCCAAAGTAAGTGGTGGAAGTATAGAAGGAAGGCGCTTAGCCATCATACTCTTGCCGCTTCCAGGGGGACCAACCATGATGATATTGTGCCCACCGGCAGCTGCTACCTCCAAGGCGCGCTTCACATTCTCCTGCCCACGTACCTCAGCAAAATCGAGATCGATGTCATATTGCTGGTCATAGAACTCTTGACGGGTATCGATAACTGTGGGCTCAAAAGCCTGTTTGCCGGTCAAGAAGTTGAGTACATCTGTGATATTATCCATGCCATAGACATCCAAATTATTGACTATGGCTGCCTCTCCGACGTTAGCACGTGGCACAATGAGGCCTTTGTAATGCTCTGCCCTTGCCTTGATGGCCATTGGTAACACGCCTTTTGCTGGTTGCAAATGGCCATCGAGGCTCAGTTCTCCTACCATCATATAGCTGTCGAGAGACTGTGGATCAGTTTGTCCATCAGCAGCAAGCAAAGCTATTGCCAAAGGAAGGTCAAAGCTACTTCCCTCTTTCTTCAAGTCGGCAGGTGCCATGTTGACGGTTACATCGGCTTTTGGGAAGTGGAAACCATTATACTGCATAGCAGCAGCAATACGATCTCGGCCTTCGTGTACGGCCTCATCGCCAAGTCCCGTGAGGTGGTATAACACGCCACGCGTGATGCTTACCTCAATAGTCACGGTCGTTACTTCCAAGCCATTGACGGCTGCACTATAGGTCTTAACAAGCATTTTATGGTTTCAATTAAGATTAGTAGAAAGGTTATTATTTAAGGTTTTCTTCGATCTTCATTTTTAGATCTTGTAAAGGAATGCATCGGTCCACGATCCGACCACCCTTTATCAACATATTGTCTGGCATTCGAAGTAACCCCAGTTGTCTTACTGTTTTGTTCTCGAACATCATTCCATCACATACGTTAGACCAGGTGATACTATCGTTTTTCAACTGCCTCAAACAGTCTGCTCGGCTTGCATCAATACAAATAGAGACAGCCTTTAGTCGGCCTCTTGAATTATTGACAGCTTCTTTGATGGTGCGTTGCTGATTCATACTCTCATAGTCCCATGTTGCCCATGTGCTAATGATAGCCAAACCCGATGACAAGTCGGCCGATGAAACGAGTCTTCCTTTAGTGTCATAGGCAGTAAATGTTGGTAGCTTAGCACCAATCACTACTTTGTCGCTTCCCTTAATGAGCATAGCCATACGGTTCAGTGCGCCATTGGTGGGTTGCTTTTCATGCAGGATTTGAATAAGACGGGCAGCTTCCTTGAAGTCGGGAGAGGGTGCAATAACAAAATACTTTTTGACCAAAAAGACGCTTACAGGAGACTCTGGATGGTCCTCTGCGAATTGTCCAGCATACTTCTTGGTTTCTGGAGGAGACGCATTAGCAATCTGAAGACGAAACTTAGTCATCAGTTCATTATCCTTTGTGCCCTTCACCTCAAGCATTTTCAAGTGTGAAGCATCGCCTTTTATATCGACAGATTTACCTGATGTCGCATAGATGGGTTGCTCGGAGAAATTTGGAAAGACTAGCATCACTGTCGTGGAACGATCGCAGGGCATCTCGTAGGCGAACCTTCCACCCTCCACCTTAATGGTGTCGATGCCATCAATCATTCCCTCGTCGTTATATACGTAGAACTCTCCCTGATTCATATTGAGTATTCGACCCTCAATCTTGAAGTGCTTACTATCCACACCACATGATGTGATGAAGAATGTCAGGATGCCCAAAAGCAATGCGTAATGTTTCATAGAAAAATAAAAGCCTTTTGCCTCATCAGGCAAAAGGCTTCTTTATATTTATAAAAAGTGTATTCTCTTATTTCAAGTTGGCAAATTCCAAATCCTTAGCAGCGTATGTAGCTACAGCGTTGTCTGCTGCAATAGCCTTCTGCAAGTAGCTTTTGGCACCAGAAGTATTGCCCTGACGGTTGAGAACAATTGCCATCAAATAGTTTGTCCAAGCATCAGGATTCTTCACATTGTTGAGTGTTGCAACTGCAGCAGCATAGTCCTTGTTAAGAATCTGAGCAAGAGCAGCACTATTTGACGTAGACTGTCCGAAGTTCTTCACAGCAGTAGCATAGTTGCCCTGAGCAATATTGAGGTTGCCAAGAGCCTCGCCGAAACCGTTTGCATCAATGGCATTGGCAAGATAATTCTCTGCCTCCTTGAGCTGGCCATTCTTCATAGCGATAAGTCCGAGGTTAGCATTAGCCTCTGGGGCCTTACTATTCTTGCTGAGTGCCTGATTGATATAGTTCTTAGCCTGTACTTCGTTGCCCTCGTTGAATGCTAAAGAAGCAAGGTTATTGAAGGCACGATAGTCGTTGCCATAAAGCTCGGCAGCCTTCTTATAGATAGTTTCCTTCTTAGCAGCACTATTCTCCAATGCAGCTGCATAGAGCAACTCATCAGCGCTGAGCTGTGTTGGGTCTGCAGTAAATTGATCCTTAATCTGCTGGTCTGAGCGGCCTACTGTCTCATAGTTAATGATAAGGCGGCTACGACGAAGCTCTGGAAGGATACCGTCAGCGAGTTCGCGGAAGCCCTGGCTCATATTACGAATCTGATTCTCACGCTCCTGTGGATCCTTGTACATTTCGAGAACGCGAAGGATTACATCCTTATCTTGGATATTGCTGGCCTGAACCAATTGTTTGAAACCATCCCAGTCTTGAGCTGTATAGTTAGCATCTACATTAGCATCTGCTAAAGCAGCTGACTTAAGTTGCTTCTTTACATAGTTCTCTGTAACGTCTTGACGCTTGCCTGCAAGCTTGTCATTGAACTTAAATCCACCCTCTGGAGATGCATAAGCAGCAACTTCCACATTCTTTAGGTTGAGTCCTTCACGATCAGCATTGATCTTTTTCAACATATTAACGAACTCCTGAACGGTGTTGTTCTTCAACTCACCCTTACGAAGATTAGCTTGGTTGATGAGGAATTTGATATTTGCCTCTGTCTTCTGAGCCTTAACACGCTGGAATGAGTCCGGTGCGATGCAACCACCTGCGTTCATCAATGTTTGCTTGTATAGCTGTGGTGTAGCCAACACTCCGGTAGCCACCTTCACTGCAGGAACCTCTACACTCTTTTTGCCAATGCGTGCATTAAAGGTGAGATACATATCACTTTGCTGCATTTCAGGCACATAATCAAAAGAAGTCTTCATGGTATAGCGTCCACCCACCTTATAGGCGATAGTCTGGTCATTACCTAAAACTTTCTCGCCTTGGAACGTAGCACTCTGTCCTTGAACAGACTGGCCATTGCCATAGCGCAACTCAGGAACAACAGTTACCACAGCCTTTTTCTTCATATATTTAGCTGGGAACATACCATTAATTGTAGCAGGAACTTTGCCTCCCTGTGTCTCAAGTGGATTTGGATCTACTGTGAAATTGTCGGCAGAGAGTGGTCCTAGCTTAGAACAAGACGAAAGGGCCAACGCTGAAACAACAGCGATTGAAAGGATTAGATTTTTACGCATGATTATTAAATTTAGGATGTGCCGCGAGCGGGACTCGAACCCGCACAGCCATTACTGGCCAAGGGATTTTAAGTCCCTCGTGTCTACCAATTCCACCATTGCGGCGATGGATACTTTTAACTGAAATATCGCAAGTGAGCCTTCATTATTTTCCTCCAAACCCAAAAGTTTCAAAGTAGCGCAAGGTCCTATTGCTATTTTAGCTTATGCAAAGATATAGCTAAATATCAGAAATGCCAAAAGTTTTACACAATTTAATATTAATATGTAAAGGGGCTTTCCAATATAGATTTAGAAACAAAGACAAAGATGCTACAATTATAGATTACATCGCTTGTTTGGATTAGCTTAAGTTCATATTTTCTAACTCAGGATTCGCTTTTCGGTTTTCTTTACACGCGCTTGATACCTTTCGGCAGTACGGTTGATATCCTTACATGGCGCGATAAATGTCTTTTCACGTTGTCATTGCTATCTAACCGCGTAATGATTACTACTCAACCACGGCGCCAGTGACTATGCCTAAATTTACTTTACCCGCTTTGGTTTGTTGTTACTAAATTGGTTTACATATTTTTTACTTTCTTCCTGAAAA
>DHOP01000039.1 GCA_002407775.1 Prevotella sp. UBA5387
TCTAAATATTGGGGAGTATTATAAAGCATGAGAAACAACTATTGCTTTATTCACTAATGCCAAAGTTACGAATAAATAACATTGGTCAAATGATTTTTGTAAACTATTTGATATAAATAAAGAGAAAAAATTGACCACAAATAACGAATAGTGGAGTCGAAATCAAAAAATAATGGTGGGATTTCCATGCCTTAATTATTGTGTGGGCGCACATTTTGATTGTAACATCCACACGACTATGTTTTTTGGGAAATAATCTTCAATATTTGTTACTATTCGTCAATCTGTTTAGAATTTATATATTTTTACGCCATCAAACAAAATCGACCTAGGACCTACTCTATCCATTTTATACCAAATACTATAGATACTACTCGGTGTTTCCGATATATTACTTTTTATCTATTAATTATTTTGAAGCAATCTATTTATGAAGAAAGAAAAGCTAAGACGTTTTGGGCTTACGGTCATTGTAAGCATGCTTTGTATTGCTGGTTATGCCCAGAAATCAATACAAGGAAACGTAAAGGATGCCAAAGGGGGACCTCTGATTGGGGTTACCGTCATGGCTCCTGGTAACAATGGTGCGATTACCGATCTTGACGGCAATTTTACTATCAGCAATGTAAAGTCAGGAGACGAACTGAAGTTCACTTATGTGGGCTACATAGGCAAAACTTTGAGATTGGGTGATGAGTCCACACTCAATGTCGTGTTGAGCGAAGACAACAAGACTTTGGATGAATTGGTCGTTGTGGGCTATGGTGTTCAGAAGAAATCGGACGTCACTGGATCAATGACTAGTGTGACAGCCGCCGACCTTACCAATCGTCCTATTAACAATGCCCTTGAGGGTATGCAGGGTAAGGCCGCAGGTGTGGATATCCGCACCAGTGACCGTCCTGGTGAGATGGGTGACGTGTACATTCGTGGCGTGCGCTCTCTTTCAGCTTCCAGCAATCCTCTCTATGTGGTTGATGGAGTGCCTCTCAACGGTACTGTAGGCCAGACCTATGAGGAATCCCTTGACAGCAAGGCCGGACGTGGTGGACAGCTTGAGAGCTTGAACCCTCAGGACATCGAGTCCGTAGAGGTGTTGAAGGATGCTTCTGCAACCGCTATCTATGGTTCTCGTGGTGCCAACGGTGTCGTGCTCATCACGACCAAGAAGGGTAAGCAAGGTAAATTTACCGTAAGTTACAACGGATCACTTACCGTGGACAATGTGAAAGACCGCACGACCTGGATGACTGCCGATGAATATCTCACATGGCGTCGTTGGGCTTACTTCTACCGCGACCAGACAAAATATCCACGTGGCGATCAACCTACTTTGGAGAACGACAAGGTGATCTTCAATGCTGCCCGTGATCCATATGCATGGGCCAACATCGAAAAAGGATGGGCAGGCGGCACTTGGGACGGTTCAAAGGTGGCAACCACCAATTGGACTGACTTCGTGAGCCAGACAGGTTATGCTCTTGACCATACCATCAGTGCATCTGGTGGCAACGAGAAGAGCCAGAGCTATATCTCTGTGGGATGGCTTCAGAACCAAGGTACCGTAAAGGGTCAGGACTATAACCGCTATACCGCAAAGGTGAGCAACGACTTGAAGCCCTTCAAATTCTTGTCACTCGGCGCAAGCGTCAATGCTACCTATAGCATTCAGAATTATGGCATGAGCAATGACGGTGGTAACACTTCAGGCCCCCGCAGTGCTTATGCTGCCGCTACAAACAACTTGCCATACGCCGTACCTTACGATGATAATGGTGCACGTATTCAATACCCTGGTGGTGACGACAAGATCAGAACCGTTGTCGATGAATGGAAATATTCTACCGATGAGCGTAAGGTGTTCCGTGCTTTAGGAAGCTTCTATGCACAGGTCAACTTAGGTGAACTCGTTGAGCCATTGAAGGGACTCCAGTATAAGGTCAACTTCGGTCCTGACTTCCGCTATTATCGTAGAGGATTGTTCAACTCTGCCATCAGCACTAACCGTGAAGGCGTAAACTATACCTCTCTCCAGAAGAGCACCGACTTCTCTTGGACTCTTGATAATCTGGTTTACTATAACCGCTCGTTCGGCAAGCATGACATTGGTGTAACCTTGTTGCAGACCGCTACAAAGTATGACTATGAGACCAGCAGCATGGCCGCACAGGGCATCCCCTTGGAAAGTGCTATGTGGAATGCACTGACAATGACCAACGTAACCTCTCTGAGAAGTTGGAACTCTGGCCTTACCGAGAAGCAGCTCGAGAGCTACATGGCACGTGTGAACTATACGTTCAACAACCGCTATATGCTTACCGCATCTGTACGTCGTGACGGAGCCTCACAGCTGGCCGAAGGTCACAAGTGGGCTACTTTCCCATCGGTGGCTTTTGCATGGCGTATGGAACAGGAAGACTTTATCAAACAGTACAAGTGGATCGACCAACTCAAGCTTCGTTTGGGCTATGGTGTGACAGGTAACTCTGCCATCAACCCATACCAGACCAAGGGATCTATCGTGAGTCTGTTCTATCCCTTCGGAAGCGCAGCCACCGCAGGCTATACCACATACGACCAGTCGCTTAGCAACGGTGCCGTAACCATGGCCAACCAAGACCTTTCTTGGGAGAAGACCAAGCAATGGAACGTCGGTGTTGACTTCAACTTCCTCAGTAACCGCATCAACGGCTCATTTGATATCTATACCTCTCGCACCTCTGATCTGTTGATGTTGCAGAACATCCCATCACTCACAGGTTATGTGCAGACCTATAACAACATCGGTGAGACAAAGAACTTCGGTTATGACGTCACCCTGAACCTTGTACCTGTTCGCACCAAGGACTTGGAGTGGAGCATCGACTTGAATGCAGCCTATACCAAGAATGAGATCGTGAGCCTCGCCAATGGCAAGGAAGACGATATTGCCAACGGATGGTTTATAGGACAATCTACCTATGTGCTCTATGACTATGTACCAAACGGAGTTTGGAAAGCAGAGGATGCAGAGGAGATGGCTAAGTTTAATGCCAACGGTAGCAACTTCCAAGTAGGTATGACACGTCCCAAGGACCTCAATGGTGACTATAAGATCGATGCCAACAACGACCGCGCCGTAGCAGGACGCAACCGTGACCCACGCTGGTCAGCAGGTGTTAGCACAACAGTAGTGTATAAGGAATGGGAACTCTCCGTTCAGGCATATGGCCGTATGGGCTATACCTTCTCTAACGAGGCACCATGGGTAGGTGGTCGTTACAATGTACGTCTCTATGACTACTACAACGAGAACAATACCAACGCAACCTATTCCAAGCCTATCTTTGACGAGGGCGGAAAGGACCAGTATTATTATCTCTGCGGTATCAAGAGTGGCTCTTACATGAAGATTCGCAATATCTCATTGGGCTATACCTTCCCGAAGGCTCTTCTCAAGAACTCCGGTATCACCAACCTGAAGTTGTATGCTCAGGCCAAGAACCCATTCACACTCTTCAACAAGGCTGAGAGCGTCGACATGGATACACAGAGCAACCTCTACAACCAGGGCTTCACTTTCGGTGTCAACATTTCTTTCTAATTTAACATGAAATCAATCATGAAACTGAAATATCATATTTTTGCCGGAATCCTCACCGGTGTGGCTGGCATGACAATGACATCGTGCAGCTCTGACTTCCTAAAAGAGGAACTCACCACGGAATACAGCACCGACTATCTGAATACTAATCAGGGAGTTGACCAGCTCATGGTGGGACTTTACAACAACCTTCGCTTCCATTACGGCTTTGAGTGGAGCTATTCTACTACCAACTATGGAACAGATGAGTTCTGTGTAGGTGCCGACGGTTCAAACGCCATGTGGAACGACTATATTTCCAACCTCAGTTCTGCCATCAGCACGGTGAACATCAACACCACAAATGCCTATGACGTGTGGGATAACATGTATGCCGGCATCAATGCTGCCAACACACTGTTGCAGAAGGTGGCCAATGGCTATACCGGAAAACAAGCCGACGAGGCCAATGGTACCGCTCACTTCTTGCGTGGATTCAACTACTTTAAGCTCGTGAGCCAGTATGGTGGCGTGCCTATCAAGACTGAGCCATCTACATCTGTTGAGCGTGAGTTCACCAGAGCTACAGCGGCCGAGGTATTCAACCAGATTGAATCCGACCTGTTGGCTGCCTATAGTGAACTACCCGCCTCTGCATCAGCAGTAGGAAAACTCACCAAGAGTGCTGCCGCACATTTCCTGGCCAAGGCTTATCTTTGGCGTGCATCTGAGATCAACGACAGCTGGAACAGTGGTACCAAAGCTGCAGACCTCGACAAAGTCATCAAGTATGGCGATGAGGTTATCGCTCAGCATCCATTGGCTACCAACTATGCCGATCTGTGGAACTACACAACTGTTGACGGTCCTAACGAGCAACTCAGCGAGATCGTGCTTGCCGCACAGTTCACTTCTTCTGAAGCTACAAAGGGAAAATATGGCAACAATGTTCACCTTTATTTCGTGAGCAAGTATGGCAACCTGCCAGGCATGGCACGCGACATTCCTGGTGACCGTGAATACCAACGTCTGCGCACAACATATTATACCTATAATGTGTACAACCACTTGAGCGACTCTCGTCTCTGGAAGTCTTTCCGTACCAAGGCAAACATGAACTATGCCACCACTACCGGTGGAATGAGCTTCAAGGCAGGTGACCGTGGTGAGATGTTCATCTTGAACCAACCGGGTGACACTCGCTACGATGCTGTTCAGCAGAACGCCAAGGTGAAGGACTTGGAGACCGACAAGGAAGTAGGAACTACCTTCGTGCTCTATCCAAAGGACGCCAATGCAAGTTCTGAGAGCCTCATCGACGACAAGTATATCCAATATTACTCTTCACTGACCAAGTATACCGATGGTTCACGTAACACGATCTCTGCAGAACCAGGCAACCGTGACGGTATCCTTGCTCGTTCAGCTGAGGACTACTTCTTCTGCGCTGAAGCTTATATCAAGAAGGGCGACTATACCAAGGCTCTGACTTACCTGAACAAGATACGCCAACGCGCAGCTTGGAAGGCTGGTGAAGATCGTGAGTCACACGTTGACGGCGGTGCCGCATGGCGTGAGGGAGCCCTCGGATGGGATGTGATGGCTGGTGACAAGGTCAAAGGTGTAGGTATCTACAGCAACCGTAGTTCTTACTACGAGTCCAACAACTTGGTGCTCGGTTCTCTTGATCCATTGGCATCAAACCTCGATGTGACAGATATCACCTCCGTTACTTCGTTGCCAGCAGAAGACCAGGCTGTAGCAACAAAGCTCGGTGTGTCTAAAGCATACGATGTTGCCATGTGCTTCCTGCTCGACGAGAAGACACGCGAGATGTGCGGTGAGTTCGTACGCTGGGAAGACTTGGCTCGCACCAAGACTCTCGTGAGCCGTGCCAAGGCATTCAACAAGGGAGCTGCTCCCAACGTGAAGGACTTCCACTGTCTGCGTCCTATCCCTCAGACCTACCTGGATATCATCCAGAAAGACGGTCACGCTCTTACAGCAGAGGAGAAGCAGGCACAACAGAATCCTGGATACTAATCCTTTTGGATGAACGATTCTAATTGCTCGAGAGATAAATCTTCTCTCCAACAATATAGATAAAGAATAAGCGGGTAATCTTCCTATGGAGATTACCCGCTTTTGTGTTATTATCAAGCTAGACAATTGCAAGGATTATTGACCATTTTAGATTCTAGTATATCAGGTTAGACAAGTCCACACTCATTCTTTATCTCACTTGCCAGATGTTTTTTCTAGTTTATTCTTGTGACTCATGTTGAGAATAATTATCTTTGCGGACATAAGAGTTAAACTCTTTTTTCCTTTACCCAAAAACTAGACTTGTCCTAAACAACACATAGGACTACTATACTTAATATGTAATTATAGAATGTTATGAAGTTCTTATTTATGAAAAAGAAGCTATGTGTATTCATATGGCTCGCAATGTTACTGTATCCTGCACTTGATTCTTTTGCCTGGCAGGGAATGGCAATGCCACGACTGCATGTCAATGGGCGGTATTTCAAAGATGGACAGGGCAACATTGTAAATCTGCATGGCTTTGCACAAACCTACAGTCCTTGGTTCAACGAGAGAGGGACCAGATGGAACAACTACGATGTGAATGGATGTCTGACTTATAACCAAGGACTGATTGACAAGATTATGGCAGCGGGATGGAAGATGAATTTCGTACGCCTCCACATGGATCCTTATTGGTCTAACACGCCTGGTCTTCCACCTACTGGAGAGAATGATATTTCAGCGTTCAGTATGGATAGATTCAAGACCTATCTACAAAGCGTATTTATCCCTATGGCCAAATATGCCATCAGCAAAGGGCTTTATGTTATCATGCGCCCGCCTGGAGTCTGTCCTGGCACGATAACCGTTGGCGATGCGTACAATCAGTATCTGCTTAAAGTATGGAGCTGGGTATCGGCAGACCCCTATATTAAGAATCATCCTAATATCATGTTTGAACTTGCCAATGAACCTGTAACCATTACCAATGCAGATGGTTCGGCTGCCGGGTTTAAGGAGTTGAACCAGTTCTTTCAATCGGTTACCGACACTATTCGTAAAAATTGCAACAACATTGTACTGGTGCCAGGTCTTGGATGGCAAGGTAATTTCACTGGCTTTGCTGATTATCCCATCAAGGGTGAGAACGTAGGGTATGCCGTCCATTGTTATCCCGGATGGATGAACAGCGGCTCAGAAGACACGCCTAATGTGACCTATCAACCATTTAAGGATGGATGGGACAGGCAAATCAAACCAGTTTCTGACATTGCACCTATAGTTGTAACCGAAATGGACTGGGCTCCCCAAGTATATAATGCTTCATGGGGTAAGGGGATTACAGGTACTGCAGGTGGAGTTGGCTTTGGTGCAAACTTCAACAAGATTGCCGATGAAAGTGGCAATGTAAGTTACTTGATATTTACAACGCCCGAACTGTTGGCACAATATGAAGACAAGGCGGCTGATGGAACTACATTCCTCACAGACCCAGAGGCATGCCCTAGAGCCGCTTATCGTTGGTATCAAGAATATGCTACAAGGGATTACCCCCATCCGGAATTCGCTTATCAATCAATGGCCGACCAAGGAAATGGCACCTACAAGAATCCGATTATCAAGGCCGACTTCCCTGATCCGGATGTCGTCCGTGTAGGCGACACCTATTATATGGTGACAACTACGATGCATCATTTCCCTGGGTGCACGCTATTGAAATCCAAAGACCTCGTGAATTGGGAATACTGTGCCAATCCTCTCGCCAAGATGTCTTCGAATCCAGAATATAATTTGGAGAATGGCATGAACATATATTCTAAAGGTTCGTGGGCAAACAGCTTGATGTATAAGAATGGAAAGTTCTACATCATGTTCAACGCTTTCGGGAGAGGTGATGACGGGGGTGGTTATCTGCTTTCTGCCAGTGACCCCGAAGGAACATGGACCATGAAGCGTCTGGCACGTGGCTGTTACGACCCAGGAATGATGACGGATGACAATGGCACCACTTATGTGGCTTGTGGTAACACGAATATCAGCGTGGTTCAGCTTAATGACGATTTCAACCTTGTGAATGAAGTTGTAGTTATCAAGGACCATCCCGGCGTAGAGGGTAGTCACATGTTCAAGAAGGATGGCTATTATTACATCTATGCCGTGAACAGCGGATGGCCCGGCAAACAGATGTGCTTCAGAGCTAGAAGCCCCTTCGGCCCCTATGAGGAGAAACTCGTATTCAACTATAATGCCATCCATCAGGGTGCGATGATTCAGGTTCAAAGTGGAGAATGGTGGACTATATTGATGCAAGACAATGGAGCATTTGGTAGGATGCCATGCCTTGAACCAGTTCAATGGGTGGATAATTGGCCGGTCATTGGAGTTGACGGAAAGGATGCCACTACTACGATGGCATACCGCAAACCGAATGTCAATGCAACTTGGGCACCAAAGTCCCTTCCTACCAATGATAATTTCCGTAATTACATATTGGGCAAACAATGGCAATGGAACCATAATCCCGATAATTCCAAATGGAGTTTATTGGAAAACCCAGGACATCTGCGTCTTTATACCGCCACTATTACTGACTCTTTGCAGAATGCGCGTAATACACTCACCCAGCGCATCTTCGGATTTTACGATAATACCAAGAAGTCTTATGGAACCATCCGTCTCGATGTAAGCCACATGCAGACAGGTGACATGGCGGGCTTAGCTGTTTTCCAGGAACCCTATGCCTTTATTGGAGTTAAGAAAATCCAAGATAAGCAATACGAGTTGTCTGTGCAAAGCAATTCCAGCAGCTTCGCATCAATAAAGAAAACGATCACGTGCGATTCCATTATTTATTTACGAGCTATCGCGGATATGCCTACAAGCACAGCGCAGTTCTACTATAGTCTCGACAATACTCAGTCATATACCCAATATGGGAGTACGCTCAATATGAAATATGACTTGAAGATATTTGTCGGCAACCGCTTCTTCATCTTCAACTATGCCACTCAATCCCTAGGAGGTTATGTCGATGTGGATTGGTTTTCGACAGAACCCACCTTCGATGAGGGTACTTACTACGACAACCGGTTTACCACATATTCTGAAAGTAATTTGACGGCATCGTCACTTACTTCTGATAAGAACGAATATACAATGATTACCGGATCGTCCAAATCATTTACGCTTACAGCCAACTTTAATGACGGGCATTCTCAAGATGTCACCACTGATGCGACGTATGAAATTTCAAATCCAGGAGTAATTTCCATTAAGAATGGAAGGTTGGTTCCTGGGGTTGACGGCACATCAACTGTTACTGCCACGTACCTAGACCCACTTGGCCATGTGAAGACTACCACATTCACGGTGTCCGTATCGCTATTTCCATTAAAGAATTATGCCATAAATACAAATGTATTTGGAAATGGCACTTTCGATGAGACAACTCGTGAACTCACCACAAGCCAGTACGGCTTCGGAGGATGGTGGTATGACAATGGCGTGGACTTGTCATCTTACAAATATATTATTGTAAAGCTGAAGAAACTCCCGACATGCGACCCCGAATTTCGTCTCTTCGATGAACACAATTATTGGTCCAACTGTTCTACAACGAAATTGACATCGCTTACAAATGTGATCGAACTGAGCAAACTTCTGAAAGGAAGTACAACTACCTTCATTAATCTCAGCCACATCTATCTCATGGGGTTCTGGTCTTATGGAGGAAGTCCCATCTCTATTGATGATATCTATGTGAGCAACGATGGCATTACATCCGCTTCGATTGTCGATTTGTTCCAAGACAGAAATGGCGGAGACAAGGTAGATGTGTTTGACCTTAATGGCATCAAAGTTCTTCATCAAGTTCCCTTCCAAGAAATAAAACAACGCTTGCACAAAGGAGTCTATATTGTCGATGGAAAGAAAATAGTGATTCAGTAATTGTTGATCGCATTCAGGCCTTCCTAAGGTAAAGACATAACAAAATACCAAGACAGGGAGATCATTGGAAGTTGAAGAAAAAATTAAAGCGTAATATACTTTGAATAGTATATTACGCTTTAATAATATTATAAAGATGTTGTCCTAGGGAATTCGAACCACTACCGACTGAAGCGTCAATACTCTTTTCATGTCAATGGCTACAAATTTATGATCGTCGGTTCTTACGTGGATTGCATGGATAGTATGTTTTATGCATATATCTTTTGTGCTCTCGAAAAAAAAGTTACATTTGCAGCCTTGAATAATGATTATTATGCGAAAACTAATTTTCCATGTCCTTTTAGCATACGCCATCACGGGGATGGCTCAGCCATGCAAAGTAAAGCAAGATATTCAGCAGGTGAAGTCGGGATATGTTGAGGTCTCCGGCAATGCCAGAATCTATTATGAAGAAAAAGGGCAGGGGACACCGATCATGCTGCTTCATGGACATTCGCTGGATACTCGTATGTGGAATGGGCAGTTTGATGAATTCGCGAAGCATCATCGGGTGGTCAGATTCGACTTTCGCGGTTACGGCAAATCCTCCGAGCAGACAGAAACTTTCCAGTTCACCCATCTCGATGACCTATTGACGCTGATGGATTCTCTTCATATCGAGAAAGCCCACATTGTCGGCTTATCAATGGGAGGTTTCATTGCTGGCGACATGTTGGGCATCGCCCCAAAGCGCATGCTGAGTTGTGTGCTTGCCAGTGGTGGACCAAAAACCCAAAAAGGCCCAAGTGAACCTATGGACGGGGCAGAAAAGGCCAAACGAGATATAGACATTGCTGCACTGAAAGCCAAGGGCGTTGACAAGATGAAAGAGGAATGGCTTGAAGCTTTGATGGCTTCGGGAGGATCAAGAAAAGAGTGTATGCGCGAACCACTCAGAATCATGATCACCGACTGGACAGCCTGGCAGCCCCTGCATAAGGAGGTGAGGCTCATCTACGGTATGGATGCCGTGAAACAGTTGAAACAAAAATGTCCAACCGTCCCTACCCTGATCCTCGAAGGCGGTGCACCCGGAAATAAACACAGCGGCAAGTCATGGCTGACAGAGTTTCTGTCCAACAGCCGTGTGGAAGTGCTGCCCGATTGTGGCCACATGATGAATATAGAAAAGCCAGAGCTGTTCAACAAAGCTGTGCTCGACTTTATCAACAAGAACTAAAACTAAGCATGTTAATAGAGACGTGAATGTCCCTTCCGACCGTAATATGAACATTGCCTCGGAAAAGGAGGCTATCTGCTGTTTCTTTTCGATCAGCAGGTGCTCAGGTTCAACACTAAAACCTATCTGTTCAGCAATACCCCCAAGGCAGACCAGAAAAAATATCGCTTCATATTTTACGCAACCGCTCTATGAGCTAGGGTGAAGCATTGCAATTATTATGAACGATAGGTTTTTTTGCGAAATCCTTATTCTTCCACCAGCACCATTTTCATTTCAATATCATCAGCGGGACGGTCACCACGACGTGTGACCTTGTTCTGAATCATCTCTACCACGTCAAGTCCCGTTTCGACTTCACCAAAGACAGTGTATTGACCGTCAAGGTGTGGAGTGCCACCAACAGTAGTATAGAGCTTCTTTTGTTCTTCAGTCAGTCCAGAACCGTTAGCTTTCACCTGAGCTTCTGCCTCATTAGCCAGTTTTTCTTGCAACTCTTGGAGCCCAGCATGATTATGGTCACGTCGCATCTGCATGACTTCTGCACGGTGCTGCCCCACAAGAACATTGAAAGCTTGCTGAACCTGCTGCATAGCCATCTGCTTCGAGAGTTGTCGCATCTGCCCTTCATTGTAAACCTGACCCCAGACAATGTAGAACTGCGAGCCACTGCTCCTACGGTCTGGGTTAACCTCGTCTCCAGTACGGGCAGCAGCCAAAGCTCCGCGCTTATGGTAGAGTCCGTCCTTGATTTCCGCCTCAATGGTATAGTCTGGTCCACCAGTACCCAGCATCTTTCCTGCAGGAGCACCCTTTGAATCTGGATCTCCACCCTGAATCATGAAATCCTTAATCACACGATGGAACAAAGTTCCGTCATAATATCTTTCTTTCACTAGCTTCACAAAATTGTCTCTGTGGAGCGGTGTCTCGTCATAAAGGCGAACCACAATGTCGCCCAATGTCGTCTGAAACTTTACTTTCATATTCAAAAATATCTTAATCTGCCATTTTATTAGTGTTCGCCAAATATATGCCGACAAGGTTGAGCACAGATCCCAAAGTGACCATCAATGTGAAACGCTCAATGAGTAGTATTGCGCTCGCAATCACGGTGGTGGGATTGAGATAGACATAGTTGCTGTGCTAAGTGAACTATGCTAAACTAATATGACCGTTCGTCATATGCGTGAGATATGGCAGGGCAAATATGGGGACAGATTTACAAAGAAAAAACGCAAGCTCTGATAAATCAAAGACTCGCGTTTCATTATTTCTGATGTTCTGATGTTGTCCCAGGCGGATTCGAACCACCACTGACAGAACCAAAAACTGTAGTGCTACCATTACACCATAGGACAATCAATAGTCGCTGATAAAAATTCAGCGGTGCAAAGGTAGTGGTTTTTCAGTCCACTACCAAATAATTATTCCACTTTATTTTTTCTACCGAAGCATTGTAGGTGTTGAACTCGATGTTCTGTTAGCCGTTTCCTATCAATCAAAAAGAAACTTACTAAACAAAGTCGAGAACTAAAGAAGAACTATTTCACCGTGATGAGATAGTAGTTCTTCTTGCCACGCTGCACAAGCAAATATTTACCATCGATGAGGTCTTCAGCTGTAACAGGGCGATCGAAAGCGGTGATCTTTTCCTTGTTTAGACTCACGCCTCCGCCCTTGACGAGCTTACGCATCTCACCTTTGCTTGGGAATATGTCCCATCCGTCCTGACAAAGCAGATCGATGGCCTTTCCTCCAAGTTCTGCCTTTGGAAGCTCATAATGTGGTACATCCTTGAATACATCAGTAAGCGTGGCTTCGTCAAGGCCGGCCAACTCTTCTTTTGTAGCCTTACCAAAAAGAATATTGCTGGCGGCAATGGCCATATCCAAATCTTCCTGTGAGTGTACGAGGATTGTTACCTCCTCTGCCAAACGACGTTGCAATACTCTAGCTCCCGGGTCCTTGCTATGCTCTGCAACAAGTGCATCGATAGTCTCACGGTCGAGATCGGTGAATATCTTGATATAGCGTTCTGCGTCTTCATCGGTCACGTTGAGCCAGAACTGATAGAAAGCATAAGGTGTGGTGCGATTACGGTCAAGCCATACATTACCACTCTCTGTCTTACCAAACTTCTTGCCATCTGCCTTTGTGATAAGTGGACAAGTGATACAGAATGCCTCAGCCTCAGCGCCAAGAGTACGACGGATCAACTCTGTTCCTGTGGTCATATTGCCCCACTGGTCATTACCACCGAGCTGAAGACGCACACCATAGTGCTCATATTGGTAAAGGAAATCGTAACCCTGAAGCAACTGATAGGTAAACTCGGTGAAGCTAAGGCCATCACGAGCATCGCCGTTCAGGCGCTTCTGAACGCTATCCTTAGCCATCATATAGTTTACGGTAATATGCTTTCCGACGGTGCGAGCAAAGTCGAGGAAGGAGAAATCCTTCATCCAGTCGTAGTTGTTGACCATCTCTGCCTTGTTTGGCTCGTTTCCTTCGAAATCAAGGAACTTGCCTACTTGCTTCTTGATTGCCTCTTGGTTGTGATATAGGGTCCCTGTATCGAGCAAATTACGTTCCTGGCTCTTACCCGATGGGTCGCCAATCATACCCGTGGCTCCTCCAATAAGAAGATATGGTTTATGGCCACAACGCTGTAGATGACGCAACATCATGATGCCACAAAGGTGTCCGATGTGTAGAGAGTCAGCAGTAGGGTCGGTGCCAAGATAGGCTGACACCTGATTTTTCAAAAGATATTCTTCAGTACCTGGCATGATTTGAGCTAGCATGCCACGCCACTTCAGCTCTTCAACAAAATTTTTCATTCTTATACTATTTGGGTCTTCAAGACCAATGTGATATTCAAAAAGAGATGGAAATACAGCTTATGGGCTACGGAACAGGATCGTATCCACTACCGCCCCATGGGTTACATCGGAGAATTCGCCATATTGACAAGAGTAGTCCCTTGATAGGGCCATGCTTAAGAATAGCCTGACGGGAATATTCGGAGCATGTGGGAACGAAACGACAAGAGGGAGGTGTATATGGGGTAATGAACTTCTGATAGAAGATAATTGGCTGAACCAGAAGCCAAGCTATGGCATGGGAGACAATATGGAGAATCCGCCGTAATGTATTCATAACCTTATTCCTTGGAAGAAAGTCGCTCATTCACTCGACGAAGCAGATTAACGACTTTTGTTTCGACTACTTCGCTTGTGCGTAACTCACCATCAAGCCAAATGAAAGCCAAAGCAACTTTATGGTTGCCAATAATACTTTTATTTTTGCGATAGGCTTCTCGTACTTGCCGTTTCACCCTGTTGCGTTTCACAGCGCGCTTGAAACAACGCTTCGGTACACTAACTAGAAAACGCGAGTTGGGGAGACTAACAGCCTCATCAGACTCCATGAAAGCTTCTTCCGTCTCCATGGACATATACACAACTCTCAACGGGAAGGCCGACAAGCTACGGCTGCGGGCTCCCTGAAAGAGGGCATCTATCAGCTTTTTGCTATATATCCGCTCCTCCTTATGCAGTGTGGAGGGGAATGCTGGCATGAATTCTAATGATTATTTCTTGTTTTCCTTTGCCAGATAGGCCTGTAAGGCACTAATCATTGAAGGATGCTCAGGAGTTCCGGCTATGAGATCGAGATGAAGTCCTGCCTCAGTGATAGCCTTACCTGTGGCAGGTCCAAAAGCACCAAGCTTGAGCTTGCTGTTCTTGATGTCAGGGAACGACTTGGTAAGGTAATCCACTCCAGTTGGGGTAGAGAATATGAGCATATCACAGTCGAACTTGCCAACCTCCTCTTGTGTAAAGTCATTACTGACCGTACGATACATCACGCACTCAGTATGGGTAAGTTTATGGGCGTCCATCATGTTTTTAATATCATCATTATGGACGCTACTCAGTGGCACAAGGTACTTGTCGTCCTTATGCTTCACCATAGACGGGATAAGATCGTCTATCTTCCCTGTGGTACCGAAAAATACTTTGCGCTTGCGGTATTGTACATACTTCTGAATGTAAAGAGAAACAGTCTCTGTAACACAGAAGTATCTCATTTCTTCGGGGATAGTTATTCTCAGCTCCTTGGCCAACTGGAAAAAATGGTCTATGGCATGACGAGAAGTGAAAACCACTGCCGAATAATCGAGAATGTTTACCTTTTGCTGCCGAAATTCCTTGGAGGTGAGGCCCTCTACTTTGATGAATGGACGGAAAACAAACTCCATTCCAAACTCTTTCTCAAGGTCATAATAAGGAGATTTCTCACTGGCCGGTTTCGGCTGGGATATCATAATCTTCTTTATCATTTGACTTAAAAATTTACTTTCAAATAGTTATCAGTTAACATCAGTGCACCCCAAAGAACACCGAGCGGCATTATTTCAAACGCACAAAAGTACAAAAAACTTTGCAAAATCGCGGCACTTTTCTTAAAAAAGATAATATAGGCCTTGTAGAATGTCAGTATTTTAGTAACAATAATGACAAAACCAGTATATATAACCGTTGATTCAATAGAGAAGTTGAAGTAAGCAAGTAGCAATCCAATGGGGAAAAGAGCTATGCCTTCGACCGATACTAGGAAGAGTCCAGACTTTATCCATTGTTCGTTTTTTTTCTTATCAAAAAATACCCAGTTCACTATCATATACAGCAAGATTTTGATCAAGAAATAGGCTGCAATGATGCCTGTGTAAATCCCGATAATGACATACTGGGGAAGAGAGAAGTCGGTGCCCACCAAACTCTTGGAATAAAAAAAGAAAATGAGGGCCATCAGCAGACAAGCCTGGAGCATCAGGAAGGATTGGAAACGCACTTCGCCACTCGTCTCTGTGATGGCCGTGGTGCCTTCATGCTGAATATGAAAAAAACTCTTGAACTGCCGCTGGATAAAATTGCCTGACTTAGCAATGGAAATAGAGGCTAAGACAAAGCATCCCAAAAGAATGGAGGTGATGAGATTATCTCCTGATATGCTATAAGGAACAGGATCTCCGGGAACTCCTTGGCGATAAATGGCATACTCCGGACGATAGACAGAGTCTGGCTGAACCAATGAACGACTATGATACATTGGCTTACCAAGAGAGAAATCTGATCTGGGATCTACCTTTGTCTGGGGCGTACACAAGGGGTTAGGTTGTTTGCTCCAGTCCACATTTGGGAACTTGTAGTTAGCTCTTATCGCGGAGTCCTGCTGCCAAGGCGTAGCAGTCTTGGGCAGCCAACTGATGATTTCGTATGGGGAATGATAGCCATTATGACGCATGCCTGTCTCCTTTGAGATAGCTGGCTGGACGGTTGAAGAAGAAACTTGTATGGAATCTTGTTGTGTCATAAACTCATAATGGCTAGATGTTATCCCATCAAAACCTATGAAATAGTAGGCATCGCCCCTGGAGGAGCGAATGCTGTTGTGTGCTAAATACTAAATGCCTCGCGGATTCGCTCCACTTGGTCAAGTTTTTCCCATGTAAAGAGTTCTATCTCCATGGTATTAGACTCATGGTAAAGACTTGTAAATGTCTTGGTCACTACCTCGTTCTTACGTCCCATGTGGCCATAGGCAGCAGTTTCAAAATACATAGGCTGACGAAGCTTGAGGGTCCGTTCGATTGACTTTGGTCGGAGATCAAAGAGATGTTTGATTACTTCGGCAATCTCGGCATCCGAGGCTTGCACATGGCTTCGACCATATGTATTGACATATACGCTCACTGGCTCGGCAACACCGATAGCATAAGCAAGCTGTACGAGCATCTCGTCGGCTACTCCTGCAGCCACCATGTTCTTTGCGATATAACGTGATGCATATGCCGCACTGCGGTCCACCTTACTAGGATCTTTGCCAGAGAAGGCACCACCACCATGGGCACCACGACCACCATAGGTGTCGACAATGATCTTACGACCTGTAAGGCCAGTATCTCCATGAGGTCCTCCAATGACAAACTTGCCAGTAGGATTCACCAAGTATTTGATGTCATCGTTGAAAAGCGCACGTAGTTTGTCACCGGCCTCTTCCATAACACGTGGCATGAGAATATTGATAATATCCTCACGAATCTTCAAGAGCATTTCATCATCAGCCTTATCCTGTGCCTCTGGAGAGTCATTATCGGGCTCAACAAAGGGGTCGTGCTGTGTAGAAACGACTATTGTGTGAATTCGTTCCGGTTCGTTATTATCGTTATATTGGATCGTTACCTGACTCTTGGCATCGGGGCGAAGATAAGTCATCTGCTTGCCTTCCTTGCGTATTTTTGACAAGGTCTGCATGATGAGATGTGCCAAATCAAGCGTAGCAGGCATATAGTTATCGGTCTCGTTGTTGGCATAGCCGAACATCATGCCTTGATCGCCAGCACCTTGGTTGTCCTCATCGATACGAGAAACGCCACGGTTGATATCATCACTCTGCTCATGTATGGCAGTTAGAATACCACATGAATTATAGTCAAACTGATAATCAGCCTTTGTATAACCTATGCTCTTAATGGCGCGACGCGCCATTGTCTGCAGGTCTATATATGCGGAGGAGCGTACTTCACCCATAATAACAACCTGACCCGTAGTAACAAATGTCTCTACAGCACAGTGTGCCTTCTCATCGTAGGCGAGAAATTGGTCGAGGATGGCATCTGAAATTTGATCGGCAACCTTGTCTGGATGTCCCTCAGACACCGATTCTGATGAAAATAAATATGACATAAAACAAATATAAATTATAGCCAGCCTGCATACATGGCCCAATATGCTTTATTTATCCTGAGGGGGAAAGCTCGGATGGATGCAGCCGTCCGTCGACTTTGGGGTACAAAGGTACGAAGAAAAAAGAAATAAGCAAAGTCAAACAAGGATTTCATGACCAACTGAGAAAACAAAAAAGGTTACCGGCCGCACTTTAAGGCGTGATAGTTCTATCTACTGTCAATTTTATTGAGTTTCCAAATATAACTTTTTAGTGAAAAAACTTCCGATAATGGCCACTCTATTTGTTGGAAGTAATTATCTTTGCTAACTGAAAAATTGTTTTTCCATAAGAAGTCAGATCAAAATACTAGAATATGAGAAATGAACCATTATCTTGAGATGATTTCCGCCCTATGAGTAGTAAAATCATCGTAGACAATGTTCAGCATATTGTATAGGAGATAGACACGTTGTCAGAAAAGGAATTGGTATTTGAGTTGAAACAAGGGTCTCATAGAGCATTTGATGCCATTTATGAGAAGTATTCTCGACGGCTTTATCTTTACTGTTTTCAATATGTTAAGAATGCAGAAGAGACGGAGGAAATCGTACAGGATGTCTTTGTAAAGCTTTGGACCTCACGCGAGAAAATCAAGCAGGAGGAAACTCTATCTTCGCTGCTCTTTATCATGTCCAAGAATTCGGTGATTACTGCCTATCGCAAGAATATGCGCTCTCCTATTTATGCCGAATATGTCGAAAATCAGGAATTTTGTTCCCAAGAGCGATCAGACCAGTGGCTCGAATATAGTGAGTTTGTCAAGCAACTGAATACTATTCTTGAAACATTCCCAAAGACGCAGCGACGAGTCATTGAACTTTCTCGGATTCAGGGACTGGACAATAAATCGATAGCTGCCCAATTGTGTATTAGCGAGCAAACCGTGAAGAATCTCTCTTCAACAGGAATAAAAGCTCTTCGCGATCAACTCAAAGGATTCCCCACCATCTTCCTGGCATTACTTTTAATGAATTAACAACTTACTTTCGGTACTTTTATAAAAACTCATCGTCTACACAAGAAACATAACTGCAGTAACAAACGGAAATGGAAGATTTGGATCTTAAATACAGAACAGACCATCTCACTATCAGTGAGCTGAAGACTTGGGGAGACCAAATTTCAGCGATGGATGATAGTGCCTTGGAGGATATTCTGGAAACCGTTTGGAATAAGGAATCCTACAACGAAGACAATGTTGACGAAGAAACATTGAGCCGCATCAAATCCAGGATTGACGAAGAAACTTCTGAGGCAAGACCTTCTGTCTTCAAACCTATATTTACACGCGTCCTTCGGATAGCAGCCGCAGTTATGTTGCCCTTGCTGCTTATCTCTACCCTATACTTATATAAGGAGAACAAGCAATTGGCTGCAGATACCATTACCTTTTCGACTGGAAAAGGGGAACGTGCTTCCATCACATTGCCAGATGGAACTCAGGTCAGCCTCAACTATGATACACGACTTGTTTATACTCCCAAACTCTACAGCAAAGATCAACGTCGAGTTGAACTCAACGGCGAAGCTTATTTCGATGTTGCCAAGAATAAGGACTGTCCTTTCTTTATTGACGCTAAGAACCTTGAAGTAAAAGTACTGGGAACGAAATTCAATTTATTGGCACGCAACAAACATACAAGTGCTGAATTATGCCTTGACGAGGGCCACGTCCAATTTACTTCCCTAGTCAATAAAGAAGCCGTTACTATGACTGCTGGCGACTATGCCGTTTTGGACTATGCTACTGGACATATTTCGATCACTCAGAAGAACGAACTTCGTGATGCTACCGCCTGGAAAAAAAACGAAATGGTCTTTCAAGACAAAGCCCTAGAGGACGTCATTGAAGAGTTGAAAGATGTTTATGGTGTCAAATTTAATTTGCCTAATTCTGCTTTGAATCAGGGTGGATTCACAGGGACTCTTCCTCTGAACAATCTTGAACTTGCTGTCAAGATTATTTGTTCATCCTATGAGATGAACTATACTATCCAAGGGAATAAAGTAGTGATGAGTCCGAAATAGTTCATTGGGTTCTATTGTTATTGTTTAACCATAGGACTTTACCTGATTCTAATCTTTTTGGGCTTATCCCAACTTCTGTTTTCTTGAAATTCTTGTATCTTTTAATCACCTTGATCGTCGTCAACATTATACGATTGGATGACCTATTTCCTATACTTTTTGAAACGAACAATACAGGTTTTGCGAAAGGATAGTTTTGGCGGTGCGTTTAGTATCTAATTGACTTATATCAGATTTACTT
>DHOP01000046.1:0-155 GCA_002407775.1 Prevotella sp. UBA5387
GTGTTTTATTTCTCACGCAGATTGTGCAGATGACGCAGATCTACCATGCGGATTGAGACATTGGAACGTGCCGGTGGCACGGATGGCGCAGATGGGGAAAATGAAAAGATTAAAACATGAAAGGATGAAAAGATTAAAGGCGATTCGATGTAGTC
>DHOP01000046.1:378-17101 GCA_002407775.1 Prevotella sp. UBA5387
CGTTTGCGAGGCAAACATCTGCGTAATCCGCGAAATCTGCGTGCCCCCCTTTATCCATCACATAAGTTAACCACGCAAAACCTGTTAATTGCGTCATCTGCATGCTTAAATCAAATATATTTTTTTACTTCATGGTTTCGAAACAAATCATTCACTGAAAATTTATTTTCTCCGTACAAGAAATTATTTCGCCAATAACGGGCAATAACGGACAATAACGGACAATAACGGACAATAACGGACGATAACGGACAATAACGGACATGAGGTCGGCGCGGTGTCGTAACTTTGTTACTGAAATCGAGAAGCAAGAACGATTTAGGGCTTCGGCCCGGCAGACCTGATCACTCTGCTTTCGCCTCGCTACAAGATTCCAACACGCACCAAAGCGCTCTTTGACATATTGCACAACAACAAGCCTACCGCATGAAGCGACAAAGCAACCAACATACCTCCCAAGTAGGGCCTGGTAATACCATTCGAAAACTCTCAACACAGGTACAAACTCTCCAAGAAAACCATCCTGGGCCTCCTCCCCGCCTCCATCACCCAGAATTGAGGATTGGCCACCCTATAAACCTCTGAGCTTACGACTTCGAATCGATTGCCGACTGGCTAGCTTTATGCGTTTGTGACATGCCACGTTAGCACCCCGATTATCTAAGACAATGGCGTAGCAAGGTCTGAAATCGATAAACGTCGCTATGGTTCTCCTAATCAAATTAAAATAGGTCTTAATGACAATACTATATTCTAAGTTCGTACTGGAAACTTCAACATTTCCAAAATTACAAACAAAAGTCTCAATATAATTTACTACTTTTGTAAGTAGTCTACGGAAATGGTGACATATCAGCTAACATGATTATGGGAAAAACTCAATTGGCAAAACCCTTTGTTAAATGGGCTGGTGGGAAGAAACTACTTGTATATAAATTCTAACATATTTGCCCAATATATACGATGGAAAGGAAATCATAATATATCAGAATTTTGCCGACTAGAAAGCAATATTCTTTTATATTCAATATATAGAAATATTATGGATTTACAACTTAACTCATCTTTGAAATCGGGTTATTATAGTGGGGCACAGATTGCAAGGGTGGTCACGGAAGATTGGCTTGCAAGAAACATGTATTGTCCAATATGTGGGAAACCCAAAATTAATCATTACGATCCAAACAAACCTGTTGCCGACTTCTACTGCGACAATTGCTCTTCTGACTTTGAATTGAAGAGTAAAAGCAATAAAAGGGGTTCATTAGGTCGGGTGATCAGTGACGGTGCATTTGCGACAATGATTGAAAGGATTACCTCTTTACGAAATCCAAACTTCTTCTTTCTAACCCATTATCAAAATGAAGTCATTAATCTTATGCTTGTGCCTAATTCCTTCTTTTCCCCATCTATCATAATTAGGAGAAAACCGCTTGCCCCGACCGCACGTCGTGCTGGCTGGATTGGTTGCAACATAGATATATCATCTGTCCCTGATAGTGGAAAAATTTTTATTATTAAAAACAAGAAGGAAATTGACCATGAGTTAGTAAGAGAAAAGTATCTTCAATCTAAAAAGGGGGCTTTTGAAAGCAAAGGCTGGCTCATGGATGTTTTGAATTGTATTGATAAGATAGATAAGCAAGAGTTCTGCTTACAAGATGTATATGACTTTTCTCCATCTCTACAAATTAGACATCCCCTAAATAACAATGTAGAGCCTAAGATACGTCAACAATTACAAATGCTTCGCGACGGAGGTTTCATTGAATTCTTAGGGAATGGATGTTACCGGAAATGTTAGAGTTTTTATGATCAATATTTAACATTTAAAAAAGTCATAAATATTATAATTATTTGATTTTTAGATAATTACACGAACAATATTTGATCTTTTTTGATCAAGAAAGTCAAAGTATGATCATTGTGGTAATTTATTAAATGGATTTCTGAAATTTGTTCCTGTAATGGGGAACAATATTAAAGAAAATAATGGTCATTGCCATGCTGGGAGGAACTTCCGGGATAGAAAATCCGGGAAAGATAAGCATTGTCAACAGACGAATAATATTATCCCAGATTCCAATTGTGATATTTCTGAAAATAATGGCATTCCCTTTTATTTCTCTTCAGACATTCACGATTTCAATCTTCTTCATGGAGACACTTTCTCCCTTCTCCCTGACTTCAACTTTAAGTTCGAGATGATATTTGCCGACCCACCCTATTTCCTTTCAAATGGGGGCATAAGTTGTCAAAGTGGCAAAGTTGTCTGCGTGGACAAAGGTGATTGGGACAAGGGGCTCACGCCCGAACAGATGCATGACTTCAACTATCAATGGCTCTCGCTTTGCCGTGAAAAATTGAAAGACAATGGAACTATCTGGGTGAGTGGAACCTACCATAACATCTTCTCGGTAGCAAATTGCATGACAGAACTTGGGTAAAAGATTTTGAATTGTGTTACATGGGCGAAAACCAATCCACCCCCCAATATATCATGTCGATATTTCACTTATTCCACTGAGTTTGTGCTTTGGGCACGTAAATCGGCGAAAAAGCCACATTACTTCAATTATGAACTCATGAAACGGCTCAATGGTAATAAGCAGATGACCGATGTATGGCATCTTCCAGCTATTGCACGTTGGGAGAAGTCATGCGGTAAACATCCAACTCAAAAGCCTTTGAACTTGTTATCACGCATTATATTAGCAAGTACTCGTCCTGGTGATTGGATTCTCGACCCCTTTACCGGAAGTAGTACAACAGGTATTGCCGCTAATTTGTTAGGACGTAGATTTCTTGGTATAGACAAAGAAGTGGACTTCATGAATATTTCTAAAGATAGGCGACAAGAACTTTCAAATCCTGATATTTTCTCTACTTACCGCTCTAAAATTAAAGATCTTGCAATTGTTGACAAATATTCTAATGATGCTGTTGAAGAGGAGATACCATCATGGGATCTTCCGTTCTAATTTATTGACGTTCAAATTTGAACTTATCATTTAATCATATCGTTAATAAGCTATATTTAAATATGGGGGATTTTTTCGGGTTCGTCACTTTTGAAAAAGAAGTGGCCTGATGTGAGAAGAATCTCTTTCCAACACAACATCAATCAAATCAACTAATTGCCTGAATAGTCTATTCGTTCGAACATTTTAGAAGTACAGTGAAGAGTTTGCTTTACTCTTCACTATTGTGGGAATTCGCGTTTTTGTTACTTTATGACATTATGACATGTCACGTTAGTACCCCCCACTTATTTTCTCGCTATCTTTCTCTCTTCATGCCGAAGGATTACCTCTATAAAATCCTTGGGGTAAAAGCAGGAGACCCCGGCATCTGCCTTGCTCTTGGATTTGAGAAACAGAGCCGCATGAACCTTCTGCCCCCCTTCTTGACAAAGGGTAATCTGTCCGCCCGACTTACTAATTGATTATAGACACTACCTGCCTCATCTCTTTGCAAAATAAAATTCTATTTTTAATCATTATTATGTTTGATAAACATAACAACTAATATGAAGATGTTTCGCAAAAAATATTATGAGGAAAGGGGATATACTATTCAGGACCTCAAGCATTGCCTATCCTCTCCGCCTCGGTGCGAGTGGGTTTGCCATTGCCGGCCATTGGAATCTTATCGACGTGGATATTAGGCGATGATGCCACCAGAGTTGATAACGTTGTCCTTGCGCCCAAGAATGCGAAATCCCCCTACCCTTGACCATCTCCACGCGATCGTTGGTCTCAGGCTTCCCTTCGTGGTATCTTTGGCTTTATTCTAACACAAAAGAAGTTGGGGATCAATGTTTATCATAGGCTAAGCCTATAGTAGGTGATGACCAACATTTATCAAGTAAACTATTATCCCGAACCCAGGTAATTTTGTAATTTTGTGACCTGAAGCCAATAGATGATTTTTGCGATGAAAAGAATATTTGCCCATAATGGAAACTTGTCCAAGCCAATGATATTCATCATTATGTTTGGAATAGTCAGTATGTTCTCGGACATGACTCATGAGAGCGTAACCAGTATCAGGGGCGTGTTCTTGTCTATTGTCGGTGCCTCGGCGGCTACGATCGGTTTTATTTCCGGATTAGGCGAACTCATTGGCTATGGGATGCGCTATGTCTTTGGGCGTATCGCCGACAGGACCAAACGCTATTGGCCGATGGTCTTTCTTGGTTATGCACTCGAACTTGCCGCCATTCCGGCATTAGCCTTGGTCGGAGAACATGGATGGATAGCCGCTTGTGTGTTGCTCGTGGTGCAACGAATGGGAAAGGCGGTGAAGAAACCTGCTAAGGACACCATAACTTCGTTTGCTTCGTTCGGTTTAGGACAGGGGAAGAGCTTTGCGATCCTTGAGTTACTTGACCAAATCGGTGCCTTTCTCGGTCCCGTTCTGCTCTATGTGGTCATGCTCTTTAAGACATCAGGGAGCAGCTTTGAGCGCTATTCCTTTTGTTTTGCCATGCTTATTATCCCAGCCGTTATTACGATGCTCATGCTTTGGTTAACCCGTCGCAAGTTTCCAAATCCAGAGCAATTCGAGCCAACGCCAAAAGAGTATACCCCATTCAAGATGCAACGCCAATTCGTTTATTATATCATTGGCATTAGTCTTTTCGCATTCGGATTTATCGATTACTCATTGATCATCATGCATGTATCGAGGCTGAACATATTTAGTTCGGATACGATTCCTCTAATTTATGCCGGTGCGATGATTATCGATGCCATTGCGGCGCTCATCTTTGGATGGTTGTTTGATCATAGAGGTACTCTGGCACTTGTTCTGTCGACAATGTTGTCGGTCCTGTTCCCCATTCTCATCTTTGGATTTGGCTCTCGTGTTCCGGTGTTATGGGGCGTGGCGATGTGGGGCGTAGGTATGGGTGCTCAGGAAACTATCTTGAAAGCAGCCGTAGCGACTATGGTCCCGAAGCAAAGCCGAGCAACAGGTTACGGAATATTTGAGTGCTCGTTTGGCTTCTTTTGGTTTATCGGAAGTTGGTTGTTAGGTGCCCTATACGACGTTAACCTTACGGCCATGATCGTAGTGTCAATGGTTGCCCAACTCTTCGCCATTCCTATGTATATATTGTCTTATCGTAAAAGTCGCCAGACCATATAATTGGAGAAGTGCTTCAGGATTGAATGATGGCTTGAAATTGGCCAAATGATATTTTGTCGGAATAAAGTAATCCACCGACGTAGTCTTTGGTCTGACAACGTCGGTGGATTGCTTGTAACTTGTAGCAAAAGAACTACTTAGAAAGTTTTTTCAGCTGCTCACGCAACTTGATTGCTTTTTCTATTTCCTTCACCCTTTTCTTGTACTCCTTTGCCTGATTATTAAGCTCTTTGTATGAATCATTGGCATCTTGAAACTCTTTCTTGGCATCCCTCGCCTTTGATTTGGCATCCTCTGCACTTCTCTTAATATTGTCATAATCAGATACCGCCTGAGAAAGTATGTTTTCAAGCTGCTCTCTCGGCATCGTACGATAGTCACCCTCCACCGCATTTTGTGCATTTGTCGTTTGCAATCCAATGACCATTGTAAACACAATTGTCAATAACATTGTTTTCTTCATATCACTAATTTGTTAAAGTTATAATATAATTGGGCTTATTAAAATGACTTATAAAAAACAACGGGCATTACTCTCTGTCTGATAAATGATTATATATGCAAATATAAAAGATTATTCTTAAAAAGAAAATTATTCGTTTGTAAATTTTATAATGAATAACGATTAGTTCTCTGATGTCTCAAATCGGAAGGATCGCAATGGACTCATAACATTAGTATCCTTACCTCGGCATTGCTCATGGGATGAAGCTCGTTCATCGGCTTGTTAAAATAGACGCTCTGAATAGCCTTGTTGATGATGCCATGGCCTACCGCAAGCACGGTTTGGTTGGGGTAGGTTATCTTTATCCACGTGAGAAAGTTGCGTGCTCTACTCAACATCTTCTCTAAACTCTCTATGTCATCTGTCCATTTCTCATCCTTCAGATCAGGGATGAAACGCCCTGTAAAACTTCCCCAGTCACGTTCGCGCAATAGTGGTGTGGTCGTAACTTGCAAATCATGTGGGCGGGCTATGATCTCGCAAGTTTGTATGGATCGATAAAGATCGCTTGACACAAAGGCATCTATCGGTTCACTGGCCATGCGACGACTTAGGTCATTAGCCTGTTCTATTCCCACCTCATTGAGTTCTCCAGGCGTTTGGCCTTGCATGATACGCGCCTTGTTGTCCACCGTCTCGCCGTGACGCACTAAATATAAAGTTGTCATGAATGTCTATTCTTTGATGTTATTCTTCGTGTAAATTTACAAAATTATTATGAATATGGACTTTGAATATTCGAAAACTTGCCCTATCTTTGCAATGATTCGAATCGATTACTCATTAAAGAAAGAAACCCATGAATAAAGTTTTTCAAAGTAGCATCTTCCGTGCCATTAGTGCCATCGTTGTAGGCGCACTACTCGTCAGATATCGTGAGCAAACCGTTATGGGAATCACCATTGCCATTGGGGTCATCTTTTTTGTATCAGGGTTAATAAGCTGCATCGCCTATTTCTCGGCTAAGCGTCATAAGGATGACGTCGAGATGTTCGACATGGCGGGTAATCGAATCATTCCCGAAACTCCGACATTCCCTATTGTAGGCATCGGTAGCGTTATCTTGGGCGCTTTACTTGCGTTGGCACCTGCTCTGTTTATCAATGCGTTGATGTATATCCTTGCCGCAATCCTTATTCTTGGGGCACTAAATCAGTATTTTAACCTGGCATCCTCCACAAAGTTTGCACGAATCGGTCTTTTCTGGTGGATATTTCCTACAATCATTCTGCTTATAGGTTTGCTAGCTGTCATTAAGCCAAGCGTCATTGCCACGGCACCTCTCTTTGTCATTGGATGGTGTATGATGGTTTATGGTGTTGTGGATTTAATTAATGCGATAAAAATCTACAGATGCCGTAAGGCCTACGAAAAAGCTCATATTCTGGTAGAGTCAAATTCTTCGGAAGATGTTTTACACAATGAACACATCGAAGATGACATCACTCCCACTATTCAATAACCGCCATTTTTCCCACAATGGTGTCCTGAATTTGGTTGACCCTCAACTATCTTTATCCTTTTAACAGTTGACTTCATTAGACTTATTACTTGTGCAGGTTGGCTATTCTTTCGGCCTCGGCGCAAGTGGGTTTGCCATTGCCGGCCATAGGGATCTTATCGACGTGGACATGTTAGTAATGGACAGTTGGTAGGCTGGTTCTTTCAAGCAGATTTCTTGCCATAGAAATAAGAATGGTGCAAAGGTAATGACCATTAAAGAGTTACAAGGATTCTACCAACATTTTTGTCATTTAAGCCAAAAATCAGTTATCAAAAAAATCTCTAAAATTAATAGGGTGCCCGGTACTTTCCTTCTTCCTTGTCTTGTAACATACTAAGATAGCTATCATAGCGCGAACGGGCTATGTAATGTTCATCAACGGCCTTGATGACGGCACATCCCGGCTCATGGGTGTGGGAGCAATTGTTGAAGCGGCAATCCTTTGAAAACTTGAAGATTTCGCGAAAATAGCTAGAAATCTCCTCTGGTTCCATATCAAAGGATCCAAAGCCCTTGACACCTGGGGTATCGATAAGATATCCACCTTGCGACAATGGCATCATTTCGGAGAAAGTAGTCGTGTGAACGCCGGTGTTATGTGCATCGCTTATCTCCGCCACACGAGCTTTTGCCGAAGGAATAAAATAGTTGAGCAATGTCGACTTCCCTACCCCACTATTGCCCGCTAAGAGCGTGACTTTATCCTTCATAAGTGGAAGGAGCACATCTGGCGAAGTGGATGCGTCATGATTTGACTCTGTTGCACAAACCACATGACACTCGTAGCCCACCGTTTCATAGAGATTAACGAGCATCTCCTGTAAATGAGCCTCATCTTCGTCGAGTATATCCGACTTATTAAAGATAAGCACTACGGGCACCTGATAAGCCTCGGCAGATGCCAGAAATCGGTCAATGAAAGTCGTTGAGGTCTGAGGATAGTTTACGGTTACCAACAAGAATGCTTGGTCGACGTTAGCCGCAAGTATATGACTAAGTTTTGAGAGGTTCTGAGACTTTCGAACAATGTAATTACGACGATCCTCTATTTCTGAGATAAAAGCCGTCCCCTCGTTATTCAGAACAATACGAACAAGGTCACCCACAGCTACCGGGTTAGTGCTGCGGATACCTTGAAGTCTAAAATTTCCCTTGATTTTGCATTCAATGATGCGTCCTTCATCCGTCTTGACGGAATACCAAGACCCGGTGTTCTTGACGACAAGGCCGTGCATCATTTCATCTGAAAAGTCCGTTACCACCGCTTAAACGGTCATGATTTCTTTCTGCTTGGTAGCAAGAATCTCATCGATTTCCTTAATGATCTTATCATGAATCTTCTGCAACTGCTCTTCGCCGTCTTTGCTTAAGTCCTCTGAAAGACCATCTTTCACCGCTTTTTTCAGCTTGTCCTTGTAATCTGCACGGATGTTGCGCACCTGCACCTTCGCCTGTTCGCCCATCTTGTTGCATTGCTTTACAAGTTCTTTGCGACGCTCCTCCGTAGGTTGTGGAAAGCGAAGGATTACCATCTCGCCATTGTTTTCGGGTGTGATACCCACATCACTATCCATGATACCCTTCTCAATATCCTTGATTTGCTTGCGGTCCCAAGGACGAATAGTAATGGTGCGAGCATCTGATGCCTGTACATTAGCAACTTGATTCAAGTGCATACGTTGTCCGTAAGCCTCAACCCAAACACCATCTAGGATTGCGGCATTGGCACGACCTGCACGCACGCGAGCCAATTCCTCCTCCAAAAACTTGGCGCCTTTGAGCATTTTTTCCTTTGCGCTCTTCAATGTTTCGTTAACATCAATCATGTCTATGTCTTATTTTTGTTCCTATTCGCAAAATTAATCAGAATTTTCTATCATTGCAATGATTTGTGCAAAAAAAGCCGATAAAGCTCGGTAATAGCCACCATTTCACCATCCCAGATGATGGGAGAGATCGGTGACAAGTTGTTCCAAATAGAGTTGGTCTATGCTATTAAACGAATCGAGGGAGACGCTATCAATGTCCAATATCGCTTTGACCTGACCATCCATCCCCTTGATAGGAACCACAATCTCAGAACGTGAGAGACTACTACAGGCAATGTGACCGGGAAACGATTCCACATCAGGCACAATGATGGTGTTGCCACTTTGCCACGCCGTTCCACACACACCCTTACCAAATGGGATATGGTAACATGCAACCGTACCTTGAAATGGTCCAAGGGCCAGCTGGTCATCTTTTACAAAGTAGAATCCTACCCCAAAAAACCGATCTGGAAAGGCATCATGCAAAGCCGCACTGACGTTGGCGAAAATTGATGTTTCGTCTTTCTCGCCTGATATCAGTTCTTTTACTTGAGCCAACAATAACTTATAGTCGTCCTCTAAACTCATCATGCATTATTAATTATTCTTGTAATTTGCTCCGTTCACTTATGGGCAACTATTCCACTCGTTTCTTTTCTAAAACTTTTTCGACTCTATTGGTGAGGTCCACGAACTCTGCAATGCTCAATTGCTCAGGTCTTCGCGTCATCATGTCATCAGCAAAAAACTCTGGCGTGGGCATTGTGTCCTTGTCAAATAACTGACGAAGGGACACCCGCAACATTTTACGACGTTGATTAAAGACGGCCTTCACCAGACGTTTGAAGAGTCGTTCGTCGCAACCAAGTTCATTTACACCATTGCGTGTCAATCGAATAACGGCACTCTTTACCTTTGGAGGTGGGTTGAAAACGCCCTCATCAACCGTAAAAAGGTATTCCACGTCATACCAAGCCTGCATCAGCACACTCAGTATTCCGTAAGCCTTCGTACCTGGATTAGATGCCATCCGTTGGGCCACCTCACGCTGAATCATACCTGTACAACAAGGTATGAGGTCACGATAATCGAGCATCTTGAAGAAGATTTGCGAGGATATGTCGTAAGGATAGTTGCCGGTAAGTACGAATTTCCGGCCATCAAATACCTTATTGAGATCCATGCGAAGAAAGTCTTCGCCTATGATTCGATCTCTCAAACGTGGAAAATGCTCATGTAGATACTCGACGCTCTCTGTGTCGATCTCCACAGCCTTCACTTCTCGTGGCTTCTCCACAAGGTATTGTGTAAGCACTCCCATGCCTGGGCCAATCTCAAGGACTGGGATGTCGGGGCAAGCATCCACCGTATCTGCAATGCGTCTAGCAATGTCTAGATCGGTCAGGAAGTGCTGTCCAAGGTTCTTTTTTGGCCTTACTTTATTCATAACGGCTGCGTTTTATAGATGCAAAAATACTAAAATAAGCTCATAATCACTTGAAAGAAGCTCAGTTTCTGAGGAATTTCCTTTAAAACATAAAGGCTGGAACCGTCTTTTGACGATTCCAGCCTTGCTTACTCTATGTAGTATTTCTAATGTTTTCTCTTTAAAAAGGGTGCTTATTTTGTACCCTCTACAAACTTGTCCATGGTCAGAGCCAAAACTGAAGCACCTACGAAAGCAACAACTGCTACTGCGATAAATGTCATCATACTCATAATTTTTTCCTTTCTCTTTTAATTAATTGTTATCCAAAGCCACACTTTGTGACTGTTATCCTTTAAAATATATCTTTTCTTTTGACGATGCAAAGATACATCCATTTTCTGTGTGCGCAAACAATTTTATCAACAAAGGCTCAAAATAGGTTATTTTATTGACCTTTGTCAAATCATTTGATATAAATCAATCCAGCTGGATATAGCAGTAATGTAATAAGCATGGAAAAAAATAACAATTTCTTTGCCATTAAGGCGATTTCCAGTATCTTTGTGATTGAAATGGAAAAGCGAAAAGCCATCAATAGCAGTCTTAAAGTCGCCCTGTCCCTTTGCTTGGGCGGTGCCATACTTTACTGGATGTACCGAGACTTCGACTTTCAGCGGGTAGAATACGTCATGCTTCATGAGATGAACTGGACATGGATGTTGCTCTCCTTCCCCTTTGGAATATTGGCGCAAGCGTTCCGAGGATGGCGTTGGAAGTTGGCTCTGGAACCAATAGGAGAGCATACTCGCTCGTCCGTGGCAGTCAATTCCATCTTCCTTTCTTATGCCGCCAGCCTTATTGTGCCCCGTATCGGCGAATTCGCTCGTTGTGGCGTATTGAAACGTTGGGACGGCGTGTCATTTCCAAAGTCTTTGGGAACCGTTGTTACCGAGCGCGCGATAGATAGCTTGCTGGTGCTGATTATTATCGGAATCACCCTGCTCTCTCAATTTGCCGTGTTCGATAAGTTTTTTCAAAGCACAGGTACGCGTGTAGACGAGATTCTTCGAGGATTTACCTCTACAGGGTGGATCGTTACTGCCATCTGTGCCATTGCGGTACTGATATTAGCCTATTTTTTATTGAGAAAACTTTCCATATACAACAAGGTGAAAGACTTGTTTGTGGGATTATTGCAAGGAGTGCTCTCGGTGAGGTACGTCAAGAATGCCCCACTCTACGTTTTCTTCACCTTAGCCATATGGGCAAGCTACTTCTTCCATTACTATCTCACGTTCTTTTGTTTCGAGTCGACTTCTGGCTTGGGGTTGGATTGTGCGATGGTCACATTTATTGTAGGTTCAATCGCAGTCATTGTTCCCACGCCTAATGGTGCCGGTCCTTGGCATTTTGCCGTCAAGACGATGCTTATTCTTTATGGCGTGGCTTCCAACGAGGCTCTCTTTTTCGTACTCATCGTTCATAGCATTCAGACCCTTTTGGTGGTGCTACTTGGACTATACGGCTGGACGGCGCTCAACTTTACAAGTAAGAAAAGAAATTCCGAAAATGTTTAACTTATAAATTTAATCCATTATGAGTGAAATTAGCAATTTATCTCCCGCCGCAATATGGCGCAATTTCGATGTCCTAACACAAATTCCTCGTCCTTCAGGACATGTGGAAAAAGTGCAGCAGTTCCTTCTCGACTTCGCCAAAGGTGTTGGAGTAGAGGCGTTCAAGGATCCTGCCGGGAATATCATAATGCGCAAGCCAGCCTCTCCAGGCTATGAAAACAGGAAAGTAGTGGTGCTCCAAGCTCATATGGACATGGTACCTCAGAAAAATCCAGATAGTAAGCACAATTTCGAAACCGACCCAATAGAGACACACATCAAAGACGGATGGGTATATGCCAACGGCACGACTCTGGGGTCTGACAATGGTATGGGGGTCGCTGCCATCATGGGAATCATGGAGGACAAGACTCTGAAGCACGGACCTATCGAGGGACTTATCACTCGCGATGAAGAGACAGGCATGTGGGGTGCCGAGGAATTGCCCGAAGGTGAACTGAACGGCGATATCCTATTGAACCTCGACTCCGAGCTTTGGGGCAAATTTGTAGTTGGTTCCGCAGGTGGTATTGACATCACTGCCACATTGGAATACAAGGATGTAGAAAATGACGAAGAGACTGCCGTGAAGGTAACTTTGCAGGGTCTTCGCGGTGGACACTCAGGCCTGGAGATCAATGAGGGTCGTGCCAACGCAAACAAGGAGATGGTACGATTCGTTCGTAAGGCTATAGAAACACTTGATGCTCGCCTTGCTACATGGCATGGAGGCAACATGCGGAATGCTATCCCTTTCAAGTCTGAAGTGGTCTTGGCATTGCCCAAAAATAATGTAGATGCCCTATCGAAGATGGTCGAAAAACAATGTGCGCTTATCGCTGACGAGTATAAAGGCATTGAAAGTGGTGTATCTATGAGTTGTGAGGAAGTTGAGAAGCCTCAGACCTTAGTTCCGTTAGAAATTCAAGACAATCTCATAGATGCCATCTATGCTTGCTTCAATGGCGTGGTACGCATGATTCCAGCATATCCAGACGTTGTGGAAACATCGAGCAATCTGGCTATCATTGACATAGATGGCAACAAGGCTGAGATTCAAATTCTTGCACGCTCAAGCCGTGAAGACATGAAGGATTATATCTCCAAGACTATAGAAAGCTGCTTCAATATGGCTGGAATGAAGGTTGAGTTCAGCGGTAGTTATGGCGGATGGGACCCTAACCCAAATAGCGAAATACTTGAATTAGTTAAGAAGATATACAAGAAACAAACTGGTTCAGAAGCTACCGTACAGGTAGATCATGCGGGCTTGGAGTGTTCCATTATCCTTAACAAATATCCCAACCTCGATGTAGTGAGCATGGGGCCAACGCTTCGTAGCCCTCATACGACAACAGAGCGTTGTGAGATTGCCACTACAGAACCTTTCTGGAAACTTCTCACCAAGACATTAGAGGAAATCCCAGCAAAGTAATTAGCCACGGATTCCATTTTCTAGCACATGGAGGCATGGTGGTAACGAACGTCGTCCACCATGCTTTCTCCAATCATCGCTTAAACTACAAATGCTGAAAAAGGCGTAATGGACATTTGAGAGGTTTCAACCTACCAAATGTCCATTACGCCTAATAAGATTAATAAAGCTATAACAATAATACAAACAAGAACATTGAAAAAATTAGCCCAGCTCATATACTGGTCATTTTCATTTGAAAGAGGAGGTTCGTCTTCGGACGGGTCATCATCAAACCAATCTGATAACTCCCCCGTATTTTGTTGGTAGTCATAATCTTCCCACATTGATTCCGTGGGGTCTTGGTCGCAATTCATAGATTAATGTTTTTCTTAGGTTGTCAATAGTATTTATTAAACTTCCGAAATCAACTTTATTATATGATTTCGCCATCGAATATGGTACATAAGATTGGGTCACAAATATACGATTTTTTTAACAAGAAGATAAAAAATTAATGATAATTCTAATATTCACTACGGAATTTCATAATAGGGAGAAATGCCAAATGGATAGTTGTCACCCCTTTTTATAGTGCTCAAAAAATGCATTTAGAAAAAAATTGTAGTCAATAGGATACAAATAAAAAAGCTAGATAGTTTATATACAACTACTTAGCTTTTGTGTGGTGCGCCTGACAGGACTCGAACCTGCACTGCGTGAACAACTAGATCCTAAGTCTAGCGCGTCTACCAATTCCGCCACAGGCGCTTCTTGGGTGCAAAGGTACAATAATTTTTATTTTTACCATCTATTTTTGCCCTCAAATTAAATAGATTTACTCATAAAATAGGCAAGATCCATATCACCAAACCGTTTATTAGCGTTGAAACCTAAGGTGTTTGGTATCTTTCGAGCCATTATTGTTTGTTGGCATGCCCATAAATTATCGGTCGGTTTTGCACGTGTTAGGAACTTTTTACTACCTTTGCAATAAGACGATAAAAAGGAAAAACATATGAATGTCGAACATCAAAAGGAAATCATTGCTAAACAAGAAGGTCTCTCAAACACCTTGGGTATGGAATTTATATCAACACCTGAGGCAAACACTTGTATGGCTCGGATGAGCGTTGACAAACTTAACCGGCAACCATTTGGCTTTCTTTCAGGTGGCGCGACGCTTGCCTTGGCCGAAAACTTGGCTGGTGTAGGGTCGATGTCAATTTGTCCCGATAAGCTTGCGGTTGGTATCAACGTGAGTGGAAGTCATGTTCGTACCGTAATGGAGGGAGATACCGTAACCGCATACGGTAAGTTGGAATATCGGGGTAGCACGCTCCACGTTTGGCGTGTCGAAGTGAAGAATGAAAAGGGAGACCTGGTATCTACCGTTCAGGTAACGAACTACATCATCACTCCGAGAAAAGGCAAGCGTGACATTGACCTATCCGCGGCAGAGTAACTCATAATCCAGGTGAAAGCATTACCTTCAAATTTTGTTTTTTTCCGTTTGCCACATCAGGAGCATTACACCGTGATGGCTCAGGCAAATAGTACACCGGAGGTGCTCACCTCGGTGTTGGATATTAGCGGACGAGAAGGTTTTGTCATGGCCCCTTTTGAGCCTTCCCCGAGCCATCCGGTGCTCCTCATGCAACCGGATATGGTTGAGGAGCGCGTCATAGAGGCTCAAGAACTAGCTGAGATAGACGACTTCGCCGTCGGGACTCAATCTGGCGAGCGCAAGAACTATGAAGAAGTTTTTGCATGTTTCCACAATGCCGTAGTCTCCGGACAATTTAGCAAGCTCGTCTTGGCACGCACCACAGAGATAGATCGGCCCGAATCGGTCGATTTAAAGCAACTTTTCTTAAAAGCATGCCATCTATATCCGCGTGCTTTTGTGGCGCTTTTCTCTATGCCCCAGGTGGGTACTTGGCTTATGGCCACACCTGAGATATTGCTCGAAGGTCATGCCAATTGCTGGCAGACCATGGCACTTGCCGGAACGATGAAACGACCCAACGGATTGCCGGAGGGTTGCGATGCGATTTGGTCTGATAAGGATAAGGAGGAGCAAGGCTATGTTTCTACCTATATCTCGGATACGCTCCATCGATTCACGGATAATGTTTCCTCGGATGGCCCCTACACCGCCGTAGCGGCACATTTGGTGCATTTGCGTACCGACTTTAGTATTCGTAAGTCTGAGGTGGGAAACGTAGGCGAGCTCATTGATGCACTTTATCCCACACCCGCGGTTTGTGGTATACCTAAAGAACAAGCGCGGGCATTTATTTTCAATAACGAGTCGGTCAGTCGTCGATACTATAGCGGTTTTTGTGGACCCATCTCACCAAGTGGTAACACACACCTTTATGTGTCTTTGCGATGCATGGAGATAATGTCGGACCGATTACGACTCTATGCTGGTAGTGGCATTCTTGGCGATAGCACCGTAGAGGGCGAGTGGCAAGAGACCCAATCCAAGTTACAGACTATGCTACGTCTGTTACGATAATTCATTTCTGATTATGTTTTCAAATAAAGATAACATCAATATTCTTACCGCTCTGCTCGTCAAGTGGGGGGTCAAGGATGCCGTGGTGTGCCCTGGGAGTCGCAATGCGGCTATCGTTCACAATCTCAACGAATGTGCCGAGATCGATTGCTATCCCGTTACCGACGAACGGTCTGCTGGCTTCTTCGCCCTCGGCATAAGTCAGGTTGCTGATGAGCCCGTGGTCGTTTGTGTGACCAGCGGGTCGGCTTTGCTTAATGTTGCACCAGCCGCCGCAGAGGCCTTCTATCAACATCGTAAACTCATTATTATCTCCGCCGACCGCCCCATTAGTATGATTGACCAGTTGCAGGGTCAAACGATCAGACAGACGGGGGCTTTGGATCATGTCGTACGGAAGACGGTAACATTACCCGAACCTCATGACGAAACCGAGCATTGGTATTGCAACCGCCTTGTCAACGAGGTTCTGATAGAGATGACACGAGGCGAAGGCGGTCCCGTACACATCAATGTGCCCATCAGTGAGCCACTCTTTGACTTCTCCGTTGACCAACTTCCCGACGAGCGCCGCATCACTTTGCATCAAGTGGAGCCCGATGTCATTGACCTGCATTCCATCGCCTTTGACTTCAGTCAGGCTCTTCGTCCGATGATTCTCATTGGACAGACCAAACCGGAGAATCTCGTTGATTCCTTGGACAACCTCACCGCATTGGACGACTATGGGGTTTTGCTTGCCGAACAACTTGCCCAGATCGACGCCATC
>DHOP01000046.1:17187-47710 GCA_002407775.1 Prevotella sp. UBA5387
ACATCGATGTGTTTGGGCGTGATCGACGCCATCACGCCCAAACACATCGATGAGATGTTGTTGAGCATCGAGGGAGAAGAAGAAGATTATTTGCCCGACTTTATTGTCTACATGGGTGATACGTTTGTGAGTAATCGACTAAAGGCATTCTTGCGCAAGACTAAGGGGGTGAGAACCGTCATCGTGAACCGCGATGGTGAGTTGCATGACGTGACGATGCATGCCACCGACATCGTGCAAGCCTCCATTGACGACACGTTGTCAGAACTCCGTATGGCCATCTATGAAAAGCACCCTACGGATTATCATGACCAATGGCAGGCGTTGCTCAAGCCGCTAATCCTTCATAGTGAATCCTATAGACCTGATTTTTCTCAAATGTCCGCGGTACGCGATCTTTTTGTGAAAACGACCAATCTAGATTGTCAATACCAGTTTGCCAATAGCCAGTCTATCCGACTAGGGTTGCTCTATTCTGATCATTACCTTTATTGCAATCGTGGAGTCAATGGCATCGAGGGTAGTTTGTCAACCGCCGTAGGATTTGCCAGCGCTTGTAGTGAGCCGCTATTTTGCGTCATTGGTGACCTTAGCTTTTTTTATGATCAGAATGCTTTGTGGAACGAGAATCTCACCAGCAACTTACGTATCCTGCTACTCAACAACGGTGGCGGAGGCATCTTTAGTCATTTACCAGGCTTGAAGGATAGTCCAGCTCTCGAAAATCTCATCATTGGAGCCCATGGGGCTAATGCCAGGAGTATTTGTTCTGGGTGTGGGGTGCACTATCTTGATGCCCACAACCAAGAGGAATTGGAGTATGGCATGGAAGAGTTAGCTGAGCAAGACTCCCTGACGCCTATTTTGTTGGAGGTCTTCACCGATGGCGATGAGGACGAGCGTGTGATGCGAGACTTCCTTTTTGGAAATAGAAAAAAACTTAATTAACACCACTATGAATCATCGTGAATGGAAGACTATAGAGGGCTTCGATTTTAAGGAAGTCCTCTTCGAAGAGTATAACCACATTGCCAAGATCACTATCAATAGGCCACGCTATCGCAATGCGTTCACACCGTTGACCGTACATGAGATGAGTCTTGCCTTTAACTATTGCCGAGAACAACTAGACATCAGGGTGGTCCTGTTGACGGGTGCCGGCGACAAGGCTTTTTGCTCCGGAGGCGATATGCATGTCAAGGGCAGAGGCGGATATGTAGGCAATGATGGTGTGCCAAGACTCAATGTGCTAGACCTTCAGATGCAGATACGTAGGTTGCCCAAACCGGTCATTGCCATGGTCAATGGTTATGCCATTGGTGGTGGGCATGTCCTACACGTGGTTTGCGACCTCACCGTAGCCTCGGAGAATGCCATCTTTGGACAGACAGGTCCCAAGGTAGGTAGCTTTGATGCAGGGCTTGGCGCAAGTTATCTAGCTAGAATCGTTGGTCAGAAGAAAGCTCGCGAGATATGGTTCCTTTGCCGGCAATATTCCGCTAAAGAGGCGGAGCAGATGGGATTGGTCAACAAGGTCGTGCCATTGGAGCATCTTGAGGACGAGTGCGTAGAGTGGGCAGAGACGATCATGGAGCGCTCTCCATTAGCATTGCGCATGATGAAGGCTGGTTTTAACGCCGAACTCGATGGTCAGGCGGGCATTCAGGAGTTGGCAGGTGATGCCACTATGCTCTATTATACGCTTGATGAGGCGCACGAAGGGGGACAGGCCTTCCTAGAGAAACGAAAACCGGACTTTAGCAAGTATCCCCAGTTCCCTTAAGGCAAACTAACAAGGATGGTGGTTTAGAGACATATTAAAATAAGAACATATTAGAAAAGGACAATACATCTATTTCTCACTTTCCATTTAAAATGTCTTTTATCTCCTAATAATATGTCTTCACTATCGGTACTATGTATAAAATAACCATCAGTGACCGTCTCTTGCACTTCAAATACCCCGCAGGCACCAGTAGGGGAGTGTACACTACTCACCACTCTTACTATGTCCGCTTGGAAGCAGATGGGTTGATTGGTATCGGCGAATGCTCACCCTTGCCCGATCTCAGTTGTGATGCGATGCCCGATGAACGCTATGAGAAGATACTAAGGCACATCTGTCATTTCGTGGAACGGACCGGAGGAATACCCTACGAGATGCTACGCCCCTATCCCTCCATGCTCTTTGGCATAGAGACAGCCTTTGCTCAGGTGGATGCGGGAGGGTCTACGGGGCTATTCGACACCCCCTTTGCGCATGGTGAGGAGGGTATTACCATCAATGGATTGGTATGGATGGGCACCTTCGAGGAGATGTATGAACGCTTGGCCGAGAAGTTGGAGGCTGGTTTTCATTGCGTAAAACTCAAGATTGGTGCCATCGACTGGGAACGAGAGATAACGCTCATTCGTCACATTCGCGAGCACTTTGACAAGACCCAGATAGAACTTCGTGTGGATGCCAATGGGGGCTTTACGCCCGAGAACGCCATGCAACGGCTTGAGACCTTGGCAAAATATGATATCCATTCCATCGAACAACCCATTCGTCAACACCAGTGGCATGAGATGACTCGCTTATGCAAGGAGTCGCCCCTTCCCATTGCGCTTGATGAAGAGCTCATCGGTGTCAATAGACCCGATCAAAAACTTCGGTTGCTTGATACCATCCACCCCGCTTATCTTGTGCTCAAACCCAGTCTTCATGGCGGGATGGCAGGATGCCGCGAGTGGATCAAGAGGGCCCAAGAGCGAGGCATAGGGTCATGGATCACCTCTGCCTTGGAGAGCAATGTTGGCCTTAACGCCGTGGCCCAATTTTGTGCCGACGTCTATGGCCCGCACATCACGATGCCCCAGGGCTTGGGAACAGGCCTGCTTTATACGGACAATATCGAAATGCCTTTGGAAATAAAGGGAGATAAACTATGGTTCTTAAAGAATTCTTAAGGGAGTGGAATAGCGATGCCGCCACCATAACGGTGCATACCAGCGGTTCGACGGGAACACCAAAGTCAATGTCAGTGGAAAAGAAGCGCATGCTTGCCTCGGCGCGTATCACATGCGACTTTCTCGGTTTGACGGCCTCCGACACCGCTCTGCTCTGTATGAACCTCAACTATATTGGGGCCAAGATGGTGGTGGTTCGCTCCATTGAACGTGGCATGAGCCTCTGCGATGTGCCGCCATCTGGACACCCTTACGCCGACCTTCCTGAACAATGGCGCAAGCATGGTAGAATCACGTTTGCCGCGATGGTGCCCATGCAGGTGTATAATGCCCTCGAATCCCCTGAAGAGACGGAATGGTTGCGAAGCATCGACCACCTCATCATTGGTGGCGGAGCAATAGATAGCCGCTTGGAACGCAAACTTCGTCCCTTCCCAAACCATGTTTGGAGCACCTATGGCATGACCGAAACCCTCTCACACATCGCCTTGCGACGACTCAATGGTGATGACGCCAGTGAGTGGTACAAGCCTTTTGACACGGTAGAGATAAGCCAGACCGCCGATGGTTGCTTGGTCATCGATGCGCCTCTCATCCACGAAGGAAAGCTTGAGACCAATGATCGCGTAGAGATCGTCAAGGGTAAAGGCTTCCGCATTCTTGGGCGCAAGGACAACGTCATCAACTCTGGTGGCATTAAGATACAGATTGAGGAGGTGGAGCGCAACCTGAGGTTATTCATGCCCGTTCCTTTCCTCATCACTCGTGTACATGATGAGAAGTTTGGCGAATGTGTCGTTTTGCTCACCGAGGCTACCGACATGGCCGAGATGTCCGAGATTTGCCATAACGTCCTTCCTAACTATTGGGTGCCTCGCCGATATATTCACGTAGATAAAATCCCTATAGCCGGCAACGATAAACCTGCTCGCGCGGAGGCCGAAAGAATAGCCAACCTAGGCAAGGAATAAGTCTAATAAAACCTACTTTGAATAGAATTAATATAGGTTGAAGGTCAACCAAATGCAGGACACTACAAAGATTACTCTTGGCGCTCCATCTGCCGCAATAGGCTTAAGGCATCGGAGACGGTTGAGACGGAGGTTACATGAATCATGCGATGGCCATGAGTATCTTTGAAGTTGCAACGGCGTGCATTTGCCATTACAAACTTAATAATGCGCCCAAAAGCACCGCTCTGGTAGAATGGGCTATTATTATTGGACACAAATTGTAAGTTCATAGATCCTTGTCGTAGTATGATTTTCTCACAACCAAGTCGCTTGCCTACACGTCTAAGCGTCACCACGTTCATCAATTCCTCGCCTTCGGGGGGCACTGGTCCAAAACGATCGACGAGTCTCTGGCGATAAGAAGCTAATGTGTCATCATCCTCAATGTTGTCAAGTTCACGGTAAAGAAGTATGCGCTCACTACTCCCGGGAACGTAGGTTTCGGGGAAGTACATCTCAAGATCACTTTCTACCGCACAATCCTCCACAAATTCGCTTCCCAAAATTTCTTTTCCCTGCTTGATTTCTTCGGCGTAAAGGTCGGAAAATTCATCGTTACGTAGTTCGGTCACGGCTTGGTTCAGAATCTTCTGATAAGTCTCATATCCTAGGTCCTCCATAAATCCGCTCTGCTCAGCACCAAGAAGGTTACCAGCACCACGAATGTCAAGATCTTGCATTGCAAGATTGAAGCCACTACCTAATTCGGAGAATGTCTCCAATGCCTCAAGCCTTCGCCGTGCCTCAGGTGATAAGGCACTCTTTGGCGGTGCGAGAAGATAACAGAATGCTTTTCGATTGCTTCGACCCACGCGGCCTCTCATTTGATGGAGGTCGGACAATCCGAAGTGGTTTGCCCCATTGATAATGATAGTATTAGCATTTGGGATGTCAATTCCATTTTCAACAATGGTAGTGGAAAGTAGCACGTCATAGTCGTAATTGATGAAACCCATGATGATTTTTTCCAATGCCTCCGGCTCCATTTGCCCATGTCCGATAGCTACACGGCAATCAGGAATATACTTCTTAATTACGTCGGCTATTTCTGGCAAGTTCGAAATACGGTTGTTGACAAAGAAAACTTGACCATTGCGACTCATCTCAAAGCCAATAGCATCAGTTATCACCTCCTGATCGTAGGTGCACAGCTCTGTGTGAATCGGATAACGGTTGGGGGGCGGAGTGCGCATGATGCTCATGTCTCTCGCTCCCATCAATGAGAATTGAAGAGTTCGCGGAATAGGTGTAGCTGACATTGTGAGCGTGTCAACATTGGTCTTTATCTTACGTAGTTTCTCCTTTGTGCCCACACCGAACTTCTGTTCCTCATCGATGATTAGAAGGCCAAGGTCGCGCCACTTTACGGCCTTGCCTAGGAGCTTATGCGTGCCGATAATGATGTCTATCTTACCTGATTCCAAATCTTCCAAGACCTGTCTCGTTTGTTTAGCAGAACGGGCACGTGAAAGATAGTCTACACGTACAGGAAAGTCCTTCAGGCGGTCGCGGAAGTTCTGGTAATGTTGAAAAGCGAGGACCGTAGTGGGCACAAGCACAGCTACCTGTTTACTATCACAAGCGGCCTTGAAAGCCGAGCGGATAGCCACCTCGGTCTTTCCGAAGCCCACATCGCCACAAATAAGTCTATCCATAGGTACAGCTCGCTCCATGTCGAACTTCACATCCTGAGTAGCCTTCATCTGATCGGGTGTATCCTCATAGAGGAAACTGGCTTCCAACTCATGTTGCATAAAGTTGTCCGCACTAAAGGTAAACCCCTTTTCGTGACGACGTTTGGCATAGAGACGGATAAGGTCACGAGCAATATCCTTGATTCTCTTCTTGGTCTTTTCCTTGAGTCGCTCCCACGCACCCGTTCCAAGTGTGCTGAGTCGAGGCGGTTCGCCAGTGTCGCTTCGCCGATATTTGCTTATCTTATAGAGAGAGTGGATGCTCACATCCACTTTGTCATTGTTCTGATAGATGATACGTATGACCTCTTGATACTGAGTGGGTGCCTTCGGATCCTGAGGATGAGGAATGGGTACACGGACAAGACCGCCAAACTTGCCAATACCAAAGTCTACATGAACAATGAAGTCACCCACTTCCATCTCTTGCAATTCTTTCATCGTAAGTGCCACCTTACCTGCACGGGCCGTGTCACTTTTGAGATTGTATTTATGGAAGCGGTCAAAAATCTGGTGATCGGTAAAGAAGCAAGCCTTAAGGTCGTTGTCCGTGAAACCCTCATGAATCGTACGATCTACTGGTGTAAACTCTATGCCAGAACGTTGCGCATCAACGACACTACGTTCTTTGTCGATGCCCATCTCGTCGAAGATATCCCTAAGTCGTTGTTGTTGCTTTTGGCTATCAGCAAGAATGTAAAGGCGATAGCCTTGCAAGAGATAATCCTCCAGCGATTGTCTCAGAAGAGTGAAGTTTTTATGAAAAAGCGGTTGGGGGGTGATATTGAATGGAATGGACACTTGTGGTGTGTTCTTGGCCTGTTGTCCAAACTCGACTATGTGAAATTTTTCTACATCCACGGCAAATTGTGTGGCGGTACAAAGCGCACTTTCCTTAGTCATTTCACGTCGAATACGCTCCTGTTCCATCTCGGTGGCATCATCCAAACGCTCTGCTAATGCTTGGGCGGAAAACCCTTCATTATAGATACTATCGACTATTCCGCATGCGAATTCCATGTCTCGCCCAACAAGTAGAGTATCTTTGGGCAGGAATTGGAGAAAAGGAATCCTCTTAGTGTTGTTTTTGGAAAGTTCGGGCACAATCTCTACTTCCGTCTTTCTATCCTTTGAGAGTTGATCTTCAACGGTGAATGTACGAATGGTATCCACCTCATCTCCAAAGAAGTCAATACGGAACGGTAACTCGCAAGAGAACGAATAAACATCAAGGATACTTCCGCGAACGGCAAATTGGCCAGGTTCGTAAACATAATCGGTTTGGCTGAACCCCAAATCACGTAGCCGGCGTTCTAAATCGGAGAGATCCACGGTATGTCCTGCACGAAGCGACACCCTCCGTTCGTCAAGATGTGATTGAGAAACTACCAACTCAGCCACGGCTTCCGGATGAGTAACAATATACAATGAAGTTCCTTCCTTTTTAGCGGATAAAGTTGCTAATACCTCTGTTCGTAATATTTCATTAGCCGCATCTTTCTGACCATATTTTACGGCTCGACGGTACGTAGAAGGGAAGAATTGTACCTTTATATCTGGTTTGTCATCATTGGCCGCTCCACTACCCATCAGTGCTTGTAAGTCGTTGTAGAAATAGCCAGCCTCGTCGGCATCTTGCAAGATGAATAGGACTGTCTTTTTTAGCTTTTGGGCAACGGAAGCGAAAAACATGGGAGAAGCCGAGCCCATAAGACCTTGCAAGAAAATAGTTCTGATGGAATCATTTTCCTGAGTCTTCATAAATGCATCTACTTGAGGTATCAAACCGTATTGACTTCGTAAATCCTGGATTTTCATCTGCTATTTATCGGCTTAGTAAATATCATAGTTATAGAGCGACAATGGAAAAATATTCCTTTGTCGCTCGTTATAAATATTATGCAAAGTTACGAAGTTTTCCGTACCTTAAAGCATGAACAAGTATTTTTGTGAAGGATATTTCTCTTCCACTATATCTCCTAGACTTATATAAGGATTACATCTTAAAACTAGTGATGGTGTATTGACACGTAATTCTACATAGTATTGACAAAGTTTAGTAAGATTTATTAAGTATCGCCCACTCATCATTGGTATAGAGAGAAAACAAATGTGTTGTTTCAGTTGTTTCAGTAGTATCACCTGGAACTTTGCCACCAAAAAAACTTCCTGAATAAACCGTGATTTGGTTGCGAGTGATAGGAACGTCTGCAAACTCTATCTGTTTAATAATATTGATGTTAGGACCATAAGCCGTTACTTGCATTTGGAGTACATTGCTATCCGATCTTGGAAAAGTATATACTTCAAATGTTCCGGGTTTATTCTGCATATCGGTCGTAATATTAATGCTTTCAGTTTGTCGCGAATCCACACATCCCACACCGTTTACCGCATCAAATGTGGAGCTACCACCAGTATAATAAAATCGCATTAATGATACGGTAGTTGGTATGGTATCCAAAGCCATGAATCGAAATGCTGCGACAGCTCTTTTCAACGTAAGGTCATAAGAGGCATTCTCGCTCACCGTAACATCTTGACTATAATAGAAAGTATCGGTTAATTTACCATCAAAAGTTATCTTTCGGGCATCTGTCATTGTTGGATTGTTTTGTCCGCTATGTGCAAGTATAACAATCTTGAAATCTCCTTTTGGCAACACAACCTTAAGAGACCCAAAATCAGAATCAGACTTCGTCTGATTCACTTGTTTAATCTTTGTACCTGCTTGATAAATGGCCAAATTTATCATACTACAAATAGACTTCACTTCGGTACTACGTGATGCTTGGCCCGAATTAAATGGAATCTGCTCCATTTGAACAACATTGAATCTTACCTCAATACCTTTTTCTGATTCCTTCTCATCTTCGATATCTGCGGTTATCACTTTTTGGCAAGAGCAATATCCAAGGCATAAAAATAGAATTAACAATAAAGGTGTGTTAGCTTTTTTCATGTGTTAATAATTTGATTAATTAATGCAAATATAATAACAAATTTTTATCAATCCAAAAAATGTATGAAAAAATCATCTTTTTTATAGATTTGCAATATCAAAAGATAATATAAGAGCGTTAAGCCTTTAATGACAATGAGGAAAGATGCGTGTTTACCCTAAAAAATTGGTTTCAAAAAGAGTTAATTATACGAGATTTCAATCCGTCAATCTTCAAAGCAATCCATGTATTTCGGTTAGGTTACCAAGATGTTTTTCAAAACGGATGCTCCATTCAGACAATTTTCAGAAAATTCAACCTTGCTCGTATTACATTCTACCCTTGGATAGCTATCTTTGGGGACGAGGGTATGGCCACAGGAGGCTATATGTATTGTATCGCAGGAACTATTCCCCCATGGCGACACGATAGGTCGTGACTCGTTCTATGTACTTATGGAAGAATACAATGGAACGCCTTGAAGCCTTGGCGAAATATCCACGTCGATAAGATCCCCATGACCGGCAATGGCAAACCTGCTCGCGCGGAGGCCGAAAGAAGAGCCGACGCTTGAGGTCCTATATAGTGTATCCCTTAATCGCTTAGATGTTTTTCAAAGCATCAAAGGCGCAAATGAAAAGCGGGGAGTACTAACGTTACATATAATATTGGGCGTAATGGACATTCAAGAGGTTTCAGCCTACCAAATGTCCATTATACCTTGTAAAATGATTCCGTCCTCAAAAGTCGAAGCATAGTGCTTGACCATCGAGGGCGGAATTTCTTTCTATGTTTTGCTCTATATAAAACAACCTTCGGCCAGCACCACTGCTAACCGAAGGTCGAAAAATTAACGATAGCTTGGGTTCTGGAAGCTTGTCTTCTCTTCCGGTGTCATCTGTAAAGCATCAATCTGTCCCTGTGGAATTGGACGAAGATACTTCTCAGGTGTAATGGTACGAGTAACAACTTCTGGAGTATGATTACCAGCGGTCTTTCCACAAATAGTATATGTTCCAGCCTTCTCAACCCAAGATTGAGTACGTACTAAGTCTAACCAACGATAGCCTTCACCGAACAATTCGCGACTACGCTCATCGAGAATATAGCTAACCGTAATGGTCTGAGGCGTTGCATCTGTCATCTCTTTGCTAAAGTCAGCATTCTTTACTACTTGGCAGTTGTTGGCATAGGTCCATACACCTGCACGAGCACGTAATACATTGATGAGTTCGCGAGCAGAATATCCACTCTGAGTTTGGGCACCCTTCACGGCGGCTTCAGCGGCAATGAAGTAGAGTTCTGAAAGCTTCAATACAGGAACTGGCCGAGGGCTATCACCGTTTGGACGACCTAAACCAGAACCGTTATCTGTGCGATAGATACCATTTTTCCAGTTGTTCAGATAAGCATAGCGGCTAATGCCTGATGGATTGATGACCCAGTCTGCTCTTCCGGGAAGCACACCTGCACCTACATTGCTATAGCCTGCATCTGTTGAGCCATCACCTGCGGCATTCTTAGTACCTGCAACAGGGTAAACAATATTGGGATCATCATCATCAAGGAAAGTCAACACAGAGTCTCCAGGAGCGATAGGCAACATGTTTGCATTGTACATTGTCTTGGTGTCCTTCAAAGCGTCAACGCGGTCCCAATTGCCACGGAACTGGTAAGCAAATGTACCATCATAGCGTGAATCCAACTTCTTCTCAGCAAAAATCTTGGTAGACACCTCTATTGGGGTGGCCATTTCCTTCCAAGGACGGTCCTTACCTTGTACTGCCTCGCGTTGCACAGTACGAGCTTTTGACCATGCACTAGCTGATGATGAGCTCTCCAAGAAGGTGTAATCCCAACGGCACATCCAACGTGCAAAGTTACCAGGAGCACTGCCACTAGCCCAGTCAAAGTTAGTGCCACCATCATAATAGTTGCTACTTTCATTATGATCCGCATAGAGCACTATCTCGCTATTACGATCGTTGGAACCAACATTGACCATATAGAATGACTTCTGCAAGGCGAAATTACCATGATCCTTAATAGCCGTCAAAGCTATGTCATAGGCTTGCTGGAAATACCATTGAGCATCGTGTCCATCAGGATCTTGCCTATCACATACAGGATAAGTAGGAATCTTATTAGGGTTCTGAAGCCACCAACCATAAGTAAGATAAGCTTTAGAAAGGATCAAACGAGCAGCCGTTTTTGTCACACCACCTGTTACACGTCCTACATCAGGCAGATTATCTATGGCCGTGAGTAGATCGGGGAATATCGCCTTGGTATACACCTCAGGCACCGTATTACGAGTGGAAATGCGTGAAGGACTTGTGTTGAACTTTAGTTCACCAGCACCTAAATCCAATGGCACCCCACCGAAAGTCTGTACCAATTGGAAATAATCATATGCACGGAAGAAGCGAGCCTCAGACAACAAGCTCTCGGCGATACCAGCTGTTGAGCCATTCTCCAACACACCACTAGCGGTGTTGATATCAGAGAATGCCAAGTTCCATAATACATCGGCACGGCAATTCGTTGAATTAAGTTCACCTTGTCCCGACATATCGATAGGCAGGTCATTATTGTTGCCTCCATGACCATAGGTGTACTCGTCGGTACCAGTCTCATTGGCAATAAGCCAATAGCCATTGCCCCAATAATAACGAAGGTTGGCATAAAGCGATGTGACACCAGCCTCAACTCCGGCAGAAGTCTTAAAGTATTCCGGCGTATAGCCTTGCCTGTCGTTCTCGTCCAAAATGCTAGAGCAGCCTGTGTAGGTGAGTGCCACTGACATTAGCCCTGCGGCTGCTAATAGATTATATTTATTCATAATGGTATGCTGATTTAGAATGTTAAGTTAAGCCCCAACAGCCAGCTACGAGTAGCAGGAGTGTTGAATCCGACAACCAAAAGCCGTTGACGGTAGAATGAATTAACAGCTTGATTCTCATCTCCGTAAGAGTTAGTCTCTGGGTCTAGACCTGACTGATCATTGTAAGGTGAGAATAGTACAAATGGGTTTTGCACGGTTGCATAGACACGAGCTTTTGAGATGCCGGCCTTCTTAAGCCAAGACTGATCAAAATTGTAACCCAAAGTAATAGTGCGGAACTTGAGATAGGATCCGTCGAAATAACCCAAAGAGTTACCGTACTTAGGATTATCACCACTCTGTACACCGCCCGGCTTCGGGAAGTCGTTGGTAGGATTGTCCTCAGTCCAATAGTTCACTTGCACATTATTACGTCTACCATTCATCAAGTTAAGGTAACCTTGGCTACCATAAATTGTACTGATGATAGTACCACCATGTCTAAATGATGCTACGACACCAAGATCAATGTTCTTATAGGCCACACGGGTATTGAATCCGCCTTCCCATGAAGGATCGGTCTTGATAATCTGACGATCTTTTTCATTGTAAGCACGAGTAGGAAGCCCATTTGCATCGTAGTCGCCATTATACTTAATCTTGATCATACCAGCATTGCCACCTGGCTCAGCGACCTTGCGCACGTCTTCTTCATCAGTCTGCCAAATACCAATCTTCTGGAAATCATAGATCACATTGATAGGTTGGCCAACAAACCACCAGTTGCTTTCGTCTGTCAAAGCACCTGAAGCTAACTCAACCAATTCGTTCTTATTGGTATAGAAGTTTAGCCCAGCTTCCCATGTCCAACCATTCATATTGTCAAGAATAATACCGTTGAGAGAAAGTTCAAAGCCCTTGTTGCGGGTCTTACCTACATTGGCGGTGTAGCTTGGCACACCACTGGTCTGAGGAAGGTTTACACCCATAAGCAAGTCGCTTGTGTTCTGAATGTAATATTCCATTGTACCAGACAAACGGCCCTTGAAGAGCGAAAAGTCGAGACCAAAGTTCCAAGTCTTCGAGTACTCCCATCCAAGACTAGAATTAGGTAATGAAGAAACATATGCACCCACCGCATTGGTTGTACCAAAGTTATAGGGACGTGTGGTCAAAGCACCAAGTGTAGAGTATGGACTTACTGATTGATTAGAGGTTTCGCCGTATCCTACGCGTAGCTTTAAGCTTTCTATCCAATCAATTCCCTGCATAAAATTTTCGCGAGCGATATTCCAACCAGCTGAGATAGCAGGGTATGTGTGCCATTGATGACCCTTTGCCAAACGTGAAGATGCGTCAGCACGAAGAGCCACGCTAAGCATATACTTGTTGTCATAGTTATACATCAAACGACCCATAACCGACTCCAATCCGCTTTGGTAATATTTTTGGTTTGCTGGATCCACGGTAACGGTTCCTGCCTGACCAATGTTATAGAACTGGAATGCATCAGCAGGGATATCCAATCCATACATATAAGTCTGTTGGAAAGTAGTCTGCTCGGCAGAGTAAAGACCTACCGCATTGATCGTATGCTTACCCCATGACTTGTCGTAGGTCAGCAAATTCTCAATTGCCCAGTTGGTTGTGTTCTGTTGCTGAATAGAGGCATGAGATTGAGAATTAGACGTATCAGAGAAGACTCCCTCTCCAACATAATTACCATAATCACTTCTCTTATAGTTCAAACCAACATTGATGCGATACTTCAAACCATCAACACCTGGAATCTTCACCTCTCCATAGAGATTATTGTAGGTACCAAAGCCACGTGTCTCATCTTTATATGTATCACCAAGACCCTCTATTGACTCGCGGGCATATACCCATTGGGTGTCACTTGCCATATTGACGCGTGTCTTGAGTGTACCATCCTCATTATAAGGATTGACAATTGGCGTTGCGCTAAGTGTATTGTAGATGCCTAAGCTACCACCATTGGTAATACTATAATTGTTATTGCTACTAAAGCCCACCTTTACGTAACGACCAATCTCTTGATCGATAGCGGCATGGAAAGCATATCGATTGAAGTTCTGGGTTGGTATCACGGCCTCATCGCGATAATAGGAAACACCGAAATTATAACTTCCCTTGGCCGTACCACCAGATACACCAACGTCCTGATTAGTTGTCATGCCAGTCTTGAAGAGCATATCTTGCCAATCGGTGTTTACCGCACCTTCTTCACCCCATGCCTTTTCATCGGTGCCATATTGGTATTTATTGGCATATTTACGCAGACCGGTAAATTCCTCGGCGTTCATCATTGGATAGCGACTAAAGAGTGTCTTTGCTCCTACATAACCATTGTAGGTTACGGTCGGACGCTGGTCTTGATAGCCCTTATAAGTGGTAATGATAAGCACACCATTGGCACCACGTGATCCATAGATAGCGGTTGCAGAGGCATCCTTTAGGATATCCATTGACTTAATGCTGCTAGGATCAATATCATTGATACTTCCAGCAAAAGGAACACCGTCTAGCACTACAAGAGGGTCATTGCTTGCGGTGAGCGAACGGGTACCACGAATACGGATTTGCATTGATGCACCCGGCTTGGAAGAGGTTTGCATCATCTGAACACCAGCTACACGACCTTGCAATGCTGATGTAATGTCGGCTCCCGGAACCTCGCGAAGAGCACTACCCGATACATTCGATACAGATCCAGTAACGGCTTCCTTGCGTTGTGTACCATAACCGATGACCACGACCTCATTAAGATTGCGATCCACTGCCTTAAGCGACACCGTAACGCTATTCTGGTTTCTTACTTGAATCTCTTGTTCTACATATCCTATATAGGACACAACGAGTGTAGCACCCTCTCTCACCGATAGAGAGAAGTTGCCATCAAGGTCAGTTATCGTACCATTAGAGGTACCTTTTTCCATGATTGTAGCTCCTACCAATGGTCCAGATTGATCGATTACCTTACCTGTAACCGTCCTACTTTGGTCCACTGCCGGAACCGTGCTTGGCGTCAGAGCAGCTTCCACATGTGGTGCATATAGCAACCCACAAAGTGAGAACACACCTGCCAAATAAGTTGTTTTGTTAATTTTTAGGTTCATAATTACTATAATTGTTGTAGTTTTAGTTTCTTGTTTAGGGTGTTTTTCCCCAATAGTTTAGTGATACCTGACCACTTCGATCGGGGCATAATGGTATTACATCTTTTATCATTTTCTCATAGGCAAGGTTTAAGTCAATATAGATTTATCTAAAGTCAGGTCGTTTTATGAATGCAAAATTAAATTTTATTTGATTTTAAACATGATTTTTATGTTTCAAATATGTTTCTATATGTAGCATCTTTATTCATTTACCCCTTAATTGGCACTAATATATACAACCTCGAAACATCTAACAAGTGTACACGTTCAAGAATATCTTCTTATTTCACATAAGAAATAGTTGTTCGAAAATCTTACAAACTACAAAAAGGCTGACTCCAAACAAGGAATCAGCCCAGTTGCTTCTCGCAAGAAACGTTATTATCTATCAGTTAAAATCAATCTTCTGCTTTTAATTTTGCAAAGTACATGGCGAATGAGCGATACAAGAAGTGCGTCCATTTGCCAAATGGTACGATGACCATGGCCCATTGAGCCAATACCGTGAGATGAACGATATAAAGCCACTTGTTGGTCTCTATCAAGTCCAAGTCGATAAATAGACGAACGAGGAAAGCCGTCAGGCCCATCAAGAACAACCAGATGACAAAAAGCCAGTCTGAAGGTTGAGAGTGCTTGCTTACTTCCTTGTTTTTCTTAATACGACTTAAGACAAAATCAAAGGTGACCACAAAGACAATCGCACTTACCACATATCCGAAGATGGTGACAAACAAATACTCGGATGAGAACCAATTTAGGAACACCGTGGTGAACAACAATGACAAATATCCAAGTACCATGATAAAGTGCTCAAACCACCTGACTTGATTGTCATCACAACCGAGAGCACGCTTCTGAGTAAACATGTGAACAAACAAATCGCTTATACTCGTCACATATTTCTTAAATGGTACCTTTACCTTTGGTTTCAATATGGTAAACCACCACATCCGAGCAATGTTCGGCGCTAGTATGATGCAAGCTACGGCAAAGATGGCAATCATTTCGAAGAGATGACCAACGTGTAACATCCTCTCGAGATTGAAATCTACCGAAATGGAAAATTGCAATACCCCTACAAAGATAAGTACAAAGGCAATGATGGTCAATGGTAATGATTTGTACAACAAGCCGGACAGACCTGTCCAATCATATTTTGCCGTGAGATAACGGCGTAGAGACATCATCAACTCTCCTGGATTTGCTTCTTGCGGGCAAAGCTTAGAGCATTCGCCGCAATAGTAACATTCCCATGGCTTGAGGGAAGACTTTATATCATCTTCAAGACCAAGCGCACTAAGTCGAACTAATTCACGAGGAAAAGATGCATCGTGCGTAGATAGGGAGCACACCGCCGTACAATTGCCACAATTGTAACATGCATTGAAATCTATTGCTCCAAATTTATTTAGTTCTTTTCCAAAAGAAGGATTTACTTTGGCCATTATTTCTTCAATTTGTAAGTGTAATATTCATCCATATCATCAATATCGCCAGTAACTACCAGTCCATATTTTACGAGTGACATTAGATGAAACGTAACCTCATAAATAGGCATGTCAAGTTTCTCCGTCAATTGTTTAATCGTCATATCTCCTTCGCCCAGGGCTTCAAGGATCAACTTCTTGATTCGATTAAACTCCTTCAGATTTTCCTTTGCCTTTTCTGGCACTCCGCCCAATTTATCGCGTAGATATTTTGCCGTTTTTCTTTTTTCTACTTCCATGTCTTTTTCAGTTAATAAAAAGTGCAATAACCATTGGATATATTAGATTAAGCGAGTGCGTCAATCATACTCATGATTTCTTTGCTCGAGAAAGAAATCAAATCTATGGCATCTGGATCACATACCGGTGCACACATTCCACATCCCTTGCAAACGGTATTGTTTATTTCGGCATAAACCTTTCCGTCTTTTTCGGTCTTCAATATAGCATCGAATGGGCAAGCAGCTTGACAAGCACCACACCATACACACTTATCGGCATCTACGGTGGCTATCAATGGTTCGGCTTCCAACTCACCTTTGCTAATGATGGAATATGACTTCGTTGCGGCGGAGAGTGCCGAGTTCACGGATTCGGAGATATTCTTAGGTCCTTGGCATGTGCCGGCTATGGTGATACCATCGATAACCGTCTCCACCGGACGTAATTTCATGTGGATCTCGTTATAGAACTTGTCACGGCCCTTAGGCAACTTGAAAAGGGTTCCTATCTTATTGTCGGCTCGTGGCACCATACCTGTGACTAGAACTACCATATCCACGTCAACCTCAATCTCTTTTCCGTTGGTCAGAATATCATTCACCTTTACGGTGACATTCTTACCCTTGGCCTCCACCGTGGGGAGTGCATCTTCGTAAGATTGGAAGTAAAGGTCGCCTGACCTCAATGACTCTGCATAAAGCACTTCTTGCTTTCCATAGGTTCTCAAGCCACGATTGAAATGGAAGTTCTGGATGTCCTTGAACTTCTTCTTGGCCATGAGAGCGGCATGGATAGTAGATGTGCAACAATTACGTGAACAATATTTGTTTTCGCCATGGGGCTGTCTACTTCCTACGCAATAGATATAGGCAATGCTCTTGATTTCCTTGCCTTTGTAAACTAGCTTGCCGGATTGAGAATCGATCAAGCTCTTAAATTGAGGTAAGGTAATGATGTTTTCTGAGGTAGCATAACCGAATTCGCCTTCGGCTGGTGTATAAGGATCGAAACCAGTCGCCATCAACACCGAGCCAACGGAGAACTCCAAGATTTCCTCTTTCTCTGAGAAGTCGATTGCCGAGCATACTTTCTCGCATGCACCACAACGGGTACAATTCTTGCTATCAATCACAGGGAACTGAGGGAACTGGCTTGGGTAGTTCTTGTAGATGGCTTTGCGTTGTGTCAGATGGAAATTGAATTCATCGGAGACTTCGACGGGGCAAACCTCAATGGCCTTGTCCAACTCATCCTGACGGAGTTCTTTGCCTATAAAACGTGGAGTGTGTTTGATTTCTAGCGTAATATCGCCCACACTTCCTTTTGTCGAGATGACCTCGGCGTTGGTAAGAATCGTGATGTTTGTTCGCTTTTTCAACTCATTAGCTAGTCGAGTGATGATTTCTTTGCCCGTCTCCGTAGTCGTCGATAACGAATCCCACTGAGCTACGCGTCCACCTACGAATGGTTCTTTCTCGACCAATAGCACTTCACAATCCTTATCAGCTAATGAGATGGCTGCTTTCATGCCGGAAACACCAGCACCAATGACGGCAACAGATTTCTTGGCCTCAACCTTACTTGGTTCCAAAGGTTCGGCATAGTTCGCCTTAGCAATAGCAGCTTTCACCAAGTGAATAGCCTTCTCCGTTGCACCCACCTTATCATCCGAGTGAGCCCATGAGGCCTGCTCTCTGATGTTGGCGTGAACATACGTGTATTTGTTGAGGTTAGCACGTTGGCTAACATTACGAAAGGTGAGTAAGTGGAGCTTTGGCGAACAAGAGGCCACTACCACGCTATCAAGATCATTGGCCTTGATATCGTCCACCATATCACGTTGGTTGGCATCCGAACAAGCAAACATAGTCGTCTTTGCGAGAAAGACGATATCTTCCCCCTCTACGGCTTGGCGGACTTTTTCAACATCTATATAATCCGATATATTGCCTCCGCAATGGCAAATATATACTCCTATTTTCTTCTTTTTCATTGGTGTTGAATTAAGTAACTTATCGCTTCTGAAGAGGCCGCACCAGCTGACAATATTGAATCAGGGATATCCATCGGACCGGTAGCCGTACCGGCAACGAATACTCCGTCTATGCTTGTCTGGGCAGGGCTAGCTAGCATATCACTCTGGGCTATAAAGTTGAATTGATCCAAATCGAGTATTTCATCTTCGAAGATGCTATCTATTCCCTTGTTGGGTAAGACACCCGTCGATAAAATGACCAAATCATGTTCGGCTTCCTCCAATTTTCCTTCATTGATGTCTTCATATCGAAGGATAAGGTTGCCGTTTTCTTTTTCTCTGATCTTGCCAATCTTTCCCTTGACAAAGTTCACACCCATGCCCTTGGCTTGCTGATAGAACTCCTCGAAGCCCTTACCAAATGAGCGTATGTTGATATAGTATATGGTAATATCGGCCATAGGCAAAGCACCCATAAGCAACTGGGCCTGCTTGATGGAATACATACAACATATCTGAGAACATATTGGATTACCTACGGTAGCATCACGTGATCCTACACATAGGACATAGGCAATCTTATCGGGCACCTTTCCATCTCCAGGTCGGAGTATGGTGTTATAGGGGCGCGTAGGAGCAATCTCACGCTCCATCTGACGAGCGGTAAGTACATTCTTGAATGTGCCATAACCATATCTCGGCATATTCATTGGGTCGAACATATCAAATCCCGTTGCAACGATGACCGTTCCAACATGAATCTCATACTTCTCCACCTCCATTGTAAAGTCAATACAACTAGTAGGACAAGCACGTTCACAAGCACCACATAGGGTGCAATTCTCTATGTCGATAGCCGCCGCTTTGGGGCTACAAATGCTAAAAGGAATAAAGGCAGCCTTACGACCTATCAAGTCGAGCTGATATTCGTCCTTGACGCTTACCGGACAAGCTTTCTCGCATAGCTGGCAAGCGGTGCAATCATCAACATGCACATATCTAGGTTGCTTGGTAACGGTAGCTTTGAACTCTTTTTCATTCAATCTTCTTACGCTATTCACTTCACTTCCCGTAAAGATTGTTACATTGGGATGGCGTGAAATTTCGGAAACTTTCGGGGTGGTTATACATGCAGCACAATCCAATGTTGGAAAGACCTTACTCAGTAAGATCATCTTTCCACCAACGGACAAATCCTTTTCTACCAACAAGACCTTATATCCTGTGTTAGCCAGATTCAATGCAGATTCAATGCCGGCGATACCGGCTCCGATGACCAATGCATCGTAGTTCAATTGTTGAATAGTATTTTCCATCAGGCATGTAGGGTTTTTAATAGATATTCGTTAAAGCTACGAATTTGCTTTGCAAACGGCTCACTGCACACCGAACAAATAGCAGCCATACGAAGACGGGCAGGATCAATATTTTGTGCTTTCATCATCTCATGTGTCTTAGCCACGAGATTACCTGTTTTCTCCGTACAAGACTCCCCGTACACACAATCACTTCCATCAGCAGCTATGAAAACCCCATCAAATCCTTTTTCGTATGCATATAAAATCCAACTGGGCTTGATGCCACTTGAACAAGGCACGGTAATGGTATAGACGGTTGAAGGATAATGCAATTTCAACAATCCTGCCATATCAATGGCAGGATCTGAAATCTTTTCGGTTGAGAACACAAGTATTTTAGCACTTGGTTTTCTTAATTCTCCCATGATGGACAATTATTTCTTCTTCATGTAAACTTTGTAGTAACCGTTTTCTTCTACGGTTCCTAGATATTCATGGTCTTGCTTCTTGCACCACTTTGGAATGTCCACCTTAGTACCTTCATCAGCAGAAAGGATTTCCATGATATCACCAGAACCAATAGTTCCAATGGCCTTCTTAGCTTCCAATAATGGTCCAGGACATGCGGTTCCTCTTGCATCAATTGACTTAGCTACGTTTACGTTTTTTAGTTCCTCAGTTGTCATAATAATAATTTTTAGCGTCTTCTAACCTATGAGGCAAAAGACAATTTATATTGATATAATGATTAGATACTTTAAATGAAAAGTTGGATGCTACTCTCACCGGCATCTGCCACAAACGTAGCTGCTCCGGCATACTTCAAGTTAGGATAGTCAATCATTTCCTCTTTCTTGAATCCCATCAAGCCCATCGACATCTCGCAGACCACAATCTCAATTCCAAGCTCTCCGGCCTCCTTGAACATCTGCTCCAAAGACAACACGTTCTGCTTCTTCATGAGCATCTTGATCATCTTCGGTCCAATGCCACCCATGTTCATGTGAGATAGAGACAGTTTGCCCGTTCCCTTGGGAAGCATAACTCCAAACATCTTAGAGATAAAATCCTTGCCCTTGCCTGTCTTATGCGGATCCCTGAGTGCGGAGAGTGACCAGAAAGAGAAGAAGAGCTTAACTTGTGTGTCCATGGCGGCGGCGGCGATAGAAATCACCATTGCGGCCAAAACTTTATCTAAGTCTCCAGACACCACCGCCATTGACAATTGGTCTTTGCGCGAGCCTTGCAAATCGGCAATCTTTTCTTTTAATGCCTCAACTTCGGCTTGAAGTTTCTGGATGTCTGTACTCATATTTTCTTCCATATCGTTGATAGTTATTGGTTTATGATGGTGCAAATTTAAGGCCGATTATTGATAAAAATCCTAAATATGATGTGAATTAGTACATAATATTTTGTGATATGTATCACATTTGGTATATTTGCGAAATGGAAAAAGGATGTGAAAATTGCTCATGCCATGCAAAGGCTTCATTATTAATGTGTGGACAATGCCTTGATGCTCTAAACTCAAATCATGCCGTTGTAAGATTTGCCAAAGGCGATTCAATCATCAAGCAAGGAACCTACTCCACCAATGTAGCGTTCTTACGTGAGGGCTTGGCAAGAATGCATCTGAAAGGGCCTTCCTATGAACAAATAACCCGAATAGTAAAGGCTCCGAGTTATTTGGGCTTAGCCACTACATTCGGCAATAATATCAATCAATATTCCCTCACGGCCATCTCCGATGCGGAAGTTTGCTTTATTGACATCACTATTTTCCGCAAACTACTAAAGGAGAATTATCAGTTCTCTTTTGGCATCATCAAAGAGCTATGCCAAAATGAATTGGAGTCTTTCAGGCATTGCGCCAACCGAACACAAAAACAAGCGCGAGGGAACTTGGCGGATGTGTTGCTAGAGTTTTCCGACTCCATTTTCAAATCGGACATCTTCACCTTACCACTTTCACAATCGGAGATAAGCAATCTGATCGACACAAGTCGTGAAAGTGTAAGCCGGATGTTGTCCGAGCTTTGTAAGGATGGAATAATCAAGATGACCGGTAAGCAAATAGAGATACTCAACAAACGTTCCTTAGTATTGATCAGTCAGAACGCTTAGGCCCATGACCTTAATTGAATCACTGAGTAAATCAAATTGAATCACAAACTAAATCAAATTGTTTCACTGGCTAATTCAAATTGAATCACTGAGTAAATCAATTTGATTTACACTCTCGTATGTCGCTTTTCGCTAACCAAAGAGGAAGAGCTTTCGCTTCTTAAATAGTTTGGACTTTACATTATTCAGTACTATTAGGGCGTGCTTTCCTGTGTCACTTATCATGTATTTTGCTATCTAGGCACAAATAACTTGCATAATCCATCGACCATAAAGAATATTTCTGTAACTTTGTCTTCGGTAAATACAGCGGACGTTATTGGTAATACTTTGAACTCTAACAACTTAAAGGTAGAACAATTTTCAACGTTTACTAAATTCATCCTGATAATTATTTCGCAGAACACTAACTAGTTATTAAACTAATCATATAATGGAAAGAACATGGAGATGGTTTGGCAAGAACGATAAGATTACACTTGCCATGCTTAAGGAAATTGGAGTGGAAGGCATCGTAACAGCCCTCCACGATGTGCCTCTGGGCGAGGTGTGGACTCGTGAGAAGATCCGCGACCTCAACGAGTATATCAAGAGTTTCGGCTTGCGCTGGAGCGTTGTAGAAAGTCTGCCCGTTACCGAGACTATCAAGTATGGTGGCCCCGACCGTGATGAGCAGATCGAGCGCTATAAGATTAGTCTTCGCAACCTGGCCGCAGAGGGCATCCATTGCATCTGCTATAACTTCATGCCGGTTCTGGACTGGGCTCGTACCGATTTGATGCATCTTAATCCAAACGGTGCCAGCAACCTGTACTTCAATTATGCTGAGTTTGCCTATTTCGACATCTATATTCTGAAGCGTGAAGGCGCCCGCGAGGAGTGGGCTAAGTTCAAGTTCCCTGAAGGTATTGGCGAAGGCCGCAACGTTCTGGGCGAGTGCGATGAGCTGGCTAAGACCATGAATCCGGAGAAGGACCATCAGTTGGTAGAGAACATTGTCATCAAGACCCAAGGGTTCGTTTCAGGCAACTTCAGCGAGAATGATAAAGAACCTATCGAGAAGTTCCGTAAGTTGCTTGATTTATACAAAGGCATAGACAAGGCTCAGCTGCGTGCTAACATGAAGTATTTCCTCGAGGCTATCATGCCTGTTTGCGAGGAGTGCGATATGAATATGTGTGTTCACCCAGACGATCCACCTATCGAGGTTCTTGGCCTGCCTCGTATTGTTCGTACGGAGGAGGATATCCAGTGGTTCCTCAATGCTGTTCCTAACAAGCATAACGGCCTCACCTTCTGCGCAGGAAGTCTTTCTGCCGGTGCCTATAATAATGTCGTGGAGATGGCCAAGGAGTTTGCTCCACGTACTCACTTCGTTCATCTGCGTTCATGCCATATCTTCCCCAATGGCGACTTTACCGAGGCCAGTCATCTTGGTGGACGTGCAGATATCATCGAGCTTGCCCGTATTTTCGAGAAGGAGAATCCCAAACTCCCAATGCGCGTGGACCATGGAATGGCAATGCTTGGCGATGAAACCAAGAATTATAACGCCGGCTATTCTTTCCTCGGTCGTATGTTTGCCCTCGGTCAGGTAGAGGGTATCCTTGCCACCGTAGATCGTGAGTTAGGCATAAAGTACGTACAGCCCGGATTTTTTGATGAATAATTCCTCTCCCACAAATCTCACGGAAAAACAATTAAATCCGTGAGATCCGTGTGGGATATTAAATAAATAGTCATGAAACTAAATGATATTTTTACCGGCAATTACAATGCCGCTGATTGGGAGAGCAAAGCTTATCAGCTCCCCAAGTTTGATATACAGGCAGTACGTCGCAAGACACACGACGAGCCTACATGGGTGCATTTCGGAGGTGGTAACATTTTCCGTGCTTTCCCTGCCGCCATTCTCAACGATGCCCTTAACACGGGCAAATACGACCGTGGTGTCATCGTCGCCGAGACCTTCGACTATGAAGTAATCGACAAGGCATACACTCCGTATAACAACCTATCTCTGCTGGTTTCTCTACAGAGCACAGGAACCATCGAGAAGAAGGTCATTGCATCCGTTACCGAGGCTCTAAAGGCTGATCCTCAATTCGACGATTGGAAACGTCTGGTTGAGATCTTCAAGAACCCAAGTCTTCAGATGATCTCCTTTACCATCACCGAAAAGGGTTACACATTCAATGAGGCTGATCTCGCTCGTGGTATGAGCCCCGTATTTGCTATGGGTAAGGTTACGGCCCTGCTTTATGAACGTTTCCAGGCCGGTGCCCTGCCACTCACCGTTCAGAGCATGGACAACTGCTCTCACAATGGCGATAAGGTCAAGGCGGGCGTTATGGGCTATGCTGAGCGCTGGGTGAAGGACGGCCTTGTTCCACAGGCATTCTTGGATTATCTGAAGGATGAGACGAAAATCACTTTCCCTTGGTCAATGATCGATAAGATTACTCCTCGTCCACACGAGAAGGTAAAGGAGATGCTTGCCGCTGATGGCTTCGAGGATAACAACTATATCGAGACCGAGCGTCACACCTTCACCGCACCTTTCGTGAATTCAGAGGAAGTTCAGTACCTGGTTATCGAGGATGATTACACCAACGGCAGACCTCCATTGGATCTCGGTGGTGCACTCTATACCACACGCGAGACCGTTGATAAGGTCGAAACCATGAAGGTTACCACCTGCCTGAATCCACTTCACACGGCAATGAGTATCTATGGTTGCATGCTCGACTATACCCTTATCTCTGCCGAAATGGCCGATGATGATATCCGTGCATTCATCCAAAAGATTGGTTACATGGAGGCAATGCCAGTCGTTACCGATCCTGGTGTGTTGAATCCATACGAGTTTATCGGAGCCGTCATCAACCGTCGTCTGCCTAATCCATTCATGCCCGATGCTCCTCAGCGCATTGCCATGGATACATCTCAGAAACTACCTATCCGTTTCGGCGAAACGATTAAGAAGTATGTGGCTCGTGATCTTGATATGAGCAATCTGGTGCTTATCCCACTCACATTGGCAGGATATGCCCGCTATCTCAAGGGCCTTGATGATAACGGAAAACCATTCTCCCCATCTCCCGATCCAATGCTCGCCGAACTTCAGGCTATCGTTGCTCCTCTGGAATTAGGAAAGCCCGATCAGGATTGGAGTTGTCTCCATGATCTCTACACCCGCAAGGATATCTTTGGCGTAGATCTCTACGAGGTTGGCCTTGGTGATCAGGTGGAGGGCATGGTCAAGGAACTTTATGCCGGCGTGGGTGCGGTGCGTGAGACCTTGCACAAGTACGTCACGAAGAGGTAATTATTCTGAATTGGATAATAGGTCTATATTTTTTATGAGGGTGTAACATACCACTCCCCATTAAAAACATAAGAGTCATCCTAACCGAAATGCTCGGTGCGGATGGCTCTTTTCATTTGTTGTAGTGTGCTTGTTGTGTTTTGCTCGAAAATTGAATTGATAAAGTGAAAAATGAAGCCAAGGTAGCAAATACATTTAGTACAGATTGATAGGAATGTAATAGTGTCAGGTATTGGTTAAGTACTTACTTTAGCTTAGTGCCGAAGGCACTATATATTAATAACCGAGGACGAAGTCCCCGGCAACATGCCTCTACTAACCTCAGCGCCGATAGGCACTACACATCCCTGACTATTTCGGCAGGTACTTCTCGTCATATTCGTTTATTTCTGTGTTGTACCTATCGGCACAACGTTATTACGTCGTATCACACATCCACGGACTATGTCCGCGGTTATTCTTATGTAGCCTCTTCGAGGCATCTTGGATCGCTTGCTATTCCCGGGCACGGCATCTCTTCATTCGCCGTACCTGGTTACGAATGTTTAGTGCTTCCAGCACTTAGCAAAAAAACAAAAATGCTTACCGGACACTAATATAAGTTTATCAAACTTTGCCTTTTTTATCACTTACTCGGCATCAATCTTGACCATATCGGGACGTTCGTCTGGCGCTGTTGTCGCGATTTCCACATTGTCGAACTTGACATTCCGGGCATGTCTCACAAAGAATCCCTTGGCGGGAAGCACTCCCCACATGATGCCCTCAGGATAAGACCTTTCCCTCTCGTTAGTAGGAACAGAAACCTTGGCGCTACCTCCTTGATGGGATATGTAGATATTAGACAGGGTGATATTCTCTACGGGATGACCAGGTAGACCCGTAATCGAGCAACCTATATTGCCTGCTTCCATGGCACGAACGTTCTGAATCGTGACGTTTCTGATCGTCCCCACGTGGTCGATTTTCTGACCCTCGTAGTAGCCACGAGCACGGTTACCCAATCTAACGAAGATGGGCACCTCGGTTCCCAAGATGGTCACATCGCTAACAGATATATTCTCCATCGTACCACCATCGACAATCTCGAGGGAAATGCCACTGACCCCATGTCTATTGCCATAAGACAGGTTATCCTGGTTGTAACTCGGTTTCACTACCATACCATGTATATTGATATTCCGGAATCCTCCGTTTGTCTCGGTCCCCAATTTTATGGCATTGCAATGACTGCTCACCACACAATTGCTGATAGTGACATTCTCGCACAAGCGTGGAGAAGTGCTCTTCAAGGTGATACCATCGTCATCACTATCACTTATGAGGTCAGATATCACTACTTCATGACAACCATCAATGTCGAGTGCATCGTTGTTGTAGTTATTTCGATTGTACACCTTAATGCCCCGAATGATTACCCTATCACAAGCGAGATAATGTTGCATCCAACAACCAGAGTTGCGCAAGGTGATGCCTTCCACCGTGATATCCTTGCTATCGATAAACCTTAGAAGGTGAGGACGAGTGATGCCCTCATCAGTTTCGGTAAGTTTCTTGAAGCCTTTGCCCCGGCCGTCGATGGTACCACTACCACTGATCTTCACATCCTCCACCTTGTCGGCATAGATCAGCTGAATGGTCTCCCTCTGAGTGCGTAAGGACACGTAGTCGGGCTTTACCTTGATATAATCGTTGAGGTCGGTACTACCATAGAGATAGGCGCCTTGCTCAAGATAAAGGTTGACATGGCTCTTGAGGATAATGCTCCCCATCTTGTACATGCCGGCAGGAACCACAACCACGCCACCTCCCGCGGCATTGCACTCGTCGATGGCCTTCTGAATGGCACCGGTACTCAACTGGGTGGTATCATTCTTAGCACCATAGTCCACGATGTTATATTCTTTGGCCGAGACCTCAAGCAGACTCATAAGGGCAAAGCCCAACAAAAATAGTTTCTTCATCTTTTTAATATTTTGATAGTAATAATAGATCATTTTAGAATGGAATAGTCGAAGTAGTCGAACTGGGTCTTTCCCTTTTCTCCATAGCAATATAGGCCGGTGCGCACGCCCTTCCAGCTGCCCCACTTCATTGGGAACGCGTCACCGATGGAGCGATATTGCTTGCCGTCGGTGCTATAGGAGAACTGGAATGAATTCTTCTCCACATCGATATCCTGACGGAGCCAAATCGTCTTGAACTTGCCTTTGGCAACTACCCTACGTGTGCCGTTCTCCTCGAGATAGACTCCTTCCTTGCTTACGCCCAAGCCTCTGAATTCCTTTCCCATGCACAATAGTCCGGCAAAGGCATTTCCTAACTTGCGCACGTCCATCTTCACGGTGGCCCGGCTTAAATATCCCGTAACCTTTTGAGTCAGCATGTTATGGCTCATCTTCAAGTTCTCACTGGGCTCGGCCATCAACGTCAGCCAACCCATACGTTCAGATAGGCTCCAGAAGGAATCGTGGGGATTGTGGCACCATTGCCATTGCAAACCCAATGATGGTTGATTGAAATCATCGGAGGTCTGAGGAAGCGATGGACTCGAGTTTCCGTTAGGTTTCCTAAAGACATCGACCGACTCTCCCACTCCGTTGCCGTCCCTATCGACGCCCATTTCCACCCAGTCATCGACCCACCGGACTGGCTCCAAATGGACCACACGTCCCGCCACGGGTGTCAACTGAAAGTGCAAGAACCACCACTCGCCTTCAGGTGTATCTACGAGCCCTCCCTGATGTGGGCCGTTGACCTGAGTAGAACCTTGTTCGAGCACTATTTTGCGTTCGTATGGCCCATAGATATTGCGTGAGCGTAGGCACGTCTGCCATCCCTCGCCCACCCCTCCTTCGGGAATGATGAGGTAGTACCACCCATTGCGCTTCATCAACTTCGTTCCTTCCGCCACCGGTCCTTTATAGATGGTGTCACCATCGTCAAGGAGCTGCTTTCCATCGCTCGACATCTTGTGAAGGATGATAGGACCCGCGCCATACAAACTATGCCCGAGATAGGCCTGCCCATCCTCGTCCCAGAAGGGACATGGGTCTTCCCATTTGGCTACACTTCGAACACAATGGAGTGGACTCCAAGGGCCTCGTGCATCCGTTGCCGTACTCATAAAGAGCCCTTCATCGGGCGTACAAAAGTACACCCAGAACTTCCCATCGTGATCTCGTATGGACGGAGCCCATGACCCACCGGCAAAGTGATTGTTGGCGTCCCATCCGGGCAGATCAAAGCGGCGATAAATCTGACTGATGAGCTTCCAATTGACCAAATCGTCCGACTCCAGCACTTGCATGCCCAAGAAGTGGAAGTCACTCGCCACCATATAATATTTCTTTCCCACACAAATCACATCCGGATCCGAGTAGTCAGCCATGAGTATCGGATTCTTGTACGTCCCATTCCCCTGGTCTCCGAAATTGAGGTGTTGGGCATTTGCCTTAGTCGGAGCCAAGGCCATGGCAAGTCCAAAAGCAACAAGAAACCTATATACTCTATTCATAGTCAGTAATTTCATATTTTCACAAGAGTAGTTTGTTGTATAAAACATCTCAAATACAAAAGTAAATAATCTTGGGAACACTTTCGTCGCCTTTGGTTTATTTTATCCTTTTGATGCCGATTATTTTTAGAAAGCAGAAAGAAAGTGGGGGGAGTTATTTCTCACGCAGATTGCGCAGATGACGCAGATTTACCATGCGGGGTGCATGAGATAATAACGTGCCGATGGCACGGATAGCGCAGATTGTCCCACCTGAGTCAATAGGGGTATTCAAAGTGGTGCTTGCTCAAATCGACTTACCTGACCACGCGGAGCCGTTTGCAAAGCAAACATCTGCGAAATCTGCGAAATCTGCGTGCAAAGAAGGGCGAACGGAAATTGTGAAAGAATGAAAGAAAAATAATATATTCATTGAAAGTGATAACGAATTAGTTAATTTCATATCTTTGTAAATATAAATTCCAAGAAGAAACTATTAATCCAATAAAAAGTTATTATGAATAAAACTAAGAACATTTCTTTGTTTGACTTGTTGATAATTGTACTTTCTATTTATGTACTTTTTGCATTGATGATAACTACATTTTTCAATGTCTCCTATGAAATCAAGAAGCTTATAGATATGCTTGACAACGCGATTTGCGTTGTTTTCCTTTTTGATTTTTTTCGGGGATTATATCATGCTGAAAATAAATGGAAGTTTATGAGATGGGGATGGGTTGACCTTGTTTCTTCAATTCCTGCTTTGGAAATTTTCAGAGCTGGAAGATTTTTTAGATTAATTCGTCTTCTTAGAGTTCTCCGTGCTTTCAGATCTACAACGTTACTAATTAAGTATGTATTCAAAAGCAAGATAAAAGGTACAATGATTTCTGTTTCCATAATTACGGTGTTACTAATTATATTTTCATCCATTTCAGTTCTTATAGTTGAGAATAACCCTGCGAGTACAATAAAAACGGCAAATGATGCTTTGTGGTGGACTATTGAAACAATTACTTCTGTTGGTTATGGCGATATGTACCCCGTTACTATTGAAGGAAGGATTATAGGAAGTATTTTAATGATTAGTGGAGTCGGGATCTTTGGTGTTTTTACTGCCTATGTTGCCTCTCTTTTTGTCGTTGACAATCAGAAAATTGAAACTGAAAAAAACTAAATACCACTTATTGCTTATCAAGGCGTAAAAAAAACATTACTTTTAAAAACCTATGAAAAGATTTATGTAGTCAATGATGCCTTAATGCGACGAGCCGCATCTTCCAAGAGAAAGACACGGCTCGATGAGAGGGTGATTGTGGTTGTCCAGTATTTCAAAGAACGAAAGGATAGCCTGACGCGGTCGAACGATCAACTCATGCCTTTATGGCTTGTCAAGGGCAGAAATTATGAAAGGATAAACGTTTTAGCCAATCATGAATTATGAATTATGAATTATCACAAGCACGAGGTGACGCTTAGCGTGGTGGCAATGGCCGTGAGAATGGCAATGGCGGTCTGAATGATGAATTTCCAAGTTTCTTTTTTCATGGTGTTGTTAGGTTTTTTGTGTAGGGACATACCCCGTGTATGTCCGCCAATTATTCACAAATATGTAGAGGTATGAAGAAATTATGAAAGTAGTTCATAGTCATGGATTATATGTTGGGTGATAGATGATAGATGGTTGGTGGTGTTTTGAAATGGTATTAGGCTAGTGTCGGGCGGCGTTGTGTTCTTACATTGCAAAGTTAACACATCGCTGCCGTAACACCATGAAAAACGCTCTTTTCGCCCTGTTAACAGGTGTTAAAGTCGGAAAGCATACTTTTACGGTTCCTATGAGATTGAGATACGATTACAGATACAACAGATGACGATGTTAGATGACATGGTTGCGAAGCGACTACATGATGATAAACGAGGGCTGTTACGGAGATTCATCATTTTGCCCAACAACGCGAAGCCGTTTGCATAGCA
>DHOP01000090.1 GCA_002407775.1 Prevotella sp. UBA5387
AAGTAAATTTAGGCATAGTCACTTTACATGTGAAAGGTGCCTTTTTGCATCCCGATTACTACCCTTTCGCATTGCGTTTAAGCATTAAACGCAGCGTGTTTAATGCCTAAACGCAGTGCCATTAGATACTAATCGCAATGATAACTCACAGTTATGGTGTTCTCGTTTACCTTTTGTATATAAATCATCAATAATTTTCTAATTCTTAACATATTCCTTTATTTACGTTTAGATACTATTCAAAAAATAAATACAAAAATATGTTTACATATTATTGGTTGTGATTTTCTTGTCCCCATCGTTATTACTTAGTATTAAAAACCGCTCTGATATCAATGGATTTTATAGCCAAATTCTTTTTTAAGTTGTGGCCAAGACGAAAGATGTGGGTATTAGGGAATGGTAGATTAGGTGGACAGAAATATCCGAATAAGTGTATTTTTGAAACTATAATATATTTTTGACTATTTTTTTATGAAAAATAGGTATGTAAATTTGAACGATTTCAAATTAATATTGTAACTTTACCACCAATTATAGATACGATCAACTAACATCACTACTTGTATGAGGAACTTTAAGAACTTAATGTGCGCTGCTGGAGTTGGCTTTTTTGCTCTTGCATCATGCGCAGGTGGCAAAAATGCTACTGGAGAAACTGTATCTGGTTTGAACCCTGCAGACTTTGATACTACACTTAACGGGAAGAAAGTTGAGCTTATAACGCTCACGAATAAAAATGGTATGGAGGTTTGCCTAACCAATTATGGTGGTCGAGTGGTATCACTCAACGTACCTAACAAAGAAGGCAAATCGACCGATGTGGTATTGGGATATGACAACATCCGCCAATATGCCGACACTCTTCACTCACCATCGGATTACGGTTCGAGTGTAGGACGTTATGCAAACCGCATCAAGAATGCTGTGATTATCGTTGAGGGAAAACAGTTTAAGCTAAAGGCTAATGACAATGAGAACTGCCTTCATGGCGGTGGTACTACGGGTTGGATCAACAAAGTGTATGATATCCAAGCTCGTACCGACAGCAGCGTAACCTTTGCGATAACCGCACCTGACGGGGAGAACGGATTTCCCGGAACTGTTAAAGCTACTGCCACCTATGTCGTGAAAAGTGATAACACTCTCGATATAAACTTCTCTGCTACCACAGACAAGGAGACAGTCATCAATATGACCAACCACTCCTATTTTAACCTTAATGGCGACCCGTCAAAGATAGGTACTGACCAAGTCATGTATGTCAATGCTGACAAGTTCACACCATCTGATAAGAAATACATTCCAACTGGTGAAATCAAGGACGTTATGGGTACTCCTATGGACTTCCGCAAAGCTCACGCACTAAGTGAAACAATAAACGATTCTACTTTTGACCAGATTCGTAATGCTACGGGCTATGACCACAATTGGTGCTTGAATACCTATAAAGATGGCAAGGGCGACGACACAAAGGTCGCAGCAAGTCTTTATAGTCCCAAGTCAGGTATTCTGTTGGAGGTCTTCACCAATGAACCTGGTATTCAGGTTTACACTGGCAACTTCCAAGGTACAGGTATCAGTTGCAAACATGGCATCAAATACCCCAAACATGTGAGTGTTTGCTTTGAAAGTCAGAAGTATCCTGACAGCCCAACTAAATTCATTGAGAAAACAAAGGGATGGGAAATCTCTAATCCTTACCTTAAGCCAGGAGAGACCTACACTTCTCATTTGGTTTACAAGTTCAGCGTGAAGTAGGAAACAACTGAAAATTATCAAATTTATATAAACTTACAGATACTAAAAAACAAATGAACTGGACAACAAATGAATTCGTGTGGTTGGACTGGCTTATACTTGGCGTTGGTCTCGTCGCAGTGATTTGGGCAGTATGGCGCGCAGTCATTAAGGACAAGCGTGCATCGGCAGGTGAAAACTCATCTGACTATCTCTTTGGTAAGGGTGAACCCTGGTACATCATCGGTATGGCCATCTTTGCAGCAAACATCGGCTCTGAGCACCTCGTTGGTCTCGCTGGTACTGGTGCAAAAGACGGTGTGGGTATGGCTCACTGGGAGATGCAAGGCTGGATGATTTTGATTCTTGGCTGGGTTTTCGTACCATTCTATGAATTGCTCATCACAAAGTTAGGCAAGATCATTACCATGCCTGACTTCCTGAAATTCCGCTATAATAATGCCACAGGTTATGGCCTGTCAATCATCACACTCGTTGCCTACGTGCTCACAAAGGTCAGTGTTACTGCTTATACAGGTGGTATCTTCTTTGAGTATCTTCTAGGTTTGAACTTCTGGGTAGGTGCTATCGGTCTCATTGCTGTTACAGCTGTATTTACCGTTTTCGGTGGTATGAAAGGCGTAATGACACTGTCATCTATTCAGACTCCTATACTTATCATTGGTTCCTTCCTCGTTCTTTTCCTTGGTCTTTCTGCACTTGGAGGAGGCAGCATTGCTGAGGGTTGGACTGCAATGATGGATAATGCTCGTGCCATGCATAATGGTTATGGCATCAACCACATGTTCCATACTGATCCAGGAGATCCAATGTATCCTGAATATCCAGGCTATGTAGTGTTCTTGGGAGCTTCCATTATCGGTTTCTGGTATTGGTGTACTGACCAACATATCGTACAACGTGTACTCGGCCAGACTAAGGGTGAAGACCCAGGTGCCGTTATCACTCGCGCACGCCGTGGTACTATAGCTGCTGGTTTCTTCAAGATTCTTCCAGTGTTCATGTTCCTTATACCTGGCATGGTTGCTTCAGCTTTGGCTCAAAAAGGTACAGGATTCGTGATGAATGAAACTGATGCTGCTTACGCACTTATGGTAAAAAACGTACTTCCTGTTGGTGTGAAGGGTATTGTAACCATTGGTTTCGTCTGTGCCCTTGTAGCTTCGCTTTCTGCCTTTTTCAATAGTTGTGCAACATTGTTCACAGAAGACTTCTATAAGCCGATGAGAAAGAATAAGAGCGAGTCTCATTATGTATTCGTTGGACGCGCTGCTACAGTCGTTGTGGTTCTTCTTGGTCTTATCTGGATGCCAGTGATGATGAGTCTTGGCAATCTCTATAGCTATTTGCAGGGCATTCAGTCATTGCTAGCTCCTGCCATGGTAGCTGTATTTACCCTTGGTATGTTCTCTAAGAAGATTACTCCTGCCTCTGGTGCATGGGGTCTATTTGGTGGATTTGTCATTGGTATGCTCCGCTTGGTGACCAATGTCGCTACTGACACTGGCAAGACAGCTATAGATGCAATAAGCTTTGCTGGTCTGCCTACAGGTTTCTGGGAAAACACAGCATGGTTCTGGCAGACAAACTGGCTCGTGTTCGAGTGCTGGCTATTGGTATTCATCATCCTGCTTATGGTTGTGGTTTCGTTCTTCACCAAAGCACCGACAAAAGCTCAAATTGAAGCTATCACCCTTACAAAGGGACACAGACAAGTTATCCGTCAGACTATTACAGTTTGGGATGTATTAGGATCACTCCTTGTGATTGGTCTCTGTGTAGCCTTCTATATTTACTTCTGGTAATATCATTCAGGCGGGCTGCTTGCTATTTAAAGGCGGCCTGTCCTGTTTGTAATACATTTATTCATTATATATCATAAAGACATGACTAATTTTTATGGAGAATATACTAAGGTATGGGTCTCTGTAGATTGCATCGTCTTCGGATTTGAAGACAACAAGCTCAAGTTGCTCATAGGCAAAAGACGCATGGACCCGGGACGTGGGGAATGGTCGCTTTATGGTGGTTTCGTGGGTGCTGACGAGAGTCTGCAAGATGCAGCAAACCGCGTACTATACCAATTGACAGGCCTGAAACATTTGTATATGAAACAGGTTGGTACGTTTGGAGCTATTGATCGTGATCCTGGAGAACGAGTGATTTCCGTTGCGTACTGTGCTTTGATAAATGTCAGGGACTATGAAGATAAGCTTCGGGAGAAGTACAGCTTGGAGTGGGTGCCAATCAACGACCTGCCTCAACTTTATTCTGACCATAATCTCATGGTGAATGATGCTATCAAGTTACTCCGTCGCCGTCTCAATACAGAGCCTTTAAGTTTTAACCTTCTGCCGGAGCAGTTTACATTGACACAGCTACAGCATGTATATGAGGCAATACTTGATACTGAAATAGACAAGCGTAACTTCAGAAAGCGCATCAAGCAGATTGACTTTATTGAGAAAACTGGCGAGATCGACAAACTTACTTCCAAACGAGGAGCTGCCCTTTATAGATTTGACTATAAGGCATACAAGGAAGATCCGTCATTTAAGTTATAATAACATCCCAACAAATTTTATTGCTTATGCTTGAAGAATTAAAAGAAAAAGTATTCCGTGCAAACCTTGATTTGGTGAAGCACGGATTAGTATTGTTTACTTGGGGTAATGTTTCTGCCATTGATCGTGAGAAAGGTCTTGTTGTTATCAAGCCTTCAGGTGTAAGCTACGAATCAATGAAGGCTAGCGATATGGTTGTAGTAGATCTAAATACAGGAAAAGTTGTGGAGGGTGATTTAAATCCTTCGTCAGACACTCCTACTCATCTGGTACTCTATCGGAACTTTCCTGAGATTGGCGGTGTGGTTCACACCCACTCCACTTATGCTACTGCTTGGGCACAAGCCGGCATTGATATTCCCAACATTGGTACCACTCATGCAGACTATTTCCATGATTCTATCCCTTGTACTGATAGTATGACTGATGATCAAATGGCAGATTATGAGTACAATACAGGTGTAGTTATAGTTGATAAATTTAAGAAAGAAAATATCAATGCTGTGCACACACCGTGCGTTCTCGTCAAAAACCATGGACCATTTACATGGGGCAAGAATGCAGATGAGGCGGTATATCATGCTGTGGTGGCTGAACAGGTTGCAAAGATGGCATTTGTTTCATTCTCAGTGAACCCTGAAACCTCTATGAATCCGCTACTTGTCGAGAAGCATTTCTCACGCAAGCATGGTCCTAACGCTTATTATGGACAAAAGAAAAAATAAATTTCACAACTTAAAAACATAAGAACAATGATTGAAGCATTTAAAGATTATGAAGTGTGGTTTGTCACTGGAGCGCAGTTGCTCTATGGTGGCGACGCAGTAGTTCAGGTAGACAACCATTCCAAAGAAATGGTAGAGGGCATGAACAACTCTGGTTTCTTACCGGTTAAAATAGTATATGCTGGCACAGCCAATAGTTCAAAGGAAGTTGCCGATGTAATGTCGCGTGCCAATGTAGACAAAAAGTGTATTGGCGTTATTTGCTGGATGCACACCTTCTCACCTGCAAAGATGTGGATTAAGGGTATGCAAATTCTCCGCAAGCCTTTGCTGCACTTCCATACACAGTACAATGAGAAGATTCCATATCAGACAATGGATATGGACTTCATGAATCTGAACCAGAGTGCTCACGGAGATCGCGAGTTTGCACACATCCTTACTCGTCTTCGCAAGCCACGTAAGACCGTTATCGGCTATTGGAAGGATCCTAAGGCATTGAACCATATCGCTGTTTGGGAACGTGTATGCGCTGGTGTTGCTGACGCACAAGACTGTCTCATCATTCGCTTTGGCGATCAGATGAACAACGTTGCTGTAACTGATGGTGATAAAGTTGCATTTGAGCAGGTATTAGGCTATCATGTGGACTACGTACAGTTCTCTACTGTATTGGATTACTTCGACAAGGTCAAGGATGAGGATGTTGATGCTCTCGTACATGATGTATATTTCAAGGAATATGTTGTTGCTGACGACTTGAAGGATGAGAAGAGCGAAGGGTATAAGAAGATTTGGAACTCTGCCAAGGCTGAGTTGACACTTCGTGCCTTACTCAAAGATTTCGGTGCTAAGGGCTTTACAACAAACTTCGACGACCTCGGCGATGTGAACGTAGAAGAAACTGGCCATGGCTTTGATCAGATTCCAGGTCTTGCTTCACAACGTTTGATGCATGATGGATATGGTTTTGGTGCTGAGGGTGACTGGAAAGATGCCTGCCTATACCGTACCACTTGGGTGATGAGCCAAGGCTTAGAGGGAGGCACTTCCTTCGTAGAGGATTACACATTGAACTTTGATGGTGACAACACTTCTATCTTGGAGTCACATATGTTGGAGATCAATCCTGACATTGCTAACGAGAAGCCACGTTTGGAAGTGCATTTCCTTGGCATCGGTGTGCGCAAGACACCTACAGCAAGATTGGTGTTCACATCCAAGCAGGGACATGGTGTTACCGCAACTGTAGTTGATTTGGGTAATCGTTTCCGTTTGATTTCCAATGACGTAAACCTTATCGAAAGTCAGCCACTACCTAAGTTGCCTGTTGCCTCTGCACTTTGGATTCCAGAGCCTACATTCGAGGTTGGCGTTGGATGCTGGATGAATGCTGGTGGCACTCACCACTCTTGTCTTAGCCTTTCTCTGACAAGCGAATATTGGCAGGACTTCGCAGAAATTGCTGACATGGAGGCTTGTATCATCGACAAGGATACTAAGTATGACCAGTTCTGCAAAGAACTACGCTGGAATGAAATGTATTACATGCTCAACAAGGCATTGAAGTAATCATCAATAATATTAATGAGGAGTTATTTGGAGTTGAAGAGATGCGCATAAATTTTCTTTTGAAGATTTCACTGGAACATTTCTTCAACTCCATAATGACTCCTTTTGCTTTTCGCCCCTACCCTCTTTTTTTTCTATTTACTACCCAACATTAAAGGAATCATTATGAACACAAAAACAATCATAGAGTCAGGACAGGCTGCCCTCGGCATCGAGTTTGGTTCAACTAGAATTAAGGCTGTGCTGATTGACCAAAATAACACCCCCATAGCACAAGGTAGCCATACATGGGAAAACCAACTTATTGACGGTCTTTGGACATATAGTATCAAAGATATCTTGGCAGGACTTCAGGATTGCTATGCCAATCTTCGCTCCGATGTCAAACAACAATACGGTGTAGAGATAGAACGCCTCGCAGCTATTGGTATCAGTGCAATGATGCATGGATATATGGCATTTGACGACAAGGAACAGATTCTAGTTCCTTTCCGTACATGGCGCAACACAAACACAGGTCAAGCAGCAGCCGAACTGTCTTCACTTTTCAACTTCAACATACCTCTTCGTTGGAGTATCTCTCATATCTATCAAGCTATTCTCAATGGTGAGGAACATGTAAGTAAAATAGATTATCTTACAACACTCGCAGGATATATTCACTGGCAGCTCACTGGCGAGCGCGTTTTAGGTATTGGTGATGCATCAGGAATGATTCCTATTGACCCGAAAACAAAAGACTACGATGCAACGATGGTAAGCAAGTTTGACGAACTTGTTGCTCCTAAGAAGTTTGGATGGAAACTCCTTGATATTCTTCCCAAGGTTCTTCTCTCAGGTGCAGATGCAGGTAAACTCACTGAAAAAGGTGTAAGTCTCCTCGATGTGAGCGGTCATCTTCAGGCTGGTGTTCCTCTTTGTCCTCCTGAGGGAGATGCTGGCACTGGCATGGCAGCTACAAATGCTGTAAAGGCTAGAACCGGAAATGTATCAGCAGGTACATCTTCTTTCTCTATGATAGTATTGGAGAAGAATCTTTCACAGCCATATAAGATGATAGATATCGTTACAACACCCGATGGAAGTCCTGTCGCTATGGTACACTGTAACAACTGCACATCAGACATTAATGATTGGGTTGATATCTTTAAGCAGTTCGGTGATCTAATGGGAATGAAGTTTGATATGAACGAACTCTATACCAAAATTTTCTCAGTAGCATTGGATGGAGAAGCCAACTGTGGCGGTTTGCTTTCGTATAATTATATATCTGGAGAACCAGTAACAAATTTTGAGGAAGGAAGACCACTCTTTGTTCGTGCAGAAAACGACAATTTCTCGCTTGCCAACTTCATGCGTGCACAGTTGTATGCAGCCATTGGTGTGCTCAAAATAGGCAATGATGTACTCTTCAAGGATGAGAAGGTTAACGTTGACCGTATCACTGGACATGGTGGATACTTTAAGACCAAAGGCGTTGGACAACGCTTCCTTGCAGCCGCTCTCAACTCTCCTATATCAGTTATGGAGACTGCTGGTGAAGGTGGAGCCTGGGGCATCGCACTGTTGGCATCATACTTAGTTAACAAAGAGGCTAATCAAGACCTCGCTGACTTCTTGGAAAACAAGGTGTTTGCTGGAAATACTGGTACAGAAATAAAGCCGACCTCTGAGGATGTAGCAGGGTTTGAAGCTTATATCGCCAATTACAAGAAGGGGCTTACCATCGAAAAGGCTGCCGTGGAAAATAAAGATGCTAACTAAACTCAATCAAATAATGAAGAATCTCATCACAACAGTACTGTTTTCGGTATCTGCTGCAATGTCAGTTGCTGCCCAAGATGTTACGGCAACCATACAGGTTAACCAAGGTACAAGTATTATTCCAAGGGAAATATATGGCCAGTTTGCGGAACATTTAGGGTCTTGCATTTATGGTGGATTATGGGTAGGACCTAATTCAAACGTACCAAATACCCAAGGTTATCGCAATGACGTTTTGAAAGCACTTCAAGATCTTAAAGTGCCTGTTCTTCGTTGGCCTGGCGGTTGCTTTGCTGACGAATACCATTGGATGGATGGTATCGGACCTCGTAGCCAACGTCCAAAGATGCAAAATAACAACTGGGGTGGTACCATTGAGGACAATTCGTTTGGTACACATGAGTTTCTCAACTTATGTGAACTGCTTGGAGCTGAGCCATACATTAGTGGAAATGTAGGCAGTGGCACTGTAGAAGAGCTTGCCAAATGGGTGGAATATATGACCAGTGACGGCGATACGCCTATGGCAAACCTGCGTAGAAAGAATGGCAGAGATAAGTCATGGAATGTTCGCTACCTTGGTGTAGGCAACGAAAGCTGGGGTTGTGGTGGCAATATGCGTCCAGAATACTACGCCGATCTCTACCGCAGATACTCTGTTTATTGCCGCAATTACGATAACCATCGTCTATATAAGATTGCATCTGGAGCCAGTGATTATGACTACAACTGGACAAAGGTGCTAATGAATAATGTCGGTGACCGAATGAATGGTGTCTCACTCCACTATTACACCGTTAAGGGTTGGGGTGGCAGCAAAGGTTCTTCTACAGCATTTGATAATCAGGAATACTATTGGACCATTGGCAAATGTCTACAGATTGAAGATGTCATCAATAAGCATTGCGCTATTATGAACCAAACCGACCCTAAAAAGAAGATTGACCTTCTCGTTGATGAATGGGGTACATGGTGGGACGAAGAGCCAGGCTCTATTAGAGGACACCTCTATCAACAGAACACTATGCGCGATGCTATGGTAGCTGCCTTATCGCTTAATGTTTTCCAGAGACATACCGACCGTGTGAAGATGGCTAACATTGCACAGATTGTCAATGTACTGCAAAGCATGATACTGACTGACACTATCGGCTCCGGTCATATGGTTTTGACGCCAACCTATCATGTCTTTTCCATGTACAAGGATTTCCAAAATGCAACTTACCTCCCTATGAATGTTAAGACTGATTCTATCTCTGTTGAAGGGGGACACATGTATAAGATGGAAGATGGTAAAATTCCAGCCGTTTCTATCTCTTCCGCTAAAAAACAGGATGGAACCATTGTTATTTCATTGGCCAATACAAGTCTAGATCAAAAGCAGAGCGTGGAGTTGACTTTGGATGGCGCACAGCCCAAGAAGGCTACAGGACGAATCCTTACTTGCAAGAACATCACCGATTATAATGATTTCCAACATCCAGATGTTGTATCAGCAGTAGACTTCAAAGACACGAAGATCAAGAAAAATATTGTAAAGATCGAAGTTCCCGCCAAATCTATTATTGTGGTTAATCTGAAGTAAAATAAACTGAAATCGCAAAATAAGATGAAGTCTTTTTTGCGTTCTTCAATATCAGAAGTAATTTTGCATTCAGTAAATTCTCATTAGAATAATAATATTAATATAACAATGAACGACATTAAAATTATGAACAAAGCAGCCGATAACATTCGCATATTGGCTGCTGCTATGGTAGAGAAAGCCAATTCTGGACACCCAGGAGGTGCTATGGGTGGAGCCGACTTTATGAATGTGCTTTTCTCAGAATATCTCGTTTATGATCCAGCAGACCCAACATGGATTGGCCGTGACCGTTTCTTCCTCGACCCGGGACACATGAGTACCATGCTCTATTCTGTCTTATCTTTCCGAGGATTGTTCTCTATGGATGATTTGAAGCAGTTCCGTCAGTGGCAATCTATTACCCCTGGCCATCCTGAACTGGACATTAATCGTGGTATAGAGAACTCATCTGGTCCATTGGGACAGGGGCACGCCATCGCAGCCGGTGCTGCTATTGCAGAGAAATTCCTCGAGGCTCGCTTAGGCAGAACGGTGATGAAGCACAAGATCTATGCATATATCAGTGATGGTGCTGTACAGGAAGAAATCTCTCAAGGTGTAGGACGTATTGCAGGAACCCTTGGATTGAACAACCTGATAATGTTCTATGACTCCAACGATATTCAGTTGTCAACAGAGACATCGGCCGTTACTTGTGAGAATACAAAGGCTAAATATGAGGCTTGGGGATGGAATGTGATGGAGATAAACGGCAATGACGTAGCTCAAATCCGTATCGCTCTTGATGCTGCCCAGAAGGAAGAAAAACGCCCGACTATCATTATTGGCAAGACAACTATGGCCAAGGGGGCGCTCAAAGCTGATGGTTCTAGTTATGAGAACAATGTGAAGACTCATGGCGCACCATTTGGTGATGGTGCTTATGAGAACACTATCCAGAATCTCGGTGGTGATTTTAATGAACCATTTGCTATCTTTGAAGAGACAAAAGCTCTCTATCAAGCTCGCGCTAAAGAGTTGACTAAGGTAGTTGCAGCACGCAAAGCAGATGTTGATGAGTGGCGCAAGGCTAATCCTGAAACAGCAACTCTTATGGACCAGTGGTTCTCTGGCAAGGCCCCCAAGGTTGATTGGACTAAGGTTGTACAAAAGGAAGGTTCCGCCACACGTGCTGCAAGTGCAGCTTGTTTGAGCGAATTGGCAAAGCAAGTTCCAAATATGATTTGTGCTTCTGCAGACCTTTCTAACTCTGACAAGACTGATGGCTTCCTGAAGAATACGCATGGCTTTGTACGCGGAGATTTCTCAGGAGCATTCTTCCAGGCTGGTGTCAGCGAGCTGACTATGGCTGATATGTGCATCGGTATGATGCTTCATGGAGGTGTTGTCTCTGCATGTGGTACATTCTTTGTATTCTCAGACTATATGAAACCAGCCGTTCGCTTGGCTGCGCTCATGAAAGTTCCAGTGAAATTTATTTGGACTCATGATGCCTTCCGTGTTGGCGAGGATGGCCCTACTCATGAACCAGTTGAGCAAGAGGCTCAGATTCGTCTCATGGAGAAGTTAAAGAATCATGACGGTAAGGACAGCGTGCGTGTATTCCGTCCTGCAGATGCTGATGAGACAACCGTTTGCTGGAGGCTGGCCATGGAGAATACCGAGTCACCAACAGCCCTTATCTTCTCTCGTCAAGGTATAGCCAAGCTTCCCGAAGGTAATGATTATGATCAAGCAGCCAAAGGTGCTTACATTGTAGCAGGCTCTGATGAGAACCCCGATGTGATCCTAGTGGCTAGTGGTTCAGAGGTTTCTACCCTCGAATCTGGCACAGCAGCCTTACGCAAGGATGGCATTCGTGTACGTGTTGTCAGTGCTCCTTCTGAAGGACTGTTCCGTAGTCAGAGTGCTGAATATCAGGAGAGAGTTCTCCCCTACAATGTGAAAAAATTTGGTATGACCGCTGGGCTGCCTGTCACTCTTGAGGGATTGGTAGGCATTGGACCTAACAGCAAGGTCTTTGGAATGACAAGTTTCGGTTTCTCTGCACCTTATAAGGTACTCGATGAGAAGCTTGGATACACTGGTGAAAATGTGTATAATCAGGTAAAAGCATTCCTTAACAAATAGGATTGACTATGGATATTAAGAAAGTAGGCTTAGCCAGCGATCATGCTGGCTTTGCTATGAAAGAGTTTGTGAAACAGTATCTTGATGAGAAGGGTATTCCTTATCATGACTATGGTACCTATTCCGAAGAGAGTACAGACTATCCAGACTATGGTCATCAGCTCGCTCGCGGAATAGAGAATGGTGATGTGTATCCAGGTATTGCCGTTTGTGCTACTGGCGAAGGTATGTCTATGACGCTCAACAAGTATCAGCATATTCGTGCAGCACTATGTTGGATTCCTAAGGTTGCTCATCTGACACGCGCCCATAACAATGCCAATGTGCTAGTGTTGCCTGGAAAAATCATTGACAATGATACAGCACGCGCTATCATGGACGAATACTTCTCAACCGATTTTGAGGGTGGCCGTCACCTACGTCGTATAAATAAGATTCCAGTGGATGCTTGCTAAGTAGCATTCCCATATAACTTTACAATCCTTAGATTATATTGGTTTGCCAATCATTGCATCCAGTTGGTCTAAGGATTTATAATTATTTCATGGACGACAGTCAGCTTATTCTTTGTTTAGGAAGTAATTTCGAACAAGAGAAAAACATACAGCAGGCACAAAAAATGCTACGCCTGGAACTTCCAAACCTTTGCTTCACACATAATCTTTGGACAGAGCCCATTGGTGTAATTACCCCTAATTATCTCAATTGTTTAGCATATGGCACGATAAGTATAACTTATTGGGATATTCTGAAACTTACTAAACGTATCGAACAAAGACTTGGACGTTCACAAAAAGCTGCATCTTCTACGAAGATAACCATTGATATTGATATCCTGCAATACGGTAATGACAAGTTTCACTTATCCGATTGGGAGCGAAATTATGTCAAAGAATTATTGGTCGAAATATCTACACAGTACCAAGATACAAAAGAATAATTCCTCGAAAATACATCGATATTCTTTCATTTATTGTTCATTCTTGTGAAAAAAATAACATTTTAGCAAAAAAAATTGCTAAAATAATTTGACGACTTAAAATTACTCTGTATATTTGCAACTAGAAATCAATAAAAAATTCGATATGACAATTTCTATGTTCACAGCATGGTGGTGGCGTAACTCAAGATTCAAAAAGTCGTGAGTCGTTAAGGCATGTGTGTACATTAAGTATCAATATCATCAAGGCCTGTCGTTCTTACGACAGGCCTTTTTTTGTATTGGTAGTTTCAACGATAAACCTTATTCAATCGAAATTGATGATGAGAATTATTCAATAAATAAGTAAAAAGAATAAAACCAAACTCAAAAGATAAAGCAAACAATAAACCCGGGAATGCTTGCCAATCTTAGAGCTTAATAAATCAGATAACAATAAAAAATACAAGACTATGACAATGAAATCCGTGTTAGAGCGTGTGTTGAACCATGAGTTACTCACTCGCGAAGAGACAAAGAATATTTTGATTGGCATTACCAGGAGTGAATACCCTGATGAGCAGATTACCGCCCTACTCACAGGCCTGCAAATGCGTGGCATAACCGTTGATGAACTGCTTGGATTCCGTGATGGTATATTAGAAACGGGTGCACCAGCAATTCTCAATAGTGATCGTTACATTGATGTTGTTGGTACAGGCGGTGATCGTAAGAATACTTTTAATATTTCAACTACTTCATGCTTCGTCATAGCTGGTGCGGGATATCGCGTGGCCAAGCATGGCAACTTTGCTGCTACCTCTGTCAGCGGCGCTTCAAATGTCATTGCCGAGCATGGTGTGAAATTCACATCGGACATAGACAAGCTCAACCGTAGTATGGAAGAATGTGGCATTGTTTATCTGCATGCTCAACTCTTCGCAACAGCAATGAAATTTGTTGGCGGCATTCGTAAAGCCCTACAGTTTCCTACGGTATTTAATCTTCTTGGCCCAATCATTAATCCCTCACGCCCCAAAGCACAACTTCTCGGTGTGGCAAACCTTGATCAAATGCGTCTTTACAATGAAGTCTATCGTAAGCTAGGGGTTGATTACGGCATTGTAAATAGCATTGATGGTTATGATGAAATTTCCCTTACAAGTGATTTTAAGGTATCAACCAATGACTATGAGCGTATCTTCAGTCCGTCCGACCTTGGTTTCGAGAAGGCCAAACCTGAGGAGTTGGTAGCTGGTGCAACGGAGGAAGAAGCAGCAAAGATTTTCGATGCCGTACTGGAAAACCGTTCATTGTCTGCTCAGAAGAATATAGTACTCGCCAATGCTGGCTTTGGTATCCAGGTAATGGAGAATGGACAAAAAGACATCCAAGAGTGTATTGCAATCGCTAGAGAGTCTTTGGAGAGTGGTAAAGCTTTGGCAACATTCAAGAAATTCGTTGAGCTCAATTCGTGATATGGCAGACATCTTAGAAGAAATAGTAGCTTATAAGCACAAGGAGATTGCTGGGGCGAAGCAGCTTTTACCAGGGAGACAGTTGCACAGCATTGTTGAATCGATGTTGGACCAGCAACTCCCTTCCATGCGCGAGGCTTTGATGAAGTCGTCAACTGGCATTATCGCCGAGTTCAAACGTAAATCACCTTCCAAGGGTTGGATACATCAGGATGCGCAAGCTGACATTGTTCCATTAAGCTATCAGCAGAAGGGGGCTACTGCGCTGAGCATATTGACTGATGAACACTTCTTCGGTGGCAACGATAGTTTTATTGTGACGGCAAGGCAGTCAGGAGTGACCATACCCATCTTATATAAGAACTTCATCGTCGATGAGTACCAACTTTTCCAGGCGCGAAAGACCGGAGCATCCACTGTTTTGCTTATTGCCGCTGCAGTTGCAAAGGATGAGTGTAAGCATCTATTGCATATGGCCCATGAATTAGGTTTGGAAGTGTTATTGGAAATGCATAATAAACGAGACATTGAGTACGCAGAGTACAGTCCTGACCTCTATGGCATCAACAACAGAGACCTCGGTTCATTCCATACTAATGTACAAAACTCATTTGACTTGGTTCATCTGCTACCGCAAAATGTCTGTAAGGTTAGCGAAAGTGGCATAGACAACCCCGACACCATCAAACATTTGCGTGCTGAAGGATACAAGGGCTTTCTCATGGGTGAAGCATTTATGCATTCAGAAGATCCGGGAATGGCACTTCAAAAACTTATCGCACAGCTATGAAAATCAAGGTATGCGGCATGCGTGAAGCTAGCAACATCAGCAGTGTTGCTGCTTTAGACATCGACATGATGGGGTTTATATTCTACCCTAAATCTTCGCGCTATGTCATGGAGGACAAGCTTGAGGCTGAACAACATAATCTCACCATTAAGTCGATTGAAACTCTAAAAAATAACTCTAAATCCATCCGTCGAGTTGGTGTGTTTGTCGATGATAATCCTCAGCATATACTTGAAAGTGTCAGATCTTACTCCCTAAATACCATTCAATTACATGGAAGGGAAGATCGTAACTACATAGTTGCTTTAAAAGATTTACTTCAGACAAACACCCTCTTCACTATTACCATTATTAAAGCCATATCTGTGGCAACCCAAGATGACTTTTCTCGCAGCAACGAATATGAGGGCATTGTCGACATGTTGCTGTTCGATACTGCGAGTGCATCAAAGGGTGGTAGTGGAAAACAATTTGACTGGTCGTTATTGCAAGCTTATAATGGTAATACCCCTTTTCTGCTAAGTGGGGGTATCGGGCCGGACGACGTGTCAAGCATACGGCAATTTCATCATTCACAATTTGCAGGAATTGATGTTAACAGCCGATTTGAATCTTCTCCAGGTATCAAGGATGTGACGAAACTGCAAACATTTATCCAACAAATCAAAGCAATATGAATAAAATAAATCATCTCTTTCAGAGCAATCAAGATAGGAAGCTTCTTTCACTATACTTTTGTGCTGGAAGTCCAACGCTAGAAAACACCGGTGATGTCATCAAGGCAATGCAGGCCGGAGGCATCGATATGGTTGAAGTAGGTATCCCGTTCAGCGACCCTTTGGCCGATGGCCCAGTCATACAGAGTGCAGGAACTACAGCCTTACATAATGGAATGACACTCTGTCATTTGTTTGAACAACTACGTGCCATCAAGGATGAAGTGCACATCCCATTGCTATTGATGGGCTATCTCAATGTCATTATGCACTACGGTGTCGCTCGTTTTTGTGAGAGTTGCGCCGAGTGTGGTATATCAGGCTTTATAATCCCGGATCTTCCATTCAAGGATTATTTGAATGATGTGAAGCCTTTAGCCGATCGGTACGACCTTCGTGTCATCATGATGATAACACCTGAGACTAGCGAAGAACGTATCCGGATGATCGACAACAACACCGACGGATTTATTTATATGGTCTCTTCTGCTAGCGTTACAGGTGCACAACAAGATTTCAACGCCACCAAAGTAGACTATTTCAAACGCATTGATGATATGCATCTGCGCAATCCTCGTATGATTGGCTTTGGTATAAGCAACCATCAGACGCTGCAACTGGCTCAAACCTACTCCTCAGGTGCAATCATTGGTAGCAAGCTTGTTTCTCTTCTTAACGAGACAAAAGATCCAGCCGAGGCTGTTGAACAACTGAAACAGGCACTAATGCCTTCTAAACAATAAGGATGATGAAAGATTATTATGTTGATAGCGACGGCTTCTTTGGCCGTTTTGGAGGGGCATACGTTCCCGAAATACTATACAAGAGTGTGCAAGAGTTACAAAATAAGTATCTATCTATATTAGAGAGCGCTAGCTTTCAGCAAGAGTATCAAGCTCTGCTAAAAGACTATGTGGGTCGTCCCACCCCACTCTATGAAGCCAAGCGCATGAGCGAGAAGTACGGATGCCATCTCTATCTCAAGCGTGAGGATCTCAATCATACGGGTGCTCATAAGATCAACAACACCATTGGTCAAATACTTTTGGCAAAAAAGATGGGGAAAACTCGTATCATCGCTGAGACCGGAGCAGGCCAACATGGTGTTGCCACCGCAACCGTCTGCGCATTGATGGGTATGAAGTGTGAGGTTTTTATGGGCAAGACCGATGTAGAAAGACAATCTGTCAACGTGGAACGCATGAAGATGCTTGGTGCCGAAGTGCATCCTGTCACCACTGGAAACATGACATTGAGTGATGCTTGTTCCGAAGCTATACGAGACTGGTGCTGCCATCCACAGGACACCTATTATCTTGTGGGTTCCACCATGGGCCCCCACCCATATCCTGACATTGTAGCAAAGTTGCAAAGTATCATTTCCAAGGAGTTGAAATGGCAATTGCAAGAAAAGGTTGGACGTGACTACCCAGACTATCTTGTAGCATGTATCGGTGGTGGAAGCAACGCCGCAGGCACAATATATCATTATGTTGATGACACTAGAGTGAAGATATTCTTGGCCGAAGCTGGTGGACACGGCATTGATACTGACTATACAGCAGCTACCATTCATTGTGGATCAGAAGGAATTCTTCATGGTTCGCGTACGCTTGTGATGCAAGACGATGATGGGCAGATTAAGGAAGCATTCACTGTCAGTGCTGGTCTAGACTATCCAGGGATTGGCCCTATGCATGCCAACATGGCCGAAAAGGGGCGCACCACAGTGCTTGCCATTAATGATAACGAGGCCATCGCCGCTGGCTATGAGTTGACACGCATGGAAGGCATCATCCCAGCCATAGAAAGCGCTCATGCAATAGCTGCACTTAAGAAGATGACACTTAAGCATGACGACATTGTCGTTCTCACAGTGAGTGGTCGTGGAGATAAAGACATTGATACCTACCTCAAATATCAGCCAAACGGTGAGCTCAAGGCATAGTGCTTACATAACTACACCATTTATACTTTATAGATATGACTAAATATCATTATCATACTGCCACTCGAACGATATTGGCTGATATCCACACACCGGTAGGTGTCTATATGCGCCTACGAGATGTGTATCCACAGAGCGCTCTGTTGGAAAGTTCTGATTATCATGGGCGAGAAAACAGTCGTTCGTTCATCGCCTTTAAGCCATTGGCTCGCATTGAAATTAACCATGGTCAGGCACAAATGCTCCTACCCGATGGTTCTAACATTGAGCATAAGATTACAGAGTCATACACGGTAGAGTCTGCCATCCAGGAGTTCATCTCATATTTTGAGGTAGAGGGCGAAAAGAGCAATCTCTGTGGACTTTACGGCTATACCTCTTTTGATGCTGTGAGGTACTTTGAACACATCCCTGTGAAGTCAGTAAGACGGCAAAAAAATGATGCACCAGACGTTCTCTATATCCTTTTTCAAGATGTGATTGCGTTCGATCATTTCAACAATCGCATGACACTCGTCACGTTACAAACACCTGATGATGAGACTAAGAGGCAAGCTCGACTGGATGAACTCGTTCGACGAATCAACAACTCCAATGTTCCTGAGTATGGATTCAGAAGAGTCGGCAATAGTACATCTACACTCACGGATGAGCAACACAAAGCCAATATCCGTCAATGTGTGACTCATTGCAAACGTGGGGACACTTTTCAGATTGTCATTTCACGACGATTCGTGCAAAAATATGAGGGCGACGATTTCAAGCTCTATCGTGCATTACGTAGCGTAAACCCAAGTCCGTATCTGTTTTACTTTGATTTCGGTGGTTTCCGAATACTCGGTTCATCACCTGAAACTCATTGCCGTATCGAAGGTGACCAAGCATATATTGATCCGATTGCTGGTACAACAAAGCGTACTGGGAATGTCGATACCGACCGAGAAAACGCCGAATACTTGCGCAACGACCCGAAAGAAAATGCCGAACATGTGATGCTCGTAGACTTGGCACGCAATGACCTTAGTCGCAATTGCCACAATGTGCACGTTGACTTTTATAAAGATATGCAATATTATAGTCATGTCATTCACTTGGTCAGCCGTGTTCGTGGTACCCTTGACGATGGTGCTGATAAGGTGAAGACGTTTGTGGACACTTTCCCTGCTGGTACATTGAGTGGTGCACCCAAAGTGAGGGCCATGCAGATCATCTCTGTTTTAGAGCCGCATAGTCGTGGAGCATATGGCGGGTGCATTGGTGTGATTGGCCTAAATGGAGACCTTAATCAAGCCATCATCATTAGGACCTTCATCAGCCGAAATGGGGAGTTGTGGTTCCAAGCTGGGTCTGGCATTGTTGCCAAAAGCGATGCAGACTATGAATTGGAAGAATCGAATAATAAATTGGGGGCACTTAAGAAAGCCTTTGAAATAGCAGAGCAATTATGAAAGTAGCAATTATCGACAACTATGACTCCTTCACCTACAATCTTGCGCATTTGCTGAAGGAGTTGGGGGCCAATGTTAGTGTCTTTCGCAACGATCGATTTCAAATGGATGAACTGCAAAGCTTCGACAAGATAGTACTCTCTCCTGGCCCAGGCATACCATCTGAGGCTGGTCAGCTAATGAATGTTATCAGACAATATGCAGGGAAGAAACCCATTTTGGGAGTTTGCTTAGGCCATCAAGCTATAGCAGAGGTTTTTGGAGCAAAACTTACCAACTTATCCGATGTATATCATGGAGTGGCAACAAACATAACTCAAGTATCAACAGAGCCAATGTTTGGAAGTTTGCCTAAATCTTTCTTGGTTGGGCGCTATCATAGTTGGGTAGTATCTAATGAGCTTTTCCCCGACTATTTGGAGATAACTGCAGTATCGGAAGAAGGTCATATCATGGCTCTGCGCCATAAAACTTATGATATTAGAGGTGTCCAATTTCACCCTGAAAGTGTCTTGACACCCAACGGACGGGATATGCTGGAACAGTGGGTTAACGCTTAAACGCGATAAGTATCAAAACAACCAACCGATTATTCAAATTGAATCTTTGATTGTTTGTTTTTTCTAACGCTGATGAGTTTGACTGTTTAGACTCGTCAGCGTTATTTTAGTTTACCAATGTTTATACTCATAGCATATATGTAAATAAAGTTTATCGTTCTTTTTAAAAATCAGGTTATTATACACTAAAAAGTTACAATGAAAGCCCCTTCAAAAGTCACGATTGATAGGTAAAACGTCCATGAATTGTCCATAAATATGGTATGGCTCTGCGATTAGTATCGTTTGGCGGTGCGATAGGGCCGTAAACGCGTTGCGATTAGATACTAATGGTAGTGCGAAAGGATACTAATCGCACTGCCAAAAGCCATTAATCGCATGTAAATAAAATTTCACAAGAAATTATATTAATTCGAGACTATCAATTGATTGGAATAATACTGGTTAAATAGAACAAATAATCTTATTGACATACCATATGGAAATCAAAAATGATTTAGTCAGTAATCGAATAAGGCTAATGTAATGTAAAAACAAGAAAGGCCTGCTATCAAAGATGATTGCAGGCCTTTTGTATGTTTAAAGCTTAATTGTTTTCTTTTTCGCTTTACTCTCATTGGACATTCGATCCAAGGCTGTTATGACATAAGTGTATTTCGTTTTGCCATTGTCGTAAGGTAATTTGTAGTAAGTTTTATTGGTAATGGCAATGATATTTGATGGGTCGTCAACATTCACCTTTTCCTTGGAGTCAAATCGATAGACTACATATTTTGTGGCAACATCGTCCCATTTCTTCCCTCTCGGTGCCTTCCAAAAAAGTATATAACCATCCTCTGTCCACACAGGCTTAAGACCACGTGGCTTCTTTGGCTTCTTGTTGTCGATGAATGGCATAACGGGTTGCAGTGCTGGATAGCGCCAATAATTGTCGCGAAGCATGGTACCATAATTGCCTACGTCGTTCACGACAGCCTTGGCATACCACAACACTACCCCATCCACATGATGCATTTGCTGGTGAAGGTTCCGCTTTGCAGCCATCTGGTGACTATTCTGATTCTGCAAGTCGGCAAACTTGACCGTACGTTCCACATCCTCTCCAATGAAAAGCGGACGGTTAGAGGCGTGCTTGTCCCACCAGCGAATCAGCGTGGCATAGTCAGCCGTGGGATGACCAATCTGCCAATAGACCTGTGGCACACAATAATCCACCCACCCATTGTTCACCCAAAGCAATACATCAGCATAGAGGTCATCATAATTTTGCAAACCTTTAGTAGCCGAGCCGTTCATTGGATCAGAGCTTTGATTACGGTAAATTCCGAAAGGAGATACGCCAAACTTAACCCAAGGTTTACGGGCATGGATTGTTTCAGATAAGGCCTTGATAAATAGATTCACATTATTGCGTCGCCAATCACCAATGTTAGCAAAGCCACTGCGATTGGACTCGTATAGTTGTTGGTCAGGAATGGCTTGCCCTGCAGCTGGATAGGGATAGAAATAATCATCGATATGGAAGCCATCAATATCGTATCGGCTTACAATATCGTCTGCTACTCGGCAAATATAGTCACTGTTTTCCTTGAGTGCAGGATTGAGAATATACTGATTATCATAGCTAAAATATCGGTCAGGATTGGTCACACAGATATTGTTTGCTGCAAGTTGTGTGGTTCCTTTGGTCTTTGCACGATAGGGATTAATCCATGCGTGCAACTCCATTCCACGGTTATGACATTCAGCAATCATCCATGCCAATGGGTCCCAATATGGCTGAGGAGCACGTCCTTGGACACCAGTGAGAAAGCGACTCCAGGGCTCGATCTTGCTGGGATAGAGGGCATCGCACTCTGGTCGTACCTGAAATATAATGGTATTTACGCCGTCTCGCTGGAGCACATCCAGCTGTTCACGAAGTGTACTTTGCATAGCGTCACGATCAAGACCTTGAAACTGGCCGTTCACGGCTTGTATCCAAGCACCACGAAATTCACGTTTTTGGGCATGGCACAAGATGACTGCCATTAAGAGAGGGAGAATAAGAAATTGTCGTTTCATATTTGCAATTTGATTCATAACATATTTCATAGTATGGTAACATTAAAAGTAGGATATATCTCGCGACATATCCTACTTTTAATACTTACTAAAACTAAATTAACCACTAAAATTTTATTTATCAAACTATATTTGAATTACTGGCTAAAACTTATACCCTAAGGTCACCAAGAGCTGATTGCGCTTATTGCTAACATCTTTCTTGTCTACGATATTGTTCAACGCACTACTTGCATTGTTATCATAATAGCTCATGAAGGGATAGAACTCGCCATTGGTCTGTGTATATTGGTAAGCCAAGTCCACAAAGAACTTCTTTACTGTATACCCCAAACCCAAGGTCATGCGATTGGTGCTCTTCCAGTTTGTGTAGTCGGTTGATGTGGCATAAGCCGAACCTGCAGACGAGATGGAACCATCACGGAAACCATCTTGGTTGAACATCGGGCTGAGATAATTGTATCCTAAACGAATGGCAATGTTGTCAACAGGCTTAAATTCCAAGCCCATCTTGAGCGTGCTGACACCTTTTAGGGTTGTCTTGGTGTGTTCGTTCATACCGTCATCGCTGTAACTATTTGAATAATATGTGTCGGACCAATAGTCGTAGTAACTGCCATTGTTCACACGATTATCGATAGTACCATAGTTGGCATACTCGTAAGTAAGTCCCAGGGCTAAGTTGCGGCCAACGGTATGACCAAGACTTGCACCGAACTTCCAAGGTGTAAACACCTTGTAGTCATAACTGAGGGATTGTCCTTTATCTACGCCTCCTGCAGCGTCAGCCATCGTAATATCATTGGCACCATTCATGCTGAGGTCGTACCAGGTAGGTGTGTTGACATACAATCCAATACGGAACGGGGAAGTCTCGATAGGTCTGAAGATAACACCAGCCTTCAAATCGAAGCCTGTTCCTTTAATACGAACCTGCTCCCACATCTCAGACGTTGCTCCTTGGTCAAGATTTTCAGTATAATAGCTGTTGCTACGATAGTTGACATCATGCATACCGAAAGTTAAACCAAGATAAACACGGTTATTGACATTACCGCTAATATTGAAGTCATACTCCCCTATATAGCCTTTTTGATACTGTCCAAAGAGATAGTCTGAGCCATCAAGGTAGTGCATCCCTGTTTGTTTGCCAGTGCCATCCAAAATTGGAGCCATAAGTTGTTCATAGTTTGCATCTACACCATTCCAACTATATTCGTCAGCTATGGGATACTTTATCGATGACAACTTATTTTGAGATGCATTATTCAGAGCACCACCAGCGGTGAGAATCTGATCGAAATTACGACTCTTATGGTAATTGAATCCTAAGTTAAGGTAACCATTTCTTCCATAGGGACGCGCCCATACAAAGCCAATCTGATCAAAGCTAGCGTTGGTTTTGCTACCATTGATACTGGCATTAATGCCATTCCATGATGGTGTCGTAGTCTCACCCTGTTGTGCAACTAATCCTCCAGAAATAGTAACCTGGTTTGAACGAAACAGACCTAAGCCTGCAGGGTTAGTACTGATAGTTGACAAATCGGCACCAAGAGCCTCCATGGCTCCCCCCATACCTACATAACGAGCTGTACCATTAAGTTCATTCTCAACTAACTTAGTATCCTGATAAGTTTCCTGGGCATAGAGCGGAGCCATTAACAGCGCAGCAAAAGCCATCAAACTATATTTCATTTTCATAATCTTCTATTTATTTCTGATTGATTATTTATGACTTATCGTCTTCCACCACCAAAGTGACCGCCACCGCTGGAGCTACCACCTCCTCTGCTACCACCGCCGAATCCGCCTGAGCTTCCTCCACTGTAGCCACCGGAATTGCTGTTTCCAGAGTAGCCACTATTGTAACTTGGTGTGCTGCGAGTACCGGTGTCATAAGAGCGTGTCGGTTGTGAATATGTGCTGCGACTGCCAAATGAACGATTACTACTACTACGAGAAGTATAAGTATTTGTGGAACGCGAATTACCGCCAACAGAGGAACGACTATAGCTGTTGCCTCCAAAGCGACCAGAACTTGTTACGCCTGAGCCACGGTTAAAGGACCAAGTACGATCTCCTGTCAAACCGCGAGGATTTCCTCCATTATAGCGAGTGTATGAACGGCCATAGCCACCACCATACCATCCACCATAGTAAGGATAACCCCAACCATTGTAATAAGATCCGTACCAACCGCCATAGCCATAGTACCATGGATCATAATAACCACCATAACCGTAGTACCAAGGGTCGTAGTACCCACCATAGCCATAATACCATGGGTCGTACCAAGGATCATAAAAGCCTCCATACCATGTATTATAACGCCAAGGGCCATAACGATAGAACCAAGGATTGTAGTAACCATCCCATCTACTCATGCGAGTTGTGTAGTCGTAGTCATAATCTCCATACTCCATGGCGTCTGGAGAAACATACGTTGTATCTATATAAGTAGTGTCTGGATATACTCCTTCACCTGGTACGAATGTGATAAGATCATTTCCCACCGAGTCCTTACCGATTTTCTGATAATAACTTCGGTACTGACCAGCTCGATTATACTCGTCCACATGACGTCTGCTACCAGGATAATAGGTGGGTAACTTAGAAGCGGCTTTCACTTCAGTATTCCGTGCTGAATTATCGGGTACAAAGTAAAGGTCGTCATCCTGAGCCATACTTTGCAGTGGTAATGCCCCTGCAAGGACTAAAAATAAAAATAGCTTCTTCATTGTTTTACTCCTTATATAGTTGCTCTTATATTTGAAAGCATGACACTCAGGTGTCGTGCTATGTTTTTTCTAATACAAAAATACATTCTTATTATGGACAAATTTACGGAAAAACCCTAAACGATAGTAGGATTTTCCCTATTTTATTTAATTTTGCAGCAATATTTAAGATTTACTATGAAGTATTTTGTCGCAGACATTATCATTACTGCCGAAGACCCCATTATGCAGGTTGCAAGAGACCTAGTGGCTGATGCTGCAGGCGAAGCGGGTTTTGAAGCGTTCGAAGACACACCTAACGGTTTAAAAGCCTATGTACAGGACGATCTGTTAAACAAGCAACAATTCGACATCAATCTGGCAGAACTGCCCTTGAAAGATGTTTTTGTAAGTTATGAAATCCATCCCGTAGAAGATAAGGATTGGAACCAAGAATGGGAGCAAGTTGGCTTTGATCCGATTAATATTGCAAACAAGATCGTCATTTTCGACGCGCGAAAAGGACTGCAACAATCTGTTTCAGGCACAACTCCAATCTATATACGAGCACGTCAAGCATTTGGAACGGGTACTCATTTTACAACCCAGATGATGATTACTGCCCTGCTTAGTATGGATGTTAAAGGGAAACGAGTTCTTGACTGTGGTTGTGGTACTGGCATTCTTGGTATCGCCGCTTCTAAATTAGAGGCCAGAGAGATTGTTGCCTACGACATTGACGAGTGGAGTGTAAACAATACTGATTATAATGCTGAATCAAATAACGTTAGCAATCTGCAGGTTTTACATGGGGATATTCATGTACTGAGTCACGTTTGTGGACTCTTTGATATTGTTGTAGCCAATATTAACCGGAATATTTTGCTTAACGATATGGCAGCGTTTAAAGATGTAATGGCAGCCGAAAGCACACTGATTCTTAGTGGATTCTACGAAAATGATGCACCTCTATTGCTGAAAGAAGCTAACAGATTAGGTCTTTACGAAGTCGAAAAACAGACAGAGGAAGACTGGTGCCGACTAACATTGAAAGCCTTATAAACAAAAGAAACGTGCATTTGCACGTTTCTTTTATATCATATTATCTATCAAGATAATTCCGATTAAATTCCTTTCTTTTTGAGTTTTAGTTTAGGAATGCTGACTTTTTCGCCAACCTTGAAAGTCGTTCGCCCTTCATTTACAGCCTCAACATAACATTCCATTCCAGGACCAAGATAAGTCTTGCTGATACTTGACAAGGTTTGTCCACTTCGGACAGTGACTGTCTGATCTATTCCAATAATGTTATAGGCACCTGTTCGAACGCGTACATCACTGTTATACTTATTTATTTGTGCCGTCTTCTTGGCTTCCTCTGCTTTTTCAACAGCTAGTTTCTTGGCCGCTTCTGTCTTCTCTGCTTCCTCTAAAGCAGTCTTTTCAGCTTGCATTTTTGCAGCTGCTTCAGCTACCTTCTTCTGTGCTAAAGCAACGCTATCTGCTTTGGCTTTTTCTGCTGCTATACTATCCTGGTTCACTTTAGCTTTTGCCGGTGACTCCTGAGGCTGTAAAGTCAATGCTGCAACGGCCTCCAAATGTCTAATTCGATTGTCTCTTCGGTCAAGCTGAGTCAATAAATAGACCAAGCCACCGATAAAAAAAGCAAATACAAACGCAGACACACCAAGAATTATACGCATGTGACGCTTCTGTTGATTGACGTTTTCTGTCAGGTCTTCTATTTGATTATTTAATAGTTCAAGTCCAGCATCGTACTCTGATTGGTGTTCTTCGAGATTCTCTTCTTCCGGAGAGGGCTCTTCTTTTGATTCTTCAACAGGCTCCAGCAAAGGTTTTGCTGTTTGCTCAACAGGTAATGAGTCCTCTTCTATTTCATGTGTCTGCTGCTTTGTCTCTGCTTCGCTTGGTTGTTCTTTAAAAGTAGTTTGCTCTTCAGTATCAACTGTTTCAGACGCAATCTCGTTCTCATTAGGAGAGGGAAGTTCACTTATAGAGTCCGAAGGAGCCTCTTCTACTTCAGTCATAATTACTTCTTGTTCTTCTTTATCTGAATCTATCAAACTTTCTGATTCATTAGCAGATATAACATTTTGAGATTGTTCAGAAGCAATAACAGTTTCATCGGAAATTACCAAAGGTCCCCTTTCGTAGCTTTCTGTTTGCATTGGAGGATTGCTTACTGTCGAATCCATGTCAGTTTGTTCCTCTTGTTCCAACAAAGAGTCCGAATACTTGTCATCTATATCGTTGAAGTCAACGCCATCGTTAACAATGACAGTATCAAACTGAGCAAACGGTTTGTTTACTAGATCGCGCATGGCAGTCTCAGCTGTGAAGCTTATTTTGTCTCTTCCCTCAATGACTATAGACTCTCCAGTATTCACATCCACGCTTTTACGAGGGGCAACGCTAGTAACTTTAAAAGTACCAAGACCTTTAATTTTAACGATTTTCTCTTTGCGAAGTCCATCACCAATCACCTCAAAAATATCAGTAATGAACTGGTCAGAGGCAGTCTTGTCTAGACCGAACTTATCAATCAAAACTTTGGCCAAATCCTTATTCCCTATCTTTCTCATAATCAACCTAATAATTAAGAGTCCTTCAATGCTTCCTTAATGTATGCAACAGGTCTGAAATTGAGAATAAGTTTGGGTGGTACAAGCATGCGTTGCTGTGTGCTAGGGTTTACAACGATGCGCTCCAAGCGCTTCTTTACTTCAAACGTTCCATAGTTAGAGATCTGTACACTGTCGCCTTCTGCGAACTGAGACCCCATAGAATCGATGACCTCTGTCACCATTTTCTGGGTGTCTGCCTGCGTGTAACCTGCTCGCTGAGCTAGGTCTGCAATAAATTCTTTGTTGTTCATACCTCTCCGTATAAGTCAAATTCATCACTATCGATAATCTTCACATCATAGAAACAGCCTTTACGTAACTGACGATTTGCTAGAATAAGCACCTCAGGATCGACTTCTGGCGAACTGTATTCGGTACGGCCAACATAGTAATCGCCTTCTTTTCTGTCAATGATCACTTTGAATGTTTTCCCGACTTTAGCGGCTTCTATCTCGGCACTAATATCTTGTTGTAAGGCCATCAATTTATCAAGGCGATGCTGTTTCACGTCCTCGGGAACATCATCCTTGTAATGCTGTGCCGAATAGGTGCCTGGTTCCTCGGAGTAAGTGAATGCCCCCATACGCTCAAAACGTGCTTCACGCAGAAAGTCAAGCAACTCTTGGAAGTCTTCTTCTGTCTCTCCTGGGAAACCAACCATCAGTGTTGTGCGTAGAGTAATACCCGGAACACGTTCACGTATAGTACGAATAAGCTCCAAGGTCTCTGCTTTAGTCACATGACGAAGCATTCTTGTAAGCATGTTGTCTGAGATATGCTGAAGCGCTATATCCAGATAATTGCATACATTAGCATTATCACGCATCACATCAAGCAACTCCATGGGAAACTGATTGGGATAGGCATAATGCAAACGAATCCATTTTACGCCTTTTATATGAGCCATTCTATCGATGAGTTCAGCAATTCTTGTTTCACCATAGAGATCTCGGCCATAGTAGGTCAGTTCCTGCTCAATAATCTGGAACTCCTTTACGCCTTCGCCTACTAATTCCTTTACCTCATCCAAAATGTCATCTATCGGCCTTGATACATGTTTACCGGTAATTAGGGGAATAGCGCAATAGGCACAGTGCCGATCGCAACCCTCAGCAATTTTGACGTACGCATAATGATGTGGAGTTGTTAGTTTGCGGCTGCCACTAGCACGCTCACGAGTAGCTGCAAAGTTGACAAGCTCTCCGTCTGTCGTTCTTGCAGGTCCCAAATCCTGTAAAAGTTGCTTATAATTGAACTTTCCATAGAACTTATCCACCTCGGGAATCGATGTTTCTAAGTCTGATTTATAACGTTCTGAAAGACAACCCATCACATACAAACGGCTCAACTTACCCTTTTGCTTAGCCTTGACAAATTCCAAGATGGTATTTATACTCTCCTCCTTAGCACTCTCAATAAAGCCGCATGTGTTGATGACAGCTATTTCTCCCTGTGGTCTCATGGAGTCATGGGTACAGTGATAGCCAGCATTTTCAAATTGCCGCATAAGTTGTTCAGAATCCACAAGATTCTTCGAACAACCCATAGTGATGAAATCTATATAATTCTTCTTCATTAAATCGATACAATATTTATCAGAATACCACTTGAATAGTGGAGTTATCTCATTCTTTTCAATATGTGATTCAATTTGATTTACGCTCTAATTCAATTTGATTCACAATGTGTTTCAATTTGATTCAATATCTCAGATGACTTGTTTTTCGTTGTCAAAAGCAATAGACGAAATTCTGCGAAACGGTCGAAGGTATAATTAGGAAGGGAGCTTGTATATCTATGAGCATACTTCAGCCCCATGTCACCCCAACACCTAATGTGTCTTTTCTCTTACTTGACCCCTTTGTGTCTTTGGCTGATTTATATGTGGATCTGCTCTAGAATTGAAGAAATAACATTAAAATAATGAGTCAACAAACTCCTTGCGATTGAACAGTTGCAAGTCTTCCATCTTTTCACCAAGCCCAATATACTTCACAGGCACCTTGAGTTGGTCGGAAATTCCGATGACGACACCACCTTTCGCGGTTCCATCGAGCTTTGTTATAGCTAACGAGGTAATCTGCGTTACTGCTGAAAACTGCTTTGCCTGCTCAAAGGCATTTTGTCCAGTACTGCCATCAAGCACCAACAATACCTCGTCAGGTGCAGCGGGCAGGACCTTCTTCATCACATCCTTGATTTTCTTCAGTTCGTTCATCAATCCCACCTTGTTGTGTAGACGACCAGCAGTATCGATGATAACAACATCTGCATCATTAGCCTTAGCACTCTGAAGCGTATCGAAAGCAACACTTGCTGGGTCGGAACCCATCTGTTGTTTGATAACGGGCACTCCTACACGGTCTCCCCAAATCGAAATTTGTTCAACAGCAGCTGCACGGAATGTGTCTGCAGCACCAAGGTAAACCTTCTGTCCTGCCTGCTTGAATTGATAAGCTAACTTTCCGATAGTAGTGGTCTTTCCCACACCATTCACACCGACAACTAATATCACATACGGCTTGTGGTCAGTGGGAAGGTCCCAACTATCTCCATCTTCAGTGTTATTTTCCATAAGGAGTGAAGCAATCTCCTCCTTAAGAATGTCATTAAGCTCCGATGTGGAGACATATTTATCTCGTTTAACACGTTCCTCGATGCGATGAATGATTTTGAGCGTTGTGTCAACTCCCACATCAGAAGTAATAAGCACTTCCTCCAAGTTATCAAGCACATCGTCGTCCACCTCAGACTTTCCGGCGATTGCTCGGGTAAACTTTGAGAATACGTTCTGCTTGGTTTTCTCCAAGCCTTGATCCAAAGTCTCTTTCTTTTTCTTATTGAACAGTCCGAAAATGCCCATGAGTCGCTATTATATATAATTTATGCAAACTTACGGAAAAATCCCGAATTTTTGGCCCGTTACATCAAAAAACTGATGAAAGAATTTCATTTTTATGACTGAGTTATTTCTTTCAAATAAGTCAATTACGATTTACAGATGCTTCTAGTTTAAATGATTAGCAATGATAGAGATCAGCATAAGTAACAGAAAAGGTCTGATTTGCCAAACAATACCTGCAAATTTGATTACTGATTATGATAATAATCGACAATAATATAAATAATTTTTATTTGATATGTAAAATATCCAACAGAATCGTTGCTAATTCAAAAAAAACAAATAAGTTTGCAAGGGAATGGTAAATCTAATGAATTTCAAAAATACTAAGGCCTATCGATTCCTTTATAATGTCTTTCACCTTTATAGTGATGGATTTCGTAATATGACCATAGGGAAAACCTTATGGGCAGTTATACTCATCAAACTATTCATCATTTTTGTCATTCTCAAGTTATTCTTTTTCCCAAACTTCCTTCATGAACAAGCAACGAAAGGCCAAGAAAGTGAGTATGTATCAAAGCAAGTTATTGAAAGAAGCAAATAATAAATCTTAATTTACCCAATATGTATAATCTATTATTAGACATTACCAATGCAACGATAGACTGGTCGAGAGCCCAGTTTGCGTTGACTGCGATCTACCATTGGCTATTTGTCCCCCTAACCCTTGGCCTGGCTGTGGTTATGGGCATTGCGGAAACTTGTTTTTACCGTACTAAAAAAGTCTTCTGGAAGGATGTTGCACGCTTCTGGCAGAAACTCTTCGGTATCAACTTTGCCATGGGCATTGCCACTGGTATCATTCTCGAGTTTGAGTTTGGTACCAACTGGAGCAACTATTCCTGGATGGTTGGTGACGTCTTTGGCGCCCCTTTGGCTATAGAGGGCATCCTGGCGTTCTTTATGGAGGCTACCTTTGTGGCTGTCATGTTCTTTGGTTGGGAGAAAGTGTCACAGGGCTTCCATCTTGCCGCAACATGGCTTACTGGTCTAGGTGCTACCCTCTCTGCTTGGTGGATCCTCGTTGCCAATGCATGGATGCAATATCCCGTGGGCCAAGAGTTCAATCCTGATACCATGCGTTTTGAGATGACCTCGTTTCTCGATGTGGCACTGTCTCCATTTGCTGTGGACAAATTCTTCCATACAGTTACATCTTCATGGATTGTGGGAGCTATATTCACTGTCGGCGTGAGCAGTTGGTACCTCTTGAAGCATCGCGAACAGAAACTTGCCAAGGCCAGCATCAAGATAAGTGGTATTGTCGGACTGGTGGCATCTGTCCTTGCTGCCATCACGGGCGACAACTCAGCATACATGGTTTCGAGCGTGCAGCCTATGAAACTGGCTGCCATGGAAGCCTTGTATAATGGAGGAGAGAGTCAGCCACTGACTATCATTGCAGCCGTAAATCCATTTGAACAACCAGACTATGTAAACGAGCAACATGCTCCATTACGCATCGCTGTACCTAATGGATTGTCCTTCCTGGCAACTCGCTCGTTAAACGGTTACGTGCCTGGTGTGAACAATCTCATCAATGGTTACACCCATCCAGATGGTTTAACAGTGCCTTCGTTTGCAGAGAAGATTGCTAGTGGGAAAAAAGCCATTGTCGCTCTGCAGAAATACCGTGAGGCTACGGCTGGCTTGAAGAACGGTGCCGCACTTCCGGCAGAGGCCAAGGCTCAATTACCAATATTGAAAGATAACATCAAAAACTTCGGTTATGGCTATATCAAGGACGTAAACGACTTGGTACCGCACATCCCACTCACCTTCTATGCCTTCCGTGCAATGGTCGGACTAGGTATGCTCTTTATTCTATTTTTCCTCGTTGTGCTCTTCTTTGTCTACAAGAAGGATATCCTTCAATATCGTTGGCTGCATTGGGCAGGTTTGTGTATCTTACCATTTGGCTGGATTGCAAGTGAGGCCGGCTGGATAGTTGCAGAGATGGGGCGGCAGCCATGGACCATCCAGGACATGCTACCCGTGGGTGTCGCCGTGTCCAATATACCTTCTGGTAGCATTGCACTGACATTCTTCATCTTCCTATTCCTATTCACCTCACTGCTCATTGTCGAGATTAGCATTCTCACGAAGCAGATTAAGAAGGGCCCAGAATACACAGAAGTAACACATTAAAGCACTACAATCATGACATACGAATTCTTACAAGAATATTGGTGGTTTGTCGTTTCCTTCATGGCGGCATTTCTAGTGTTCTTCCTGTTCGTTCAGGGGGCTAACTCGATGATATTCAATTTAGGCAAGACTCCAGAGGAACGTCGCTTGGTCATCAACTCCACAGGGCGCAAATGGGAGTTCACTTTCACCACGTTGGTAACGTTTGGCGCATCGTTTTTTGCATCTTTCCCACTTTTTTACAGTACCAGTTTCGGTGGCGCTTATTGGATATGGATGCTCCTCCTCTTCTCTTTTGTCGTTCAGGCAGTGAGCTACGAGTTCCAAAATAAACTCGGTAATATCCTTGGTCCGAAGACTTTTCAAGTCTGCCTTATCATCAACGGTATCGTTGGACCACTTCTTTTGGGTGGCGCTGTAGCTACATTCTTCAATGGTAGCAACTTTGTGGTAGAGAAAAGCAATATGTATGCCAGCCTCCAACCAGTCATCAGCCACTGGGCAAATGCTAGCAACGGCCTTGATGCACTACTTGATGTGTGGAACTTGGTATTCGGTTTAGCCGTATTCTTCTTAACACGCATATTGGGAACACTCTATATCAACAACAACATCAGGGATGAAGCCATCCAAGGTCGCGTGCGCAAAGAATTGCTTATAAATACTATTGTTTTCCTTGTATTCTTCCTGTCATTCTTCGTTCGTACATTGTTGAAATCAGGATTTGCATTCGACCCAGCCACAAGGACTGTCTTTATGGAGCCCTATAAGTATTTCAATAATCTTGTTGAGATGTGGCCAGTCGCCGTCGTTCTGCTTTTGGGTGTAATGCTATTACTGTTTGGAACAGGAAAGACACTGCTCGACAAGAATTACATCAAAGGCATTTGGCCTGCAGGCGTTGGTGTCATCATGGTAGTTCTAGCACTCCTTCTGACTGTCGGTTGGAACAACACCTGCTTCTACCCGTCCAATGTTGATATTCAATATTCCCTGAATATACGCAACAGTAGTAGCAGTGAGACTACACTTCGCGTCATGGCCTATGTATCGTTGATTCTTCCTATTGTCATCGGTTATGCTTCCTACGCATGGTGGAGCATTGACAAGAAAAAAATAGATCGCCAGGAAATCCGCGAGGGAGATGCCTATTGATCTTGAAGCAGCTTAGTTTTGCAGACAACTTTGTATTTTAATGATAACATAAAACCCAGAGCAAGCGCTCTGGGTTTTATGTTTGTATCTAGTGTTGAATATCGAAAAGGAAGTGATATTAGTGATTATTGAATAAGTTCTTATGCCCTATTATTGAAAAGAAAAACTCCTTTCGCTTTTCAAATCCGAATAATATAGAATACTCTAGTCAACCTATTCCCCACTCCGTTTCGTCTTGTAGGTTTCGTAGGCTAAATTCTCTCTACCTGCTTCACACCCTTAACGCCACGCAGCTTCTTCATCAGCTGCTGAAGTTTTGTGGTGTCTTCAAGCTGTACGATCAGATTTCCGGAGAAGAGTCCATCGTTAGAATTGATATTGATGGATCTCATAAGAACATTCTCTTCCTTAGCGATGATATTCGTAATGTTAGACACAATGCCAATATCGTCATTGCCAATTATCCGCAATGTGATGGCAAATTGAGTAGAACTCTTTCCACTCCAACGCGCCTTCACAATGCGATATCCAAATCGTCGACGCATGTCGGGTGCATTTGGACAGTTCGTTCTATGAATCTTGATGCCTCCACTGACCGTCACAAAGCCAAATATCTTGTCGCCATAGATGGGTTTGCAGCATTTCGCCAACTCGTAATCGATGCCTTTTAAGTTCTCATCAATAGTGAGAATGTCATCAGTCTCTTTGGTCAGAACCTCTGTTGGACTTTCGAAAGCGAAGTTCTCTGCGGAGCGACTCTCGTGATCCTTTGTTGCATTCTGGAGATGATCCTGCATGGACAAGTATTGGTCAATGACATCATTGACCTCCAATTTCCCATCTGCCACCTGTTTATAGAAGTCGGAAACTTCCTTAAAGCCTAGCTTCTTAATCAAGTGACCCATGGTACTCTCGTCATAGTCGATCTTGCGATTGCGAAATCTACGCTCAAGCATCTCCTTGGCATAGAGTCCATCCTTTACTTGTGTCTCCTTCAGAGCAAGACGGATTTTCGACTTCGCTTTAGTCGTTTTGACGATGTTTAACCAATCATGCTTTGGTGTTTGACTACTTTGTGTGATGACCTCCACAGTATCTCCTGAGTGCAATTGATGCCGCATGGACACAGCCTTGCCATTAATCTTTCCACCTATACACGTGTTGCCCACCTTAGAATGGATACGATAGGCAAAGTCAAGTATTGTCGCATCTGAAGGAAACTTAAACAAGTCACCTTTAGGAGTAAAGATATACACCTCCTCAGGAGCCAGTGACATCTTAAACTGATCCATGACCTGAAGGTTGTCTCCAGCCTCAAGTGCGGTCCGAATGTTGACCAACCATTCATCCAACTGTCCACTACTCTTGATCCCTTTGTATCTCCAGTGGGCTGCTAGACCATGTTCAGCTATGTCGTCCATACGCTCAGTGCGTATCTGTACCTCTACCCACTTTTTCCCAGGGCCCAATACAGTGATGTGCAAACTTTCGTAACCATTTGATTTTGGCACTGAGAGCCAATCACGAAGTCGCTTTGGATTGGGTTGGTACATATCCGTCACGATCGAATAGGCCTGCCAACATTGCTGCTTCTCCTTGTCTTCAGGTGAGTCAATGATAATGCGAATAGCAAACAAATCGTATATTCCCTCAAAGCTGCACTTCTGCTTCTTCATCTTCTGCCAGATGGAATGGATGGATTTCGTGCGTCCTTTGATATGGAATTTCAATCCTGCCTGTTCCAAATGCAGCTTCACAGGATTGATGAATTGATCAATATAAGTATCACGTTCACGCTTGGTCTCGTTTAGCTTATCCTTGATCATGTAATACGCATCGTGCTCCAAATATTTCAGAGAGAGATCCTCCAACTCACTTTTGAGCGTATAAAGGCCAAGTTTGTGAGCCAGAGGAGCATATAGATAACTTGCTTCCTCTGACACGTCATGCTTTGCCTCCTCATTGGCTGTGTCACGAATCTGTCGCATGATGTTCACACGATCGGCAATCATGATGAGTATCACACGCATATCCTCGGCAAAACTCAAAAGCAAATTGCGAAAGTTCTCGCTCTCAATGACAGGGTTCTTCTCGTAGAGTTTTTGGATTTTCAACAAGCCATGAACGATATGTGTTACATTCTCTCCAAATTTGTTCTTGGTGGTTTCAGCCTCAAAGTCATCCTCAGACATACACCCATATAGCAACGTGGCTACAACACCATCGCGTCGCAGACCTATCTCGTCCACGGCTATCTGTGCCGTCTGGAGGGATGTGAGAATAGGATTCAGTCCAAAAACATCACGATAAACACGTCCTTTGTCTATGGCTTGACGTAGGGAATCCTCTAGCATGGCTTCATCGTCAGGTTGTATCGATGGAGTCAACACTTCCTTGAGGTGAGCGCGTATGGCACCAACCTCGTCACGTTCCACTTGTGTAAACTCTAAAATTTCTTCCATCCTCTGTCTACTTTAAATCTGTAAATGGCAAACACCAATGCTAGTGGTTGACAGCTATTCTAATATTATCATATCCAAAAGTACATGCCTGAATATCAGAGTTGCTAATTGTTTGTAAGTCGCACAGGTAATCTTAAACGGCAAGAGCTGCTCAGATAGTTCATTATTGATCAACAAATGTTTAGTCTTCCAAGCATTCGTCCAATGCAGCTTCAATGACTTTCCTATCCATATCATGCCCTATGAATACAAGCTTTTGCATACGGTCGCCATAGTTCTCGTCCCAATCCTTCTTAGCACTAGGATTGCTCTCGATGAATTCCTTTAATTCTTCGGGTTTCATCGAGGCGTACCACTGACCCGCATTGCTAATGTTGAACTGACGTCCAGCCTGTTCAAACAGATAACAAGTGTCTATCTCATCGCGGAAATAACACATACCTTTGGCTCGGATGACGCTCTTCGGCCACTTGGTAGACACAAACTCGTCAAATTTTCCAAGGTTCATGGCTGGTCGACGGAAATAGACAAATGTCTCGATGCCATACTCCAAAGCTTCTCCTGACTCCTCATTTTCCAATTCACAAGACTCCTCCTCCATTGCCTCAATCCATCGAGCGGAGGTGGCCACCTCTTCAAAGTCAAAGCTGTGGGTGTTTAGTATCTCATTGAGGTCTATTTTCCCATAATCACATTCCAAAATCTTAGCCTGTGGCTGAATTTCCTTGATGACACCCTTGAGATGTAAAAGCTCGTCTGCACTAATCTCCGACACCTTGTTCAAGATAATGATGTTACAGAATTCAATCTGTTGAATGACTAGGCTTGCCAAGTCTTCTTCGTCGATTCCATCTTTCTTGAGGTCCTCGCCAAGTCCAAACTCATCACGCATGCGCAACGCATCGACTATCGTAACAATGGAATCGAGCTTGGCAATGCCGTTTTTCATCATACTCTCGGGCATCAGCTCGGGATATGTACTCAATGTCTGCGCGATAGGGGCAGGTTCACAAATACCGCTAGCCTCTATGACAATATAGTCAAACCGCTGCATATTGATAATATCATTGACCTGTTTCACAAGATCCATCTTCAACGTACAGCAGATACATCCATTTTGGAGCGCAACGAGACTGTCGTCCTCCTGACCCACTATTCCGCCCTGTTGTATTAAGCCGGCGTCAATATTCACTTCGCCAATGTCATTGACAATTACGGCAAACTTCAATCCTTTCTCGTTGGCAAGAATTCTATTCAACAATGTAGTCTTGCCACTTCCTAAGTATCCAGTAAGCAGCAGTACCGGTGTTTCCTTTATATTGATATTCATCTTTGTTTATATTTTAGTTCTATCGAGATTATCCCGATATGTGCAAAATTACAAATTTAATGCCAAATCATGCCTCGTCAACAATTAAATATATTTCTTTTAGATTTTGTTATGCATGAAGCTATTTAAGTAATAGTGATTCGTCAAATACATATGATATGTCATTGCTGTCTGAGACCCTCTATTCAGCATAACATTTTGTTTGTCCTTGAAGAGCCAGGATATATTCAATTATTACCATGTGTTCTATGATTATAATTCATGTGAAATCTTCTTGACATACGATAGCTATCCTTTGGCACTGCGATTAGTATCCTTTGGCATTGCGATTGATATCGAATAGCAGCGCGAAAAGGCACTAAACGTGGTGCTATTCGATATCAAACGCAAAACTACTTCATTTCAACCAAAAATTGAATGATGTTTGATATACTAATCGCAATATTTCTTCTTCATTTCGACTTCTCATTTTGCACCCAATTCAATATGATTTATGAATTAAGCAAAAAATAATATTTACACATAATTTGTTTTAACATAAGAAAATGTAATTATAATTTTTAACTTTTAGTTCTATTGATTATTTGCAGTAATATGGTCATAAAAAAGGTCACCCTGGCATTACTAGAATGGCAGAGTGACTATGGTGTTAAATACAACTTTATACTAAGAAGATCAATTGGATTTCCTATCATATCTTGAACAGATATTAAACTGAAATCCATTTAATACTAAATTAAGCCAGAATTGGTCGTTTAGTATTATGCTATAATACTATTGCAAGGGTATTTCTTTGTTGTTTAAACGTGCTTCCTTGAGTAAATCGAAAGATTATCCGATGCTTTAAATACTACCTTGTTACGCGCTTCGATGGTCATCTTTTCACCATTGGCAGGATTAGTACCTTGTCTTTCGGGCACGTGCTTTACAAAAAAGTGACCGAAATCCACAATGGCAATCTCACCATCACCTTCAGCTAGGTTGTCCGCCATGACTCCAAGAACTGTGTTTATACATTTTGCGGCATCAACTTTGGTCATGTTTGCCCTTTCGGCAACAGCGTCAATAAGTTGTGTTCTGTTCATCTTAATAATAGATTGTTTAAAAATTTTGTGTTGATGTTATACTTCAAAAGAGTAAGTCTTGCAAAGTTAATGATTTTATCGAAATATTCAAATTGGGATTCAAGAAATATGCATAGTTTTTTAGAATCAACAACTCTTATCCATTGATTTTTATCCAAAAACACTTCTATTGAATAATCACCCAAGTTATATGAGGACGTGCCCATAAGTCCAACTGTTAGTGGCATGGTAAGTTCATCTTACACACCAATATTATTTCAAGTTAATTTATGAAAAAAACACCTATCTGTTGACTAATGTATTGATATTTTATTTAATTTTAGCACCATATTATTTAACTAACCTTTAAAGGCAAAAACTATGAAAATTGGTATTCCAAAAGAAATCAAGCAGGGCGAAAATCGTGTAGGAATGACGCCTGCTGGTGTAGACGAACTTATTAAACACGGCCACCAGGTCTATGTGCAACATACTGCTGGCGAGGGCAGCGAATTTCCTGATACTAACTATGCTCAAGTGGGCGCCACCATTCTACCAACCATCGAGGATGTCTATGCGACAGCCGACATGATCATTAAAGTGAAAGAGCCCATTGAAAAGGAATATCCTTTGGTTCGGCGTGGGCAATTAATTTTCACTTACTTCCATTTTGCCAGCGACCGCGAACTGACCGAAGCCATGATCAGAAGTGGTGCCGTTTGCCTAGCATATGAGACGGTTCAGAAGGCTGATCGTAGCTTACCTCTGCTTATTCCAATGAGCGAAGTAGCTGGACGTATGGCAACCATCAACGGGGCTTACTATCTACAAAAGACCAAAGGTGGCAAGGGTAAGCTTATAGGCGGTGTTCCCGGTGTAAAACCTGCAAAGGTGTTAGTGCTTGGCGGAGGAACCGTGGGTGAGGCAGCTGCACAGTTGGCTGCTGGAATGGGTGCCGATGTAATCATCACCGACATCTCGTTGCCACGCTTGAGGCAATTAACAATTGAACTACCACACAATGTGAACACTCTCTATTCAAGTGAGCACAACATCCGTGAGGAACTCCCTACCACGGATATCGTTATCGGTTCTGTGTTGATTCCTGGGGCCAAAGCACCCAACATCATCACACGTGACATGCTTCATCTTATGCAACCTGGAACAGTATTGGTTGACGTTGCAATTGATCAGGGCGGATGCTTTGAAACCTCCCACCCCACAACCCATGAACATCCAGTTTACAATGTCGAAGGAATCGTTCACTATTGTGTGGCTAACATTCCAGGCGCTGTGCCCAACACTTCTACTACAGCCCTAAACAATGCCACACTAAGCTATGCAGTTGCCTTGGCGGACAAGGGTTGGCAAAAAGCATGCAAAGACGATGCAGCCCTCCGCAAGGGTCTGAACATAGTGGGTGGCAAGATTGTATTCGAAGCTGTTGCTGAGGCATGGGACATGCCTTACGAACCTATCGAGTTGTAAGTTCTCCTTGCTTCATACTCCGCTCACCCATAGAGTGGAATCTCAAAGCGTCTTGGACAAAATAATCCAAGGCGCTTTTTGTTTTACAAAGATAACTATTAGTCAACACACAAGAAAGCCCGAAAGTTAATCTTTAAACTTTCAGGGCTTGCATAATAATACGTCCTCAGGATGAGAACGTTATGGGATTAGAATTTAATTACTCATCGTCCCAAATACTCATAGTTTCTATTGGCTCCCAAGTTGGTTCAGCCTCCACTGCGTTTTCCTTACCAAGTTGAGATGAAGAACTCATAGTATTACTAGTTGTCAACATTAGGTAATCATCTTCCTTAAAGGTAGAAACCCCGATATTTGGTTTAATATATTGCTTCATTGTCTTAATTTTTATTTGATTATTGTTTTTGTTTACTTATTGATATATTTCTTACCATCCTTAATAACCACACCTTGGTAATTGTCATTTACACGCTGTCCTGCTAGGTTATATGTTGGAGCATTGTCAGATACAGCAGCTTGAACACCGTCAACACCTGTAGCTGTGCCATCAAAAAGGTAGAAACGTTTAGCAGATGCCGTAGTAGGAATTTCGAGATAAGCCTTGTGAGCACCATTGTTCAATGTAAGTCCATTAGCTGAATCCCAATAGAAGCCAGCAGAAATTGCATCTCCAGCATCATTAAGAGAAAGTTTGTAAATATGATTTCCAGTACCTGCGGTGATTGCAGTAATAGCATCTGTTCCTTTCAACATAGAGTTAGCATCAGCAGTTGCCGATGAAAAAGGAACCACATTGAAAGCATAGCTTGCTACAGGAGCCTCAACAACAACAGCCTCTCCAGCTGGAATCACATCGCCTGCAGCATGATTGACACTCTCTGTCAGCACCGATCCAACCATTTTATATGTCGTCACAGAGGTAACTCCAACAGGAACGGTGAATGCACGATCGCTATAATACATTGTGGCATAGCCTGCATTAGATACCGAAAGCATTTGCTCAATAGATATAGGGTATATCTCATAGGTAGTCGAATATAGAATCAATATACCCATTACGTTGTTATCTGTACTGGCTTTAGTTATTGTCCCAACTAAATTATTTTTAAGACCATCATAAAGCAATATGCTATCACTTCCTTGATTAGCCATAAGATTTGCAGTATTTCCATCCAAAGACACACCACTCAATTTAACTAAGTCGCAAACATAGGTATTATTACTGTTCAATGCATCTGCAACAGAAATGCTAACAGGCTGTGGAGAGGTACCCGCTTGTTTAGTAATTTTATCACCATTAGTAAGGCCGGTTATTAAATTCATCTGTGGCAGATTGTTATATGGTGAATAAGATCCGACAACCGAACCAGTCAGCAAGTCCCCTGTGGTAAGTCCAAGTTTCAGATTATAGAAACAGATAGCGCCAGAATTGTCCCTTACATAAACTCTTGTATTAGTAGCGTCAGCATTTAAAACCTGGGCATTTGTCAATGTCAGGTTAGCAATTGTATTCGGTGACAATGCTTTGAAAGCAGCTATATTATCGACCGTAGGAACTTGCGAGAAATCTTTTGAAGCTACCAAACTGGCATTACCATTTATGTAAGCTATAGCCTTAATAGTAGAAGTGGTATTTATGGAGAACGGGGCTGTGTATTGAGTTGATGTATTGGTTGGCTCAGAGCCATCTGTAGTATAATAGACGGAAGTTCCGTCTGCGGCAGAAAGTGTCACATTTGTAGATTCCAGAAAAGGGGTCGTGCCTGTAATAGTGGGAGGAGCAACATCATTTAAATCAGATACAACTGTTGTAACGACCATTTTTTGTAGGCGCCAATTACCCGTTGTGGCGTTAACATAAGATAGCGATATTGAACTTGCCGACCCTGTCCATGTATAACTGGGCACAGCAAAAGTTCCACCATCAACACTATATGTTGTAGCAGTTGGATACACAGAACCAGATCCGAAAGTAAACACAATTTTAGTGATATTACCTGAATTTGTAGAGACAACAATACCATTATTAGAATGGATTCTCACAGCAGTACCTAAAGTATAATATGCACATTTATTACCATTACCATAAGTGTTACCATTCACGTAAGTTACAGTAATCGGATTTACTGTTGTACTAGTTAGCACTTGAGCATTTGTATAACCCAGTGCAGAAAAGTCTATTGTTGTTTCAGTCTGTGCAAATGCAAAAACATTGCAGAGACCCAGCACCACAATAAATAATAAGCGTCGAATTTTTTTCATAAATACAAAAAATAAAATGGTTTGATATTAATGTTAATTGATTAAGCGTATCCTTTTATGCATGCAAATATAATAAAATAAGTATTTAGTGCAAACAAATATTATAAAATAAATAGAATTTAAATAACTTTTTAATGTTATCGTAATTTACTTAATGGCAAAGCGTTAGATAAAATATCAAAGTTAGTTGTTAGAACAAATTGTCCAGATTCTTCGTAGCCACAATGAATGCCGACATTTTGATATTATATAATCAATTTTTTATAAATAAATATTTACCAGTTCAAAATGAGAAGTTCTATATGCTACTCCCTATTTTTAGACA
>DHOP01000005.1 GCA_002407775.1 Prevotella sp. UBA5387
AATTGCTAATGCATACTTGATCCGTCGAATTGGCCTATTGTTCTCGATATTGAAGTTCGAATAGGTAAAGCTGAAAAGTCTGGTTGAAACATCCTTTGTCTCAAAGTAATGTATAATTGGAAAAGTAGTGCTTGATATCATCGGCTTATTCTATGTCATGGAAGACTGAATGCTTGTTTCTTTTATATCCTAATTAGTTTTCTTTGATATAAAAGAGTACGCTCACTTATGGTGGACACCCCCACTTGGGCGAAGGAATTTGTTTCTTTCACTCCATATTACTACTCATCCCAAGCACTATAATGTGGCAAACGGTCTTCTCCAACATCATTATTTATAGTTCCTTCGATTTCAAAATCACGGCGCTTGCTGTCTGCGTGGTCGAGTAATGAACCCACTAGGACTGTTTGCCGAACTTCGATGTGAATGATCTCTGTGATAGGTTGAACATATATCTTTTTCATTATCAATCCTCCGTTACTTTACGAAGATTTTCACACCGTTAATAACATAAATTCCAGAAGGCACTTGTATCGTCTTGGCTTCTCCTGCACTGAGATTGACTCCGACAACGCTTGATCCATCTACTCCATAGAGGACGATGTGGTTATCGGACATGGCTGTGAACGTGATGCTTCCATTGCCTGCTGCCACCACCAAATCAGGTTGCTCCCCCACATTTGTGATGCCAGTTGTTTCGCCGTCATACGGCTCATAGCTTACAGAGAAAGAAGATAACTTGGTGGATTGACCAGTCACATTGAACGTGTAATAGGCACGGAAAGGATAAACATAGAGATACTGTGGTATCAAGTTTTGGCAGTTGAGGAACATATTCTGAGCAAAATAGAATATCTTATTCTCCTTAGCAACGAACTTTCTTCCAGAATAAGACCCTTGGTTCTGGAATGTGAATTGGGCCCCTCCTATTGTGCCTTCAGCCGTCTCACCCAAATAGATATTGTTCGCTGACATATTTGTCGTGGCCTCAACGTCGGAACCAAACTGTGTGGCTGTGAACGAAACGGTGACATCCGTCGGAGCCTTCGTAACATTGACCATGTAAGGCACGTTAGCTTCCGTATGGCCTTCTGCCACTGGCGAGAAATGCGCCACCCCATAATAGTCGGATGGTGTAGATACTCCATCGGTCTGAAGACAATTCTGAGGATTCATCTTATTTACAATAAACTCGCAGTTTCCATCTTGGTTTACATGCTTTCCTTCGGCATTGACTGTCAGAGTAAACGGAAGAATAATCGTGCTATTTATAGCTTGTGTATAGCCGGGCCATGTGATTTGACGCGTGTAAGTAGCATAGTTCTCTGCTGGAACAGTAATCTTATATGGGGCATAGAACGGCTTACGATCGGTAATCACAATGTTCTTACAAGAACGAAAACCTCCACTGAGTGTCTTTTGTGCGAAGTTATCAGCATTGTACGAGCTTCGTTCTGGTAGATAAACCAAGCAATTGGGACTTAAAGTGTTCTTGTATTGCTCAAGCTCATCTCCAGTAAAGAGAATGGAGTAGAACGGTGAGAGATCTATATAGAGCACTTGATCAGGCGTTATAACATTATTTGTCATTGCCGCTTCCAAGGATTTAGTCACCATCGTATGCGTGAGATACGCATACGATGGATTAATGTCGGTATTAGTGACACTATCCCTGGCCGTAAAACTTGCACCATACATGGCTTTCTCAACATCGCCATTATCATAATAGCAGGTGGTATTATAAATAGGAGTTAGATTGCATGTTGCGATATAATCCTTCACTACGAGCGTGATATCCATCAGATAATAAGCATAGTAGCGATGCTCCATGGCCGTAGTTGGCGCTATGTTCCATCGGGTTTCGTCACCTGTGAAAAGGTAACAGCTCCGCTGAGTTCCAACAGTAAGGTTGATCTGCTCGCTGAAAGTACCTCCCTGAAGCATATATGTTGCCTCTGCGAATGGCGTTTCCTTAAGCGAATTTTCTACCGTAGAACCACTAGTATTGCTCAACTCGTCGGCATTGTTGAACTTAAACGCTATGTCTCCGCATTTCTCCGTGTGAATCTTGTCCGTATAAGGCTCATTGCCTGAAGCTGAATATTGCAGACCATCGCCAAAGCTTAAATGATAAGGCGACCTCACCAAATAGTTTCGAGCAAACCCAGTACCGCCAGGATAAGTGCTGTCGCTATACTTGCTGAAGAGATTTTCAAACGTAAATGTACAAGAGCCTGAAGAGCCAATAAACTCGGAAGGTACATAGAAGACAAATGCTCCTCCAGAGACCGCAAAATCGTTGCTCTCAAATTGCTGCGTAAGCTGCAATCCTGCTTCTTTGGAGGAATGACACACGACATCCAATTTATTAATGTATGGATTGAGCGATTGCATGGTCAGCTCTAAAGTGATCAACGCTTTAGTACCCTCTGTAAGTCCTTCCACAGAAAACTTCACGGCATCATTGTTTAGTGCATTAAGGTTTACTATACCGCTTGCACCAGTTTCAACAATTACAGTATCTTGGGGGACCGAGCCATCTGTGCCATATACTTTCAGAGTGTAGCTTGACGTTGATGGAGCGTCAGTAGGTAAGAATGTAGCCACAATCCCTGTTCCATCTGTACGGAAAGAGGCTTTGCTATTAACAGCAACTAACCGAAGCGTACCCTGAAGCGTACCCTGATTATTACTAAAATAAATATTTCCATTTGTAATGGTAAATGGTGATGCAGAAGAAAGAGTAGTTGTTCCATTCAGGGTATATTGACCTTGACTTTTAACAGCACTGAGATAAGTTATTCCACTCTGCAGATTATTATTTGTAGTTAGTGTCCATATCACAGGATTTGTTCCCCATTTTCCGTCTGTTTGGAGGTAATAGGTCGTACCATCGGACGTAGCACTAATAGGTCCTCCAGATACCAATACCGCATTGTTTTGATAGTTAATACGAGCATCTACTATGCGGTAACCCAATGGAATCACATTGCCTGTTTGGTCAATAGTGGACGTTGGTGACTCTACATAATAGGTGTTGTTACCCAAAGCGAAGTAATATTTGCCATCAGTATCAATGGCTGAAGTAATAGATCCAGCACCAGCGGCAGTAGGAAGATTGCCACTAACCACTGCATTTTCCTGATAAAGCCAGTTGCTGGCAGTCAAATCCTTGACATTTTGATAATTGTAGGCATAATAAGTGTTTCCACTAGTAGTAGTAGTTGGCTTAATGACGCCAAGGTCAAGCTTATTTGTTTGAAACGAGACGGTGGTCAAATTCACACCGCTATTCAGTGCTGTTGTCGGGGATACTGGTACCGTAAAATCAGATTCTGCCGTAAAAAACACTTCGATCGACTTAATAGTTACAGCAAAATAACTATTGTTTTTATGATCTATCAAGAAATAAAGGTTATTTCCCATTGGGTCTGCATCATCGGAAGTACGCTCCAAAGTATAGGTCTTAGTGCCTTCATTACTTGCAGCCATCCACGAATCCAACTGTTTTTTGGGGGTCGAAGTGTTAAATGAACTATTGGTTTCATAGAGCATTTTCTGTTGTGCGACTGTCGCAAGACCCTTGATTGTACCTGAGATATTGTTATAAAGCACTATCTTATATCCTGTAAAACGGAATCCATTGGGCAACGAAATGTTAATATGGCTATCTGGACTTGTACCTCCAGCCACAACATAAAGGTTCTGAGACTCATCCAATGTGATGTTTCCGGCTGGATTACTCAATATCCCTGATGAAGTCAACTGACCATCATCCGCTACAGTTAAGGTAAGTGGCAGCTGATCGTGTCGCCAAAGAGAATTCCAGCCTAAATTGAAACCCACCTCCCCAGAATAAGTGGAAGCAGCGACAAGCTTTCCTGATGTTGGACTAATGGTTACATTTTGAGCGGTGATGTTCACGCTTGAACACATCAAAAATAAAAGTAACAACAATATAGATGGGCCACTATGCCGCTTTCTATATGAGTATACGCATAATAGATTCTTGTTCATATTTGTTTAAGATATTATAGGTAGAGCATGAATTAATTAATCGTGTAAATGTAGCATGGCAAACAATCTTTTATTTTTCATAATTAAAAAAAGAAGAAAAAAGGGTTTGCTAAATCAGCAATTCACATTTAGCGAAAGTGTGCAAAATGTGAAAACAAGGAACAATTAATACAAAAAATCGTCGCAAGACATATCTGCAACTCATTAATATTCAGTATTTTGCAAAATTGAATATCATCTTTACCCAAAATGAAACTCAACATTCAGAGGAATTACTAAATTTAAAAGCAAATAGAAAAAGTAATCATTGATTTAGGCAATCAGTTATTAGAATCAGCAATGTATGGAGTAGAAAACTTCTATTATTTTGTTGTTTATGCTGGATTTGGCGTCTATCTAATCCTTGCCGCCATGATGATTTTCCTGCGAACACAGCGGACCGAACTATTAAAAGCATATCATCGGTCTCGTCGTTTGATGGCTATTGGGTTTATCCTCTGTAGTTTGCACCTTTTTATTGTATTCCCGCATATAGACTTTTACGACTATTGGGAAAGCAACAGACCGTACATTGATATCACATTTTCCTATGTTGTGACGATACTTTTCAACCATACTTTCATACATTTGGTGGACCATGACTTTTCTACACTTAAGCGCAGGATACTTGATCTCATTGGCTGGGCACTTTTAGCAATACTCAGCGGTCTCAATACAATGTCTGAAAGTCCAATCTATCATCTACTGCTAACCATTGCAGCAGCACTAATGTTCCCAGGCTATATCATCCTAACTATCATTCGTTTCTATCCTCGATTCAACCGACAAATGAAACAAGTTGAGAGGTTCAATCTTCCAAATGCCTACAACTTTCTACTATGGATACGTCACTCAATGAATCTATTGCTCATAGTCGAGGCAATATTATTGCCTATAATATTCTCACCCATGATACTTAAGGCTTTTTTTATGATTGCATTGATGGTAATAAACGGCTATATCACTTTCTCATTCATAAACTTTATGAGAATCTACCCTAAGCATAAACAGTTGTATTTGGATAAGATACAACTAGTGACGAAATTGGAAGAATATGCCGCTGCTCATCTCGCTGATGTTTTTAGAATCAAAGAGGACACTACGTCGAAAAAGAAAATACTAAACGAAATGCAAGAAGGACTACTAAGCATGTGGCTAATAGAAAATGGTTATCGCGAACCAGATACAACGATAAGCAAAGTGGCGCAAATCATTCACACTAACCGTTCTTATCTTATGCAATATTTCAAGCAAAAGTATGGCATGAGTTTTACCACACGAATGAATCAACTACGTCTAGAAGATGCGAAGCAACTAATGCTGGAAAATAAAGAGATGACTATGGCAGAAATTGCCTTTCAGATAGGCTACGCCTCGGGGAGCTATTTTACCCATGTTTTCTCCATCTATGAAGGGGTAGCTCCTGCCAAGTGGAGGGTGGAACAACAAGATAACGAAATATAAGGAAGAGCTTAAGTTTTGATTTGCATAGAAAGCACATAGAAATGTGAAGTTAGGTTTTGGTCCGATAACAAAACTGGACTATTGCGCAATGATTCTACAATAAACTTTTCTTGAAAGGTCAAATCAAGCAAGAAGAATTGGTGATAGATATTATAATGTAAAGTAATTATGATATTTTGAATGCCTTGGACTGAGACCTATTTCTCAATTATAGTCATCTCTCACACAGTCTAAACATAATGGAGTCATAGTAAAAGCCAACTAATGATTCCATTTTATTCCTAATACGATGCAATCTGATTCATGTTCCCATTCGCCTTATAAACATGCAACCATTGGGCTATTTTCTTTAGAATCAAAGCATCGTGAAAGAGTTGATTATAAATATAGGTTGAGTATAAGCGCCTACTTCTGTATTTTCTTGATGGGCGGAATATCAAACTGAGATGATGACATTTGAAGAGCAGAAATAACATTAGGCGAATCCCGGAATGCTACTGGGGACATACCATAGTGATTTTTAAAAAGGCGCAAAAAAGTGCTTTTTGAATTAAACCCCGACTTAAAACTGACATCACTGATACTGAGATCTGGATCCCCAACCAATAAAACTGCCGCATATCTAAGTCGATAAATAGAGATAAATTCACTTATCGATAGACCATTTGTATACTTGCGGATGGAATTTCCGAGATAAGTACGGTTGGTGTGAAGCATTCGCGTTAAACTGTCTCTATTAAACTGGGTATCAAGATATGGTTGCTTTGCTTCCATAAGATGGAATAAATCCACATATATCTTCTCTGGTTGGGATAGTTTTTCCTTAGGCTTAACCTCTAATTTTTGTAGGGTTTGTAGCCACGAAAGTTTGTCCCTGTTGACTGTCTGTAATAATTTCTGTGCTTTATTTCGAAGTAATCTGTTTTTATAAATATGGTATACAAGCAAAATGAGGATAACAACAATTGCCCCTAGAGCAATATACATATATCTGCTTGATCTTGCCTTGGATACTCTCAACTCATTCGTTCGCATCGAATAGCTCATTTGTCTTATCTCGCCTTGCATATTGTAGGACCAAAATGAGTCTTTAGCGTGTATCAAGTGGCTTAGCAACTGTGCAGCCTCCTTATCACGACCAAGGCCGATGAAGACATAGGCATTTAGCTTCAAAAAGCTCAAAATTCCCGCGGAATCAATGACTTCATTACCTATCCGCACGGAATTTTCACTTGCAGAAAGTGCCTTGGGATAGTCTTTTTGTTGGTAGTGATAGTTTGTTAGTTCCTGATAATAGTCTCTTAGCAATAACTTATCATCTTTGGGTATAGATGCATAAGCCTTGTCTAGGTGAACCTTTGCCTCCAAATATTGACCTAAGTCGGTCTTAACATGTGCAAAGGCAAGCTCACAGTAGACTTTTTGGTCGTTCACATATGCCGATATAAGCCCTTCTTGTTGCTGTTTTTTTTCAAACCTGATAATGATTTCTTGCCAATGATTGGCTATCTCAAGAAGCTTCTCCGTATAATGGGTTTCGAACAAAGCATCACTATAATTGGTATAGATAAGCAATAATAACCTGTCATGTTGAGGCAAAGTATTAGCGTAAACAACAGCCTGTTCATAGTGATCCAAAGCTTCCATATCCATCATCATGGATACATATATCTCCCCCATCAAGACATGACCTATTGCGAGACCATAGTGGGACTTGCGAGACTTGGCGTCGTCAATAAGCATCTTGGTCTCTTTAAACGCCATCATTATATTGCCTTCATAGAGGTTTTGCTCCGCAATAAGAGACCAAGAGTCATAATAATAGTCTGTTTTACCAAGCATAAGCAAGGTAGACAATGCCATTGGGATTGTATTCCGAAACATTGTCACATTGTCGGAGTTGTAATAATAGCAAAGCAAACGATACCAGCCGTAAGCTTCTTCTTCGTTTACCTTCTGTCTATGAGCCTCATCAATGTAAGCAATCAATAGATGTTGCTGTAAATCTTCATCGTTGCCCATTGCCTTCTCACACAAGTTCCGCATCGCAAGGAGTTTTTGTCGACCTTGCAAGTCCTTCGTCTGTTCTAGCAACAAATATGATGGTGTATCGGCAGTTGCACTTAACTGTATCGTCAGTAGAATCGTCAGCGATAACCACAAATAGAAGAAACGTGAGAAGGAAAATAGATAATGTAGTAAAGGTTTTGGCATTTTTGGTATTACAGATGATCAGTAGAAAGAGCCCAAAAAGGGTAAAGTATAGTTTCCAAAGATAATATGAAATATCGAATTTACAATATTTTGGGGGAAATTTCAATATGGGATTAGGATTATTTACTACTTTTGCACCATATTGAGTATAACTACCATTGGCGTAGCTAACGCAGAAAACGATGCCATAATACTTTTGAGAAATGAAAGAAGCACAGCGGAAGGGATTATTCGTGGGCAGTTTCGACCCATTTACCATCGGCCACGATGATATCGTTCGTAGGGCTTTGGAGCTCTTTGACGGACTTATAATCGGTGTGGGGACCAATCCTGACAAGGCCTATAAGTATTCTGAAGAGGAGCGAATCAATGCTATTCGCACTCATTTTGCCGATGAGCCGAAAGTGGAAGTCATCGGATACAGTGACTTCGCGATAGATTTGGCCAAGCGTGTGGGTGCCAAATATATCGTGCGAGGTGTACGATCAATCAGGGACTTCGAGTACGAGCGCGACCAAGCAGTATTCAACAAGCGTTTAGGTGATATTGAGACCATCCTGCTCTATGCAGACCCCACATTATCAGCTATATCTTCTTCGGCGGTGCGCGAGTTGGAACATTTCAACAAAGATGCCTCCTGGATGATTCCCAAGGTGGATAATGACGAGCAAGATGAGTGAATTGGCGCATATAATCTCCTACAGAGCCACAAAATGAACAGGACTGACCATTGTGAGGTAATGCTCTTGATACGCCGTGAGAGGAGATAAATCGAACTTGAAGCTAGGCCATTTGATAAGGTAAATGGCAGAAAACAGAACGAATAAAGAGACAATATGATTACATATCAAGCTGATGGCATCCAGATGCCCGAATTCAAACACCGAGAAGTTAGTGCATGGATAAAGACCGTTGCCGCAGCACACGATAGACGTGTGGGGCAAATCGGTTATATGTTTGTGAACGATGCAAAGATTCTTGAGGTCAACAAAGAATACTTAGGACATGACTACTTCACAGACATCATTACCTTCGACTACGACGAGGGAGATGTTATTGGTGGTGATATTGTAATCAGTGTCGACACAGTCAGGTCAAATGCTGAAATGTTTGGTAAGACTTTCAATGACGAACTCCATCGTGTCATCATCCATGGCATTCTTCATCTTTGCGGCATAAACGACAAAGGCCCTGGAGAAAGGGAAGTGATGGAGAAGGAAGAGAATAAGGCTTTAGAAGCCCTTGTAAAATAAAAGAGCCATCCTTATACCGATTTTGGTATAAGGATGGCTCTGTCATATATACTAACAACCTTCCCTATAGTAAGGTTGTTTTATTCGCTTTATTGTTGCAAGACTGCCTTGACTCCTTGCTGAACGATATCATTTTCCTCATTAATAACCTGGAAATACTCGCTCATATCCCACAAGTCGCGAGCAATAAGGGCTTTTAGCTGGGTGCGAAGGAAAGGCATCGTATGCTGCAATTCAGCATCATCCTTAGGTATTATCTTTTGTTTCTTACCCTCGGCAAGTATTTCATCTATCAACGTTTGTGGTACCTCAAAGTTCTTCAAATAGCTTGTGAAAGAAGAATATTGTGACTTCAGTTGTTTGCGATGACTGTCAACATACTTCAGGTCAGCATTGATGATGATACTCTTGGCAGCTAATTGACGATGTAGAGGTGTGTATTGGGTTGTATCGAGCGGTACAAACACATCAGGCATAATACCACCTCCACCATACAATATGCGATGATTTCGCAAGGAATAATATTTCAACGAGTCATCAAAGTGAATGCTATCAACCGAGTAAAGCTCCCCATGCTTATAGCGTTGATCCAATTCCTTGTCATAATCTTGCTTGTCACCTTTGGTATAAGGCTTCTGAATGCAACGCCCAGAAGGTGTGTAATAGTGTGCTACTGTAATCCGCATCATGCTGCCATCAGGGAAATCGACTGGCCGTTGCACTAAACCCTTACCGAAACTACGACGCCCCACTATTGTGCCACGATCCTGATCCTGGATTGCACCAGTTACAATTTCAGCAGCAGAAGCCGAGAATTCGTTTATGAGCACGACTATCTTTCCTGTCAGCAGCTTGCCATTGCCACGCGCATTAAACTCCTGGCGGCTCACCTTACGGCCCTCAGTATAGACTATGAGGTCATTCTTTTGAAGAAATTCATTGGCAATCTCAACTGCCGCCTGTAAGTATCCACCGCCATTATCCTGCAGGTCGAGGACAAGATCACGCATCCCCTTTTTCTGCAACTCTGCAACGCAATTCATGAATTCGTCATAGGTCGTTGCACCAAAGCTTCCTATGCGGATATAACCAACTTCCGGACGAATCATATAATAGCCGTCGATAGTCTTAACAGGTATCTTAGCTCTCGTTACAACAAAGCTCAATTGGTCTGCTATTCCACGACGAATGACACCGAGTTTCACCTTTGTTCCCTTTGGACCACGTAGGCGTTGCATTATATCTTCACGTGTCATTTTTACGCCAGCTATGGCAGTATCGTTGACCATTACGATACGGTCGCCAGCCACAATGCCGACTTTCTCCGACGGGCCATTGACCACTGGCTGGATAACTAGCAATGTGTCATCCTGAATGTTGAACTGTACACCTATTCCTTCAAATGAGCCATTCAAAGTCTCTGTCATGGCCTTGGTCTCCTTTGCAGTCGTATAAGAGGAGTGAGGGTCAAGGTTTTTGAGCATGCCCCTTATGGCATCCTCTACCAAAAGTTGCTCTTGAACAGAATCTACATACAAATTATTGATGGCAAGCTCAGCGATCTGCAATTTCCGTAGAGGAGAATTGTTGCCAAAGTTTAGCTTCAGTTGGGCACTGAGAGTAAATGGCAGAAGTGCCAAAAAGAGAGATATGATGAGACCTTTTTTCATTATTCGTCGTTTCTTGAAATTGATAACTTAATGTTTATAATTCGATGATTCACGATAAAATGGAGTATATTCACTCTGAGATACCGTAATTCAATGATAGAATGTTATGTTTCTTGGATATCCAAAGGTATCATGCCAGATGTGGCGTTAAGAAAATTGCGCTTGAAAAGATTATCTTTTCACAGCTGCTGAACAACAAATTTGATTATTATACCTTATCATCTTTTCAAAAGCGAAAAGTCATTTTATCGAATTTGAACTCCAATTCACTGGCAATTATTGAGATACTTTCAGACAATCTATGACATTGCAATGAACGTAATTGTACCTTAGCTTACAGCCTCTTCCTCCATTGGAAGGTCTTTCTCCACAACAAGGTTATCGATGATAAAGTTTTGGCGTTCCATGGTGTTCTTTCCCATGTAGTAGGCAAGCAGCTTTTGTACTTGGTCATTCTTGTGTAGTGTTACCTGTTCAAGGCGCATGTCGGGGCCGATGAAATGGACAAATTCCTCAGGAGAGATTTCCCCAAGTCCTTTGAAACGTGTGATTTCAGGATCAGGTCCGAGGTCCTTGATAGCCTTCTGACGTTCCTCGTCAGTGTAGCAATAATGCGTGATGGAGTCGCTCTTCTTCTCTCCTTTGACCAAACGTGCGTCGGCCTCAGCTATTATCTTCTTATTCTTGATTTTAGAGCGACGGTTTCGCACACGGAAAAGAGGTGTCTGGAGCACATAGACATGCCCCTTCTTGATAAGATCTGGATAGAATTGGAGGAAGAAAGTGATGATAAGCAAGCGTATATGCATACCATCAACATCGGCATCTGTAGCCACAATGACCTTATTATAGCGCAGATTGTCCAATCCATCCTGTATGTCAAGAGCAGCTTGGAGCAAATTGAACTCCTCGTTCTCATAGACAACTTTCTTTGTCAAGCCAAAAGAATTGAGCGGTTTTCCACGCAATGAGAACACCGCCTGTGTGTTCACGTCACGACTTTTGGTGATGGATCCACTCGCCGAATCACCCTCAGTAATAAAGATACAAGATTCTTCCTTGCGGTCATTCTTTGCATCCGAGAAATGAATACGACAGTCGCGAAGCTTTCGATTATGCAGGTTGGCCTTCTTCGCACGTTCGCGTGCCAATTTCGTGACGCCTGCCATGGCTTTGCGTTCGTGTTCGCTCTCCTTGATTTTGTTCTCCAGAATATCCGCCACATCCTCCTTGTGGATATGCATATAGTTGTCTACCTCACGCTTTATGAAGTCGCCTATATACTTGTTGATGGTTTCCCCACCAGGAGCCATGAGCGTTGAGCCAAGCTTAATCTTGGTCTGCGACTCGAAGACTGGCTCCTCAACGTTAATTGCTATGGCTGCAACGATACCATTACGTATATCAGTATATTCGTAGTTTTTGTCGAAATGCTCTTTGATTGTCTTGGCAATATGTTCCTTAAAGGCACTTTGATGCGTACCGCCTTGTGTGGTGTGCTGGCCATTTACAAAACTATGATACTCCTCACCATACTGGTTTGTATGAGTGAAAGCTATCTCAATATCCTCGCCTTTGATGTGTATGATGGGATAAAGACTATCAACCGTCATGTTGTCGTTGAGCAAATCCTCAAGTCCATTGCGACTTTTGATGCGACGACCGTTATACATTATCGTCAACCCAGAGTTGAGATAGGTATAGTTCCTAAGCATTGTTTCCACGATCTCGTCATGGAATTGATAGTTTTTAAACAGTGTCTCGTCGGGCTGAAAGTAGATGTAAGTACCGCTTTCATCAGTACTTTTCATGGTCTTATCGGCTATTTTCCTACCACGCTCGAATACAATCGAGCGGACCTTTCCTTCACGATAACTCTGTACTTCAAACCGTCCGCTAAGAGCATTCACGGCCTTTAGGCCGACACCATTAAGTCCAACACTCTTCTTGAAAGCCTTAGAGTCGTATTTCCCACCGGTATTTAGCATAGAGACGGCTTCCTCAAGCTTGCCCTGTGGGATGCCACGGCCGTAGTCACGAATAGTTACACGTAGGCTCTCATCAATGTCGATCTCGATGCGATCACCACTATTCATCTTGAATTCGTCTATCGAATTGTCGATGACTTCCTTAAGAAGCACGTAGATTCCGTCCTCAGGCAGTGTGCCATCACCCAAGCGTCCAATGTACATTCCCGGCCTTGTACGGATATGATCCATGTCGCTCAAGTGGCGAATGTTATCATCTGTATATTCAGGTGTGGAATTATCGGTGCCCTCAAAGGCACCATTATCAATTATTTCTTTATCCTCCAACATTTCTCATAATATCATTTCAACAACTTCTTACCTCGCTAAAAGTATAAGATTCTCTTTCCATTCAGAGATCCTAAGTGAGGCTTTTGCTGCTTATTACTTTATCTCCTTGCGGAAACACCTACGTTTTTTGTGGTTCTCATGCTCAAAGGCGTTCCATTGTCCCTGAACACCAGTGTTGGTTTCCATCTCAACCTGTGACTCACCCCACTTGTAGCCACGCGCTATATAGCGCGGAATGAGATCGGTAAGGATAAGCGCATTTGCACCCTTGCCACGGTATTCGGGTAGCACCCCGATAAGTAAGAGATCCACTCCTTCGGTCTTTCCGAATTTGACAGCACGCAGTACATGCCACCATCCAAAAGGAAACAATCTCCCACGATGGCACTTCTTTAAAGCCTTTGCCAAGGAAGGGATTGTGATGGCTATACCGATAATCTTGTCGTCGTTGTTGCCATCCACAATGACAGTTACCAAATCGAAATCAACTGCGGGAAGGAACATCTTGACATACTGGTCTATCTGGTGATCAGTGAGCGTCACAAAGCCGTAAAGGTCACCATAAGTTGCATTGATGATCTCGAATAGTTTGCGCGCATATCCATTACGAATGTCCTTAGGGGTGACTTTCTTAGCGTGCAGGTTGTAACGCTGCTCGATCATTGTGGCCAACTTAACGAGCTTATCAGGCACCTTTTCTGGTATTGGGATGAGATACTCCACATAGTCGTTATCTTTCACCCATCCCTCCAACTGCTCCATGTGGCGGGGATAGTAATCATAGTTGTAGAGTGTGGCCATGGTGCTCATACGGTCAAAGCCGTAGGTTAACATGCCCTCTTTGTCCATATCGGAGAAGCCGAGCGGACCGATGATTGCTGTCATGCCCTTGGAACGACCATAGTTCTCTACTGCCTTAAACAATGCTCGGCTCACCTCAATATCATCAATGAAATCAAGCCAACCGAAGCGAACATCTAATTTATTCCACTTCTCGTTGGCACGGTGATTGATGATGGCTGCGACCCTACCACATAACTTACCATCCTTATAGGCAAGGAAATATTCTGCCTCGCAGAAGTCGAATGCAGCGTTGCGGTCTTTACTTAGGGTGTTAACCTCGTCGCTATAAAGTGAAGGCACGTCGTAAGGGTTGCCTTTATATAGGTCATAATGTAAGTTGATGAACGCCCGAAGATCACTCTTCGACTTTACATTCTTAATTTCTACAGACATGAATATCTAATTGATTGATGATTAATGCGTTTTAATATGCAAAAATAAGAAAATTAAAGCTAATTGCAAAAGAAAACGTACAAATTGTGAAAAGATTACTATCACTATTCCTACAACGCAAACAATAGCGCCCAACAACAGTCTTTGACGAAAAAGAATGGGCAAAATATGCTTCTCTGCCAACAGTTTCATACATTTCTTAGGCCGCACAAGAAGATGCGTTTCTAGGCATAATCATTTACCAATGGTTGATTTACAAATGCCTATTGCCGTCAATGCACTGTTCCAGGCATTGCGTTTCTCCTGCAAAAGCTAACTAATGGGGTAGTAAATCAAATTGAATCACTGCGTAATTCAATTTGAAACACCGCGTGAATCAATTTGAATCACTGAGAGAAATGATATAGGTCATACTCCCAAATCTACACTACCGAATGCAAATATACATGTTAACACTGCAAAACATTAACCTCAAGGTCAATCCGCTACTCAGTGCCGGCAATGCGGTGACATAAGACTATGATGTGCTTGCCAGCACAAGTGGTAGCAAACAAATAGTCATTCCCACCATCACGAAGCTTGAGTCGGCGTCGAAGTTCGGCTACGCTGAGTGGAAAATTGCGTACAGCGACATTCGCTTGATTCATTTGTCCAAACATATCGCGTAGCTCACGCTTATTCATTGATGACACCCCCGTGATGCTAAACTGTCGGCCAGGGAAGCCAGAAACAGGCCTAGGAGCGACAAAAAGATGGGAATTCGGGTCTAGCATCAGTAATCCAAAATGCGAGGCTAATTCGGCAAAACAACCTGCCTTCATAATACTAGCGTTAGGGACAAGTAATATCCCACAAAGCGAATCGATAGAATCGCATAATGGAGCAACAAGGTGATGGTCATCTTTAGATATGGGCGAATAGGCAAAGATTTCGTCATCATTGACGCAGACCACCCTTAAAGGCGTATCGTTATGGGTGAGGAGCAGAAGCAACTCCTTGCATTCACCAGCAGTGGATACAATATGTACTTCGACACCACGCCCAGTTGAAGCTAGAGAAGATAGTGCCGCATAGACGTCAAGCATGGGCGATAACTTGAGCAACACCACATCAGCCTTGTCAATGAGTTCATCACGCAGCAAGGTCACATCAGGCTGGCAGTCACTTAGCCCAAACACCTTCTGTCCATGGTCACCTCGTCTCGCTGGATCAAGATAAATTACAGTTGTTCCTGGCGTATTCTCGCACCTTGGAAGACCATGTAGAAAATCGACGCCATCGCCACAAGCAACCTCAGATTGAGTAAGCCCTAACAAAGCAAAGTTATGGCTTGCAAGATCACAAAGCTGCTCCGAGCGCTCCACATAAACCGCCCTTTCAAAGCCTTGAGACATAAAAGAGAAGTCCACGCCAAAGCCTCCTGTGAGGTCAACTAATGTTTTAGCACCATCAACAGCTCCCAAGGCCTGGGCTAATATTGCGTTCTTGTAGCGAGCTGTGACTTCGGAACTGCATTGCTCCATATTGATGTGGGGCGGATAAACAATGTCATCGATAGCAGCCCACATAGGTAGCTTTAGCCTGGCCGTCTGCCATCCTTGTATCTGTTCGAGCGCAAACGGCATGTTTATATGAGGAAAATGTTGCCCTTCAAAAGCCAACTTTCGAACATCGTCCTCCCGATGTTCACTAATAAATGCTTGAATGGTCTTATCTTTCATATTATGCAAAATTAACGATAACCACCATTATTCGTGCGCATTGTACCGCATTTTTTAACGAGTTTGTATTAAAAATAACATCGGAAATAATTGCAAATATGGGAAACATTTATTATATTTGCCATGATAAGTAACAGAACTATCACCCTTTAATACAAACTGTTATGAATGATAAAATCAAAAAGCTTGCTGGAATCTTCAAGGAGAGCTTGCCTCAGCCTAAGAAACCGGACAACAATCCGCCTCAGAAATTGGGCGGCGAATTATGGTATCAGTAACCTTCCTGCCCTAAACTCTTAGGAGAAGAGGTTACGGGATATAACGTGCCAACTTTTTAGGCGGCACAAATACAAAGAGACGAGAGCGAGATTCTATATGAATCTCGCTCTTTTTTTGTTGGTTGTCGAAGTCTATTGCAACTATCTTCATGGTGTAGGCTGAGTCCATTTCTTGCGATACAGACTCTAATAGACTACTAAGACATGTGTTAGGCATATAATAAAGAAACAACCCGCTGACAGTAAACTGTCCACGGGTTGTCTATGAATCGAGATACTCTCTCGAAGAGAGTAAGAATTTTAGTCGGCTAACTTAGCTACGATGAATTCGCGGTTGAGTCTCGCGATGTTGGCGATGCTCTCATTCTTAGGGCAATCAGCCTCGCAAGCACGGGTATTGGTACAGTTACCAAAGCCTAACTCTTCCATCTTAGCCACCATTGACTTAGCGCGACGAGCAGCCTCTGGGCGACCCTGTGGCAACAAAGCCAACTGGCTTACCTTGGAACTTACAAAGAGCATAGCGGAACCATTCTTACAAGCAGCCACACAAGCGCCACAACCGATGCACGTAGCACAGTCCATGGCCTCGTCGGCATTCTGCTTAGGAATAAGAATGGAGTTGGCATCCTGAGCCTGACCAGTACGCACGCTGGTGTAACCACCGGCAGCAATAATCTTGTCAAAGGCGGAACGGTCAACCATGCAGTCCTTAATGACTGGGAATGCAGCTGAACGCCAAGGCTCCACGGTTATCACATCACCATCGTTGAAGCGACGGATGTAGAGCTGGCAAGTTGTAGCTCCTTGTGCTGGTCCGTGAGGATTACCATTGATATAGAGCGAGCACATGCCGCAGATGCCCTCGCGACAGTCGTGGTCGAAGACGAAAGGCTCCTTGTTATCCTCAATAAGTTGCTCATTGAGGATATCCAACATCTCAAGGAAAGAGGTGTCACCGGGAATATCTTTCATTTCAAAGGTGTCAAAATGGCCTTCTTCCCTTGGTCCGTTCTGACGCCAAACTTTCAGTGTGAATGATATATTCTTGTCCATTATCGTGATTCCTTATTTATGATTTATAGTTTCTTGTCTGAACCTTAATAAACTGATAGTTCAGATCTTCCTTAAGTAACGCGGGAGCAACATCGTCAGATCCCTGATATTGCCAGCAGGCTACATACATGTAATTCTCGTCATCGCGCTTAGCCTCGCCGTCCTTGGTCTTGCTCTCCTCACGGAAGTGACCGCCACAACTCTCGTTACGGTTGAGGGCATCATAGGCAATAAGTTCGCCCATCGTGATGAAGTCGCGCAAGTGAATAGCCTTGTCGAGCTCAACATTGAGTCCTTCCTTGCTACCCGGAATACGTACATGCTCATTGAATTCTAAACGAATTTGCTTCAGTAACTTGAGTGCTTTCTCCAGTCCTTCCTTGCTACGAGACATGCCTACATAGTCCCACATGATGTGGTAGAGACGCTTGTGGATTGAGTCGACGCTCTCATCGTGGAACTTAGTGTTCATCAATCGGTCGATCTCAGCAGCCACACCACGCTCTGCTTCCTCAAACTCGGGAAGATCGGTAGAGAACTTTGACACCGAGATTTGGGCTGCCAAATAATTCTGCATGGTATAAGGAATGACGAAATAACCGTCGCTCAAGCCCTGCATCAATGCCGAAGCACCAAGTCGGTTGGCACCATGGTCGGAGAAATTACACTCTCCAAGTGCGAATAGACCTGTGATATTGGTCTGCAATTCGTAGTCAACCCAGAGACCACCCATCGTATAGTGGATGGCAGGATAAATCATCATAGGATTCTCATAAGGATTCTCATCGGTGATCTCCTCGTACATATCAAAGAGGTTACCATAACGCTCAGCAACCTTGTCCTTGCCTAAGCGATCGAAAGCCTCCTGGAAATCGAGGAACACTGCGAGACCAGTGTTGTTCACACCATAGCCTGCATCAGTGCGCTCCTTAGCGGCACGGGAAGCAACATCACGTGGAACCAAGTTGCCGAAGGCAGGATAACGACGCTCCAAATAGTAGTCACGATCCTCCTCTGGGATATCTTTGCCCTTGATTTCGCCACGTTGAAGCTTCTGAGCATCTTCGATATTCTTAGGCACCCAGATACGTCCGTCGTTACGGAGAGACTCTGACATCAGGGTGAGCTTGGACTGCTTGTCACCGTGAACAGGAATACAAGTAGGGTGAATCTGCACGAAAGCAGGATTAGCAAAATAGGCACCCTTGCGGTAAGCCTGAATTGCAGCTGTACAGTTACAACCCATTGCGTTGGTTGAAAGGAAGTATGTGTTGCCATATCCGCCTGTAGCGAGACATACAGCGTGAGCGGAATAGCGCTCCAACTCGCCTGTAACGAGGTTCTTTGCGATAATACCACGAGCACGGCCGTCGACTACCACCACGTCCTCCATCTCTGTGCGGGTGTGAAGTTCCACTGTTCCGTTATTAACTTCCTTCATCAATGAGGAGTAAGCACCAAGCAGAAGCTGCTGCCCTGTCTGACCTTTTGCATAGAATGTACGGCTCACCTGCACACCACCGAATGAACGGTTGGCAAGCATTCCGCCGTATTCACGTGCGAAAGGTACACCCTGAGCAACACACTGGTCGATAATGGCGGCACTTACTTCAGCAAGGCGATATACGTTGGCCTCACGTGCACGATAGTCACCTCCCTTAATTGTATCGTAGAAAAGACGGTATACTGCATCACCGTCATTCTGGTAATTCTTTGCAGCATTGATACCACCCTGTGCTGCGATAGAGTGTGCACGGCGTGGGCTATCTTGAATGCAGATGTTGATAACATGGAACCCTAACTCTCCCAAAGAGGCAGCAGCGCTAGCTCCAGCAAGTCCAGTACCAACAACAATAATATCCAACTTACGCTTGTTGGCAGGGTTCACCAATTTCTGATGAGCTTTATAATCAGTCCATTTATCAGCCAAGGGGCCTTCTGGAATCTTTGAATCTATCTGTGACATAATCAATATTTAATTATGAATGATGAATAATTTATGTGGTATTAAGCCATGCACATGCTGGGGGCAAAGCCCAACCAGAATGAGAGGATAAGGATAGCGAACACGCCCATAAGCAGCGTCACATAAACGCTACCAATGACCTGCCAACGCCTAAGCCAGATTTTACCACTAAAACCAAGTGTCTGCATAGAGCTCCAGAAACCGTGTGTGAGGTGGAACCATAAGGCACCAATCCACAACAAGTAAAGCACCGAGAACACTGGATTGCTGAACGTCTCCTGAATCCATGCGAAGCCGTCAGCTGGATCATGTGCCACCTGGATGTGAGCGAGTTCTGCAAACATCATGTTGCCCCAGAAATTGTAGAGGTGAAGCACCAAGCCGGTGAACACGATAAGGCCTAACACGAGCATGTTTTGTGAAGCCCAACTCACCTCGGAACGGCGACTTGTCACCTCATAACGTTGAGAACCACGTGCACGACGGTTCTGCATTGTAAGGATAAAAGCATAGACGATGTGACAAACCGCCAGAAACGCCAATGCTGCCGTGCCGAGAACGGCATACCAATTGCTTCCCAAAAACTTGCACACAACGTTGTAAGCATCCCCTGAGAAGAATGCTGCCACGTTCATGCAACAATGGAAAGTCAGGAATAGAATAAGGGAGACGCCAGTCAGCGACATCACAACTTTTCTACCAATCGGAGAATTAATTAACCACATAAATGATTGATTTTGAATTATTTAACTGTTAGATAATATCTAAATAGTGATTGGGTGTGCCTCCATAAAAGATTAACGCGCACGTTTAATATTATTAGGAAATACTCACGCCCGCATAATGAATGCAAAAATACTATATTTTGGTGATAATCCAAAGTTAAAACGACTATTTTTCGAGATAATTACGTACTTTTGCCGAAAATGAAAATAGTCGAATGATACTCAAATATGACGTGATTGTCATTGGTGGGGGACACGCCGGTTGCGAAGCTGCAACTGCGGCGGCGAATGTTGGTGCCCGCACCTGTCTTGTGACAATGGACATGAATAAAATTGCGCAAATGAGCTGCAATCCTGCCATCGGCGGAATCGCCAAGGGTCAGATCGTACGCGAGATAGATGCGCTAGGCGGACAGATGGGACTCGTGACTGATGCGACAGCTATTCAATTCCGCATGCTTAACAAAGGAAAGGGACCGGCAGTATGGTCGCCACGCGCTCAATGTGACCGTGAAAAGTATATTGTAGAGTGGCGCCGTCATCTAGACAGGACACCCAACTTAGATATCTGGCAGGACCAAGCCGACGAGCTATTGGTCGAAAATGGAACTGCCGTTGGCGTCCGAACGATATGGGGAGTAGAACTAAGGTCGAAAAGTACCATAGTCTGTGCTGGCACTTTTCTCAATGGCCTGATGCATATCGGAAAACACAAGGTAGCAGGAGGGCGTATCGCAGAGCCTGCCGTTTCAGATTTCACGGAATCGATTACGCGATGGGGCATTCGTATGGGACGTATGAAAACCGGGACGCCAGTACGCATGGATAAGCGTACTATTCACTTCGAGGACACAGAAGAGCAGCCTGGCGACAGCGTGATCAATACATTCAGTTATTTCCAGTCTAAACCCATCCTGAAGCAATTACCATGTTGGACTTGCTTTACCACGCCGGAATCACATGAGATTTTGCGTGAGGACCTAGCAAACTCCCCACTCTACAACGGACAGATTGAATCTATAGGGCCACGTTACTGCCCTTCAATCGAAACCAAATTAGTCACATTCCCCGACAAAGATAAGCACCCTCTGTTCATCGAGCCCGAAGGTGAAGATACCAACGAGATGTATCTTAACGGTTTCTCCTCGTCAATGCCCATGGACACACAGCTTCGTGCCTTACGTTCCATTCCCGCCCTTAGAGATGTGAAATTCTATCGTCCTGGGTATGCTATCGAATATGATTATTTCGATCCTACACAACTCAAGCACTCTTTAGAGTCCAAGGTCATTAACGGTCTGTTCTTCGCTGGCCAAGTGAATGGTACAACCGGTTACGAGGAAGCGGGAGGACAGGGACTACTTGCGGGCATCAATGCCGCCTTAAAAGCGGGAGGAGCTGAGCCATTTGTGATGAATCGTGACGAGAGTTATATTGGCGTTCTCATCGACGACCTAACTACCAAAGGTGTAGATGAGCCCTATAGAATGTTCACCTCAAGAGCTGAATACCGAATACTTCTTCGTCAAGACAATGCCGACGAACGGCTTACTGAAAAAGCCTATCAATTGGGGCTGGCTTCACGCGAGCGTTTCGATTGGTGGAAGCAAAAGAAGGAAGGAATCGAAAAAATCGTTGATTTCTGCAATATTACATTAGTAAAGCCCAAAGAAATCAATAGCACTCTTGAAACCTTGGGCACTAACCCTCTCCATCAAAGCTGTAAAATAGCCGACCTTATCGCGCGACCACAACTTTCGTTGGAACGACTTTCGGAGCAATTACCCGAACTGAAAGAAGTGATGGATTCACCGGAAAACAGGCAACAGGAGATATCTGAAGCAGCAGAAATTCGGATTAAATACAAAGGCTATATAGAACGCGAAGTCATCGTCGCTGATAAGATGCACCGCTTAGAGGATATAAAAATCAAGGGGCATTTCAGCTATTCAGAATTAAAAGAAATCAGTACGGAAGGTCGCCAAAAACTCGAACGAATCGACCCCGAAACTCTGGGGCAGGCGAGTCGTATTCCTGGAGTTTCGCCAAGCGACATCAATGTTATGCTCGTACTAATGGGAAGATAAATACTAAGAACAGGCAAAAGGTTCTAATTATAAATGGTGAAATTCTATGATTCAGTATTTTGGAATTATCGTTAAAAACCAATGCTCAAAGAAACGAACTTATATCGTTAAGATATAGCTAAGTTATTATATCGTCCTTAGTCGTTTCTCTTTTCAAGATCTCGAATGTTTCACGTGAAACCAATTGTCGAATAAATCATTGAAAATTAAATAATTATAATGTCAATAGATCGTAATTTATGAACAATCAAGTATTACTCGACCATCTGAGAGTTATTCCCAACTGGCCGATTAAAGGGGTAAATTTTAGAGATGTTACAACCCTTTTCAAAAGTCCTGAATGTATCCGCATTCTGAGTGACGAGATGTACAACCTCTATAAGGACAAAGGCATCACAAAAATAGTAGGCATTGAAAGCCGTGGATTTGTCATGAGTAGTGCCCTAGCCTATCGTCTAGGAACAGGAATCGTACTTTGTCGTAAACCTGGCAAATTGCCATGTGAGACCGTTACACAAAGTTATGCTAAAGAATATGGCATTGACACCATTGAAATCCACAAAGATGCCATCAACGAAAATGACATCGTACTACTTCATGACGACTTGCTTGCAACTGGAGGTACCATGAAGGCGGCCTGCGAGCTTGTGAGGAAATTTCGCCCTAAAAAGATTTATTGCAGCTTCATCATCGAATTGTTAGAAGAGTTTCCGAATGCTCGCGAGGAATTTGGAGAAGACGTGGAAGTCTCTAGTATTCTGAGTTTCTAAGGAGTTTTCCTTTAGAAAGTGGAAGAATCCTTTAGAACAAGACCGAGCATCACCCCCATTTGTCAAAATCATCTCTAAGCATTCATGTTGTAATTCAATTTGATTCACGGAGTGATTCAAATTGTTTTACCGCATGATTCAAATTGAATCACTCCGTGAATCAATTTGAATTACAATCGCAATCGTCACCAATCGTAAAAAGGCAACAATGCTAATGACATCGAAAATCATGGGTATCCTCGTTTCGGGAATTTGAAAAGCTTGGCATATACTTTGCAGTTCTATATACAGCAGAATCATTACAGAGATATCAAAAGGCTAAATTGGTTTCACGTGAAACAAGAAATCCGGAAGTGTCAATAAACAAAAGGGAAGGCAAAAGATGACAATAGAAGAAAACGAAAAAAGACTTGCCTATCTGAAGAACATAGTGCTGAATATGCCTGAACTGCCAGGCAGCTATCAGTTCTATGATAAAGAGCGTACCATCATTTATGTAGGTAAGGCGAAAAAGCTAAAGAGCCGTGTTTCGACCTACCTACACAAAGAAGTGGATCGATACAAAACGAAAGTGCTTGTCAGCAAGATATATGATATTTCTTATACTGTTGTCAAAACTGAAGAGGACGCCTTGCTGCTGGAAAATTCTCTAATCAAAAAGTATAATCCACGTTACAATGTACTCTTGAAGGACGGGAAGACCTACCCTAGCATTTGCGTGACTAACGAATACTTCCCACGTGTCTATAGAACTCGGCAGATAAATAAGAAATATGGCACCTATTTTGGACCCTTCCCCCATATTTCTTCGATGTACAATGTGCTCGAATTGATTAAGAAAACGTACAAGCCACGTAGCTGTAGGCAACCGATTACTAAAGAGGGCGTGAAGCAACATAAATACCGTCCTTGCCTAGAATATCACATTCACAACTGTGACGGTTGCTGCATTGGTAAACAAAGCTATGAGGACTATCAAGAAAACATTCGTCAGGCAAAAGAAATTCTAAAAGGAAACACACGCGAAATGAGCAATCGTCTTTATAACAAGATGCTGGAAGAGTCATCACTTCTGCATTTTGAAGAGGCGGAAAGACTGAAGCAACGTTACCTTTTGCTGCAAGAATTCGTGTCAAAAAGTGAGGTGGTAAGTCATACTATTGAGGATGTCGACGTATTTTCCATCACAGATGATGAATTACAAAAACACGCATTCATCAACTACATTCATGTAAAGAATGGCACTATAAACCAGAGCTTTACCTATGAATATAAGCGAAAACTGGAGGAGTCGGACGAAGATTTGCTTCTACAGGCTATACCAGAAATACGTGATCGATTTAATAGTACCGCTAAAGAAATCATTGTTCCGTTTGAGATGGATTGGAGACTCAAGGATGCAGAATTTTTCATTCCTCAGCGAGGTGACAAAAAGCATTTGTTAGAGCTTTCTGAGATGAACGGAAAACAATATAAATTTGACCGTCTAAAGCAAGCCGAAAAGCTTAATCCAGAGCAAAAACAGACTCGTCTGATGAAGGAATTACAACTCAAATTAGGTCTCCCAAAGTTGCCATATCATATTGAATGTTTCGATAACTCAAACATTTCAGGTACGGATGCCGTGGCCGGTTGCGTAGTTTACAAGGGCATGAAGCCTGCTCGCAAAGACTATAGGAAGTACAACATAAAGACCGTAATCGGTCCAGACGATTATGCCTCCATGCAGGAGGTTGTGCGGAGACGCTATGGTCGCATGATCGAAGAAGGAGAATCCCTACCCGACCTCATTATTACCGATGGTGGCAAAGGCCAAATGGATATTGTAAAAGAAGTTGTAGTAGGTGAACTCAATCTACAAATACCCATTGCAGGTCTTGCAAAAGACGATCGCCATCGAACCAATGAATTGCTTTATGGATGGCCCCCACAAGTCGTTGGCCTTAAGTCTGATAGCGAGTTATTTCATGCTTTGACACAGATCCAGAATGAAGTTCACAGATATGCAATTGCATTCCATCGTGACAAACGATCCAAAAGTGCTCTCCATTCGGAACTAGACGAGATAAAAGGAATAGGTAAAAAGACACAGGAATCGTTGCTAAAAAGCTTAAAATCAGTAAGAAACATAAAGGTAGCAACACCTGAACAACTTGCTACCATTATCGGATCAGCCAAGGGAAAAATCGTTTACGATTACTTTCATCAAAGTGACGACGAAAAATTAAATGCCTAATGTTTTCACAATCAGGTAGTTTTTCTTACCTTTGTCATAAATCATTGCATAATCAGCTGTGCTAGAACCATGAGAATTGTCGTTCAAAGAGTTAGTCGCGCGCAAGTTTCCATTGAAGGCAAAGTGCATTCGTCCATTGGCAAAGGCTATCTTATTCTCCTAGGAATAGGTAGCGACGATACAGAAGAAGATATCACTTGGCTCGCTCAAAAGGTAGTGAAACTCCGCATATTTGACGATGCTAACGGCGTGATGAACCTAAGTATACAAGACGTGGGAGGCGACATCATCGTCGTATCACAATTCACGCTTATGGCAAATTACAAGAAAAACAATCGCCCAAGCTGGATCAAGGCAGCACCGCACGATATCTCTGTTCCTCTCTACGAACGTTTCTGCGAGGCGCTAAGCAAAGCAATGGGCAAACCTATAGGAACGGGAGAATTCGGCGCAAATATGAAAGTTGAGCTTGTCAACGACGGCCCAGTCACGATTTGCATGGACACTAAGAACAAAGAATAAGCCTCTACAAAAAGTCGCTCTTCATTCGACAGTTTTCCTCTTATCAACTATCTACGTATAAATTGGGAGACAATTTCTAATAAATCAATTAATATTATTGAATTGGAGCTATATGATAACGATACAAGGAGCACAAGATGCTGTTGACCAATGGATTAAAGAGTTCGGTGTACGATATTTCAGCGAACTCACAAACATGACTGTCCTCACCGAGGAAGTGGGAGAATTGGCCCGTGTTATGGCTAGAAAATACGGTGATCAGAGCTTTAAACCAGGCGAAAAAGATAACTTAGGCGAAGAAATGGCGGACATATTTTGGGTGCTTTGTTGTCTTGCCAACCAGACAGGAGTAAACCTTACCGAAGAGTTTATGAAGAGTTTAGAAAAGAAGACCAAACGTGATTCCTCGCGACACCTCGGTAACCCAAAACTAAAAGCATAAAATAACAATATTAAAATATTAATTATGGCAAAGACTGAAGATAATAAATTCATTAAAAATTCGGGCCCATTGAAGGCTCAGGTTGACTCTCAGCGTAAAGCAAATGAGTCTGAAATAGACATCTACGAGCAGGCATTAAGTAAATATAACCTCGACGTAAACGAACAAGAGGTGAAAGATGCTGTGAAGAAAATCATCGAAAAGAAAGTGCCTGAGAATGATACCGTTGAAGTAAAAAAGTTTCTTTTCAGCTGCGTGGAACTGACCTCGTTGAACACAACGGACAATGAAGAGAAGATTCTTGCCATGACCGAGAAAGTGAATCAGTTCTTCATCTCCTTCCCCAACCTACCTCACGTAGCAACAATGTGCGTTTACCCCAACTTTGCAAGCATCATTCGCAATAGTCTTGAGATAGACGACGTTGAGATAGCAGTAGTAGCTGGTAGTTTTCCCACTTCTCAAACATTCCCCGAAATCAAGATTGCCGAAACAGCATTGGCAATAAGAGACGGTGCTACAAATGTAGATATCGTATTATCCGTTGGCAAGTTTTTAAATGGGGATTACGAGGGAATGTGCGACGAAATCGGCGAAATAAAGGAGACTTGTGGCGAGGTTCCTTTGAAAGTCATACTTGAAAATTGCTTGCTTGGCGGCCTTTCGAATGTGAAAAAAGCCTCTATTCTTTCCATGTATGCAGGTGCTGACTACATCAAGACATCAACGGGCAAAGACAAAGGAGGTGCAACTCCTGAGGACGTATATGTGATGTGTCAAGCCATAAAGGAATATTATGACGAGACTGGCATTCAGATCGGCCTGAAACCAGCTGGTGGAATACACAGTGTTATGGACGTAGTTGTCTTCTATACCATCGTAAAAGAGGTACTAGGAGAGAAATGGTTGACAAACTATTGGTTCCGTATTGGCACCAGTAGCCTGGCAAACAAGTTACTGAGCGAGATAGAAGGAAAGGAGATAAAGTTCTTCTAGACATAGTATTATCTCCTGCTCTTTTTTGTCTAAACAGGCCGTACAGAATGGGTTAGTAATAAAAAATGCCGCCGTTACATATCAATTAATGTAACGGCGGCACGTATTTATAATATAAGTCTATAACTTTCGCTCTATTACGAAGTCCAAATAAGCTCTCAGACTACGTTTCACATCCTCGTCTTGAACTTCATTATCCAAATACGCTATTGACTCTGCATGGAAGTTCCACATGCATTTATCGGCATATTCTATGCCTCCGTTAGCTTTAGTAAATTGTACCAAGCGTGCAATTTCATCGGAATTGATCGTACCAAACTTGACTTTTTGAGCTAATGCCATCATATCTTGATCCCCCGTGGAGTTTAGGGCATAAATCACTGGCAAAGTCAACTTGCCTTCAGCCATGTCGTTTCCTGTAGGCTTACCAATTTCGCTCTTATCGTAATAGTCAAAAATATCATCGCGAATCTGGAAGATTATACCAATGTTTTGACCAAACTTTTTTGCTGATTGAATCTGTACATCTGTAGCACCAACCGATTGTACCCCCACTGCTGCGCATGTTTCAAATAATGCTGCGGTTTTCTGCTTGATTACTTGATAATAAACTTGCTCTGAAATCTCTTGGTTCTGGATATTTGACAATTGCAATATCTCACCATTAGAGAGCGTTCGCCCAAGTTCAGCAAGATTGCGAATGATAGGCTCAGAATGAGTAAAGCTCATGTGAAGAAGCGCAGTTGATAACATGTAATCTCCTACAAGTACAGCAACTTTATTGTTGTAAGCCTCATTTACCGAGCTCTGACCACGTCTTTCCGCACTCTCGTCAACTACATCATCATGGATCAAAGAGGCTGTATGTAACAACTCCAAGCCTACAGCCGCATGCAAAGTGGCATCACATATCTGGCCATAGTTCTTGGCCATCAGCAAGATAAGCATGGGTCGCATGCGCTTTCCCGTACGCTGACGAATATGTTCAAGCGCCTGCCCAAGTAGGCCGTCAGAATGAGACAACGTCTTCTCGAATAACTCGATGAAATCGTCTAATTCTGCGATTATTGGCTGCTTTATGACCGATATATAATCCATGAAATTGTATGAACTTTGTTACAAAATTACGGTTTTAATCGGATATTATAGCAAAAAATGCGTAATTTTACATTTAAAACAAAATAATCATGGACAAACTATTCCTCATTGATGCGTACGCGGTAATATTTCGCTCTTACTATGCATTTATTAACCGACCGACAATAAACTCCAAGGGACTGAACACCTCGGCCATTGTGGGCTTTTGTAATACGTTACGTGAGGTGCTTGACAAGGGTAACCCAACCTATTTAGGTGTGGCATTCGATATCGGCAAGACCTTTCGCCATGATATCTTCCCACCTTATAAGGCTCAAAGAGAAGCCACACCAGAAGACATCAAGGCAGCTGTCCCCTACATCCAAGCCATCTTGCGTGCCATGAATATTCCCATCTTGGCAGTGGAAGGCTTTGAGGCAGATGACGTCATTGGCACACTTGCACTCAAAGCAGGTGACGAAGGAATTGAAACCTATATGCTGACACCCGACAAGGACTATGGGCAACTCATCCGAAAGAACGTCTATATGTTCCGTCCAAGACATGGGGGCGGTTATGATAAAATTGGCGAGAAGGAGATTATGGAGAAATATGGCATCTCCTCCGCCACACAAGTCATAGATCTCCTTGCTTTGATGGGTGACTCGTCAGACAACTATCCTGGATGCCCCGGTGTGGGAGAAAAGACCGCAGCCAAAATAATCAATGAGTTTGGCAGTACTGAAGAGATCTTGGCTCACACCGATCAACTGAAAGGCAAGATGAGAGAAAAGATCGAAGGAGCCGTCGAAGACATAAAGATGGCAAAGTATCTGGCAACCATCAGAACTGATGTGCCGATAGCGTTGGATTTAAATCAACTTAAGGTTACTCCTCCTGACGAGACAGAATTGCGCCGAATCTTCACCGAGCTTGAATTTAAACAACTCACAGACCGATTTCTTAACAAACCTAAAAAAACGCAAACGTCCGCAAATATACAACTAAATTTATTTGCAGAAAATCCGACCGAGACCCCGAAAGCTCCAGAATATTCAAGTTTTGAGACCCTAAAATCGACACCACATCAATATAAACTAATTGAAAATCAGCAAGAAGCAAAGGAACTTTGTGACTTTTTACTTACAAATAAAATTCTAAGTCTAGACACAGAGACCACTTCCACTAATGCCATTGATGCTGAATTAGTCGGTTTGAGCTTTTCAGTGAAGGAAGGAGAGGCGTTTTACGTTGCAGTACCAAGCGATCAGACAGAGGCGCAAAAGATGGTCGACATTTTCAAACCCCTCTATGAAGATCCAAAAATTTTAAAGGTTGGACAGAACATCAAATATGACTATGAGGTGCTACGACGTTACGACATTGACATTAACGGTCCGATGTGGGACACGATGATCGCCCATTACCTCATCCAACCCGAGCTGCGACACAACATGGATTACATGGCCGCCACCCTTCTCAACTATCAGACCATTCATATAGACGAGCTCATTGGTCCTAAAGGCAAGGGGCAGAAAAACATGCGAGACCTTGACCCGGGTGATATATACGAGTATGCCGCCGAAGACGCTGACGTAACATTAAAGCTTAAGAACGTACTCGAGCCTCAACTAAAAGAGGTAGGCTCCGAAAAGCTCTTTACCGAAATAGAGATGCCACTCATCAAAGTGTTGGCAGATATGGAACTTACCGGCGTACGTCTTGACACAAAGTCTTTGGCCGAAACCGAGCGCATCTTCTCCGAAAGAATGCGACAATACGAACTACATGCCTATAAGCTGGCAAGTGAACAGTTCAACATTGCCAGTCCGAAACAAGTCGGTGATATCCTCTTTGACAAAATGAAGATCATCGACAAGCCAAAAAAAACTAAGACCGGTCAATACGTTACCTCCGAGGAAGTGCTCTTACAATTGCGCGACCGTGCACCAATCGTGGACGACATCCTCAACTATCGTGGCATGAAGAAACTCTTGGGAACCTACGTAGAGGCCCTTCCTAAGCTCATCAACCCACGTACCGGCCGCATCCATACATCATTCAACCAGGCGGTTACAGCCACTGGCCGCCTCTCTTCGAGTGATCCGAATCTACAAAACATTCCTGTTCGTGATGATGATGGGAAAGAGATACGCAAATGTTTCATCGCTGAACCTGGATGTAAATTCTTCTCTGCCGACTATAGTCAGATAGAGTTGCGCATCATGGCACACCTCAGTGGCGATGAGAACATGATTGAAGCCTTTCGCGATGGACATGATATTCACCGCGCTACAGCATCGAAGATATGGAAAGTCAGTATGGAAGACGTTACTGATGCACAGCGCAAGAAAGCCAAACAAGCCAACTTTGGCATCATCTATGGCATCACGACCTATGGCCTTGCACAACGTATGGGAATCGACAATGGTGAAGCTCGACAACTAATAAACGACTATTTCCAGACATTCCCAAAGGTAAGCGAATACATGGAACAATCCAAGCAAATGGCTCGTGAGCATGGTTACGCAGAGACAATGTTTGGTCGACGTCGCTACCTGCAAGATATCAATTCAAAGAATGGTACAGTGCGAGGTTTCGCCGAGCGCAACGCCATCAATGCCCCCATACAAGGCAGTGAGGCAGACATCATCAAACTCGCCATGGTACGCATTTGGCGACGTTTCAAGGCAGAGGGAATACGCTCTAAAATGATTCTCCAAGTGCATGATGAACTCAACTTCTCGGTCTTCCCCGAGGAAGCCGATAAGGTAGAGCGCATCATCTTAGAGGAGATGCAGGGTGCCTACAAGCTCTCTGTGCCACTTGTAGCCGATGCTGGATGGGGTGACAACTGGCTCGAAGCACATTGATAAAATTCCCAACAAAGCCTCATCATAGAATGATTGGCGAAGTGGTAAAAACCGCGATTATAATTCCTGTTACCACTCGAAATTTACTAAATTAAGAGACGGCCATCCCCGTCTCTTGCGCTTCTAAGGAATTTAGCCAACTTCAAGTCCTGAGAAACTTATGGTCAGCGGTGCCCTGTACAAGAGCGATTCGCTACATTACAGTTTGTGAACCAATTTGAATCACAACGTAAAACAATTTGAATCACAACGTGAACCAATTTGAATCACAACGTAAAACAATTTGTTTCACCGCGTGATAACGTACTATTGTTTTTAGGAAAATGATGTGATTGATATGAAATAACTACTATTCTACTAATCATCAAACACTTACGCCTTACTCTTTCAATAGCTCCCCAACAGATTCCTCAGAAGGTTTCTCGTACTGTCCGTTCACCTTAAGCGGCTCCAAATGTAGCGTAATAAGCGTGTCCTGACCGAAACGTTCACGAAGGCGACGCTCAATATTACTGGCATGCAGATGTGCATCATAGAGCGTCATCTCACCAGGCAGACGAAGATGCATCTCCATGGCGAAATGATTACCCACATTTCGCGTGCGAAGATTGTGTATCTCACTCACATACAACTCATCAACGGCCAAACCGACAATCTCTTCTTCAATGTTAGCCGGTAGACTTCCCTCCAAAAGTTCGTTGGTCGCCTGCTTGATAATCCCATATGCGGCCTTAAGAATAAACACGCTCACGACTATGGCAGCCAATGGATCGAGTACAGCCCATTTGGGTCCCAGGAAGATGGCTCCACCAATGCCAAAGGCTGTTCCTATGGACGAGAATGCATCGGATCGGTGGTCCCAGGCATTGGCAACGACCGCCTGAGAGTGCACCTGTCGCCCAACCTTGATAGTAAACCTATATGCCCACTCCTTCAAGATGATACTCAACAGGGCGGCAATAAGGGCTATATACCCCGGCGTTGCTAATTGTTGGCCCTGTAATGCCGCCCATGCCTTACTCAGACCATTATAGCTAATCATCACGCCCACAACAAGCAGAGCCAATCCCATGATAGCCGTGGCAAGCGTTTCATATTTGCCATGGCCATAGTCGTGGTCGACGTCACTCGGCTTATTGCTCAGTTTCACAAAGACAAGCAACACAAGATCAGTGATAAAATCGGTAAGAGAGTGCACCGCATCGGCTATCATTGCCGCAGAACCACCTAGGATTCCCGCTGAAAACTTGAAGGTAACCAATCCTATATTAACAATGCCGCCAGCCACGGTGACACGAAATATCGACCGCTCTCGCGTGGATTTATCTGAGATACTATCCATTTTCGATTATGAAATAAATTAGGAAGATTGCACAAATATACACTTTTTAAAACGAAACAATGGCTTTCTAGACAACTCTTTTATATAAAGAGTCGCAGAGCAACGATGATTCCTGACTCACATTTATACCTTATGCCATGCAAGTAATCCAATCTTTTTAGTAACTTTGCAAATCAGAACTTAAAGATTATCATTGAGATATGGCATTAAAATGTGGCATTGTGGGACTTCCCAACGTGGGCAAGTCAACCCTATTCAACTGCCTTTCTAGCGCAAAGGCCCAGGCAGCCAATTTTCCTTTCTGCACTATTGAGCCGAACCTCGGCGTGATTACCGTGCCCGACGAGCGGCTTACACGGCTTGCCGAGATCGTGCACCCAGGACGAATCGTCCCTGCTACGGTGGAGATTGTGGACATTGCTGGCCTCGTAAAAGGCGCATCTAAGGGCGAAGGACTTGGCAATAAGTTCCTCGGCAACATCCGCGAATGCGATGCCCTCATCCATGTCATACGCTGCTTTGACGATGACAATGTGGTGCGCGAGGGCGGAGACCCCGTCAATCCCATTGCCGACAAAGAGATTATCGACACCGAACTACAGCTCAAGGACCTTGAGACCATTGATAGCCAGATGGCTAAGCAAGAGAAAATTGCCGCAACTGGCAATAAGGATGCTAAAGTGATAGTCGATGTGCTGCATGCTTATAAAGAAGTTTTAGACCGGGGCGAAAACGCCCGCACAATAACTTTTGAAAGCAAGGAAGAACAGAAAGCAGCCCATGATCTCTTCCTTCTTACCACTAAGCCAGTTCTCTACGTTTGTAATGTCGACGAGACTAATGCACAAACAGGAAACGAATATAGTCGCAGCATTGAAGAAGTTGCTACCAAGGAGGGTGCCGAATGCATGGTCATCGCTGCCAAAACCGAAGAGGATATCGCATCACTCGAGAGTTACGAAGATAAGAAGCTCTTCCTCGATGAACTGGGATTGGAGGAGAGTGGCGTCAATAGACTGATCAAAAAAGCCTATGCCCTACTCAACCTTCAAACCTTTATCACCGCCGGAGAGATGGAGGTGAAGGCATGGACATTCCATAAGGGATGGAAGGCTCCGCAATGTGCAGGTGTGATCCACACCGACTTCGAGAAAGGATTTATTCGCGCCGAGGTCATCAAGTATGACGATTACCTGAAATATGAGTCAGAGTCTGCCGTGCGAGAAGCTGGCAAACTCTCCATTGAGGGTAAGGAATATGAGATGCAAGACGGCGATATCGTTCACTTTAGGTTTAACGTTTAACACTCCATCCTATGCTATCCTACATTCTTTGGAATCCCAACGAGATAATGTTTCATATCGGCAGCTTCGGCATCCGATGGTATTCCATGTGCTGGCTGCTGGGTCTATTGCTAGCCTATTTCCTGATGCAGCGGCTCTTTAAGGAGCAGAAGATACCTCAGGAGAAATTTGATCCACTTTTCATCTACATCTTCCTCAGCATCCTTATTGGTGCAAGGCTTGGACATTGCCTGTTCTATCAGCCCGATTATTTTCTCACTTCGTGGGACCATATCGTCGAAATGCTTTTGCCCATCCACCATATGACTGATGGCTCATGGAAGTTCGTGGGTTACGAAGGCTTGGCTTCTCATGGCGGAGTGATAGGTATGCTCTTTGCCATCTGGCTCTATGCGCGCAACATGAAGATGTCTATCTGGACCGTATTGGACAACATGGGCATCGTGTCCTGCGTCACGGCGGCATTTATCAGATTAGGAAACCTGATGAACTCCGAGATCATCGGCAAGGTGACCGACGTGCCTTGGGCGTTCATCTTCGAGCGCGTGGACCAGTATCCGCGCCATCCCGGACAGCTCTACGAGGCCCTCTGCTACGCCTGTTTCTTCATCATCATCTACCTCGTCTACCGTCGTCGTCCCGAGAAAGTGGGCACGGGCTACTTCTTTGGGTTATGCCTGGCACTTGTTTTCACCGCGCGTTTCCTACTCGAATACACCAAAGACATCCAGGTTGACTTTGAAGCTGGCATGTTTCTCAACATGGGCCAATTGCTCTCCATACCGTTTATTCTCATCGGTCTCGCTTGCATGAAGGGCGGAAAATGGATTCAAAGACTAGGCGCAAAAGCTAAGTAATATTGGCGTAAACCAAATTTGATTCAATTTCATGCCTTGTTTCAACAAGGTTCAAACGACAAGCGGTCACTCTAGTGGTCGCTTTTTTGTTATATTTGACGCTGTTGCTTCTTTGTCAAAAAAAGTTAAAGGAGTGGAAATATAGAACAAACAATAAGTAGTTTATCATAATTTGTTTATCTTTGCCATACTAATTTACTGAGTCTTAAACTACTTTAATTATTACTAGTAATACAAAAGCTTATGAAAAAACTATTTACACTAACGTTTATCTTACTTTCTTTGGCGCTTGGCACCAATGCCCAGAATATAAGAAAGACATGGGATTTCCGCACCGGATTTAGTGCCACGACAATCACCAACCTCAACACTGACATGCAACAGAATGGTGCTACTGGAACTACATCACACTGGCGCAACTGGGAAAAAGACGCTACTACTGCAGCAGACCAAGCTTTCTGGAGTTCCGATAATGGTACCACTGTCAATGCTGATGGCAATGCCATAACCGTAGTGGACGGTGCTGAGAAAGTGATAACAGAGTTAGAGGGACTCAATGTCACTGGGGTGAAAGCCAAAGGGTTTGTCATCGCTTACAACTTTGCACAGGCAGAAAACACCAGTAGTCCATCAGGAATGTATCCAAATGGCAAGAGTTTCATATGGCTCAATGGCTCAGGGATAACATTTACCTTCAAAGCACTGAAGGGAGACACGGTAAAAATGGGTATCGAATCACACAAAAATACTGAAGCCCGTGGTCTTAATATCAGTGTGGACGGTACGACCATCAGTACCGTCTCTGGCAATAATGTGCCTACATTTTATAATGACGTGGCATGGGTACTACCTGACGACACACCTGGCGTAGATGACTATTGCACCGTGAAGGTGACAACCACCAATGGATGCCACATCTATTATATCATCACCGGTAAAGGTGACGCCCCCATTGCAACCAAAAAGAATGTAGCATACATCTCTTATGGTACCCCAGCTACGGACTTCGCTCATCAGACACTAGCTGCCAACACCGACATTAATCTCACTGATGTAAATGCAGAAACAACCACCGTAACCAAGGAAGACTTGATGTCTTACGATGTAACAGTTGTTGCCCCCAACCTGCCAGCCACCAATGCCAATGTCTCAGTGTTGAAAGAAGCCATGCCTTGGACACCTATACTCAACCTCAACGGCAATCTTTATGAGACATGGGGCTACGGCAACGCTGTCAGCGGTACCGATGTATTTGGCGTAACAACCACTCCTACCAATCAGATTTTCACTGGATTGACACTTGTCAATGGTGCAGATGCAGAACTACCTGCAGGCCAAAGTGGTATTGTTTTTACCAATTCCGCTCCTGTTACTGGTGTTCGACTTGGACAATACTTTACAAATGATCAGATCATTGCTACGATGCTCTCTGACTCTTCTGCAGTAGGCATCCATACACATAACATCTACCACAATGGTTATCTGTATCTTCCTTACAACGAAGCAGCCCTTGCCGATCCAAACTTAGAGGGTAATACAACAGCCACTCTTATCAATAATGCCGTGAATATGCTCGCCTCATCTAAGGCAGATATTACCAGCAACCCAGCACCGACATTCTCACTTGCATACGGCAACTTCAAGACTACTGTATCCATCAAGAACTCTCGCAATGACGCAGCTATTTACTACACCACTGATGGCAGTGAGCCAACTGTTTCAAGCACTCTCTATGTAGATCCATTCACAGTTACCGCAGAGACCATGGTGAAGGCTATTGCTGTATCAGAGGGATTCAATCCCAGTATCGCAGCTGACAGCCTAATTCGAATTTTTGAGCAGGCCAAGACCCCAACCATTTCTGTTGCAGAGGCTGATGACGCGTCTACAATCACAATTGACTGTGCTACCCCAGAGAGCCAGATATGGTATAACTACAGTGGCTCTGTCGACACACTGCAGTCATCAAAGTATTTGCAACCAATTGTAATTCGTGACCACAAAGTCATCACTGCTTTTGCCACCAATAAAGTATACGTGCAGTCGGAGCCTATTACCAAGTCTATCTATCTCAAAAACGATAAGGTATATATCGATATCGCATCTCACTTCGACGCCAACTATAGTAGCACCATGAGCAATGGCAACGGTTTGTTCTCCTGGGGCAAGTCTGCTGCTGACACTTTAATCGTTACAGACTCTATCATCGGTACTTATCTTGATCAAGACAGTATTGAACAGCCTTTGTATTACTCCAAGCCACGCCCAATGGAAGTTTACCCTGATGCCACCGCTGAATGGGTAGTGAAGTCGAACGGGCAGTCTGTTCTTTGGCAGAATATTTCCGTAGGAAAAAACCCTGGCGACACCAGCGGCTACAATCCTGCAACAGCTGGTGACCTTGACACACTGATTACTAAGTATAATCTGCAGTTCTACAAGTTTATCTCAAACCAATATAACGCTCGCATTGAGTGCACGAAAAAGATCCAAGGACCATTCAACGTTCTTACGTTCCTTGGCAATGCCAGTGGCACAGGTAGCGTGCAACGTATGGCTGTGGAAGTATCCACTGACGGAAATACTTGGACTCAAGTTGGCGATACTATCGTTATATCCAACCCGCAACGTCTATGGAGCAAGTGTAATGTATTGTACGGCGGTACAGAAGAAGTATATGTGCGTCTTGCTCATGTATCGGGCAACTCAGGAGCCCAATGCTATGACATCTATGTGATGAACGAAGGGGAGAAATCTTTAGCAATGGAGAAGACCCTTGCAGATGCCTATGCAGAACAGACTACAGGTATCGGCCAAGTTAACAAGGGCGAGACCAAAGCTAAGGTGCTGGCTATCTATAGCATTAACGGTGCTCGTTTGAACAGCTTGCAGCCTGGAATCAATATTGTAAAGATGAGTGACGGCACAGCCCGCAAGGTACTCGTAAAGTAACTTTCTTCTAAAATAAACCTATGAGAATGGGGAGTGAGCGAAGCGTTGACTCCCCATTCTTTTCATCTACTTAAGACTAATAATAATCAAAACAATGAAAAGACTTCTATCAATTATGGCCGTTGTCATGGTCACCTTTACACTTCATGCCCAGCTCCCGGCATTTCCTGGAGCCGAAGGGTTCGGTGCTTTAGCCACAGGAGGGCGCGAAAGCCGCACTGTGGTACATGTGACCAACCTTAATGCCGATGGCCCCGGCTCACTGGCAGAGGCGCTTAACGGCAGTAATAGAATCGTAGTTTTTGATGTGGGAGGGATCATCAACCTCTCCCCTTCCCAAATGATAGCTATCGATCAGCATGACAACATCACTGTACTTGGACAGACTGCTCCAGGTGATGGTATCACTATCTATGGCAATCGCGTACTTATCCGTAACTGCAAGAACATCATTTTTCGCTACATTCGTATGCGAGGGTCCATCAATATGGCAAGTGACGCAGAGACATTGACCATGGATTATGCAGAGAATGTTGTCCTCGACCACTGCTCTATATCCTGGGGCAGGTGGGATGACGTGCACATCAAGGAGGCCAATGACATCACTTGGCAATACTGCATCATCTCCGAGGGTATTGACCCTCAGCGCTTCGGCGCCATCACCGATGGTACACGCAACTGGACTATCAGCCATTGCCTATGGATAGACAATAACAGCCGCAATCCCAAGATGAAGTGCTATGCCCAAATGATCAACTCTGTGGTCTATAATGGAGGCAACGGTGTGGTTGGCGGACATTCCTCAGCAGACAATTACCAGGACCTTATCAACAACTATTACATTGCTGGTCCTCAAGGGGAAAGTGATTATAGCCAGTGGACTGCGACGGACCATCTGTATCAGAGGGGGAATCTTAGGGACAACAATAAGGATGGAGTACTTAATGGAACAGAGTATATCAATACCTCGTGCACAAACATGGACTATCCTCATTTCGCACCAACGGCACCCGTTACCATCGAGTCACCAGAAGAGGCTTATGCATCCGTTGTTGCTCAAGCAGGATGCAGTCGTGTTCGCGATATTCACGATTTGCGTCTCATAAACCAGCTCAAGAGCTTGGGAACTGACGGAAAAATACTCACCAGCGAGGGCGACGTTGGCGGCATTGGCACGCTAAACGGAGGAACACCGATTATAGATAGTGACCACGATGGTATAGCAGACGATTGGGAAACAGCCAATGGATTAAATCCTAACAATGCGTCTGATGCCGTGGAAACTGCTCCTGACGGATATCTATGGATTGAAAAATATGCCAATAGCCTTGCTTCAGAAACTTCTTTTCTGACGTATCCCACTGGGTTAAAAATTGACTATATAGGCAGTGACAAAACCACTGCAGGGATTAGTTGGGTTAATGCTGACAATAGGGCTACCGCCATCTTGCTCGAAATGAGCAACGATGGCGATAATTTTATACAGGTAGACTCCTTCTCTGCCAAGTCAACCTTTCGTAGTTTCACGAACATGAACCCAGAGAAAGTCTATTACTTTCGCCTTCGTTCCACTGATGGCAAACGATATTCTAGCTATTCCAGCATTGTCTCCATCAATGAGCCACCAGGCATTCAGCCAGGTGGCGGTACTTCAGCAAACGTCAAGGCATTCATGCCAAAGGCTGGAAAGTTGTATCGCATCATCTGCTACGCCAGCCAATACTACAACAGCGGAACTACCATGGGCGGCGCCCCACAATACCTCACCACAGGTACTTTAGGGACAAACACGACTTTAGTCTCTACTACGGTTTTCGATGCACAAAACCCAGCCATTCTTTGGACCATCCAGCAAGATAGTATTGATTCTACTCAATACAAGATACACTCTTACAGCAGAGACATCAGCTTATCGCCAACCATGGTCAACGACTACATTGTTTTAGACCAATCGGCTAACAAGTTCAACATCACATTCGTCGGAAACTTCCTCCCCAAACAATCAGGAATGTCAGATTCACTATCGTTTTATCGTATCAACAGTCCTGACAACAACAACTATCAGATTCGAGCCAAGTCGGCTACGCAATGGCTTTGGGGCGGAGGTACAATTACAAGAGCCGATATGATCTTCACGTTTCAAGAGATTGATGCAAGCCTCATCGGAATTTACATTAAAAATCTAAAAGCTAAAGTAGATGAGGCCGAGGTCTTGTTGAGCAGTGCTACGACCGGCACCGGCACCCTACAATACCCCGATGGTGCCCGTGATGCCCTCGTAGGCTCTATCGAAGACGCCTATGGCTATTTGTCAAACTATAAGACTTTACATAGTACACAAGCCGAAATTGATTCCATTCAACAGGTCGTAACCAATCAAATCTCTGCCTTTACAAAGCTGAGAAACGTTAATTGGGGCGAATGTGACACCACGAAATACTTCGCTATCTATAGCTACGGCACTGCCTCCAATAGCGGTACGACCACAGCCTCTGCCTCAACGGCTCGTCGCTATCTAGCCGATTATGGTGTCGGATTGGTATTCCGAGTAGGCCTGACAGATGCAGAGACAGCCCAAGACACGCTTCTAGTGTCGAGGAATGCACAATGGTTTTGTACACCAGACACACTTCACAAAGGCTCGTTCTGGGTCAAAAACGTGGCTACAGGCCATTATTTAAATGTCGCTAACATAGGTTTGGCAACCTCGCCAACCACGACATATCCAGTCTATAACAACACAGATAACGGCAAATACGCCTTCTCTGTATATGCTTCATTGACTAACACCACCAGTCTCAGCATTGGAACCATAGACGCTGACGGTCTTGGCGGTTCCCTTCAGAATTTCTCAGGCACGGCAAACCGCACCCGCCTACGCTGGATTTTCGATGCCACGGGCGATGTTTCGACCACAGGGATCAAATCCCCCATCACCACAAGGGATAATGGAAAGAATGATGCTTGGTACAATCTCGTAGGCATCAAGGTTTCAAAACCATCAAAGGGAATCTACATCCACAAAGGAAAGGCCGTTTTAGTGCCATAGTTTTCACCTTCTAAAACTATGGTTCACAGAAGCCATTAAATAAAAAACGGGAAAGAGCCTAGCTCTTTCCCGTTACTATTTTCTTGATATCGTTGAGTTTGTTGAGTGCTTCCACAGGCGTAAGGTTATTGATATCCAGTCCAAGTATCTCGTCACGAACTTGCGAGAGCACAGGATCATCGAGTTGGAAGATGCTTAGCTGAACGCCGTCACGCGTATCGGCAAGCTTATCAATGGATGGTTTGCCCACACTTCCAACCTCAGCATTATCTGCCTCTAATTGCTTTAGGATGATATTGGCGCGCTTCACGATGGAGCGCGGCATACCTGCAATCTCTGCAACGTGAATACCAAAGGAGTGCTCCGAGCCACCTTGCATGAGCTTACGGAGGAAGATTACCTTCCCGTCCAATTCCTTCACAGAGACATTATAGTTCTTAATGCGAGGGAAATGCTTCTCCATTTCATTCAGCTCATGATAGTGGGTGGCAAACAAAGTGCGCGCTTTGGCATGTGGCTGTTCATGCAAATACTCCACGATGGCCCATGCAATGGAGATACCATCATAGGTCGATGTGCCACGTCCTAGTTCATCGAAGAGCACCAATGAGTGTGGTGTGACATTGTTAAGGATGTCGGATGCCTCCGTCATCTCCACCATAAAAGTCGATTCTCCCGACGAAATATTGTCGCTAGCACCCACTCTTGTGAAGATTTTATCCACCAAACCGATTCTCGCGCTCTCTGCAGGCACAAAACAACCCAACTGGGCCAACAGTACAATTAGTGCCGTTTGACGCAACAGAGCGGATTTTCCGGCCATGTTAGGACCCGTTATCATCATGATTTGCTGCCGCTCGGTGTCAAGGTAAACATCATTAGGCACATAGCGTTCGCCTAGTGGCATCTGAGTCTCGATGACAGGATGGCGACCCTGATGGATGTCTATCACGTCGCTATCGTCCACCACTGGCCTTACATAGACGTTGTCTTCCGATACCTTTGCAAACGAAAGCAGGCAATCGATGTTGGCCAATACGTTTGCGTTGATTTGAATATGGGGAATAAATTCCTGCATGGCAGAGATGAGTTCCGCAAAGAGTTGTGTCTCGCGCCCAAGTATTTTCTCGTCCGCCCCGAGTATCTTCTCCTCGTATTCCTTCAGTTCAGGCGTGATGTATCGCTCTGCCTGGGCCAGCGTCTGCTTGCGTATCCATGTCTCAGGCACACGGTCCTTGAAGGTGTTGCGCACCTCGAGATAGTAGCCGAATACATTGTTGAAGCCTACTTTAAGCGAAGATATGCCGGTCTTCTCAATCTCCTCCTGTTGTATTTCGAGCAGGTAGTTTTTTCCACCACGTGATATTCGGCGCAACTCATCTAGTTCCTTGTCATAGCCATCAGCAATGACGTTGCCCTTATTGACGAGTAGTGGCGGGTCGGGTTGTATTTCCCTGCCTATTCGGTCACGCAGGCTTTCACAGAGATTCAGTTGCTCTCCAAGTCGCTTCAGACCGTCATGCTCGGCATTTAGGCAGGCCAACTTAATAGGCTGAATAGCCATCAGCGCATTCTTCAGTTGCACCACCTCGCGCGGTGACACCCTTCCCACGGCCACTTTCGATATGATTCGTTCCAAATCGCCTACGCGATGTAACTGCTCATCAACCAATTGTCTGAAGTCGGGATGCTTGAAAAAATACTCCACGATATCCTGTCTGTCAGTGATTTGAGCTACATCTTTCAGTGGGAAGACCATCCATCGACGCAACAGACGACCACCCATAGGGGTCACGGTATGGTCTATCACGTTGAGCAACGACACACCATCGTCTTGCATTGACTGCAAAATCTCCAGCGAACGAATGGTGAATTTATCCAGTCGCACATACTTCTCCTCCTCTATTCGCTTAAGAGAAGTGATATGGTTGATGTTAGTATGCTGAGTGATCTCGAGGTATTGCATGATAGCTCCCGATGCCACGATACCAGCACGAAGATGCTCTACGCCGAAGCCCTTGAGGTTTTTGGTGCCAAAATGCTTCAGCAACTTCTGGCGAGCAGACTGCTCCGTGAACACCCAGTCATCGAGTTCGAATACGCAATAGCGTGTACCAAAGTAGCGTTCGAAATCCTTTTTACGGTCGCGATCATAGAGAACTTCCTTTGGCGAGAAGCTACCCAGCAGCTTCTCAACGTAGTCATAGCTCCCCTGTCCAGTGAGAAATTCGCCCGTGGAGATGTCAAGGAAGCTCACGCCACATGCCGTCTTGTCAAAATGTACAGCAGCAAGGAAGTTGTTTTCCTTATAGTTGAGCACATTGTCGCTCATCGCAATGCCAGGCGTTACAAGCTCGGTGATGCCGCGTTTCACCATCTTGTCCATCTCGGTAAGCCCCTTCTTGCCCTTGATGGCTTCGCGTTTCTTCTTGGGGTCTTCCAACTGGTCACAGATAGCTACACGTCTGCCAGCACGAATCAACTTTGGCAGATAGGTGTCGAGGGCATGATGAGGGAATCCCGCCATCTCAGTGGATGCCACACTCCCACCATTATTGCGCCTGGTAAGGGTGATACCAAGTATGCCAGAGGCCTCCACGGCGTCCTTGCCATAGGTCTCATAGAAGTCGCCACAACGGAAAAGGAGGAGCGCATCGGGATGTTTCGTCTTCATGGAGAAAAACTGTTTCATCATCGGTGTCATTCCCTTATCATTCGTTGACATAATGGATATCCTTTCTTAGATTTGCTTTTATTTCGCTCAGACCTTACATGGAGAGCTTATTTCGAATAGTTTGACAATGCAAGCAATCACCCTGGGTTACATATAGTCTACCTTGACAACGACCACTCTGATGTTTTGGTCTGCCTTATTGGTCTTTATTTTTGCGATGTGCCAGTCTCCAGGGAAGAAGAGGAAGAACCTAGACGTCTTACTATCATAGAAACGTGCCTTCTTCACGTCATAGTCGTAATGCATTGCATCAGGCTTATACTCAGTGTTAGGCTTGCTTGTCAAATGGTCGATGATTCCGAAACGCTCAGTGCCCTTCACCACATATTGAAAGTCAATGTGATGTAAATGACTTTCCGTACGTTGATCCTTCAAGTCTCTGTTGACATCATCCTCTATGCTTGCCACCATTTCGGTGCCTGGGATAGGAATTCTTCCCTTTGGCAATGCCAGAAGGTCGGTCTTTCCAAGCCAGTCGAACAAAGCCTTCCATTGAGCGGGATTCTTTTGGTATTGCAGATAGAAATCCACAGCATTGACGGTCTTATGTGGGTCGGCCTTGGTAAATCCATTTCGCCAAGCGCCACTCTTCAACCATTCTTGCGCCTGCTTGCGCAAAGCCTTGTCTCCATAATACTGCGTGTAAACGCCCTTAGCCTGAAGGTTGACTGCTATGAAGCAGGCAGCAAGGAATGTCAAAATTCTTTTCATCGATTCTATATTGTTCAATTTTTGAATCCTTCTTTCATGAACTACAGTGGTTCATTCGATGATGGATATCTTTCGTTTGTGTTATGTACAAGTCTATTTTTCAATCTCTAAAGGATATCTTCGGAGAATATATGCCACTTTATTAGAGTAGATATAACTGAGAAATCCCCTTATTTTTTAACCAGATTGCCTAATCCTGAAAGGAGCGCACGCGCCAGCGGATTATTGTCAAAGTTATCGTCTTCATCCTTTGAAGGCTCCTCGGCAAAGTCTAGTTTGCGTGGGTCTCGCTCCACTACCTTGTATGCTGAGCGACCATGAATGCGCGTTCTTGTGAATCCAGCGTCCTGCAAGGCAAAGCCGACGTCCTGGTTCACGTGCTCTCCGGGAGTCCAGTAAGGGTACTCCCGCATCAATCTATCGATGATGGCATCGATATAAGTGGCCTTCACTTTCTTACCCCTAGCCGGGGAAGCGTAGAGCATCGTGACCATTTTGACCAAGTTATCAGCCTCTTGGAAGGGCGAATTCTTTACCGCCATGCTCTCCCGTTCCTCGTCAGTGAGCCCATAGTCGGCACCGTTTTCGAGTTCAGCGTTTAGTTGGGCATAGAGTTTCTCGTATGGTACGGGCGTTTCAAGATTAATCTTATGCTGTACCTCCACACACACTAGATGGGCCGCCCCCAAGGCATCGGTCATGGGATGCATGTTGCCTGTTGTAGCGATGCATGCTGCAAAAGCTGGTCTTCGCTCCGTACTCTTGCCAAAAGGAGTGCGGAAAACTGGCGTACTGCGTGAGAAAAGGTAACGTACTAACGGCTCTTGTTCAGTGTTCTCCTGATAGAACTCGTCGATGCAAAGCAACAGGTTGGTAGTCACAAGCTCATGAACATCTGCCGTCGAACGCAAGTGAATCTGGTCTGTATAGTATGACCTCAACTCAGGAGGAAGGATTATATTACAGAAGGATGTCTTGCCAAAGCCAAACTGCCCTACAATGACGGGCACAATAATGTCCCGCTGTGCCACCTCGCGCCCAATCCATCGTGCCACCATTTGCAACAGCCATTTATGAAACAGACCGTCCCAATCAGTGTTCGTTGTGATGATGCGCTGTGCCAATGCCTCTACATAATCTTTGCCATCCCATTCGTCAAGGCCTTCCATCCAGGCCTTGGCCGGGTTCCACTGCTCAATAAGCGTGGACTGGATATAGCGCTCCAAAAGCGTGTCTGTGAGCCCAACACCATCGCGTCCCGCCTCAAGAATGATGGTATTCATGCCCTCGGGTGATAGAGGGCGATAGTCCTCGTCTTCTTTGGGTGCATAGAGTGTCGCACCAGTAAGTACGTTTCGACGCAGTCTGCAATGCGATTCCAGGTAAGTCAGGGCATCCATGGGCAATATTTTTATGATTTACAAAGATACTAAAAAGCCCAAAAGGAAAGAAACAAGTAGCGGAAAATCCTTGGACGCCTGACATATATCCTCACTTTGTCAGCATGATATACGGCGAAATGCTTTCCAAAACTTTCCAATTTAGCAAGGATTGGAAAGAATTTCATAGTTTCAGACCCTTTGTCCTACTGTCAAACTCGGTTCCCTTGACGTATCCTCGCTTAATCTTGTTAAGTGGAATCTCTGCCAAGAAACCCTGCTCCACCAATCCCATAATATCCGATTTTGCCGTGGTTGGCGTCACAGAAAACCGGCCTTGCACGTCTTTCACAGTCAACATCGTCTTAGGATGGTCGTAATATTCCTTAATAATCATGGCTTGTCGCTCCGACAACCTCCCTAAACGCAGGAAGGAAGTGGCTTTCTCTCTCTTCTCATTCTGCACGTTGATGTATCGTTGCAGCTCCTTAAACGCAAGGCCAAGTACTCTAAGATTGTAGGCTATGAAATAGCCCATGTCATTATTCGAATATTCAGTATAGAGAAACGAATTCTCATAGCTTGCCTTAGACTTGTAGATGATGCGTGAGATGGACAAGTATTCGGTCAGCCAATAGCCGTGCTTAAGCATGTACCAATAGAACAAGGCACGAGCCGTTCGGCCATTGCCGTCCACGAATGGATGCATGAAAGAGACCATAAAATGCACCACTATTGCACGAATGATGGGATGAATAAATTCTCGCTGCGATGATGAGTCATTGAAAAACTCGCATAGATGCTGCACAAAGCGGGAAATATCCTTGAACGATGGCGGGGTGTAGACCACCTCTTTAGTGATGCCATTGGCAACAACTACATCGTCGTTCATACGGAAACGTCCAGCATCCTCTGCTCTATCCAATGTTCGTTCGGTCATCAAACGATGGATCTGTAGCAGCAAAGCTTCATTGATATCCTTGTCCTTATTTTCTACAATGAATCGAATGGTCTGATAATTGTTATGGATCATTTGTTGCGACTTGTCCTTGGGAGAAATCTTATTACGCAACATTTCCTTAGCCACTTTTCTTGTTGTAGCCGCCCCTTCCATCTGACTGGAGGATATGGCCTCCTCCATCAGCGAGCTCACCAAGTATCGCTCCTTGTGTGCATCCTGTATAACGTCATTCATTCCCCAAGCACCACCAAAATACAGATCCAACTCATGGCACTGCCGCTGCATCTCGTTCGTAAGCCCGAAATGCACACCATATTCCTTCCACACCTCTTGATCGTGCATCAGTCTAGCAGCACCGATGGCCGTCCATAAATCATGTGATGTAAATGGGGCTGGACAACGCTGATACTTCACCTTCGTCCAATAGTCGTAGTTAACATTGGCATCCTCTACCATCTTCCTCATTTCATCAGGCAAAGGGTTAGTAAACAGCTCAAATAGCTGACTTAGTTCTATCTTCGGAGGACGCTCCATAACGATATCTTATTTGCTCACAAAGATAATAAAAAAACGAAATGAAAAGAAGAAAACAGACAAAAATTCAATTGATTTGGGTGCAGTATGGTCGCAGCATAGCTAAGCTATGTTTCTGAAAGGGCATCACCGAGGTTGTGATTCAATTTGATTCACGCCGTGATTTAATTTGTTTCACTACGTGATTCAATTTGATTCACTGCGTAAAACAATTTGAAACAGTAGCCCTAAACATATTATCTGAAGACAATAAAGGCTCAACAGTTATTCTGCTGGGCCTGTATAATATGATAGTTCGCTAAATGTACTACTGTTGGTCCCCTTCAACAAGCTGAATAGTTTGAGAACGAGTCCTCTTCCTAGAAAGGCCTTGATAGTCTATTCTTCGGTGAATATAACCTGCACCAGCGTCTGTCCCACCGCTTTGAGGGTGCTTTTATCAATGTGATCAACATCATCCGCAAGGGTGTGCCATGTAGGACCAAAGGAACTTTCCTTGCAATCAGGATAATAAGGCACAATGTCTATGCATGGGATTTTGGCTATTTGGTTCACTGGGACATGGTCATCGGTAATCATACCACCCTCCTTTTGAGGGAAAAAAGAGCTGAAGCCAGCACGTCGAGCGGCACGCCACACCTTCTTAACGATCTCCGGTGCATACTGCAAGGAGAAACTCTCCTGATAGAATTGAGCGCCTTGACCACCTACCATATCCAACAGAATGCCATAGCGAGGGCCATAACCCTGTGGCAAGTGTGCTGAGAAATACTGAGCACCAAGCGCCCAAGAATTGGCATCATCAGCCTGGCCACTCCACTGGGGCGTGCCCCAGTCCTCTGCATCGAAGCACACAAAGTCAACACCAAGGTTAGGTGTTAAATTAGAGGTGCTAGTCTTAGAATGGCTAGCAGAATCCTTTGACAAAGACAGCAGACGTGCTATTTCGAGCATCACCGCTACACCGCTAGCACCGTCATTGGCTGCCAGGATAGGCTTGCGCCAATTGGTAGAGTCTGGATCGTTATCCGCCCAAGGACGGGAGTCCCAATGAGCACAAATCATGATGCGTGTTGTGGCATCTGGATTGTAGCTTGCCATGATATTGGTAGACTTCAGCATGGTACCGTCATAACCTTTCAGGTCAGCCTGTTGGGTAATGACCTTGCATCCTTGCTGCTTGAAGTTATTGACAATCCAACGCAGGCACTTCTCATGGGCGTCACTGTTCATCGTTCGTGGACCAAAGTCGCACTGCTCTTTGATATACGTAAAGGCTGTGTCGGCATTGAATATGGGACCCACTGACTCCACCTTGTCTATCTCCTCGCTGTCATCCAAACCATCGGTCGAAGCCGAATGAGTCGGCCAGAACACGAAACCCAAGGCTACAACGATACCTAATATCACTGTCACAAGTATTATTCTTTTCGTTGATTTCTTCATTGTTATCTTATTAATACAACCCTTTCATTGGTCGTCGATACAAGGAAATGAACCCGTACCAAAACATTCTTTCTCCTATTGAAGGGAACTCATGGAAGAAGATGCCTGTACTTGCGCCATTACGCGCAGCCAATTTCCACCCCAAATCTTCTGTATATCTTGCTCGCTGTATTTCCGACGTAGTAGTTGTAATGTAAAGTTGATGAGTTCGGAGGCATCCTTGCATCCGATGACCGTGCCATCACCATCAAAGTCGGTACCTATGCCCACATGGTCAATGCCCATCACATCGACAGCATGCTCCAAATGGTCTATCACATCGAGCACCGTGGCCTCGCCAGCTTTACGTAGGAAGCCGTGATAGAAAGTGGTATGCGCCACCCCACCCCGCTTTGCCAAGGCACGTAGTTGGTCGTCAGTGAGGTTTCTTGGCACGTCACATAGGGCACGACAATTGCTGTGTGAGCAGACGATTGGGGTGCTACTGATGTCCAAGGCGTCGTAAAACGACTTCTCTGAGGCATGGCTTAAATCCACCATGATTCCCTCACGATTCATCTCTTCGATGACCTTTGCACCGAATTGCGACACACCATTATGCGTGTTGCTGCCGCGTGCGCTGTCGCAGATATCATTATCACCATTGTGACAGAGTGTGATATAGACCACACCACGCTGTGCAAAACGTCCCACATTGGCAAAATCGCCACCGAGTGCAAGTCCGTTTTCTATGCCAAGCATGATACTCTTGCGCCCTTTGCGCTTGGCCTTGTATAACTCGGCGGGTGTCCTTGCAATGCTGATATATTGACTGTCGCCGTCTACCATCTGCTCTATCTTGTCGAAGATAAGGTCGGCGTACTGGGTCGGTGAGAGTTGAGCCGAGATGCCACTGAGCTGTGGATTATGCTCCAAAATGCCTTTAATGTCTACCTTTTGAGAAAACACCTCACCCATTTTTGGCTGTGGCAAGTAAGCCACCATAATGACTGCATCTTGTCGTCCTTCTGTCATCTTATGCAGATCATAGAGGATGCGTGGATCACGATGATTGAATTGTACCCCCTGTGGGAAAAACATCGGGGTGTCGCAATGGGTGTCGAGTGTGAGAATACGATTGTGGAGTTTTTTCGCTTGATAGAAATTGCTGGCGCGTTCAATGAGCCAACTGAATAGCTTCAAACCCACTTCTCCCATCCATTCGGGATGCCATTGCACCCCAATGACAGGCTTCAATTCGGTGCTCTCCATGGCCTCAATGACGCCATCGGGTGCTGTGGCAGTGACACGGAACAATTTTCCCGGGTCGGAAACTGCCTGATGATGGAAGGAATTGACGTAAAGAGAACCTGCGGTAGCATCACCACCACCAGTAGCCTCTCCCCTGACAGTCTCTCCCCTAGCGCCTCCCCAATGGGAAAGGGGAAACAAACTGTCTGAATAAATGTCTGCAAGGATGGAGTCGGATTCAATTCGCACAGAGTGCGTCGGCTCACTTCTATCAGCATCCTGTGAATGCTTTATCAGCGGTTGGACACCCTCATTCCCCTTCCCTACTGGGGAGGGGTTAGGGACGAGGCTGGTATCCTGCGCCACTTTTCCTCCCAACGCTATCGCCAATGTCTGCATACCGCGACATGTGCCAAGGATAGGGACTTGCCTGTTATAGGCAAGTCGCGTGATGAGCAGTTCGGGCAGATCACGCGTAGAGTTGATGTTGTGCAGATGAGGTGACGGCTCTTCACCACACCAAAGAGGGTTGAAATCCCCTCCTCCGGTAAGAATGAGACCATCAATATGGTCAAGCGTGTTGATGATGACATCCTTGTCGGCAATCGCAGGAATAATGACGGGAGTACCGCCAGCACGCACAACCTGCCTGCTATACACATCACGCACAGTGTCATCAACGTCAGAATGGTTGGCCGTTATACCGATGATCGGTTTGCAGCCAGCCTCAGGGAACGCTGAATAAATCTCGTTTAGATGCGCCTCGATGTCGAAAGGGTTCATTCTTCTGTCTGGATTACTGGAATATCTCGCTTGATACTTTGGTCCAAGGAGATGAGCGTTTCTGTTGAAACAACGCCTGGAATAGTCTGTATCTTATTATTGAGAAGATCCATAAGAGCTGCATTATCGAACGCAAAAGCCTTGATAAGCATAGTGTAGGAGCCTGTAGTGAAGTGGCATTCCACAATCTCAGGAATGTCCAACATGCGCTTTACTACCTCCTTATACATCGAGCCACGCTCCAAATTCAGTCCCACATAAGTGCAGGTGGTATAGCCAAGGCTCTTTGGATTCACGTCAAAGCCTGAACCAGTGATGACTCCAGCCTCCATGAGACGTTGTACACGCTGGTGGATAGCAGCACGAGAAACACCGCATTCTGCGGCTACATCCTTGAAAGGAATACGTGCGTTCAAGGACAGTATGCCCAAAATCTTGCGGTCTAGATTATCAATTTTTTCCATAACAAAGTATTAACAGATTGTCGTTCTAATGTTAGCAAAAGTAGGGAAAAGATATGAGCCAAACAACAAAATGCACGAAAATTTTAAAATTTTCGTGCATTTTGTAATGAGAAACACGGATTTTCGGGTATTCTAATCCCCTACTAAATAATCAAAATACTGGATTATCGCTATTTTTTAGCCTTAGCTGCCTTTGCAGGAGCGGCTGCTGGTGCCTCAATTCCTACAAGCTCCACGGTGAAGATCAATGTAGAGAAAGGTTTGATTTCACCGGCCTGAGTCCCTCCATAAGCCAGATCCTGTGGGATATAGAGCTCCCATTTGCTGCCAACAGGCATGAGGGTAAGCGCCTCTGTCCATCCCTTGATGACCTGGTTGCAACGGAAACTGTCGGTCTTCTTATCACCATGACGTGATGTTGCGTCAAAGACTTTCCCATCGATGGTCTTGCCTTCGTAGATCACCTCCACGGTTTGGTCTGCAGTTGGCTTAGCACCAGTACCTGCCTTGATCACCTTGTATTGCAATCCAGAGGGCATGGTTACCACTCCTGCCTGTGTGGCGTTATTGCGAAGCCAAGCCTCGTTCTCTGCCTTGTAAGCGGCATCACGCTGAGCTTTCACATCACTTGCGCGCTTTTGGAACAGTTCACCTGCCTTTGAAACATTGAAAAGCGTAGTATCCGACTGTACTCCGGCCATGAAACCTTTGTGGAAAAGCTCTTCACGCAAGGAGTCACGAGAACCCGAAAGTGCCTGGGTCATATTAGGAAATATGCGCGTCTGAGCCTGAGAAGCAATCTGAGAACCAGCCATATAAGCCACATAGGCGGGATCTTTGGTCTTTGCTAAGGCCTCCTGATAACCACGTACAAAATCTGCTAAGTAAGCGGTATCAACATGAAGTTGCTGCTGAAGGTATGGCATAAGACCCTCTGTTGCGGCATATCCCGCAGCATAGCTCAGCGAGTCGCTACTTGTTTGCAGAACGAGAGGTTGAACCTGTTCTACTTTTTGCTTGTCATCCTTCTTATTTTTCTTTTTCTTTGACTGAGCATTAGCACAAACGCTGCTTGCCAAGAAAATCATTGCAATGAAAAGAATTTTCTTCATAATAATTTTTGATATTATCGTAAGGTATATTGAAAAACCCCTCCTCTTGGGTCGCCGAGACCCAGACGGAGGGGTGAAATGTTAACTCTGGTATTTTATTTACCTACCTTAATCAACTCGATCTTGAAGATCAGTGTTGAGAAAGGCTTGATGTTGCCAGCTTGACGCTCCTTGTAAGCCAAGTTCTGAGGAATGTAAACCTCCCATACAGAACCTTCGGGCATATGTGTCAAAGCCTCTGTCCATCCTGGGATAAACTGCTTAGGCTGAATTGAAACAGGACCCTGACCATTGGTATAAGAGCTCTCGAATACCTTACCATCAATGGTACGGCCTTCATATTGAACCTTCACTGTTGTGGTATCTGTAGGGATAGCTCCCTTGCCCTCCTTGATAACCTTGTACTGCAAGCCTGAAGGAAGAGAAACTACACCTGGTTTGCTCTTGTTGTCTGCAAGGAATTTCTCGCCTGCTGCCTTATTGGGACCAAACTCCTTAAGCATGGTCTTTGACTTGATAGCCTCCATCTTAGTTTGTGCAATCTGGTTAGCTGCCTCCTCTGTGAAGATACCCTTCTTGCCAGTTGTACCAGTAAGGAATCCTGCGAGCAAGTTTTTCAAAGAAATAGTCTTTGTTGAATCGCTGCCGTAAACTTCGCGGTTGATGCCCTTTACGAGCTGAGTAGAAAGCTGCTGACCGATCTGCAAGCCCATGATATAAGCTGCCTTCTTCTTGTCATCGCCAGCATTGACGCCCTCATTGACGCCCTTCACAAACTCATCCATGTAAGTAGTGTCAATCACTTGACCCTGCTGGATAGCCTGACGAATATACTGTGACTGCACCAATCCGATAGCATAGCTCATCGTGTCGACATCAGTCTTAAGGTCAGCCTTAGGAGCTGACGAGTTGCCACAGGCACTGAATGTAGCTGTAGCGATAGCCATTGCGGCTAAAACTTTCAAAGATTTCATTTGATTTATTAGTGTTTACTTGTTCTTTTTACTTCACATTGATCAATTCCACGTCAAAGATTAGCGTGGCATAAGGAGGAATTGACTGTCCGGCACCGCGATCACCATAACCCAGTGTGTAAGGGATGAAGAAACGATATTTAGCACCTTCCTGCATGAGCTGCAAACCCTCTGTCCATCCCTTGATAACTTGGTTAAGACCGAAAGTAGCCGTCTCTCCGCGCTGGTAGCTACTGTCAAACACCTGTCCATCAATGAGCGTTCCCTCATAGTGGCACTCTACCTGATCGGTGGCACTTGGTTTCTTGCCGTTGCCCTCACGAAGCACCTGATATTGCAAGCCAGAAGGCAGTGTGATGACGCCTTCCTTCTTAGCATTTTCCTTCAAGAAATCTTCGCCTGAAGTCTTGGCTGATGCAGCCTGTTCTTCGGCTTTCTTTGAGAAATAACCTTGTAAAAGTTGCTGAGCTTCATCATCTTGGAGTGCGGCTTCACCAGCAAACACGTCCTTTATCGCCTGGGCGAAATCATCGACACTGAGGTCTTTGGCATTCATCTGTTGTAACTGATGCCCGATACTCATACCCAAGGCGTAACTAACTTTATCCATTCTTTAGTATTTGATTACAAATTTATTTCGCAAAGTTACTATTTTAAATCGTTTGCTACACCTTTATTGTGAAAAAAATATTATTTTTGTGGAAATATAACTATCAACCAACGTATTACGATGAAAAGGCGAATTGTATTTCTAACGGGTGCCGGCATGTCAGTGGAGAGTGGGTTTAAGACCTTCCGCGGCAACGATGGGCTATGGGAAAATTATCCTGTGGAACAAGTAGCCAGCCATGAGGGATGGCTCGAAGATCCTACCTTGGTCACTAATTTCTACAATATGTTGCGGCGAAAGTTATGGGATGCCCAACCGAATGAGGGGCATCGACTCATCGCTGAGTTGGAAAAAGACTACGATATGGCAGTGCTAACGCAGAACGTCGACGACCTGCACGAGCGAGCTGGATCCTCAAATGTTATCCACCTACATGGAGAATTGTCGAAAGCATGTTCTTCTATCGACCCATACAACGACAACTATATCCGACAGCTCACACCCGAACAGAGTGACGTAGAACCAGGAACAAAGGCGGGTGACGGCTCTCTCCTACGCCCCTTTATTGTCTTTTTTGGTGAGAGCGTGCCTATGCTTGGACCTGCATCTCGTGAGGCTTCACGAGCAGACATCTTCGTCATCATCGGTACTTCCCTCAATGTTTATCCAGCTGCAGGGCTCGTTGGCTATTGTCCTCGCAATTGTCCCATATATCTCATCGACCCCAATGAGGTGAACAGCAATGGCATGCACAACTTCAGCCACATCAAGAAGGGTGCCTCTGAGGGCATGAGGGAGCTCGTCAAACTGCTGTAATAATAAACGGAAATAACGAAACGTTGGCGAGAATAAGGGATAACAATAAGTTAATCAACCAGAAGATCATGTTTAAACAATCTATTAACATATCAACGACATGAAAAAGAATCTCCTCTTGAGCTCACTAATGCTCTGGATCATGATCCTAAATGCCAAGCCTAACTTCACAAGTGGTACCCAATACCAAATCACTTGCAGCCAGTATGCTACTGGATGCGTGGTAGATGGCAACAGTTTTGGGCAAGCAACTCCCATCTATTTCAACACTACAGCTACCACAGACAAAGCCAGCTATTGGCTCTTCAACGAGGTGGAAGAAGGGAAATACACCATCCAGAATGCTGCTACACTTCAGTATGTAACTTATGATGGTGAGCGCATTGAGGCCTACAAACGTTATGTTCGCATGGATAGTCAGCTCCAGGGCAACGCTTCGCTATGGACGATTACTCTTAACAATGGCACCAATTACGTCATTCGTAACGTCCAAAACACAGATCAACTCTGGGATGTACGCGCTGACAGTTATATTGTGGGAACTTACTCGAGTACCACGGCAAGCGCAAACCAGCTGTTTTCTTTCCACAATGCCGGTGGCACTACGGTACAAGAGTACAAAGCCCCCTTAGTTGGCGAGACCGCCATTAAGGTGGATTTGTGGTTGGAAGGCTCCATGAGCGATACCGGAGGTTGGGATAATCAAAGCTTTTGGGTAAACAATAATGGCAATTATACCAACGGAACGGCTAATGTCACTGCTCCTTTCATTGAGAATTGGCACGACAAATCGAGTGGCGGACTGGCCGACAGCCACTTGCTTCAGACCATGACCAACCTACCCAATGGTAGTTACACCGTTTCAGCAGACTTCATTGCTTCCGACCAAACAGGACGTTACAGGCCAGAAGGAACCTACTTTGTTGCTAATTCGGGTAAGGTATGGGTGAGTACTTCCGATGGAGTTCCTCTGCATTATAACCAGACAATTACCATAACCGATGGCAAATTGACGACTGGCGTTAGCTTAGAGAGCACTAATTGCAACTGGGTCGCCATAGACAATCTGCATATATTCTTCAATGGAACAAAAGCAGAACTGATTGCAGGGGAGCGTGCCAAGGTACTAGCTGACCTTCAGCAATACTTCGACAATGCAACCATCAACCACAACTTGGACTCCATTGCCGCTACCCAAACTGATACCTTGTTGCTATTTGAGGCGATGGAGACCTACAGGAAAAAGGCATCAACTCAGCCCGGAGTTGGCCCTATTGAACATTGTCTCAGCAATCTCATCATAGGGCAACATGGCATTGTATACGATAACATGTACAATATCTACATGGAGACCATTCCCGATGCGAATTTCGGGAACGACTTCGTCGCCCAAATCAGCTACACGCAAAAGCCTGGTTACGGGTTGTTGAATATCGATGGACAACCCGTTGCTTCTGGCGAAAGTTACACCTTCAAGAATGTTGGCGCACTAACGACCTATACATTAAGCGTCACTGACAGCCTGGGTGAAGTAGTAAGTTCCAAGCTTACCTTCACCAATCTGCCTATCGTGCAGCTCTATGGCAATTTTGGCAACGACTATACCGATGGACTATGTCGCGTTTACGAGCCTGCCAATGCCAATCCCGAATTATTGTTTGCCAAAGCGAAATGGCGTGGAGGAATTACCAATAACCCTGATAAGCACAAGCGAAACTATCACGTAAAGTTCTTGGATGCAAGTGGAAATAGTATGGATCAGAAGTTCTTTGGCCTCCGCAACGACAATAACTGGATATTGGAGGCATGCCAAGTGGATATGAGCCGCATTCGCAATCGTGTACTTACAGATCTCTGGAACGACTTCGCCACCAAACCCTATTACTTCGACAAGGAGCCCAAAGCACTGGCCGGCACTCGAGGCAACTTCGTGGAGCTGTTGCTCAACGGCAAATACGTAGGCATTTACAGCATGACGGAGAACGTCGATCGCAAGCAGATGAAGCTGAAGAAATACGATGAGACCACCTCGACCCAACACGGATTGCTATGGAAGGCTTCAGAATGGTCTTATGAAGTGTTTATGGGGCATGAATCCAACAGTAACTATTACCCTGCTCACTCGCCTTCCAACTATGACAATAAGAGTGAGACTTGGAGTACTTATGAGAGCAAATACCCCGACATTGATGACTATGGTGTATCTGATTGGGAACCCCTTTGGAAAGCCATTAATTTCGTCTGCACTTCTACCGACAACGTGTTCAGCCAGCAGTTCACCACCTATTTCGACTATCCCGTTATCCGTGATTACTACATTCTCATGGAGTCCATTCTGGCAACTGACAACCATGGGAAGAATCTCTTCCTCGGCACATATGACAGACAGACCGATCAGAAGCTCACACTCGCCGTCTGGGATATGGATGCCTCTGTGGGACAGCGTTGGTCAGACGCGTTTTATCACAACACTACCCTGATGAGCCCCGAGCGCGACTATTCTGAATTCATCACCAACGAAGAGCATGGCGACTTCAATCTGTTCCGTCGTATGCGTGCCACCAACTGCAATAACTTCAACGAGGATGTGCGACAGCGCTATGCAGCCTTGAGGAAAACCTATCTAAGCACTGAGAATTTTATCGGTCGTTTCAATGCCTACTTCGACCTGTTCAAGCGTAGTGGTGCAGATGTCCGTGAGTCACGACGTTGGAGCGGAGACACAGACATCTCTGGATTAACACTTAATTTCGACATCGAAAGAGCCTATATCTCCAATTGGATCACCCGTCGCCTGAATTATCTCGATAATACTAGGTTCAAGATTGGTGAGTTGTCAGGCATAGAGAGAACCAATGCTGATACATCATTCAGTGTTAACGTCTATGGCAAAGAGCTCATCATCACATCCAATAAGCCGCTCGTGGTAAACATATATGCCATCGATGGAACTCTAGTACGCACCGAACAGGTGACTATTGGCGTGAATACCGTTAGTGGCCTGCCATCGGGTATCTATGTCGTAGGTCAACAAAAGGTAGTCATTCGATAGTTCATGACTGTTCGATGGGACAAGGGCGGCTCACCCACCCTACCCTTCCACACAATCTATTATTTAGGGAAACACCTATAATTGAATAGGTGTTCCCCACTGGTTAGGCTTCTTCATAATGCTTATATTTGCCGAAAGGTTTTAAATTAGAGCGTTATGAAGAAGTTTTTATTATCCAGCCTCGCACTACTTGCTGTCGTTACAACTTCGGCACAATACTATCCGAACGGACGACCAATACCTCCTCGTCATCGTAACGTTTACTATGGCCGTACCTCGAACTATTACAGAACCAATACCTATCCTCGCTATGGTAACACCTACTACGGTATACGGATTGGCCTCGGTCTAAGTACGGTTAACTCTGACGCCCTTGCACTAGATGCCAACTCACCCCGCACTGGCCTTAACATTGGCGTAGCGGTAGGAACGCAACTCACCCCTGCTGCACCACTTTTTGTGGAATCGGGACTTTATTACACCGAGAAAGGTGGGAAAAGCACCTACAACAACCAAGATTTCACCTACCAGCTCAACTATCTTGAGCTACCGGTAGTTCTGAAATATAAAGCTTATGCAGCGCCAGGAATGACCATTGAGCCTTTCGTTGGTGGCTATGCTTCAGTAGGGGTCGGTGGTAATATCAAGGACTATAGCGACAGACAAGCCTATTCCAGCTTCTCATCCAACGATCCAAACAGTTTCCGTCGACTCGATGCAGGCATCAAACTGGGTGTAGGCGCAAGTTTTCGCATGCTCTACTTAGAAGCTAGTTACGATATCGGACTAGCCAATGTGGGACACTACCAGTTTGAAGACACAAGAACAGGATGTCTCAATCTTAACCTCGGCTTCAACTTTTAATTAGATAAATTGTTATTATTGGGAAAAAGGTAGCATCTTTCGATAGGATGCTACCTTTTCTTTTGCCTCCCAATTCGACACCCTTCGTATTGTGATTCAAATTGAATTACTGAGTGAATCAAATTGAATCAGTGAGTAAATCAAATTGATTCACAACGTGATTCAATTTGATTCACTACGCCAAAAAGCATGAATCGCAAGCTCAATCAATAACAATAGCATTCAGCACTGAATCTTTTTAAACATAATCATAAAATTAATTATCTTTATTCTTATTGTAATTAATTGTTTTTTAGCTATTTAATAATACATAACCCTCAAATATAAATAAAATTATCTTTACACTTTTTTGTCGCAGTTTCGGATGGATTTGGATGTATTTCATGAAATTAGTGCCCTAAAAATAACAAACCACTCTACCCTACCGAGTGACTCTGAAGACTACAATCCAACCCACAAACATTTGAAATAGTTCGTTAGTCTTCTTTCAACAAAAACTATTATAGAAACAGATAAAAGCCATCGAATGACTGACAGAGATAAAAACAAATCGTTCAGTTGGTTTTTGATTCCCTTTCCTTATTATCTTTGATAGTGAAAATTTAACTGCAAAGACATTGTGCTCAGAGCAAAAATACAAAACTGAAGTACAAAAACAACCTCGTTCTTAGCCACAAAGCAGAAAAATACATATCTTTGCAAGAATCAAAACAATAACAATGAAGAAAACATTCATATTATCCCTTGCCATGCTTGCAGCATTGCCATCCATGGCTCAAAAGCGCGCCTTCACGTTGGAAGACGTGTATCGCGTAAAATATGTATCCTCTCCCGCTGTTTCATCCAATGGAACGCTGGCCTATTCCACTACCCGCCAAGAGCTCAAGGTACAAAAAAGCTACAGCAACATCATGTTGCTGGCACCACAGGGCAAAGGTGTTGCAGGTATGACCAACGGCAAGACCACCGCTGTTACGACCGATGGCAAGAGCTTTTCACCATTTTGGTCGCAAGATGGAACAAGCCTCTACTACTCTTCTTATGCCGACGGCACAACACAGATCTATCGCTATGCCAATGGTAAATCAGAGAAAATTACTGATTATTCTTTAGGTGTACAAGGGGCTGAGCTATCACCAGGCGGAAACCTCATTGCCTTTGCTGCACAAGTTATACCGGAGATCGGTGGGGCAGATGGCAAGGCCAATAAAGATGCCTTCGACAAAAAGTCCAAGAATCCGATTCAGGCACACATTGCAGACGAACTCTTTATGCGCCACTGGACAGAGTATCAAGATGGAAAGTATTGGCATATCATCGTCTATAACATCAAGAACAAGACCTATACTGACGTTACTCCGGGTCGTTACGATAGTCCAGTATTCTCACCCAATGGTCCTTCGGGCATCGCTTTCTCGCCCGACTCCAAGGAACTCTGCTACCTGAGCAATCACGATAAGCATCCTGAAGCCTCTACCAACTGCGACCTCTGGACAGTTCCTGTAACTGGTGGCGAAGCAAAAAATCTTACCGCTGATAACAAGGCTTGGGACGGCAGTCCACAGTATTCGCCAGATGGACGTTACATAGCCTATCGTTTTCAGCGCACCCCAAGCTATGAATCAGATCGCTTCATCCTTGGTCTCATTGATCGTCAGACAGGTGACAAGACTGTGCTCACAGAGCAATTTGACAACTGGGTGGACGACTATAAGTGGGCTAGCGACTCACGTAGCATCTATTTCTTAGGCGAAGTACGAGGCTATCAACCACTATACCAGATACAATTGAAGGATAAGAAGATTACCAAGCTTATCGGTGACCGTGCCATTGGAAGTTTCGACTTCGATAAAAATGGCAACTTCTATTATACCTGGACATCCACAGGAAAACTAGGCGAACTATATATGGCTAAGCCAAACGGCAAAACCACTTCACGCGCTGACGTGCCAGGAGTTAATCGCCGCAACGTACTGACTGAGACACAGCTCACCCATGTGAATGACAGCATGATGGCAGCAGTCGACCTACGACCATCCGAAGCAATGTGGGTTGTTGGTGCTAACGGAGATAGCGTAGAAGTCTTTGTTGTGAAGCCTCATGATTTCGATCCTTCAAAGAAATATCCACTCGTCATCAACGTACACGGTGGACCACAGATGCAATGGATGGACAGCTATCGTCCAGACTGGCAAGTTTATCCTGGAGCTGGCTACGTTGTCGCTTATCCCAATCCTCACGGATCAACAGGATACGGTCAACAGTTCTGCCTTGATATCAGTGGCTCCTGGGGTGGCAAACCTTATGAAGATGTGATGCGTGTCACCGACATGCTCGAAAAGCTTCCTTACGTTGATGCCGACCGCATGGGTGCCATGGGATGGAGTTATGGCGGATACTTCATGAACTGGCTTCAAGGTCAGACCAAACGCTTTAAGTGCCTTGCCTCAATGATGGGTCTGTTCGATTTGCAGTCCATGTGGGGTAGCACAGAGGAACTTTGGTTCCCCAATTTTGAGCTGAACGGTCAGCCATGGAACTCATCTTTGTATAAGAAATGGAGTCCATCTGAATATGTGAAGAATTTTTCAACACCGACACTCATCATCACCGGTGAGCGCGACTATCGTGTGTCTTACAACCAAAGCCTTGCATACTTCACGACACTGCAGACTCTTGGCATACCGAGTCGACTCATCATCTTCGACAACGACGGGCATTGGCCAAGTTCTTTAAAGTCTATGCCACTTTACTATAATGCCCATTTGGAGTGGTTCCACAAGTACCTCGGCGGAGCTCCAGCACCATGGGACAGCAAGAAAATGGTCATGGGAAGCCCCTATGACTGCGATGCCAAGTAAAAATTAGTAAAGAGACTTCATTTGTCAACATTGGCTGATACCCATAAAAATGAAGTAGGGTAGGGATCGAGCAGCTTGTCGTCCAACCCAATACACATTTCCTTAAGTTTGATAAGGCAGGTCTGAATAGGCCCTGAAAATGCGACGTTATCATTAATGCAATCGCACTTTCAGGGCTTTTAGATGCTATTTTGATTCGCATCCCCGGCACTAGAATAGCGGATTGAAAGATGTCGTCACTTTATGGCTGATATTTGGAGATGAATAACCCTCACTATAATTCCATCTACCTCCAAATCATAGCACCACTTTCAAGATTATTATTCGAAGAACTGTCTTTCCATTAACAAACAAAATGGAACGGACACGTTGTCCCTCTCATAATAGAATCAATGGGACACAATATTCAAACCTATAAAAAAAAACATCAAAAATGGAGTGAGTCGGAATTTTAGCGTATCTTTGTACGTAACAAGCAAATGGTGAAACATTATGGCAAATCGCGGATTATGGCATGATGAATACTGGCTTCCTCTCATGCAACTCTATTTGAAACGGCCTCAAGGCGTGAAGCCGATGTATAGTCGCAGGCTCGTCGACCTTGCCTTGGAACTGCACATCACACCGGAACAGCTTTACAAACAGATGTTTCGGTTACGACAACTGGATACACCACAAATTAAACAGTTGTGGGACAAGTACGCCAAAAGCCCTCGGAAGCTCAATCGTGAAGTGGACCGCCTTCGAAAGATGAGTGGCTTCGGCAAGCACGAGGAGTTCTATGCAGGTGTAGAGATCAATGAGTCATGGGAGCGAGACTTCAAGCCTATACCTGGCGCAGAAGGAGAAAATCCGCTCATGCCCATAAAAATTATCGTGATACTCGATCTCTATTTCCGCCTCGTTCCTGCCACGATGGTGCCAGAAACGCCAGAGATCAAGACCTTGGCCAAGCAGATTCGTTCCACCCCCGAGGAAGTCTCCGAGTTGATGGAGGTGTTCCGCTTCTGCGATCCATTGCTCTCTCACGAAGACATCATGATTCATCCATTGCTGACACCTTGCATGAAGGTGTGGAAACGATTTGGCAACGAGTCGCCCGAGAAGCTCGCCGCACTCGCCGCCCAACTAAAGGATTATTGGAAATAAAGGCCATTTGGCCTCTTAATAGCTATGGCACAAAAGCTCATTCAGGCACAGACTCAACAACAGGTGCAGCAGCAGCGCCTCTCGCAACAGCAGATGTTGCAGGTGAAACTGCTAGAGATGCCACTTGCTGAATTGGAGCAAAACGTGCTCACAGAGCTTGATGACAATCCGGCTCTTGAAGAAAAACGCGACGATATAGAAAGTCCAGACGAGGAGAGTGGGGGAGAAAGTGACGATGACTTCGGTAGCGACGACGAGCAATATGAGGAGAAAACAGAGCGCGAAGAGCGCGAGGAAGCCCTTGACAATGCCCTGGAAAGTCTAGGAAGCGATGACGAACTACCTTCACCCGATATGCACATGGGCACTGCCAGAAACCCCGACGCCGACTATGAAGAGATCGTTTGGGGAGACACCAAGTCGTTCTACGACAAGCTGAAGGAACAGATGGGCGTCCTTCACCTGACCGACGAGCAAAGCGAGGTGATGGAATACCTCATCGGAACACTTGACAACGACGGGCTCTTGCGCAAGTCATTGGACGACATTGCCGATGAACTGGCCATCTATCACAACATCGATGTGACCGTAGACTTCGTCGAGGATATGCTCCGCATGCTACAAACCTTCGACCCTGCCGGAATCGGTGCACGGTCACTACAGGAATGTCTGTTACTTCAGATTGCAAGACGATCAGATAGCAGGCTCAAAGAACTCATGCAAGCAGTCATTGCCGACCACTTCGAAGAGTTCACCCGAAAGCATTGGGACAAGATAACACAGTCCCTGCAACTCAACGATGAGCAAGCCTCCTTTGTTCGCAAGGAGATACGCAAGCTCAATCCCAAGCCCGGGGCTGCCCTTGGCGAGACCATGGGAAGAAACACTCAGCAGATCACTCCTGACTTTATCGTGGACACAGACGACGAGGGATACGTGTCATTCACTATCAGCCGCGGACGTATTCCCGACCTAAAGGTTTCGCCGCTGTTCAATGATATGGTCGTCAACTATAGGAGCAATCGGCATAACATGAATCGTCAGGAGAAAGAAGCTCTGCTTTTCGCCAAGGAAAAGGTGGAAAAAGCACAAGGCTTCATCGATGCCGTGAAACAGCGTAGACACACGCTATTTGTCACGATGAAGGCCATCATCGATTGGCAGAAGAAGTTCTTTCAAGAAGGAGACGAGGCTGACCTCAGACCCATGATATTGAAAGACATCGCCGAGAAAACTGGTCTTGACATCTCGACCATTTCCCGCGTAAGCAACATCAAATACGCGCAGACACGTTGGGGCACCTTTCCCCTACGTTTCTTCTTCACTGATAGTTATGTTACCGAGGATGGTACGGAGATGTCCACGCGACGCATAAAACTGGCATTGAAGGAAGTTATCGAAAAGGAAGACAAGCAAAAGCCCTTGAGCGATGATGCCCTCACAAGCGAAATGAAAAAACGCGGTTACCCCATAGCACGACGCACGGTGGCTAAATATCGTGAACAACTCGGCATTCCCGTAGCAAGATTAAGACGTATATAAAGGTCAATAATGACTTATCCATGACAAAAGAAAAAAACATCATATTGACAGCACGCGTGATGAGCATGACTTTCACGCCCTTTTATCTGCCACTTGTCGGCCTGATAGCCCTGTTTCTCTTCAGCTACATGAGTCTAATGCCTTGGCAATTCAAGCTCATTGTGCTCACAATGGTGTATTTCTTCACCATCTTGCTGCCCACTTTGTTCATCCATGCGTACCGCCGTTATCAAGGATGGTCCACCATGGAGATCGGCAAGAAAGAGCGACGCATGGTGCCTTACATCATTGCCATCGTTTGTTACTTTGCCTGTTACTATTTCATGAATATGATGCGCATACCTCAGTTCATGGCTAATATTCTCGTGGCAGCATTGTTTATACAGGTAGTATGCGCCGTCATCAACGTGTGGTGGAAGATTTCTACGCACTCGGCAGCTATAGGAGGATTCGAGGGAGCGTTGCTTGCTTTCTCCATTCTCTTCAGTTTTAACCCACTTGTCTGGTTCTGCATCTTTCTCATTATCGGCGGTATGGTAGGAACAAGCAGAATGATATTGAGACAGCATACACTCACACAGGTTATCGCAGGATTTCTTGTCGGTATGGTCATAGGGTTCTGGACGATCATTTAGAAAGCATATAATATTTAGGATACATATTCAACGAGATTTATTATGAAACCAATAGTTAGTATTATCATGGGTTCGACAAGCGACCTTCCTGTCATGGAAAAAGCTTGCAAGTGGCTGGAAGACCAAGAAATTCCATTTGAAGTAAATGCGCTTTCCGCCCATCGCACGCCTGATGCCGTAGCTAAGTTTGCCAAAGAGGCCAAAGATCGTGGTATTAAAGTGATCATTGCCGCTGCCGGCATGGCAGCTGCCTTGCCAGGAGTGATTGCCGCCGCCACACCATTACCAGTGATTGGCGTGCCCATCAAGGGTATGCTCGACGGATTGGATGCCATGTTGAGTATCGCCCAGATGCCTCCTGGAATCCCCGTGGCCACCGTCGCCGTGAATGGTGCACAGAATGCCGCTATCCTCGCTGCAGAGATGATTGCCCTCGGCGACGATGAGATCGCTGGCAAAGTCGATGCTTGGAAGGCAAGCCTTGGTTCCAAGATTGAGAAGGCAAACAAGGATCTGTCCGAGATAAAGGACTACAAATTCAAGTGCAACTAATCATAATGTAGGCTGTGCATGACCGCAGCCTCTCTTTCGACACATCACCATGATTGACTTATTCAACTATCATCGGCGTACATCGTCGGTCGTACATGTCGGCGCCCTCGACATGGGCGGCAACAATCCCGTGCGCATTCAGTCAATGACCACGACAAATACCAACGACACTGAGGCTTGTGTAGCTCAGGCAGAGCGTATCATCAACGCTGGTGGAGAACTGGTTCGGCTCACCACACAGGGCAGACGTGAAGCCGAAAATCTCAAGAACATCAGTGCAAAGCTACGTACCGATGGCTTCGACACACCCCTAGCTGCAGACGTCCACTTTAACCCCGACGTGGCCGATGTGGCTGCACTTTATGCCGAAAAGGTACGTATCAATCCAGGTAACTATGTAGATCCTGCACGGCAGTTCATTAAGAAGGAATATTCTGATGAGGAATATGCAGAGGAATTGGAAAGAATAGAGGATCGCTTCGTGCCTTTCCTCAACATCTGTAAGGCAAATCACCGCGCCATCCGCATCGGAGTGAACCACGGATCACTCTCGGATCGCATCCGCAATCGTTATGGCGATACGCCCGAAGGCATCGTTGAGAGTTGCATGGAGTTCCTTCGCATCTGCAAGAAAGAACACTTTGATGATGTCGTAATCAGCATCAAGGCAAGCAATACCGTGGTCATGGTAAGGTCTGTTAGACTGTTGGTGGAGCAGCTGGATGAGGCAGACATGCACTATCCGCTACATCTTGGCGTGACCGAGGCTGGCGAAGGCGAGGATGGTCGCATCAAGAGTGCAGTGGGTATTGGTGCGCTTTTGGCCGACGGCATTGGCGATACGATTCGTGTGTCGCTTTCTGAGGCACCCGAAGCAGAGATACCCGTGGCTCGCCATCTAGTCGATTACATTGGTCGCAAGGACAATCACCTCCTCATTCCAGGCACGCCTGCTAAAGACTTTGATTGGCTCAGACCTAATCGTCATACCACAAAAGCCGTAGAGAACATAGGAGGCAATCATGTGCCCGTGGTGGTAACAACACAACAAATCACTCAAAAAGAAGCCTCCCCTAACCCCTCCAGTAGGAGGGGAACCGACGCTCCCAAGGCAGATTATATCTACGTCGGGAAGGAGATGCCAGAACATCCGGAGCCAGGACAAGACTATATCCTCGACTTTGATGCCTATATGCAACTGTCGCAGTCTCCCTTCCCTACCGGGGAGGGTCGGGGAGAGGCTGGTGAGTCGACCGCTTGTTTCCCTATCTTTCCCGTTACCGCTATGCCCTTTGTTGGCATGGTACAAGCCTCTCTAAAGTTCCTCGTACTAGAATTTGGTACGCCTGCCGAGGAATATCTAGCCTGTCTGAAGTCTCATCCTGAAGTCGTAGTAGTCTGCATGGGAAACCATCAGAACCGCCTTGGTGAACAACGAGCCCTGGTGCATGAAATGATGAATGCAGGCGTAAACAATCCTGTGATCTTCGCCCAGATGTATCAACTCGATGACAAGGAAGAGTTCCAACTTGAAGCTGCTGCAGACATGGGTGCCTTGATGATGGATGGCCTCACTGACGGCATTTGGCTGATGAATCAAGGAAGCATCTCTTACGACGAAATAGAGGACACTGCATTTGGCATATTGCAAGCCGCACGCTTGCGAACCACACGCACTGAGTATATAAGTTGCCCAGGATGCGGCCGCACACTCTATGACTTACAGGAAACCATCGCCAAGATTCGTGAGGCCACGGGTGAACTCAAAGGCCTTAAGATTGGCATTATGGGTTGCATTGTTAACGGTCCAGGCGAGATGGCAGATGCTGACTATGGCTACGTGGGGGCTGGTCTTAAGCGTGTGTCGCTTTATCGTGGCCAGACATGTGTGGAGAAAAACATCCCAGAAGAGGAAGCAGTTGACCACCTATTAAGTCTTATCCACAACGACAAAGCGAAGGTAAACAGCTAAATAAGCTAAACCGTGGAACCAACATAGTACTACTCTGGTGTTTTCGTTAAATCAGTAGCAAGTTCATTAGCTGGTCCAAAGTTATTGAATAACAAAATAAACCATACGCTAAACAATACTAACAAATCAGACTATGCAAGGAAGAACAATAAGAGAAATGGACCTCAAGGGTGCTTATGTGCCCGCTGAGACCCGTTATGATGATGGCGACAGCCTCTATACGCGCTGTGGTAATTCAGGCATCTTACTGCCCAAAATAAGCCTTGGCTTCTGGCACAACTTTGGGGGAGTGGACTCCTATGAGCGCGCTCGTGCCATCACACACTATGCCCTAGATCATGGCATCACTCATTTTGACCTCGCTAACAACTACGGCCCCCCCTATGGTTCTGCCGAGGAGACCGTAGGACGTCTTATCGACGATGATTTCCGCCCCTATCGCGACGAACTATTCATCTCTAGCAAGGCTGGATGGGATATGTGGCCTGGACCTTACGGCAACTGGGGATCAAGAAAATACCTCATGGCTAGCTTAGACCAGAGCCTGAAACGTATGCACCTTGACTATGTAGATCTGTTTTATAGCCACCGCTTCGATCCAGAGACTCCAGTCGAAGAGACTCTCCAAGCCTTGGTCGATATCGTGAAACAGGGTAAGGCGCTATATGTGGGCATCTCTCGATGGCCACTGGAAGCCACAAAGAAAGCGAAAGAATATCTGCAGGCGCATGACGTGCCCCTGCTTATTTACCAGGGCCGTCTCAACTTACTCGACCGCAAACCAATCGAAGAGGGTATACTCCAATATTGCGCTGACAATGGTATCGGTTTCATCAGTTACTCACCATTGGCTCAGGGATTACTTACAGATAGATATCTGAACGGCATTCCAGATGACTCTCGAATGGCTCGTAATTCCTCTTTAGGCAAAGACACACTTACTCCAGAACTGCTTGCTTATCTGCGTAAACTCAACGACACGGCCTCTTCGCGTGACGAAACATTGGCTGAGATGGCCTTGGCATGGTTGCTTCATCAGAAGGGCATGACGAGTGTGCTCGTAGGGGCCAGCAGCGTAAAACAGTTGGAACAAAACATGAAATGCGTTCATGCACAGCCCTTCACAAACGAAGAGGTATGAAAAACTGTGAATAATTCGTGTAACAAAAAACAAGAAACTACGTCTCTTAATACGGAATAGGATGGATGCCTCCGAGTTCAAACAGATTTTTCTTCCTTGCCACCGTCGGATGTATGCCGCCGCATGGCGGCTGACTGGCAGCTCACAGGAGGCAGAAGACCTCGTACAAGACGCGATGTTGCGACTCTGGACCAAGCGTGACGGACTTCAGGTTCCCGACAATGCAGAGGCTTTCGCAGTGACCACTATGCGAAATCTCTTCTACGACCAGCATCGCAAGCAACGATTAAAGGAAAACGACGAGGAGCCTAGAGAACACCAACTGAGCACCGAGCGCGATGCCAGTGTTGACTTAGAGCAGCGCCAAGCAGTGTCGTTAGTACAGAGGGCAATCGACGAGTTGCCAGACAAGCAGCGAGCCATCATTACGATGCACGACATCGACAACCTCTCTTACGAGGAAATTCAGGACCAGACCGGCCTCAATGCCGTCAACATTCGCGTGGCATTGAGTCGTGCTCGAAAGTCCATCAGAGACAGGCTGCAAGGCCTCTGAACAGCATCATTCACATAACACATGTCATCATGACCACAGAAGATATTGAAAATTTGCTTGAAAAGTTCTATAATGCCCAAACTACAACAGCTGAAGAAGTAGCACTTAAGCACTATTTCCAATCTGAAGACGTCTCCGAGGCATTGCAGGCTGACAAGCAACTCTTTGTCCAACTCTATGCCGACGCACCCGAAGAACCACAAGGCTTGGAGGCACGGATAGCCCGAAACATTGATGGATGGAACATGGTGGAGAAACACAGCAATCGCCGTGCGCGCACCGTCAGTCTACGTTGGATGGCGGGTATGGCTGCCAGCGTAGCTGTATTGCTCACACTTGGCACCTACCTTAATAATAGGGAAAGCACCGCACGTCCCATCGCCACAGACGTGGAAACCTACGATAATCCAAAGGATGCAGCAGGAGAGACCGAGCGCGCACTCACCAAATTCTCTATTGCTATCAACAAAGGGCTTGATAAGATAAATAATACTGAAACTACAGATTAACATGAAGAAAAAGATTATCTTACTCATTATGGCTGCTTTCTGCACGATTACACATGCACAGAGCGCGCTGTTCAACAAATATGAGAACCAACAGGATGTGACCACTGTAGTCGTTTCAAAGACCATGTTCCGCATGATGCCCAGCCTTAACGTTGGCAATCGTAATATTAAGAAGATCGCTTCTAAGATAGATCAACTCAAGGTGATGACTTGCGAACGAAATGCTCTCATCACAAAGATTTCCTCAGATGCCAAGCGTATCTTCGATAAGAAACCCTGGGAAGAAGTAATGCGCTACAAGGAAGGTAACAATAACACTATCATTTACATGCAACCCTTGGACAAAGGAAAATACGAATACTCACTTTATAATGTGGACAAAGGAGAGCTTGAGATTATCAGCATCATAGGAAACCTTACCTTACAGGAAATCCAATCTATCACAGAATGATTAAAAAAGGTAGAGGACAAGCGGATCCTCCCTTCATATATAAAATAACATGGGCCTGACGATTAGCCATAATGGCAATAACGTCAGGCCCATGTTTTATCTTTTAAAAGAGCGCTAGTTTATTTTAGTCTTAATTCTACCAGCACTTATCTCTTATTTCACCTGTGCAGTGATCTTGCCACGGACACCATTCATACCCACAAGGAATGCTTTGGCACTCCCAAATCTAAGGTGCATGTCTAGGCGAATGGGTACATGATTACTATCATCGGTAACATAGAAGTCAACAATCTTCTTGTATCCCTCGTTGTTCTCGTTCTCCATATACGCCAATTGCAGACATCTGTAGGTATGTCCATTATCTGCCTTGATGTTGACCTTCCCCTGATAGCGCAATTTAGCGGGATTAACGCTATTACCATCGGCCATGGGGAAGTCCACGTCGAACCCCTTCTTCCAACCCGTAGGATCAAAGGAACGGGCACGCATGAAGATACTCATCATGTCGTATATGCAATAGTTAAATGTGCTCTTTTTCCATTCATGCTCGCCACTATTTTTCAAACGATGCTGGTTAATCTCGCATTTGCCACCAGGGTAAGAATAAAATACCTCGTCTACCGTATAACGTTTGCCTTCATGGGCACCCTTGCGATAATACAAAGGTTCCAGATTCAGCGAGTTGTAGCAAAGCAATGTATCGCGCATCACAAAGAACTTGTCTACCTTATTATTACCTCTAGTGATAAGACTTCCACGATATGCTGGTGTTCCTTTATAGACACTCTTCACTGTAGAGAAGGAGGCAGAACCGGCTTTCACCCATACAAATTGCCAGTTGTAATACAAGTTGTAGGAGAGAAACTCTCCAGAACTAAACGCTGTATTCTGAAAAGAGCACTGCGCCTTAACATTTTGGCCGACAAAAGTCAGCAACATGAACATTAATATTATCCTGAATTTTTTCATAACTTTCCTTTTATCTGATTCACATAGTCTATACCTAATTGTCTTGCTCTTTGCAGATTTCGATGCTGAACCTGCTTTTCCTTGTCTGCCTTCTGTTGGACAATGGCACTTGGCTTTTGTTTAAAGAGTGGGGTATCGTTAGGATTCCAAGAGCGCGTAACATCCCATTTAGCCTTGCACTCTATCTCCTCAGGGTAATAGAAGACCGCCTCAGGTTGCTGGTCGGCATCGTAATTACCTGTGTCCCACTGGCCATTATTGTTGTCGTCAACGACCATTCGCAGATAATATTTAGCCTCTTTGAGATAGAAAAACTCCAATTGTCCTGTGTTAGTGAAAACCTGTTTCACTATCTTGTCGCTGTTATCCATGAGCTGTCCAATGACATTCTTACCATTCATACCCATCAAAGTGACCATAAGAGTGCCATAATTGTCGCTGGATCGGACTTTCAGCCCTTGCTTGATAGGGCCAGACACGAGCCCATAAATGGTACTGATAGCTGCACTATCCACCTCCAAGCTATACTCAGTCTCCGGTTTCCATGCCGCGCGAAGCATGAATGTCTCGTTGTTTACACGATGCATGTCATATGGTTCACGGTACCACAAGGAGTCCTTTGGTGGCTTCGCATAGAGATGAACGTATGCAGTATCGACATCATTGAGTGGTTCCTGTGCTATAAGCATCACATTTTGATCAGGGTCCATCTCTCCATTGGGCGTAATATTAAGCTTCAGCGGATCTTTTGGCATGATAGAATCATATGGGTCGCCACGCTTTTTCTTCTTATCTTCTGCCTTTTTCCACGTATCATAAGCCTTTTGCTCAGCCTTCAAACGCTTAGCATAGGGCTGTTTGGAAAGAAGCGTCAAGGTATCATTTTGTAAACGCATTACACCCTGAGTATCCGTGATGTGATGTGTAAGCACCGTCTGAAGCGTATCTTGATTGACCAAAGCAGTGTCCTTAAGCCAATAGGTGATAGTATCTTTCTTCAACGAACTATCAATGATAAATGCATCATTAGCATCGTAGTTCAGCCCTTGAATCTGCGGCAGAATGCTATCGCCATAACTATAAAAGAGGGTAAAGTGATTGGCTTCCTTCCTTTCACTTTTCACCAAGTGACGATCCGTTAGTATTTCATTGAACGCACGTAAACAGATATTATCTGGGAGAAAGTGAGTATAGGGCACACGCTGAATGTCAGCAATGTGCAAGGAGTCTAACCATGTAGTGTCTTGGCGTATGTCAGGCTTAAATGATGGTTCTATTAACTCATGGTCAAAGGCGATGATTTCACTCTTCTGCCCAAAAACATAGTCACCGTCCGCATCCTGCAAGGCATAAGCACGGTACTTTCCTGAAGCAATGCCCTTGATAACAAAATGTCCTCGAGAATCAGTCCGAGATAAGCGAAGCATAGGCTTGTGCTTAAAAACAGTATCAGAAAGGTCATCATACAGTCCAACCAGAATTCCCTTCATCGGTTCCAAATTCTCTGCTGAGATGACATAACCCGATACCTCAAGCGTATCGATATGGTCGCCAGTGGAAAAACTGAACGTATAGTTGCCGAGGGGATTCCCTTCGTTATTATCGCTGATGGCGTTGGAGAAGTCAATGGTATAGGTAGTGTTGGGCTTGAGCGAATCGAGCAATTGCACGCTGATTCGCTTACCCTGTCCCTTTATTTCCGGTGCCTGGAGCTGAGGGGGAGATATAACCACGTTCTCCGTGGGGTTGTCAATCTTCACATATTCATCAAAGTTGATGAGTATCTTCTGACTTTTAACATCAACTCCCTTATCCTCAGGTGTGGTGCTCACCACCTTTGGCATCGTCTCGTCATACCATCCTCCATCAGGATTTCCCATGCGGGCACAGGAGGATACCAGTAAGGAGAGGAGACTTAGACAACACAGAGTAAGGCCTAACCAAGCCTTCCTAAGGGGAAGAAAGAGGAATACATTATCATGATGTTGTCTTTGCATTGTTATCGTTGAATATCTGTATGTTTAAAGTTACACGATGCACGTCAAGTGTTGTTCTGTAATTCGAGTAACTCCTCCATGTTCTTTCGAGAGTTGCTCAGGCGTGGCACCTTATGCTGTCCACCCAATTTCTGCTTCGACTTTAGCCAGTCGTTGAATAGGTCAGGTCGAGCTTTTACTATCTCAAGATGCTGAAGCGTCACGTCGTGCGACCGTTTGGCTTCATAGTCAGAGTTGATTTCCTGCAACTTCTTGTCCAAGAGGTCACCAAATTGCTTCAGATCATCCGGCTCTTTGATAAACTCTATCAGCCACTGATGACGACATTTGGCACTGGCATCCATATAGACAGGTGCTGCGGTATATTCCCTTATCTCTGCGCCTGTTTCTTTGCAGGCATAAGCCAACCCATTCTCTGCATTGTCCATGATAAGCTCCTCGCCAAAGGCATTGATGAAATACTTCGTCCTGCCTGTGATAACGAACTTGTAAGGTCGTTTCGAAGTGAACCTCACGGTATCGCCAATCATGTATCTCCACAACCCACAAGAGGTTGTAATGACCATCGCATAGTTGCGGTCAAGCTCTACATCGACCAATGGTATTATATGTGCACCTTCCTGACCATACTCTTCCATAGGTATAAACTCATAGAACACGTCATAATCAAGCATCAAGAGCATAGACTGGTCATTGGGGTCGTCCTGAATACCAAAGAAGCCTTCAGAGGCATTATACGTCTCCATGTAGTTCATTTTCGGCGACGTTATGAGCTGCTCATACTGCTTGCGATAAGGAGCAAAGGTAATTCCACCGTGGAAAAACACCTCCAAGTTTGGCCACACTTCTTCAAGATGCTCCTTGCCTGACAGCTCCATGACACGTACAAGCACGCTCAACATCCAAGACGGAACACCGGATATATTTGTTACATCCTTATGGACACATTCCTTGGCAATGCGGTCACGCTTCAACTCGAAATCGGAGAGCAAAGCCGTTTGCTTTTTAGGAACACGAAAGAGGTTGACCAACGGATTGATACGCTCTATCAGAATGGCGCTCAAATCCCCCACGAGCGAATTAGCAAGATTATAATTAGGCGAATGACTACCACCAAGGATAAGTGACTTGCCGTCAAAGATACGGCTCTCTGGATGGTTTCTCAGATATATGGCCACGACATCAGCACCACCTTTATAGTGAATGTTGCGGAGTCCATCATTTGATATTGGAATAAACTTTGATTTGTCGTTTGTTGTTCCCGATGACTTAGCATACCACTTTACTGTGCCAGGCCAAAGCAAGTTAGCTTCGCCATGCCGCATCCGATCGATGTCGTTCTTCAGTTCTTCATAGGTGCTTATGGGCACGTTGGCCACAAAATCATCATAGTTGCGGATTGCACTCATTAGGTGGTTGCGACCAAACTCCGTGACCTTACCTTTGTCTATCAAGGAAGAGAACACATCGCGCTGCAACGCATCGGGGTGAGTAAAGTGCCGTTCAAGTTCTCGCTGCCGACGCAGAAAGAATTGATTGGCTATCTTTGTTAAACTCATAACAAACGGTTTCTCAGTTTAAATTACAAATTTACCTTAATTTATTGGAAATGCTCTACAATTTAGCATTTTTAATATTGGGACCCAATAGCCTTCAATAGGGTAGAGGAGAGCCCCATATTGTCAGTCTTGACTCCTACTCCACATAGTCGTGAAGATAAAAGATCATGAATAAAGCTATCTAGATTTGGCAAAAAAAATTAATAAAAAGAGGGTGTGTCAAAACAGG
>DHOP01000093.1:0-32861 GCA_002407775.1 Prevotella sp. UBA5387
TTTTGTGACAATTGCGCATTTGTGACATGTCACATTAGTACCTACCCACTTTTCTTTCTTGCAAGGCTGAAAATTGTAGGATTCATTTTTTAGTAATAATATATAATATATATTATATATATATTATATATTATTACTAAGTATTATTCCTTATAATCTGAAACCATATTACCAGAAACCCCGACCATACTAATGTGACATGTCACAAAGTCCATTATGTCACGAAGTGTTGTCGTTTCCTGATTTTGGTTGACCCTGTCTTCATACAGAAAAGGTTTACTCTAAAATGTAAACTATGGACATGAGAATCGACACAGCCATCAGACAAATGTTCGTCAATCCAAGAATAAAGGTCGATGAAATGTCGATGGCATTCTGTTTAAGCAGAAAGCAGTTTGAAAGGGAGTTCTATTCAATGGTAGGAATGAATCCTAAGGAATATAAACAGGTTTTTAGTTTTCGGAAGGCACTGGCATATATGCAAAACGGGAGCGACACTATCAATCAGGTACACATTGCCTTGGAGTCTGGCTATTCTGACCAGTCGCACTTCATATGCGAATTCAAGAAAATAAGTGGTTACACACCTGTAACTTTATTGGAATCAACAAATCCTTACCCTGATTTGTTTACAAATCCAATATAATGTCTCATTTGTTCTATCGGGGATCAATGATAAATTATACCTTTGCTGCATATTTGTAAAACGTAAAAAAGAGAAAGTATGCAAGAAGTAAATCCAAACGATACACCAAGAGGACGCCAATTTGAAATTTGGAAAAACGCTCCTAATCCGATGCTCGTCTTTGTCAAAAAGATGGATGTCACTCGCCTTGTCAAGATAAGCAAGAAGAAGCACCTGAAGTTCAATATGCTTTTGGACTACTGCATTGGCAAAGCAGCTCTCAATCAAAAAGAGTTTTATCTATTGCCAGTAGGTGATAAACTTATGAAGTTCGATAAGATTGCAGTAAACACAATGGTGAAGAACAAGACAGGCGAAGTCAGCTCGTGTGATATTGAGTTCAACGGAGATTTTATTAGCTATAGTCGTGATTACCAGAAGTATACCACTGAGGTTGCTAATAGTTGTGTGGATCGTGATTTGTCACAAGATTGCATGGTTATAGGAACTTCAGCTGTTATCGATACAGAATTGGAATTTGCGGGTGGAATGTATAGTGGCATATTCAACAACCCTTTCATTATATGGGGACGCTATTCGCACCATTTCTTCAGGTACTATCTAAATATCTCATTCCAATTCCATCACACCCAAATGGATGGTGCCCATGCTGTCAGTTTCTTAAATAAACTGCAAAAAGAAATACTATCTTTTACTAATTTTTGAGACCTGGAAAGTTGAATTACCCAATGTACGCTTTAGGATAAAGTAGCATATTGCAAATCTTATAACCGGATGCCGTATCCTATTCAGCATTGTCTGATTGTTAATTACCTCGTTTTCAACGGAGTTCTACGCGGTATAACTGATATGATAAATGGTACGATTGCAAGATTGATGGGGAGTATAAGTGAATTCGGAGCAAAATTCGACACTTCTGCCGACATAATATTTATAGCCTTGTGCCTATCTATATTCTTCCCTTTAATTGGTGCTCCAACGTGGTTGTGGATATGGATCATTGTAATAGCAATCATCAATATCGGCAATATCATACTGGAATTCATTTATAAAAACAGCTTGCATCACGACATACGATAATGAACAAGCTATCAGGCTGAAATGTTAACCCAATTGGCACTAACAGAGTGCCAATTGGGTTAGGAATCGCACATTACTATGGTTTCACTATTGGGACCTGAATGATGGTTAGCCACTTTGCAGAATCTTCTTGATTCCAGATGCCATCGACATAGTTTGCTCTTGGAGCACCTGCAATCTGATAGCCGAGTTTTGCTATTTCTTCAAAGAGTTCAAGATATGAGTCGCGAAGAATCGAATAGGGACCATAGACCTTCATGCAGATTGCAGTAGGCACTGCTTCGAGTTTTTTGAACTTGACAATGTCTGAATCTTTTCCCATCTGCTTGACTTGTTCGCAATATTCAATCTCAAAATTATTCTCTTTGTACTCGTCGGCAAGTTCAGTGGTAAAACAATAGCCAGGTTCAGGACATACACATCCAAGGCGTGCCATTTCAGGACCGACAACATTTACAAGGTGCCTCCCGAGTTCATCATAACTGTTGAGAGTTGTTCTGTTGCTTGCCACGATGATTTCTGGCAATGCATCGAAATAAATTTTTTCCATACGTTGTTTTTTCTTTAAACTGGAGAGAAGGCTCAGAAGGTGCAGGCGACGCTGGTGGAAAGCTTCGATTTGTTGCTCACATTCACTGATCTTGGCCTCGATTGCATCAATCCCCGGACTGTGAGTCTCTTCATCATAGAGTTCTCGAATCTCCGATAAAGTAAATCCTAAGTCTTTAAGTTTGAGAATCGACAATAGCTTCTGCAGATTGGCAGCGCTGTAGTAGCGGTACCCTGTCCACATATCGATAATGTCCGGCTTAAGCAGATCAATTTCCTCATAATGGCGAAGCGTTCTAACCGTCACCCTTGCCAATGTGCTGATCTCTCCGATTTTGTACTTAATTTCTTTCATTTCCTCTGCGCTTTGGAAGTTTCCGGGTGCAAAGATACATCACGACGTAGGGTATGAGTCAAGAGATTGCTCAATATATTTAATAACTTTAACAATCTGTGTTGTCCTGATTTTGGTTGACCCTCCAGCTATCTTAATCCTATTCGAAGTTTACGATATTAAAATTTTTACACTACACGATTTCCGTTCGCTCATTTTTCACGCAGATTTCGCGGATTTCGCAGATGTTCGCTTCGCAAACGGCTCCGAGTTGTTTGCCTTTTGTTATTGACTATGTCGAACCATCTCTATTATTTTCATCACTTCTCGTCTTCCATAATATTTTCATGTTTTCATCTTATCATATTCCCCCATCTGCGTGAGAAAAAAATAAAGATGTGTGTTGTGTGGCATTTGGATGGATCTGGGGAGGCTACTCTATTTCTCCATTCCCTACTGGGGAGGGATGGGAAGAGGCTGCTAGGAGAGGCTGGTTGGTTGTTGTCTAGTTTTTGCTTTTTATGATGAAATGGCACATGAAAATGTTTATGTAATTAGTTTTTTTTCGTACTTTTGTCATTGAACAGCCTAATTATGATAGCCAAAAACGGAATGAAACGTCGCTTTACCATCATATTCTTTGTCCTTTCGAGCATTCTGACGAATGCTTACGCTTCATTCACCGACCGCTTCAACGTGTCCTATATGAATATGGGAAATGGGCTTCCCAGCAATTTCGTGGACGATATCTATGAGGATAGGCAAGGCTTTATATGGATTGCCACCCATGTGGGAGGTCTGATGCGCTATGATGGCTACACCTATTCCTATATGGGTGTAGGACATGCGGACATATCCTTGCAGAGCAACTATTGCCGGAATGTCTTCGAGGACCATCATCGCCGCTTATGGATTAGCTTTGATGAATATACCGATGTGATTGATCTCCGTACCATGAACATGGTGGTGCCCGAGTGCGCCAACCATCAGTTGGAACAAAAGCTGAAAAGTATCCTAAAGGAACGCTCGATGAGGGTGTACGGTGACAAGGCAGGGAATATGTGGATTGCTACTCGCAAGCATATCTATGCATTGAGCTTCGACGAAGAGGGTACGTTGCAGGGTGTAGGAGAACAATCCTACCAAGCGACCACACCTGATGTTCCGTTCAAGGAAATTCCGGGATTGGGCGTGTTGACGGCCTTTGACGGTGCGGTTCACAGATATGTATTGTCGGCTAAGTTGTCAGGCGTGACGAGGTTGAAGGAAACTCCCATGCCCCCGACCATCAAGCTCCCGAGGGGGATGATATTCCTGGACATTATCCAATACAATCGCCAGTTGTGGTTTGCCACCAACCAAGGGCTTTATCAGAGTGGGTCCGAGTTGAGGGCTTATCGACACAATGGCTCACCCGAATCTCTTGCCCATGACTTCGTGTCAAGCCTTGCCATCGGCGTGGACGGAAATTTGTTGGTCGGCACGTTGGCCGGAGTGGACATCCTGAAGGATGGGAAGTTCGTGCATTGGAACACCACGACACCTACCAATCCGTTGAGCAGCAACTTCGTGAATTGCCTACGCGTAGGCAATGACATCGTGTGGATCGGCACGGAATCTGGGGGTATCACTAAACTCTCTACGCGTCACCTGCATCTACGTAACTTCGTCCATGACAACACCCCGGGCTCTATCTCGGCCAACGCCGTGAATGCCATCTATACCGAGCCAAACGGCACGATGTGGGTCGGCACGGTAGAAGGTGGGCTGAACAGGATGTTGCCCGGAGCAAATACGTTCACCCATTACACCACTTCCAACTCCGCCTTGAGCCATAATAGTGTCTCGGCGTTTGCGGCGGACCAAAGCGGACGTCTATGGATAGGTACATGGGGTGGGGGCGTGAATGCCATGCCGTTGAAAACCCCCGGAGCCATCACGCATTATTTCGCGAAAGACCCCAATGCCACGAGGGTGAACTATATCGGCGCCCTGGCCTATGACCCTTATAATGATGGGTTATGGGTCGGCGCAAACGAAGGCCTCTTCTTCTACGACTTCAAGTCAGGCAAGCTGATGGAGCCTTTCCCAGGCGCGCGTAATGTAAATGGTTGCGTAGGTAGCCTTGTGGACCGTGGCGGGATGCTATGGATGGGAAGTCTTGACGGAATGATCAAGATAGACCTGAAACGGCGAAACCGTCAGAGGTTCAATGTGAAGCCATACCGATACAAGCTCGACGCTCCCTCGACAGGGGTCATAGATAAGATCACTTGTTTTTGCCAGACCAAAGACGGGACCTTGTGGTTGGGTAGTAGTGGCTATGGCCTATATAAGCGAGTTGTGGACCAATCGGGCAAGGAAGCCTTCAAATGCTATACCGCGACCAATGGCTTGGCCAATAATAGCGTGAGGGGTATCGTGGAAGGCAAAGGCGGCATCTTGTGGATTGCCACCGAACAAGGGTTGTCACTCTTCAATCCGTCATCGGGCATCTTCGCCAATTATTATGAGGAGGACGGCTTCGTCAGTACCCAGTTCTATTTCAATGGAGCCGTCAAGACCTCCTTTGGCAAGTTGGCCTTTGGTTCCTCAAGAGGCTTGACCATCGTGGACTCCGTCAACACAAGACCATTTAATGTTGGGAATCTCTGTTTCACCCAACTTTGGGTAAACGGACATGTGGAGTCGGGGAATAGCCGATTTATGGATTGTGACATCACACAAGCCAAAGAAATCAATATCAAGGAGAGCGATAAATCATTTATCATCGAGTTCTCTGCCCTCAACTATATGAATGGTCGGCAAGGTAGCTATAGCTATCGCATGGAAGGCTATGAGGATAAATGGATACCATTGAAGGCCGGTGAACATTCCGTAAGATATTCGTCATTGCCATCGGGCCATTATGTCTTCAAAGTGAAGTATTTGACCTCATTAAGCAACAACAAAGTGCCCGAAATCAGCATTGATGTCAATGTTACACCCTATTTTTGGAAAAGTTGGTGGTTCATCACGTTGATGCTTATAGGCTTGGCCGTTCTTGGTGCGTTGATTTATCGTCGCCGGATGGAGAAAATGAAGCTAGTGGAGCGTGAGCGCATACTCGAGCCCATCAAGAACGCATTGAAGGAGAGTGAGTCCCCACAATTGCTTCAAAAGAGGATAGAGTCCATCATGAACAACCAGAGGCAATATATGCATAGCCATGAGAAGGTGGTGGAGGCCGACAAGGAAGCTGCCCTTCAACAACAGAAGTCTTTCATGGAACGAGTCATGAAGGTCATGGAAGACAACTATGAGAACCCTGACTTCGGTGTTACGGAGCTCAGCGATGCCCTGAAGATAAGCAAGCCATCATTGAGCAAGCAACTCAATACCGAGATAGGAGTCTCAACCAATGAGTTCATTCGTAACTATCGTTTGGAGATATCAAAAAACCTAATTGAGCAGAATATCGCCAACCGTAATATCACGGAAATAGCCTATCGTGTAGGGTTTAACGACCCTAAATACTTCACCCGTTGCTTTTCCAAACTCTATGGCGTAGCACCTTCTTCTTATAAAGGTGGAAAGTAAACACCCATTGCTTGTTTTGTCCACTTAATATTTATTTTTGTCCACCATAGTGATGGTGAACTTCGCTAAATTTGTCGCAACCTTTAAACAATCGTAACAATAAAGTAAACTCTATTATGACGACAATTTTAAGCTTAACCATTATTGATTTCGGAATGTTTCCCGTTCTGTAATATCCCTGATTGTAAAAGATTACAAGCTATTCCTACGTATTTGACGAACCAAGATTTTATGTATATTATCATTGGTTCTTGACGATAATAACTATCATTATAATAAACCTAAACTAAGTAAAATGAGAAAAAAAGTATTCTCTGTGATGCTAAGTCTGAGTGTCATGGGAGGTATCGGTTTCTGCCCGATTCCTGCTATGGCCTCTGTGGCACAGGTACAGACTATTAAGGTCAAAGGCCAGATTGTCGACCAAATGGGAGAACCTCTCGTTGGTGCTACTGTTAAAGTGAAAGGATCCAAAGACGGTACTATCACCGACCTCGATGGAAATTTCGAGTTGGACGTTGATGCCAATGCCGTTCTTGTTGTAAGCTACGTAGGTTTTAAGGACCGTGAGGTTGCCGTTCGTGGTCGTGCGATCATTGAGCCTATTGATCTCTCTTCCGATGACAAAGTGCTCGAGCAGGTCGTAGTCGTCGGTTATGGTACTCAGAAGAAGGCAGACCTTACCGGTTCGGTGTCTGTGGTCAATGCCGAGCAATTGAAGAAGGTATCCAACTCCAATATCTCTACCATGTTGGAAGGTAAGGTACCTGGCGTTCAGATCACGACCGATGGTCAACCTGGTGCTGACCCATTGGTAAGAATCAGAGGTATCGGTTCTTTCGGTAGCACCGCTCCTCTCTATGTCATCGATGGTGTCCCAATGGGTACGACCATTCGTGACTTCTCTCCTAATGACATTGCCACCATCCAGGTGCTCAAGGATGCCGCCGCAGGTGCCATCTACGGTTCACGTGCCGCCAACGGTGTGATCATCATCACCACGAAGAATGGTATGAAGGAGCAGCCTTTGAAGGTGGATTATTCAGGATATGTAGGTGTTGACAACATCTCAAGTGGTGTTTACGACTTGATGGATGCCGATCAGTATAGCCAGCACATCGGCCAGTCTTGTGTGAACTCCGGTACCCCTATCCCTGGAGGATATAGCCTTGATGCGACCACCAATCAGTATCGCTTCATGGACAATACCAATACGGATTGGTTCAAGGAAGTGTTCAAGACAGGTATCCGTCAGGACCATAATGTGAACTTCAGTGGTGGTGGTGCACATAATACTTATAATATAGCACTCGACTACTATGATCAGAAGGGAACTATAGAGGGTGCTGGACCTAACTACAAGCGTTATACCGCACGTGTGAACAACACCATGGAGACTAAATTCATCAAGTTTAGAACCAGTTTCGTATATTCGCACTCCAATCAGGATAACATGGCATTGTCCAATGCCTCCGAGTATGTACAGGGTCTTTATGGTGACGTGACCAATGTGCTTCGCGGTACATTGTTGATGCAACCCACCATCAAGGCTTACGATCCTTCTACTTGGGTGCTTGACGACCGTGTGGGTCTGGCAAGCAACTTCCACTATGATGCCTATGGATATGGTGTATATTATGACGATATCCATGGTGATATCTCCGCATCCAACCCTTTGCTCGTCAATAATCTGTTGAAGCGTAACACCTTGGTTGACCGCTTTGTAGGAAGTGGCTCCGCCGATGTGGACTTGCTCAAGATGGTTGGCGTGGATTCCAAGAATCATAGCTTGCATTACAATATCAACTTGTCTTATAGCAAGACCAATGCTTCTGATTTCACATGGATCTCGGCATGGGCACAGAGCAACCGTGTTTACCTTGACAAGACCAATGAAAGATTGATAGAGGGTAGTCGTACCTATTCAGATGCTTTGATTGAGAACACCTTGACTTATGATGGTCAACTTGGCAAGCACCACTTCAATTTGGTTGCTGGTCAGACCTATGAAGAGGAGAACACCCATCTGTTGACCGGTTGGGGTATCAACTTCCCAGAGCCTTACTTCCGTGAGATTCAGAATGCGGCTACTACACACGCCGAGTCATTCGACTACAAGCACGCCATCGCATCTTATATCGCTCGTTTGAACTACAACTACGATGAGAAATACCTCTTGTCAGCCATCATTCGTCGTGATGGTAGCTCGAGACTTACCAAGGCCATCCGTTGGGGCACCTTCCCATCGGTATCTGTCGGTTGGCGTTTCGACAAGGAAAGTTTCTTCCCAATCAGCCGTGATGTCGTGAATATGTTCAAGGTACGTGGCAGCTACGGTGTTCTTGGTAATGAGAACATCGGTGAGTATATGTATCAGGCAACAATGACTCGTGGCAACATGAAATATAGCTTTGGTAACACTCCTGTAGCCGGTTCCGCCGTTTCTACCTTCGTCAATAATAATATTGCATGGGAGAAGAAGAAGACGACCAACATCGGTATCGACTTGGCGATGTTCAACAACCGTTTGGAATTCACCGCTGAGTGGTATAAGAACCGTTCAGAGGACCTGCTTTATGCCGTACCTGTTCCAGAACAGGCTGGTGTATCCAACACTACCGTGACGATGAATGCCGCCTCCATGGACAATAGCGGTTTCGAGTTCTCTGCTTTGTATCGCAATCGCGACCATGCTTTGAAGTATGAGATCAGCGCCAACATGAGTACTTTGAAGAATAAGGTAACCTCCTTAGGCTTCGGTACTGACTCTTACATTACTGGTGCATATGCTACTTACGTTGGCCAAGAGATAGGTCAATTCTATGGCTATGTGTACGAAGGTATTGCTCGCACACAAGCTGATTTGGACGGTCATGCTACCCAGCAGGGAGCCACTCTTGGTGATTGCTTGTACAAAGACGTTAGTGGCCCGGAGGGAACACCTGACGGAAAGATTGACGATAACGATAGAGTTATTTTGGGAAGCGGTCTTGCCAAGATTAACTTCGGTATCAACGCACGTCTTGAATATAAGAACTTTGATCTGAACATTGCAACATACGGTGCATTGAACTATCATGTTACCGATGATATCTACAATAGCCTTAACTCCTCTTATGGTTGGGCTAACCGTGATGTGGCTTTGATGAATGCCAACCAATTCTCTGAAGACGGCCTGACATACATTTCTGATGTTCCCCGTACTTATGCCAACCTAAATACCCCATACCCATGGAATGACTTGTTCAGTTCTCGCAAAATCCAGAATGCCGCTTATTGGAAGCTTGCTAACATTGAATTAGGATATAATCTTCCTGACAAATGGTTTGGTGGCGTAGTAAGCGCCGTACGTGCATACGTATCTGCCCAGAACCTTTATACCCTCACCGGTTATCATGGTTACAACGTGGACTATGCAGGTGGTACCTTTACACCGGGCTATAACTTCTGCTCATTCCCAAGCGCTCGTAGCTTCATGTGTGGTGTTCACTTCACATTCTAATAGCGTTCGAGTATAGATAAATTATGAGAACAAAATAACATGACTCATTTCGATATGAAAATATATAGATTATCTTTTGCCCTGTTATTGGGCCTTGGCACGCTCACATCGTGCAATGACAAGCTGGAATTGGTGAACCCCAACCAGCAGACAACAGGTACCTTTGGCAACACTGCTGACGACTTGGAAGAGAGTGTGGTAGCCGCCTATAACCATATTCGTATGGAAGGATCTTATGCTCGTGTAGGTTATACCATTGACGTGTGCCGTGGTGACGAAGCCTGGAACTCCTCTCAGGTTTGGTACATGCCATTCGACGACCTCAATGCTTCCACGACAAGCGATATCACATGGTGGCCTTGGCGTGAGTGGTACTATACCATCAACGTGTGCAACTTTATCACCTCGCGTTGTGGTACCGACGATACTCAGCTCTCCGAGCAAATGCGTCGTATCAAGGGACAGGCATTGTTCCTTCGCGGATTGTCCTATTACAACCTTGCCGGATATTATCAGAATCCTCCTCTGATTACCGACTACGAGAGCTATTCCACACTTGATGGTCTCTATGGAAAGAATAGTAGTTATGACGAGGTGCTTGACCAGGTAGAGAAGGACTTCACCGATGCCATGTCTCTTCTTCCAACCCGTGACGAGGGTGGTCAGTGGGCGTCTGGTCGTGCCACAAGCGGCTCAGCAGCTGGATACTATGCTCGCACTTTGATGCAACGTCATAAGTATAGTGAAGCTCTAAGCGTACTCAAGGATATCATCAACAAGAAGTATGGCACCTATAAGCTTATGGCCAACTATGGTGACAATTTCCGTCAGGGACCTGAGTATGAGAACAATGCGGAGAGCCTCTTTGAGGTGCAATTCCTAGATTATGGTTCACAAGGAACCGATGACGAGTGGACACCTGTCAACACCAGTCCTAACGCCACTCAGGGTTCTGCCATCGAGAGTAACTTTGCTCCTGGTAGCGTAGGCGGATGGGCAGACATCTCCGCTTCTCCATGGCTCTATCAGCTATTTAAGAAAGAGCGTACCGCAAAGGGCAAACTTGACCCACGTCTCTATTGGACCATCGGTACCTATGAGTCTGATTGGGAAGGCTTTGAGTATGGCAATGTATGCTATACAGCTCCTATGACCGCTACTGATACGGTTGTAACCAACAATAATAATGGTGGCCTGCCAATTGCTAAGTACACTAACTTCCGCACTGGTCTCTATGACAAGGTTGTCACAGGTCTTCATGATGGTATTAACCTTCGCATGATGCGCTATGCAGATGTATTGCTTCTTGCCGCCGAGTGTGAGAATGAGGTAAATGGACCGACACAACAAGCTATCGATTGGATCAACCAGGTTCGCGAGCGTGCAGGTTTAACCGGCCTACAATTGGCTAACTTCAATTCTAAGGATAAGTTGTTTGAGCAGATTGCCAATGTGGAGCGTCCTAAGGAATTTGGTTGCGAGTTTGGTAGAGGTTTCGACTTGATACGTTGGGGTTTCTTCTATGATGCCAATCGTTTGCAACAACTCAAGGAGCATGGAACATTCCGTCGCTCACTTCACAATGCCAAGGAGCCCGTTAGCTATGCAAACATTGCCACGGATCCTCAGTTGAAGAGTTCCTTTGATACCTATGTACCAGGACATGAGTTCTTGCCAATCGTGCAGACCTTGACCAACAAGAATCCTAACCTTAAGGGAAATTCGGCCAATGAAAGTAGTGACAACTCCGTTTACTTCCAGACAAATGGATGGACGGTTCACCCTGTGGTCGATTTAAGCAAATAAAAATCTAAATGGCCATCTCATGAAATCCATTATGGATTCCATGAGTGGCCAAAAATAACACACTTATTTTAAAAAAAGATTATGAGACATCTCAATAAAATAGCGACCTTCTTCTGTTCTGGCGTCCTTGGTATGCTGGCTCTGACTGGTTGCGAAGGAGGCGACCTCTATAATGTGAACGCTCCTGACTGGATTTCCCAAAAGATAGATTCCATCGAGAAATCAAAGACAAATACGGAGGAAGTATTGGTGGGTATGCAAGAGGATGTTTACACCATTGGTAAGACGGATTTTACCTCAGGCTTTTGGTCAAGCTTCTCTAAGTATTATGTTGTGCCCGATGGTCAGAAGTGGAACGCCGTGTTCAACCTCAACATCAATCCAAGCGATAATACCTATTACAAGAACTTCGCTTTGATCATTACAAACGATGTAGATCGTGGTGGAACGGGATATACAGAGTACGGAGCTTTCCGATTTGATGCAACAGGTGACTCTGCCACATACAACTCACAATGGGGTAGTTACCTCTATTTCAAGTTTGCTAGTAGCAACCAGCTTCTATCTCCGGTATCTAACAAAGATGAGAATGTGCAAAAGTTAGGTGGCAAGGTAACGCTTACCGTGGATCGCTCGCGTACTGACTCATTCTTAATAAAGTTCACCAATGGTACGGTGACAAAGACTTATACCCAGCCTTATAAGTTGCGTAATCTGAACGCCGATGCCACGAACACCAACATTCGTTGCTTTATGGTTCCCGAAGGTTCGTATATTGATTTCCTCCAAACCAACATTGTCCCAATCGGTGGATTGACGTCTGCTAAGGATAAGGCACCTGTCTCCATGGTTCTACAAAATGTTCCCGATGAGGTGGATCTCGGTACAACTCTTCAAGACGCTATGGCAAATGTATCAGCCGTTGTGACCTTCGAAGAGGGTGTGACGAAGACGATTCCCGCTTCGGAACTCTATTTCTCAGCTATTCCAGACATGGACAACCTGGGACAAAAGAACTTGGTGGTCATCTACAACAAGACCTTCAAGGGTGAGAATGCGACTACGCCGATTGTAGCTAATGCTACCTTTAATATAGTTGCTAAGATTGCCGCTATCCAAGTAACCCAAAATCCTACACGTAGCCATTATTATTTCTATAATTCCGTTGCTACACAAGATTTGACAGACCGTACATTGGCATTTGATCCGACCGGTTTGGAAGTAACCGCTACATATGGTAATGGTAGTACGGCCGTAGTGAAGAATTCTAAGCTTACATTCTCTCCTGTTCCTGCCGTAGCAGGTTCTCACACGGTGACTATCACTACTGACAATGGCAAGACGGCAACCGTTAACGTGGCCGTATCGGAGTCACAAGCTACAACGGTTACTCCTAATCCAACGACATTGGGTCCAGTAGATAATACCGGTGGATGGTGGTCTATCCATACTGACAACATGTTGGTTCCGGCAGGTGAAACATATGCTATTCCTTTTACCAACTATAGTAGTTTGAAGAACAACTGGAATAACTTCGTAGTTGTGTTGAGAACCACAGAGAATGCAGAATATGGTGTATTCCGCGCCGACAATTATGGTTGGGGAAATGGTTATGCGGCATGTACTCACAATGGTACCCAGGGTGATTGGGCCACATGGTTAGCAGCAATGGACGGAGCACATGTAGTGCTTTATGTGACCAATTGTAATAATGGTACAGCTGATATTCAGGCCGTGATGACTGGCACAAACAATGTTGTTTACACACAATACTATCTGGGCGTAAATACCGTTGATCCAAGCAATCTCAACATCGCATTTACGATTGATGGTTGCCATATGGTATTTGGTGCTCCAGCTGCCAAGAAGAGCAAAGTCAGAAGATAAAATCGTATGGAATGCATTATCAAAATGGAGCTAATTGCTCAAATTTTGGTGGTGCATCCATCTTCCTAAATCCTATTATGGAGTATTGAAAAGGACAGAGTTTATCCATGAATCAGATAACTCGACCTCGAAATAATCAAAAGCAAAAGCCTCGATCTGCATTTAGCATGTCGAGGCTTCTTTTTGTATCGGAAGGTGGTATTAATCCTTTCTTTGTACCTCTCTGAGTGAGTTTAGAATTTTTTAGTGTCCGGTAAAGATAGGAGTGCTTTCTTTAGCTTAGTGCCAAAAGGCACTACATATTTATAACCGAGGACAAAGTCCCCGGACTACATACCTTAACAAACTTCAGTGCCTATCGGTACTGATAAATCATCTGTCATGAGTCCACGGACTTTGTCCGCGGTTACGAATATTCAGCACCTATCGGTGCTGTCGCTACTCTTTATGAATAACACTATGACAAGTAAGTCCCTGTGCTTTGGGATATGTCCTAATATCCTAAAACTCAGCCTCTTACTGAAGCATATACATAGTTTGCCGGACACTAATATTTAGAATTCAACCAGAATACGGAACACCTTACCAGGGTCCGCACTCCATGCGGCCATCGCCTCAGGTGCTTCTTCCGGCTTCACTACCTTAGAGATGAGAAGGTCGTAAGGGCATGTGCCACGTTCCAAGTATTTGATTACTCCTTCGAAATCCTCGGGAAGTGCATTGCGTGAACCACGAACATCAAGCTCCTTCTTGACGAATAGTCCCGTATCAAAGCCGGTCTCCTTCTTCGAGTAACCGATAAATACAATTCGCCCGGTATAGCTTATCTCGTTTAAGGCTTGATTTTGAGTAAATGGTGAACCAACGGCTTCGATCACTACATCGGGCATCAATCCCTTTGTGATCTCAACCAGGCGCTCATGAAGATTCTCCTTGGCCGTGTTGATAGCGTACTTCACGCCTAATTGCTTGATGTTCTCAAGCTTTTCATCGTCAATATCGCAAGCGATGACCGTGGCACCTCTGACAACCGAACGTACGATAGCACCGATTCCAACCATACCACAACCAATAACCATGACCGTGTCGGTGTCTACGACTTGTGCACGATTTACCGCATGGAAACCTACGCTCATTGGCTCGATAATAGCACAATTGCGAGCAGAGATACCCTCCACCGGAATTACTTTTTGCCAAGGCAAGGCGAGGAACTCACACATGGCACCATCGCGTTGTACGCCTAATGTTTCGTTATGTTCACAAGCATTGTAACGACGATTGCGACAACTTGAGCAATAACCACAATTGGTGTATGGGTTAACAGTTACCGTCATGCCTACTTTGAGGCTATCGGGTACTCCAGCGCCAAGCTCCACGATTTCGGCACCTATTTCATGACCAGGAATAACCGAAGCCTTAGCCATGGCATTGCCACCCCTATAGGTGTTCAAGTCACTTCCACAAAACCCTACATATTTAATCTTTAGAAGTACTTCACCATCATGGCAGACAGGCTTCTCAATGTCTACAACCTTTAGAACTTCTTGTTCAGGTATTTGAATAGCTTTCATATTTGATTTGTTAATCAATTACTTTGTATTTCTTCCATCCATAATAGGCACAAAAGATGAAGCAAATCAATGGTACGATGTAGGCTACATGGTAGATCGTAGGATTTGCGTTCATGATGTATGCGGATAATTGAGGTAAGACGGCGTTGCCAATAATAGCCATGACAAGGAATGCGGAGCCACTCTTGGTGTCTCCCTTCAAGTCCGTCAATGCCATAGAAAATTGGGTGGGGTAAATGATAGACATGAAGAAAGAGATACCTATCATTGCGTAGAGCCCCACATATCCCCCGAAGATGATGACGACAAGGCATAGCAAGACATTGACCGAGGCATATACGGTCAACATGTTCTGGGGTTTGAAACGTCCCATCAATAGCGTGCCGATCCATCTACCGAGCAAGAATGCGAGCATATACAACCCGAAGAATGTTGTTGCTTTCCCTTCATCAATGCCGACATAGATACAACAATATACCAAGAAGAGGCTATTGATAGCTGTTTGTCCTCCGTTATAGAAGAATTGGGCTATCACTCCCCAGCGTAAATGTGATCGCTTCAGAACATTGAAATTTATCAACTTCTCATCTTGTCCGACTTGCCCTTCTTCTTTGTTTCCCTCTTTAATCTTGGGTAATTTGTAGAACGAGAAGATCAATGCAACGACAAGAAGTACGGCCGCGAGGATAAGGTATGGCATTTTCATGGCATCGGTTTCGAGTTGCACAAATGCCTCCCATCCACCAGGATAGTCGGTCGGAAGTGTCTCTCGAGTATATTGATTACCGCTTAGGATCAATTTACTAAGAAACATGGCCGAGATGAATGCACCAAGTCCATTGAATGATTGTGCAAGATTAAGTCTTCTCGATGCCGTCTTGGGGTCCCCAAGCACCGTGATGTATGGATTGGCGGCCGTTTCCAGGAAACACATACCCGTAGCGATGATGAAGAAAATGCATAGATATGCCCAGTACTCCTTTAGAATGGCGGCTGGGAAGAACAAGAGTCCGCCAAAAGCAGCCGTACATAGTCCAAAGATGATACCAGCCTTGTAGCTAAAGCGCTTCATGAACATTGCTATTGGAATAGGGAATATGAAATACGCTAGCCAATAGGCAGACTCCGTGAAGGACGCCTGGAAAGGATTAAGCTCACATGTCTTCATCAATTGGCGGATCATAGTAGGAAGCAGATTACTACTTATGGCCCAAAGGAAGAAAAGACAAAATATGAGAATCAGGGGTACAATATATTGTTTACTAATTGATTTGTTCATTCCGACATGTTTTTGATATATGGTAGATCGATGAGATTCTTGAAGCCGAAAAGTCGTTGTGCATTGAGAGAAAGGAATTTTTCTTTTTCTTCCTCATCAAGCATATCGCTTTTCAATATGAAGTCGTATGACATCTTATAGGTGATTGCGGTGATGGTTCGTGGATAATCCGAGCCCCACATCAACTTGTCTATTCCAACCTCGTCTGCGGCTTGTCTAATAGCTTTCATTGCCGACGGGAAAGGGTAGAACTCATCATTGAAGAGCCACGTGATACCTCCACATTCAATGTACACATTGGGGTGTCTGGCCAAACGAATTTGTTCCATCCATCCACTCCGAGTGACCATTCCAAAATGTCCGATCACTATCCGTAGATTTGGGCATTCGGCGATGACATCCTCCAACTCGGCAACTTGAGTGTCACCATCGGCTAGCTCCACATGAAGAATCAATCCTTTGTCTTCCAACGTGTGCATCAATTGCATCATCGGAGCACTATTCAGATACACCCTCCAATCGTCCCCAATAAGACGAGCAGCAGGTATCTTAATACCGAGAAAGCCTTCGACTATGAGTCGATTAGCCTGCTCAAGCCAGTTTGGCTTACGATAGTCGGCCATTCCGAAAACAAAGAAGCGGTCTGGATAATTCATTTTGACTTCCTTGAGATAATCGTTCTGCAATCCGTCAATGAACTCTTGAGTGATTACGGCGGCCGACACGCGGGCATAGTCCATGTTTGAGATAAACACTTCCGCCGAGTTTTGTCCATCGATCATGAATGGGGGAAGCATCTGGACCTCTTCTCCCATAAACATTGATCGCCCGTTTGGCAATGGAGAAATACGCTTCCCATTTACCTCGGTATCTTGCTTTAGCCACAAATGAGCATGAGCATCGATGATTTTTATGTGTTTGACCATGACACTCTCTGTTGGTCACCAATAATTTCCTTCACCTTCTTGACCATTTCCCAATCAATAGGAGCATTGGCATAGTCAATGTTCTGCTTGAGATTCTCTGGACGTGTGGTACTGAAGATGGTGGTGGCTATGCGTGGCTCCGATGTAGAATATTGCATGGCGAGTTTTTCGATGGGGTAGTCGGACTCAGAGCAAAACTCTACGGCTCGCTTACAAGCGTCCTTCAAGGGTTGTGGTGCCGGGTGCCAATCAGGTGTCCCGCGTTGGGTGAGAAGCCCCATTGAGAAAGGAGATGCGTTCAATACTCCGACATGATGCTCTTCGAAGAAGTCAAGGAAATCTAACAACTTATCATCGTTCAAACAAAAATGGCAAAAGTTCATCACACTCTCTATCGTTCCCTCGGGTACGTGTTCAATGATCCATTTTAGGTTTTCAAGTTGTAGATCGGTACAACCTACGTGCTTCACCACACCTTTCTCTTTCAACTCAACCAATGCTGGTATCGTCTCATTGGCCACCTGATTGAGGTCGGCGAACTCGATGTCGTGTACATTAATGATGTCGATGTAGTCCAGATGGAGACGCTCCATGCTCTCATAGACGCTCTCCTTTGCGCGCTTAGCCGAATAGTCCCAAGTGTTGTGACCGTCTTCGCCATAGCGTCCTACCTTTGTTGAGAGGAAGAATTTATCTCTGGGAATATCCTTGAGGGCTTTTCCCAATACGGTTTCTGCCTTGTAATAACCATAATATGGTGAAACATCGATGATGTTAATTCCTTCATTGATGGCCGTGAAAACGGCGTCGATACCCCGCTTTTCATCAAAGTCGTGAAACACACCGCCTAATGACGAAGCACCGAAGCCTATGGTTGAGACTTTCATTCCGGTCTTGCCTAATTCTCTGTACTGCATAATAAGATTGTTTAAATTAATAGGTAATTATGCCAACAAAGATAATATTAGGAGTTCATCAATAAGGGATGAACCTATCTTTTCTTAACGCAAACCATTGCGTTAAGATCGTGTGCTTTCTCTTACCTCAAGCCGTGTGCTCACCACGGCATGTTGTGGTTCGGTATTTCCATTGATCTGATCCAGTAATAACTCACAAGCCTTTCTACCCATGCTCTTGGTGTCGTGACGTACTGCCGTTAGCTTGGGCTCAACGTATTTGGCATGTGCTTCATCCGTATATCCAATAAGGGCTATATCGCTAGGAATGGATAAGTTTCGGCTTTTAATGGCTTCCATGGCCGCAAAAGCAAGGGTATCATTCATGGCTAGAATGGAGTCGGGAGGTTCAGGCAAATCGAGTAGGGCAAGGGTGTCTATCAAGCCTGTGTTATATTCCATAGCGTGACAGATCACCAATGAGGGATCAATTGTTATTTTCTTTTCGTGTAGTGCCTCAATATACCCATGCTTGCGGTCGGTTACAATATTTAGTCTATTTGGACCTCCGAGGAAAGCAATTCTTTTCGAACCATGTTTTTGCAAATAATGGGTGGCCATTTTAGCCGAACGTGAATCATCGGCGGTCACGGTCGAAAATAGTTCTTTCTTACAAATACGATCATAGAGAACGATGGGCATGCTAATGTCTTTCAAATCCAAGAAATGGCTATAGTCGGTAGTCTCTTGTGAAAGGCAAGCGATGATTCCGTCCACATGCATGTTGACCAGGTTTTGTACGGCTCTCACTTCCTCTTCATATCGCTCGTTAGAAGTCATGATGATACTAAAATATCCATGACTTTGAGCGCATTCTTCAATGCTTTTGAGGATCGACGAGAAGAAATATGTGGCGATGTCAGGGACTATGACCCCAATGATGTGAGGGGCGTCAAAGCGCAAACTCAGTGCGAAAGGGTTTGGGCGATAATTATTCTCGGAAGCAATTTGATGAACCTTCTCACGCAAATCATCACTAACCCCAGGAAGCCCTCTAAGTGCTCTGGATACCGTTGAGACAGCTACACCCAGACGGCGTGCTATATCTTGTTGGGAGATATGCCTCTTATTCTTCATAAACCATTGACCTAGGTTGGACAAACGTAATGTTGATGGAGCTTAATGATATCGTTTGTTGTTGCTTTATGGCTAAAACAACAATGTGATATATCGTGACGAAAATCATCATCGACAAAGTTACCGAAGTTTTCTGTATTGTAGTCGAATTCTATGATGGATTTTGAGGTAGTAATAAGTTATTTGAGGATAGTCTTTGCCATGATTGTCTTTAACCCTGGATACCATTTGGTAGTTTGATTTCTCCTTAGCTATTGAGAATCTTTTCCAAATTGGGTCACTAATCCGCTTCCTTGTCGTAACTTTGTAGGCGAAACTCATTCAATATTGTCATACGATGGAAAGGAAAAAAGGGGGAATGGCCAGTGTCTTTGCCGCGTTGGGCGCTAATTTATTGGTAGCCTTGTCGAAGTTTGTGGGATTTGCTCTGTCAGGGTCCGCGGCGATGCTCAATGAATCTATACATAGCGTTGTGGATTGCGCAAACCAGGTTCTTTTACTTGTTGGCGATAAACAGGCGAAAAAGCAAGCTACGGCAAATCACCCATTTGGCCAGGGTCGAGCCAAATATTTCTATAGTACCATAGTGGCAATGATGTTGTTCTTTGCCGGTGGTGCTTTGGGTATTATGGAGGCCTCACAAAAAATGTTTCATCCCGAACATACACTAGAAAATGCATGGCTGGTGATGGGAATATTGCTCATTGACATCTTTATCGAATCGTCCAGCCTTCGTGTTGCTATCAAAGAAATCAGAGTACTTAATAAGAAACATTTGCCAATTTGGAAATTCCTCCACGAGAGCCGTCATAGTGAGATATTGATCATTTTCGCAGAGGATACGTGTGCCGTTATTGGTTTGCTCCTGGCAATGGGAGGTACCCTTCTAAGTCATCTCACGGGAAATCCATTCTATGATGCCTTGTCTGGTGTGCTCATTGGAATTCTACTGTGTTTAGCCGCTCTTTTTCTTGCTCGGGAATTCTATAGTCTTATTATTGGCGAAAGCGCCACGGAGAGTGACCTTTCCGTTATCCGCAAGTCATTCGACCGTGAGGAAATCTCAAGGCTTATTAATCTGAAGACCATTCATTTGAGTCCTACGGACATTCTTCTGACCGGCAAGATAGAACTAAAAGAAAGTTTTGCAAGTCATTCGTCAGATATCATTAATAGCATTGAACGTAGCATCCGGGCTGATCTACCTCAATACAAGATATTTATCTATATCGAGATTGATGAGTATTTGGAGAACTATTCTAGATGAAAGACTACTAATATTGCTTGGAAACCTCGCAAGATTATTCTCTTATGGCTTGAACATCACAGGGATCACAACCATTGTCAAGACTGGTCTTCCTTTCTCCTCTCCAGGCTTCCATTTAGGCATCGTACTTATGACCCTTAAGACCTCGTTGTCACAATAGCTATCAAGGGATTGAAGAATCTTAACATTGGTAATGGCACCACTTTTTTGTACAATGAACTGGACCACAACTTTACCTTCTACTTTGTCTTTCAAATCCTGAGCAGGATATTGTAAATTTGCCGTTAACCATTTCATAAAAGCAGAAGGACCACCAGGAAACTCTGGAAGTTTTTTGACAATCTTAAGCGTACCGGCATCGCCCGAAAGACCCGTAGTAGATGCAACTGCTTGGGACACGGCCAACGAATCTTCTTTTGCCACAACTCCAGTGATAGTCTTAGCTCCAGATAATTCCTCCTGACTCTTAAGTTCGTCTCCTGTCAATGCCTCAGAATCCTTTTTGATAATAGGTACCGTGTAGTGCACAGACTTCTTCGAGACATTGTTTAAGCGTGCTTGCTCAATCGAACCGGTAACATGAAGCTCTGCTTTGCTATGCAGGGGTACTAATTTAGACATCTCCATGACCTCCGTCATCTTAATGTGTGTCTTTGGAGTTACAAGATAATTGATAAATGAGAAGAATAGGGGGAGCACAATGACCGTGGCCATCGTCGACAAGGCAATTAGGTAGCGCTTCGTGGAACTGACACGAAGATCGTATGCACCATAGTCCTTATTCCTTCCTTCAAAGATGATGTTGCACCATTCATGTGAATTAAGATCAAACTTAGCCATTAATATCAATACTTAACCGCAAATCTCACCTTGCAACATACATTGCTTTGAACATGCCTTTTCTCCATTTTAGTATAAACCTATGCCGGTTATCCATTTCGGACTTCAAAAGTATAATGATTTTTCGAGAAAACCACGTTATCTTTTGTGAAATGAAGAAAAACTATTCAAAACGTGTTCATCAATTACAGAAAACAATTCAGATTCCAGTTATAATAAAAAAGCGGAAACCTTTTTGTAAGGTCTCCGCTTTGGGTGGAGGGTGGGACTCGAACCCACGACATTCAGAACCACAATCTGACGCTCTAACCAACTGAACTACATCCACCGTATTAGGGCGCTTGTTTTCAAGCGAGTGCAAAGGTAAGGGAATTATTTGATTTTGCCAAATAATTCCCCTGAATATTTCTTTTTATTTTGCAGGTGTTGTCGGTGCCATTGGGGTTTTTGCCGGAGCGGCTGGAGCTTGAGCACCTTGTTGAGCAGCACCTTGTGCAGGAGCAGCTTGGAAGCCCTGTGTGTTAGTAGGGTTGGTGGTGCGAGTCTCGGTAGCAGCCTTTTCAAGTACACTCTGCTCTGTGGAGGCTTGTGGTGCCGTATAGGAGCAAACGATACTAATGATTACCATGGCAGCAGCGAGTCCCCATGTGGCTTTCTCCACGAAATCGGTGGTTTTGCGCACGCCCATGATGGCATTGGAAGAAGAAAAGTTGCTAGCTAGGCCACCTCCTTTAGATTCCTGAATGAGTACTATGAATATCATCAGGAGCGACACGACAACGATGAGAACTACAAAAAATGTGTACATAATTCTTTACTTATTATCTTTTATTGTTTAATATCAATTTTTCTAAGAAACGGATTTGGTCTGCAAAGTAACCACTTTTTTTCGGATTATTCAAATTTATGCGTTGAATTATTTCTAAAGCTTTGTCATATCGACATTGTTTGATATAAATTCGAGCCAATGTTTCTGTGAAGTAGCCTTCGTTGCCATTATACCCTTCCTCATTCTCAGGATTGTCAAGTGTTGGAGTGTATTCCGGTTCTTCTTTTAATTGTATTTTCTTGCCTTCAGTATTGATAAAATTATCAATCAAACTTTGACCTTTCATCTGTGGGCGTTCTATTGTTTCAATGGAACTTTCCTCACACTCTGTTTCAAGCAAATAGGAAACGTAATCAATGGCGGCATCTGCTGGAGTTGGTCGTCTTTTTGATTTTTCCTTAGGCTCATCATCATCAGGAACAGTGTCAAGAAAGTTTTCGATGAGTGATATGGTGCGGTCTTGATTATCGTTGGAGGATTTTGACGAAACGGACTTTACCGCCGATTCAGCCAACTTGAATCTATAATGAGCAGCCTCCACAAGATTAAATACAACCTTGCGATCCGTGATGTAAATGGCCGCACGCTTCAGCTCCTCGTTGAACGTTGGGTCGTGAAGCAAATAAAGATTTTGTAGCAGTAACAGTCGGGCAGTCTGATAATAGGGGTACAACGCGAGTAGACTACGAAGGTCGTAGAGTGTTTCGCGGTCTAGTTGGTCAGGATGCTTGATGAGTTCTGCAATGTCCATATTTGGTATGAGTTTCTAGTGAGTCTAAGATTGGTGCTCTTTACCAGTTGGCTACGGTCGCATTGAATATCTGGTCTGTCAAATCTTTACACATTTGAGTAACCAGTTCTTCTTGGACGCTAGCCAAACTTTGTGTAGTCTCATAAGTTTGAGTTGCGGTAAATGACCGTTCAAAGTCTTGACTATGGTCAGTGTTATTGGTGAAACGTACGTTAACGGTTATAGATAATTCGGTTTGAGCGGAGTGTCCTTCGCTGGACACAGACTTGTTGCGTTGTGAGTATTGAGTAATTTCACCCTCAACAACCAGATCTCCGTCCCGTTTCACTTGCTGTAGTCGAGTGTGGTTGACATAAACATCCTTTAGTTGATTGTTGAACATTGGTGCCATTGGTCCCCACACATAGCTGCTTCGAATTGGGAAGTCGGCTATCTGTATCGTTTTTGTTTTGGTATAGTCAATACTTGCTCCATTGAAGCTATAGCTTACCTTGCAAGCCGTGAGAATCAATGATGACAGAATAAAAAGGAATATTAATGGTAGAAATTGCCTTCCATACTTTCCCTTTAAATTAAGCCATCCTATATGACTAATCTTATTATTTCTTGTCGAGGCCATATTGCTTGATTCTTCTGTATAGTGTGCGGTCAGAAATGCCTAACTCTTTGGCCGCTTTCTTGCGATTTCCACCGTTGCGCTCCAAGGCTTTCTCTACCATTTGTCTCCCTAGGTCGTTAAGATTCAGGCTTTCTGGCTCTGTTCTAATCTCTTCTGCTTCCGCTTCGATCGCAGAAGGTTGAGCAATGCTTGCCACAGGGCTTGGCTGGTGATTGATAGCTGGCACTTGTGGTGCAGGATTGTCGATGAATTGATTTTGGGGGTATGCTATTTGATTACTCAGTTCGTGAGCATCATCCAGTTTCTTGCGAAGGCTGGTCATGTCACGTCGCAAATCAGACACATTACCACGTAATTCATAAAGTATCTTATAAAGAATCTCACGCTCACTCTCATAGGAATGCTGCCCTGGTTGGTTTATCGTAGCGAGTTGTGTGCTGTCCTGATCTTCCGGAATATATTTTCTTAACTGCTCCGCATTAATCTCACGTTCCTTGCTAAGGATGGAAATCTGCTCGGTTATGTTCTTTAACTGACGTACGTTACCTGGCCATTTGTAATGAAGAAGTAATGCCTTTGCATCTTCAGTAAGGGTAACCTTGGGAATCCTATATTTCTCAGCCATCTGCATAGCAAACAAACGGAAGAGTAAAATAATGTCGTTGTCACGGTCGCGCAACGGTGGCATCTGAATAGGAATGGTGTTTAAGCGATAATACAAATCCTCTCGAAAGCGTCCTTCGCTAATGGCTTTTCGCATGTTCACGTTAGTAGCTGCTACGATGCGAACATCAGTCTTGCGAATTTCCTGACCACCGACACGAATGTATTCGCCTGTCTCTAAGACGCGGAGGAGACGTGCTTGTGTTGCTATGGGGAGTTCGCCAACTTCGTCTAGGAAGATAGTACCTTTATTAGCAATACCAAAGTAACCCTCGCTCTCTCCAATGGCACCAGTGAACGAGCCTTTCTCATGACCGAACAACTCACTATCTATCGTTCCTTCTGGGATAGACCCACAGTTAATAGCAAAGTATTTCTCACGTCTGCGAGGAGAATTGTCATGGATGATGCGGGGGATAATTTCTTTACCAACACCACTCTCACCAACGATAAGCACGCTCAAGTCGGTCTGAGCCACTTGCAGAGCCACATCTAGGGCGCGGTTCAGTCCATCGTAGTTGCCTACGATGTTATAGCGTTGCTTTATTTTTTGCAGTTCTGATGTATTCATTTGCTGACAAATTTACACAATAAATTCTAGACAACTGCAATATTGGCAGAAAAAAGTCTATGTTAAAATGGGTTGGATTAAGCCTGCTCGGCTTTCTTATTGATCTTGATTAGAAATAGTCCTATGCTTGTCCAGACCAGCTCACGAATACGTACAATAAGTGCGATGAAGATACCTGCACTAGCAGAGAATCCCAAAGTGGTTGTAGACATGAGGAAACCTCCTTCACGACCACCAAGCTGGAGGGGGATGAAGAAAAGCAAATTGGCAAATAGAGAAGTGAATGCAAGAATCAACACACAACTAACGAAGTTGACTTCAGGCATGAGCACCAAAAGGATGAAATATATTTCCAAGGCAGAGAAGATGCGACAGGAAAACTCCAAAAGTATTGCCCCAATGAAAATTTTGGGATTTTGGCGATGTAAGGCGGCTATTTGCGTATCGATCGTGTCAAGCTGCTCTCGGTGCCTTTCGACAAAAGGTGTAGCCCAACGTTTAACAAATGGTATATGCCGCATCAAATTCATGACGCGATTTGCTAACCCTTTGCGATATCCGGCAATAAAAAACCAGATGCCTAACCCGGTAAATGCTATGGTTAATCCAATTACAATGGTTAGAAAGAAATTGAGAGGGTGTATGAAGGCAAATACTATTGCAGATGCCAGCCAGAACAAGAAGTGGCAGAAGATGTGAGTCATTTCGAAAAGAATAACCGACGAGGAAGCTCGCTCGGTGCCTATTCTAGGAGCAAGCTCCATAATACGATATGGCACACCACCCATCATTCCACCTGGAGTTGCATAGTTCAGGGCAAATCCAGAGACGGTGAGCTTGTAGAGCCAAGTAATCGGAACGGCACGTTTGGCAGGTTTTTTATCTTCGCATTGACTACATACACCATTGATGATAATATACCACGACGCGGTGTTGAACATATAAATGAAAATCCACAACACCAAAACGGCGAAAAACCAATAACCAGCATTTTTTAATCCGCTCCATACTTGCGCAAAGTCGAGCTGGGTAATCATAATGATAAGCACCACAAACCCAAAGATAAAAAAGCCGTTCTGATATTTCTTCTTCATGCCTTTGATAAAATAATTATCACTGAATAGTTTTACAAATTTTCATTGAATGATAAATATTTTCCACCGAAGCAAAATTCTTATCCTTCAGAGTAACATTGAGGATCTTTTTATTGGTTCTCTTTATTACTGCCCTCGTGTTTCTTCGGGATGGAAAAACGCACCTTTTCGCTATCATCCCTACGCTCATGATAGAGTTTGGGCAGGGGATGGGCCAGTGGTGCGTCAAAGTTGTTTCGATTGCGGAAGCAATCTATTGCCATGAATATGGCATGACGAAGACTAGACTCGTCTGCCACGCCCTTGCCAGCGATGTCGTAGCAGGGATCCGTGTCGACTGAAGTGCATATGAGAGGCAACCCGCCGAAATAATGGATATTGTTACATGGATTAAGGGCCTTGAACGGTGCAACACCTTGGTCATGATACATGGCTAGTACACCATCGAAGGCAAAATAGTCGCCCGATCCGAAGAGACTCGAGGCCTGATAGGGACCGAAAGCATTCACGCCAGCGTCTGCTAGTTTCGTAACGGCAGGGATAATGGCATCACTTTCCTCTTTGCCTGGATGATCCTCTCGATCATTAGGATTAAGTGCGAGTATGGCAATTCTTGGATTCGAAACGCGCATGTCACGACGAAGAGTGGCGTACAAAATGGCCACTTTCTCAATGATGCCTTCCATGGTGATGGCATCGGCAACATCTTTAAGGGCGATGTTATCGGTCATCAGTGCTACACGCAGCTGTTCGTTGATTAAGATATCTAGACCTTTGCGACCTTCTCCTATGCTATCCTCGATATATTTGGCTTGGCTGGGTAGAGTAAAACCATTAACAGTAAGTGTGTCATTGTTCACCGGACAGGTTACAAGTACGTCGATAAGACCATCTTTGAAGTCTGTGATAGCCTTGTCCAGAGACTGAACAGCGGCGTGACCAGCCTCTAAAGATGGCGTTCCAAGCTCTACCTTGATCTCTTCATCAAATACTGGGAGCATATTGACGCGTCCGTCTGTTGCTTCATTGGCACTATTTACAATACTGAAGTTAGCCTCCATGTCAAGTGCATTGCGGTGATAGGCAGCAACTTTGGGTGAACCGTATATAATGGGTGTACAGATGTCAAGCATCTCGGAGTCGGCAAAGGTCTTGAATATCAGTTCGTATCCAATGCCATTGGTGTCTCCGTGGGTAATAGCCACACGAATCTTTCTATCTTTATCCATTGTGTTTTAATTAATGTTTATCGAGTAGCAGCAAATAGCTACTAATTGTTTTTTTCTTGTGCGCTAGAGTATAGCTTAATGTTTGCGCTCTTGAGCTATCTTCTGTGCTGTGCTGAGTAGTCCGCATGCGGCATAAATATCTTCTCCGCGACTTGCACGAATGGTCGAAAATACGCCATGCGCAGTAAGATAGTCGCGGAAAGCCAACATCTTATGATCATCGGTACCCTTCAAGTGCACGTTTGGAATCTGATGGAAACGAATCAGGTTGACGCGACAATATAGTCCATCAAGAAGCTTGACAATCTCTTGGGCATGGACCTTGGTATCATTAACACCACCGAAAACTATATACTCAAAAGATAATCTACGCTGATGTGCAAAGTCGTAATTGCGTAGCAATTCCACGATCTCGGTGATTGGCATAGCCTTTTCTCCAGGTATCAATTCCAAACGCTGCTCATGTAGGGGGGAATGTAGACTGATGGCAACGTGGCAATCGCTCTCTTCGAGGAAGCGCTTGAGCTTACCAGGTATGCCGATAGAACTTACCGTGATGCGCTTCGGACTCCATCCATAAGCATATTGAGCAGTGAGAAGCTCGGTTGTACGTAGTACGTTGTCCAAGTTATCCATGGGCTCTCCCTGTCCCATGAAAACGACATTAGTAAGGGTTTCGCGCTCTGGAAGACTATATATCTGGTTCAATATATCAGCAGCTGTGAGGTAGCCATCAAAGCCTTGCTTACCTGTCTGGCAAAAAAGACAGTTCATTTTGCATCCCACTTCACATGAAACGCAAAGAGTGGCGCGATCCTCCTCAGGGATATAGACTGCTTCAACAAACTTCTTAGGGGTATGCTTTTCGTCCGTCTCGCCAACTTTTGCAGCTGTCGTGCGCACAGGAAAGAGATATTTGACGGTGCCATCCTTGGAGCGTTGTGCGTCGATTGGCTCGGCACAGCCTACTTCATAGGATTGCGAGAGACGTGCACGATTATCTTTGGAGATGTTTGTCATCTCTTCGATAGAACGTACATGCTTATTGTAGAGCCACTTGGCAATCTGTGTGCCTGTGAAGGCGGGCATTCCTAACGACTCTGCTACGGCCTTGAGTTCGGCCTGCGTAAGGCCAAGAAGAATTTTCTTCATCATCTTGCAAAGATACAAACTTTTTGAGGAAAGACTGCTGAATGTACCTATTTTTCGTTATCTTTGCCATGATTTTCACTGCTTTTACTATGACGTAAGCATAAAACGTATAGACGTATGAAAACTGGGAGAATTCAGAAGGAGCAGCAAGAGATAAAAAATAAACACCAATTTTTCCATCAACAGGAACCTTTGGTGACTGTAGGTATTGTAAGTGGGGAGCGTATCAGCTTCTTGCTTAATGCTTCTTATGTTGTTGATGGACTTGTTGCGAGTGGAGAACAGACCGCCAAATATGTCGAAGGACAGATACTCTGGAAGGGTTGTCTTTATGATTCTTTGCTCTTCAAAAGCGATGGACTACATGCTTCTTTCTCTCTCAAAGATGTAACAATAGGCATTAACTTCCATTGGGAGCGTCAAGAGACACAGACTTTTGCTGGAGACTTACGGCTCATTATTGATGGAAACAAGATTTGGGCGGTCAATGAACTACCTGTGGAGGAATATCTAAAAAGTGTCATTTCTAGCGAGATGAGTGCCGATGCGAGTCTTCAACTTCTCAAGGCACATGCTGTTATCTCTCGCTCTTGGTTGCTTCATGCCATGCAAAGTCGACACGAAGAGAAAGAGTTGACACCACAGCCATTTGTCGACGCTGAGAACATGCTTGTTCGTTGGTACGACCGTGATGATCACAAACTTTTCGATGTATGTGCAGATGACCATTGTCAAAGATATCAAGGCATTACTCGCGAAACCAATCCTCGTGTAGCAGAGGCCATCTCCGAGACTCGTGGACAGGTGCTCATAGCTGACGGAGAGGTTTGCGACGCACGTTTTTCAAAGTGTTGTGGTGGTGTGCTCGAGGAATTTCAGTTTTGCTGGGACGATTCCCCCAAGAGTTATCTTGTTGCATTGGCTGACACGACGAATGAAGAAAGTATTCCCGACCTAACCGATAACGCTACGGCAGAGCGTTGGATACGAAGCGTGCCAGATAGTTTTTGTAATACAACAGCAAAGAACATTCTCTCTCAGGTACTCAATGATTACGATCAGGAGACTACAGATTTCTATCGTTGGCAGGTAAAATATAAGGCGGATGAATTATCCAATCTGGTAAGTCGTAAACTTCAAAAGGATCTTGGTCGAATCGTAGACTTAGTGCCAATAAAGCGTGGTCGTAGCGGTCGCATTGAACTATTGCACATCGTAGGGACCAAGACGAGCTTGACATTGGGTAAGGAATTGGAGATACGTCGTGCGTTAAGTGAAACTCATCTTTATAGCTCTGCCTTTGTGGTAGATAAAAAAGACTTTGACGAAGATGGATTACCACTAGGCTTCGAACTTATTGGAGCAGGGTGGGGACATGGTGTCGGTCTTTGCCAGATTGGTGCAGCAGTGATGGGTGAGCAAGGTTATGCCTTTGATGAGATACTCAAGCACTATTATAAGGGTGCAGAAATCGTTAGTCTTTGGGTATAGAAGCTCCCCCCATAATGTGCTTTTAACAAGATAAAATAGATGAATCATATACCATCCAAAAATAATCAGGCTTCTCATGGTACCGGTGACGCAAACCGTTCACCGTGGTATTGGGTGCCGTCTCTGACGTTCAGTGATAGCCTTCCCTCTGTGGCTGTGATGGCAATATCCGTGATCCTCTACAAGCAGCTTGGACTTAGCAACGCCGCCATCACCTTTTACACTTCATGGCTCTACATGCCATGGGTGCTCAAACCTGTTTGGAGTCCATTTATTGACTTGGTAAAGACCAAGCGCTCGTGGATTCTTGCTATGGAAGTGCTTATTGGTGCTGCCTTTGGGGGCATTGCCTTTACCATACCTACATCATTTTGGCTGCAAGGAACATTGTTTTTTTTCTGGGTAATGGCCTTTGCAGGGGCTAGCCATTGTGTCGCTGCCGACGGTTTTTATATGCTTGGACTTACTCCTCATTTGCAGGCAGGGTTCATGGGAATACGAACACTTTTCGACCGATTCGCTACCATTTTTGGTCAAGGCATATTAGTTATGATAGCCGGTAATTTACAGGTCATCTATCGCAATAGTATTTCCTATTCTTGGAGTCTGATGTTTTATGGAGTGACTGGGCTATTTATCGCACTATGGTTGTGGCATAGCTATGCGCTCCCTTATCCTAAGGAGGATGAGAAACATGAGTATGTAGATGCTCGTACGATTTGGAAGGGCTTTCGCGAAACATTCCGGTCATTTTTCGCCAAAGATCAAGTAGCGTTTGCCGTGCTGTTCATTTTATTCTTCCGAATGCCGGAAGGACTACTTTCAAAGGTCTCAGAGCTATTTCTTATTGACGCAGGTCACAATGGAGGTCTTGCTCTTTCACCCCAAGAATATGGTCTTGTGCAGGGTACAGTAGGCATCATCGGCATTGCCATTGGCGGTATTCTTGGTGGTTGGGTAGCCAGTCGTGATGGATTGAAACGATGGTTATGGCCAATGGTGGTAGCTTTTACCCTTCCTGAATTAGTTTATGTCGTGCTAAGTTATACCCTTCCAGAGAGTCTTGGCATCATTGGATTGTGCGTGTTTATAGAGCAGTTCGGCTATGGCTTTGGGCTCACGGCCTATATGCTTTACATGATTTATTACTGTCGAGGCACCTACAAAACCAGTCATTATGCCATTGCTTCTGCAATGATGTTCCTTTCAATGATGCTTCCTGGAATCGTGGCTGGTACATTTCAAGAGGCATTAGGGTATCGTCATTTCTTTATTTTCACCCTTGTAACCTGTATCATCATGTTTGTCCTGGCGGCTTTTATCAGAGTCGATCCAGACTTCGGGAAGAACGAAGAGGAGAATGAATAACGACGCAAGGGAGTTTCTTGTAACGCTTAAGAAGTTTCCATTTTTCGTTATCTTTTCTAAGGATGCTTCTGAATGATCTCTTGTGTCTTTGGTTAGACGTGGATGAGTATTTCTGTATTCGCCAAAACATAACGAACTTTCAATCAATCGAATAATGCAGAGTTAGAAAATATAAAAACATCAACCGCTTTCACATTACTTGAGTGCGGTTGGTGAAACTATTTGGGAAGATTGAATGAAATCTATTGTGTTGTCATCCTCTGGGTACTAGTCCCTCTATGTATTTGCATAGTATGGAGATACCCTTCACATTCTCACCACCTTGCGGAATGATGAGATCGGCAAACCGTTTTGTGGGTTCGATAAACTGTTCGTGCATAGGTTTGAGGACCTTGAGATAACGCTCAACCACCATGGATACCGTGCGTCCTCGATCGATTGTATCGCGTTGAATGTTGCGAATGAGCCTTTCGTCAGGGTCAGCATCAACAAATATCTTAAGGTCCATCATTTCTCTAAGCTTCTTGTTGATAAGTGTCATGATGCCTTCGATGATGATGACAGGTTTGGGCTCTACATGAACGGTTTCTGGCAAGCGATTGCTAAGAAGGTAACTGTAGGTTGGTTGCTCTATGGGGAATCCTTGACGAAGTTCATTTATTTGTTTGATGAGTAGTTTCCAGTCAAAAGCGTCGGGGTGGTCGAAGTTAATAGCTCTTCGCTCTTCGTCTGTAAGGTCTGTGGTGTCGTTATAATACGAATCCAATGGCACAACGGCCACGTGGTTCGGTGGCAATGCGCCAACTATCTTCTTCACTACAGTTGTCTTGCCGGAACCTGTGCCACCGGCAATGCCAATAATCGTAATGTTGTCTGATCTTGCGTCCATTGACTTGCAAATAATTTATTTATAATGTTTAAAATCTATTCTTTATCCATCCTACGGCAGTAAACCGATTTCCCTAAACATTCTACCATAATAGTTAGCTTTATCCTCTAACTTCATTGGATAAGCTCGTGAAGAACTCGGAAGACGGTAGAGGGCAAGTTGGCGACCCTCAAAAGGGAAATTTTCATGTTCTCCCATCTTTATTTTCTTCGCTTCAATACCGTAGTGATTTGTAAAGATCTCTGTGGCCAATTGACCAGCAGCAAGCACTGCTTTGCATTGGGGCAGGGAGCGGAGCAAATCGTCAAGGTTGGCTGGCTCGATCACTTCGAGGTCTTTGTCGGACGCCGTTCCTTGTGTCCTTCTGATTCGTAAGCAAGTATCGAAGATAGCTATGCCACGCTCGCTACAGAACTTTTGAATCACCTCTAATCGATACGTCTTGTTTTCCTCGTCAACAAAGTATAGTCTATCTCCAAAAAAATAGAGGCCAAAGATGCGCCACATATCATTGGAAAAGTTTGGATAATACCACGCCATACACCATCGTTTTGGTGCGGGAGGAAAAGTACCAAGCATCAAAAGCTTAGCATTGGAAGGCAGAAACGGTTCGAAAGGGTGGTTTTCGATGTCACTCATCGTTGCTCTTTTACCAAATAGACACACACAGGCAAGTGATCGGAAAAACCGTCAAGCCAAACTCCCCCTGCGGTAGTACGCTTGGTAGATCCCTTGTATTGACCTTCTGTTTGGAAGAGATAGGGCATTCGTTGAATTTCGCACTTGAGATACTTCAAGTCGCGATAATCTTTGCTTCCCTTTTTATTTATAAGATTAGGAGTCACAAGTATTTGATCAAAGAGATTCCACGCCCCTTGATACATCAGTGTGCCAGTACCCTGCTAC